>CAZSBG010000215.1:0-2319 GCA_964605145.1 uncultured Cytophagia bacterium | reverse complement strand
TTCCTTCAGGTTCGCTTGAACTCCCTTCTCCCATTGGGAGAAGGGCCGGGGATGAAGGAAAGAATGCTTACTTTATATCTATTTTTTTTGAAGTCAAGCTGAATAGTGTCAGAGATTCTGTGGATCATAGAATCTAATTTATTTTGAAAAACTTAATTTCGGCATGATAGATACTGGTTAACAATTTAACATCTTTACAATCAATGGATTCCCGTCCACTATAAAAAAGGCGAATCTACCAACTTATAACGTGCGGGAATGACATTGGAGGAAAAATCAAATTTCTTGAAAGTTACAAAAATATTTATATTAAATGTGCAAATTGCATGAATTGATGTTCTGAAGAGTTCTCGAAAAAATAGTTTTAATTTCATTGTCACATTCTGCTTGATTTTTTTGAATTATTTGTATACATTCATGCCTGATAATTTTCTGGAACTAACGAAAATCATCTTATCAAATGAGCGATCAGCCGTCAGCTTTCAGCCATCAGTTCTAAAAAAATCAAGCAGCGAAGCTTGACCAACTTATTCATCTTTGAGGTGACTTCAAGACTTGTATTCAAGCCACTGTTATTTCGCTGACTGCTGCAGGCGGATTACTTATTTTAAGCAGAATTATAATCAAATAATAAAATCAAAGGTCAAATCTATGAAAATAAAAAGTTTTTCAACCACAGTCACTGTTTTTCTTTTTTCACTGATGCTGCCACTTTTTGCTGCGGATTCCCCTGAAGGGACCATCATCGTGCTGCACACCAATGATATTCACGCACAATTCGTTCCAAGAGAAATTCGGCCGAGAGATGGCCAGGGAGAAACGCGCTATCTCGGAGGCATGCTGGCGCTCAATTATACAATTAATAAAATCCGGGAAGAAACGAAGCATGTGCTGGTACTGGATGCCGGCGATTTTATGACCGGCAATCCCATTTCGGAGATCGAATACAATGGTGCTCAAGGCGGCGCATTGATTCACTTTTTCAATTATATGAAATATGATGGTTTGACGCCTGGCAATCACGAATTCGATATATCGGTACAGAATGCTCGTAAACTCATTGACTTGAGCGAGTTCCCTATATTTTCAGCCAATCTGTTTACGGCTGATGGTGAGCTTTTCACGGATGAACCGTATCATATTTACAAACGAGGGAAGTTATCCATTGGGGTAATCGGTGTCATTGTGGATGATCTGGAAGGTTATTTGAATATGCCCCAGCGGCACGAGGCGATCACCCGCCCGGCACTGCCCATTGTCGATTCGCTCGCCCAGGTCATTGATCCGCAAACCGATCTTATTATAGTGCTCAGCCATAGCGGGTTAGACGCGGACAAGAAACTGGCCTCCCAACTGGGACCTGAAGTGGATATTATCATTGGTGGTCACAGCCACTCCCGCTTAAAAGAGACAATTCAGTTGAACCGAAAATATATTGTTCAGGCCGGGAGCAAAGGGTTGAATTTGGGTCGCATGGATATCACCGTCGCGGGCGATACGGTTCAGCATCTGAATTACGAGATGATTCCCCTGTGGAACGAAGGAATTGAAGTTGATCCGATCCTGCAGAAAGAAGTGGCTGTGTATGAAAATCAAATTAAAAAAGAATACGACCGGGTCATTGGGGAATTGCTCACCCCCTGGCAGCGAGAACACGCCGCGGAAAGCAATATCGGGAATTATATTGCCGACTGCATTCGCGACTATTGCGACACCGACTTTGCGGTCATCAACTCCGGCGGCATTCGCCTGAATCTCGATGCCGGTCCCATCAAAAAACTGGACATCAAAAATATTCTTCCGTTCAACAACTCGCTGTGCAAATTCGAAGTGAGCGGTAAAGAACTGATGAAGATCATCGAAAACAATGCCAGCGCAGGATTGAACAAAACAAGCGGCATTTTGCAGGTTTCCGGTTTAAAATATGAATACAAAAAGGGAGAAAAGAACCAGCCTGCAATTTTGAGCGCAAAAGTGTCCGGCAAAGAAATTGAACTGCAAAAAATTTACAGCGGCGCTACCGTGGATTTTGTCCTTTCCAACGGCGACAAATATCTCAGCGTTGAACCGAAAAATGTCGTGGATTTGATGATGCCGTTGACCGATGTTGTTGTGCAATCCATCGAACAGCAGAAAAAAATTGATTCGCGGATTGAAGGGCGGATTGGAGAGAGATAATAGATTTGATAAACCTCAATTCCCAATCGTCTTTCGTCTTCTCTTTCGAAATCAGGGGATCAAAATGAATTATCTCATATTTCAATTCAGTAACGTCCGGTTAGCTTTTTGCAGCGCGTTTGGCTCTTGATTTTTTTTTAG
>CAZSBG010000214.1:0-2380 GCA_964605145.1 uncultured Cytophagia bacterium | reverse complement strand
ATCATAGAATCTAATTTATTTTGAAAAACTTAATTTCGGCATAATAGTACTACTTAGTCAGATTACCCTTTTTCTGTCATTTCCTCTGGACTTCCTTCGGTCGCCTGTATGTTTTTTACAGGAATCTCATTCTAAATCACGAGGAGATTCCCGTCCTCCAAAAAGATGGCGGATCTACGACTAAAAACAAAATCTGCATTCATTTAAAAATATAATGAAACTTTGCAGGCGTGCGGGAATGACAACGGAAAAAAATTCAAGTTTCTTGAAAGTTACCTTAATTTTATCACAATTTTTTCAAAATGCGCACCATTCAGGTTATCCTGCATCCTTAAAAAATATTATGAATAATGCAGGATAAGACAATTTATTTGGATAGTGATTTATTTTTCCATTTTTGCCATTGATCGCTTTCCTGACTGGAATGTTTTTTTCGAATATTTTGAAAGATTATTTGCTCTGCTTCACTGAGATTGCCACTGTCCATTAAATCGCACGCGAGAACTATGATGTACCTGGCAAACGCGCCGGTATAATTTTTCTCCATGCCCGGTCGGGCAAATTTTTCTGCCACCTGAATGAACTGCTTCGTTCTGGCAATCAATTCGGCAGAAATTTGCCAGTCATTGCCGGCATAAATATCCAGGATAGCCTCCCAGCACATCACCAATCCTGTTAAATCAACCGACCCTTTTTTCAGAAGCGAATAAATTGCCGCAAGATACCCGCGCAGGAACTGAACATCCGGGTCTTTATACAAACTATAACTCACTTCAAGCGAGCTGATCGCGTTGGCGAGGCGTTCTTTTTTCAATTCTTTTTTATAAATTTCGAATTCGGTTGTCCCTTTTATTCGATACACATCCCGCATGATATTGGAAAACCAGCATTCCGATTCCGGCGACTCTTCACATATCTGGATGATTTCCCTGCACAAATTCAGGCGTGTATAATAATCATGATTTTTTTCAGCGTCAGTGAGTTTTTCATACAACAGGCGAACCTGCTGGGCCATCATCGGCTCAGCGAAAGCGAAAATAAACACAAACAGGCAAATGATAATTTTTATAATTTTCATGATGAAAACTTATAGTGTCAATCGGAATAGCGCATTATACGCTTTTTCCAGTTCAGTGGATAACTGGCGCGGGCGCTGGCCTGTCACTCGAATGATTACCTTTCCACCTTTTGACCAGAAAAGATCGTGTTGACTTCTATCCCTGTAAGAAAAAGAAACGTTCAGTCCCGAGGCTGTTCGAACAACATTTGCAGGCAAATTCCCGAATCGGTTTTTATCAAGCCTGTCAAACACTGCATTGATTCTGTTCCAGAGCCGATATTCATTCGTCCCGATTGTGGATTCCGATTCTTTTAATAAAAATTGATTTTCGTTCAATTCGATCAATTCCTGAGAAGTATTTGTATCTTTTTGAGGCATTTCTGTTTTTGTTTCCCGGGAGACCGTGAGAGGGCTGTCAAGAACAATGTCATCGTCAGGGATTTTCGGGCCTCTGGCCTCAGTGGATAAATCCAATTCCAGACCGTTGTCATCCGCGCCAGTGATGCCGGAACGATCCGTGATGAGATCGAGCGATACTTTTGTCATATTTTTTTGGTAGGAACGATCAAAACTGGCAAGTGGCATTTCGTCCATCTGGGAATTTGTCAACAGCTTCGAATCTGCATCAGGATTCAGATCAAGGATCACGTCTTCCAGCTCTTCGCGGATTTTTCTCGGATCCGGCTTTTCTTCTTTGATGACCGGCGTGAATGGTTTTTCGACTTTGTGTACCACAGGAGGAAGCGTTGGGGGAGGCAGTTCTTCCTTGACCACAGGCACCTCTATCACCTCGATGGAAAGATTGAAGTCATTTCGTTTTTCTGTTTTTGTTTTCTGCCGCGGAAAAATGTGCAGCAAAATAAGGGTGATGGAAAGGCTGAGCAAAAGCGTTTTTTCAAGGAAAATCAAGCGCTTGCCGTTTAAATCGGCGCGCCTGGTCTTTGGGCTTCTCTTGACTGGAATGAACAGATGTCGGTCTCTCAGAAATGATTTTATTAACATATTCCCCTGCTATGTTAAATGATCGATGGTGAATGTCAAAAATAACAAATTAAATTATGTGTCAAATATGATGCCAGTAAATAAAACTTTATTAACTTAATATTAATATTATAAATAAATTCATTTATTACTGTTATATATTGATAATTTATGTTTCATGTTGGAACATGCTGTATAAGTTTTATACAAAAAATAAAATTAGCGATGTACGATTGAATAAATAATGTGCTTGCATTTCAAAAATTTTTTCATAAATTATATTCAACCTAAATTATCAGTTAAGCCATAAAAAATCATTTGAAAAGTCATTCTAATTCA
>CAZSBG010000213.1:0-2516 GCA_964605145.1 uncultured Cytophagia bacterium | reverse complement strand
TGCTTTCTAAATCAACCGGTTATTGTTTAAAATTGTTGGACTGAATAGTTACTCTGGTACTTAAAAATCCAGCGCCAAAAAAGAAATAGAACGCTGAGTCAAATTACCACCACCAGAGGTGGTGGCTTGATTATGTTACCCCTGGAAGGGGTGAATGGATTTACACAGATTCCCTTCACACCCCTTCCCCAACCACCGCCTGAGGCGGTGGATTTTGCTTCGCATTAACACTGATCTTCACAGATTCTTAATGTGTTTAAATGCGCCGAAGGACGTACCTGCCTTTGGCTTAATCAGCGCGAAATGTCCGCCATCTTTCTGGCCGAACACCAGTGTCCAATAATATTTTCTGCCAAAAAATGCAAGAAAATCATTTATAAGTTACTAAATTTATTAATACTTATCTTTGCGCCCTGGCGACTTCGCGGCATTATTTTTTTGAACCTTACTCCTCACACCCTCCTCCGAAATCCTGCCCCCAAAACCTCGTGCACATTATTGATAATCACAAACGCATCCGGGTCAATTTCTTTGACGATGTCCGTCAATTGCGTGGTTTCTTTTCGCGTGATGACCGTAAAAATCACCTGACGATCTGCGTTGGTGTACAATCCCTGCCCGTGCAGCGCTGTGGCGCCACGACTGAGTTCGTCCATTATAATATCGGCGATTTCTTTATATCGCGGTGAAATAATAACGGCGGCTCTGGCGTAATCCATTCCATCGATGATGACATCGATGATTCGGGCGGAAATGAACAGCAAAATAAACGCGTACAGTGTCAGCGATAACGCAGGCTTAAATTCGGACAAGCTTTTAAAATGAATCACAAAGCCAGCCGCGGTGATCACAAAAAAATCGATGAGCATCATGGCCTGACCGGGCTTCACTCCCATTCGCTTCTGCATGATTGCAGCGACAATATCAGAACCGGCAGTGGTGCCGCGAAACTTGAAAATAATTCCCAAACCAATTCCCAACAGCGCCGCTCCAAACAGAATGGCTAAAATGAAATCGTGCTGGTACATATCCTGGATGGCGGTCGATTCCTGCATTTTGATGAACCGAAACCCGGGAATATTCCCGCGGATGAGATCGATGAAAAGCGAGTTGAGTGTAAATCCCACAAACGTACGCAAACCGAATCGCCCGCCCAATACTTTCAATCCCCATAAAAATAACGGGATATTGAAAATCCACATGAGCAGGCCCACCGGAATTTTATAATCGGTCAGGTAATGCACGGTCATGGCCAGACCACTCACTCCGCCGGGCACTACTTTGGCGTCTACCAAAAACGCGCCGATTCCCACGGCCATGATAAACGCGCCAATGGTAATGGCAACATAATCGCGGATTTGATTTCTTAATTTTTTTGACTGTCTCATATTCTAATCACCTTTTGTCATTGTAAAATGATTTGCCTTCACCTGTTTCTTTCAGGTCAAACTTTTCGCGCCATACAATTCCATATTCGACTAAATGAAGCCAAGTATAAATAAAATTGGGTTAAAAATCAAGTCCTATTTATTCCACCCGAAGAAAAATTGTGCAACCTTCCAGACTACCCTCCGTAGTAATTCTCTTGATTTTCAATAATTTAATTTTTATATTACTTTCGAATTAATCCGATTGGAAAAATTAACCTAACAGGGAGTGACGTATGTATCGCAAATTATTTTTATTGACTGCTATTTTCGCGCTAATTATTTTCTCGTTAGCAATCGCCCAGGAAACCGTGGAAGACATCATCAAAAAAAATATCGAAGCCCGCGGCGGCTACGACAAAATTAAAGCCGTAAAAACAATGAAGATCGCCGGCAAACAGATGATGCAGGGACTGGAAGTTCCTTTTACTATCATTCAAAAACGGCCGAACCTGATTCGCCTCGAAGCCACTGTTCAGGGACAGACGCTCGTTCAGGCGTACGATGGCGAAAATCCCTGGTGGATCAATCCATTTATGGGTTCCACCGATCCCCAGAAAATGCCGGAAGATCAGGCCAAAAGCATATTGGAACAGGCAGACATGGATGGTCATCTCGTGGATTACAAAGAAAAAGGCCACTCGGTTGAACTCATCGGCAAAGAAGACCTGGAAGGCACCGAAGTTTACAAAATTAAAGTCGTGCTGAAAAACGGCGAAGTCCGCTACGACCTCATCGACACCGAGTATTTTTTAGAACTGGAAACCATTGCCAAAGTCAATCAGCAAGGCACTGAAATCGAAGCCGAAACCTTTGTGAGCGATTACAAGGACGTGAACGGTCTGATGATCAGCCACGCCATTGAAACAAAAGTTGCCGGCAATACGATCTCGCAAATTGTGATCGACGCCATTGAAATGAACGTGGATGTGGATGATTCAGTGTTTAAAATGCCTGTGGTCGAAAAAAAACAGGAAGCACCCAAACAATGATTCTGATTCCCGCGTTTAAAATCTGAAATTTTGCTTTCCAAACAATCGGGTAAGGGCAGGTTTTTCTCCTGCCCTCCCCACAACACCCTGCGTGCGG
>CAZSBG010000212.1:0-2606 GCA_964605145.1 uncultured Cytophagia bacterium | reverse complement strand
ATTTAATAATTAGCTGAAATATAATAAATTAGAATGACTTTTCAAATGATTTTTTTAAGACTTAACTGATAATTTAGGTTCACATTATATTGCTAAAGGTATCGAGATAACCTGAATGGTGCTGAATTTAGAGAGTAGTACATTTTTACGTTTAAAACTGACTTTTAAATTAGTTAATAATTCAATTTGATAATAATCAGGTGATTGAATCAATTTTATTATAATTACATGAATAATTCAGGTTAAATATACTGCTAAAAGTTCAGTAATGTAGCAAAAAAAAAGATCGATTTGAAAAATATTTGCGTTTGCTGCGTTGGCCAATTTTTCGAAGAGCCTGTATGGTAAATTCCTGACTAACAAATTTAAATTTGAATAAAAAACTTCTATGAATTTTAAACTAATTTTATTATATTGACCAACCATTGGAATTCATTTTTTTATTTTGAGGAATGATAACAATTGCCAGCTACAAACATCCTTTTTTTGACCTTATTCCTGAAACCTCCATGAAGGCCCGGCTTTTCCAATTTGTTCATGTATCACTTTCATCGTATAATGCCTGTTTGAATATCCTGTCCAAGAAATCTCATTTAACCGGAACCTGATTTATGAAAATTCATCTCATCGACACTTTGATTATTGCGGCATATCTCGTTGCTGTCATTATCAGCGGATTTGTTCTTTCACGCCGCGCATCCAAAAATATGGACAGCTATTTTTTGGGCGGAAAAACTGTGCCCTGGTGGCTGCTTGGCATATCAAATACATCGGGCATGTTCGATATCAGCGGAACCATGTGGCTGGTATATATGCTTTTTGTGTACGGCCTCAAAGGTGTGTGGATGCCGTGGATGTGGCCCACGTTCAACCAGATTTTCTTCATGATTTACTTGTCAATCTGGGTGCGCCGCTCCAACGTGCTCACCGGCGCGGAATGGATAACGACGCGGTTCGGCACAGATCGCGGCGCGGAGCTTTCGCGGTTCAGCGTCGTCGTGTTTGCGCTGGTCAGCGTCATCGGATTTTTGACGTACGCTTTTGTGGGGATCGGGAAATTTGCCAGCATTTTTCTGCCGTGGGATTTGTCCCCTGAAATGTACGCGGTTATTTTGATGGGAATTACGACTATTTACGTCACGCTGGGTGGTATGTACAGCGTTGTGCTGACCGATTTGATTCAGTACACGTTGCTAAGTATTACCTCGGTTATCATTGGTGGAATTGCCATGGCAAAGATTTCACCGGAGATGCTGGACGCCGTGGTCCCGGAAGGCTGGAAAAACCTCTTCTTTGGCTGGCACTTGAATCTCGACTGGTCTGAACTCATCCCGTCGGTAAACGATAAAATCGCTGCAGATGGCTATTCGCTATTCATGGTGTTTTTCATGATGATTGTTTTCAAAGGCATTTTGAATAGCATGGCCGGGCCCGGGCCGAATTACGATTTACAGCGCGTGCTGGCTGCTCGAACGCCAAAAGAAGCGGGTTTGATGAACGGTATTGTTTCCGTGGCGCTGGTCCCGCGCTGGGTCATGGTGCCGGCCATTGCTGTTTTGGCACTGGTTTTCTTTTCGCCTGAATTGAACAACATGGGCGCCAACATCGATTTTGAATTGGTGCTGCCCATCGTAATCAACGAATTCATCCCGGTCGGATTGATGGGCGTATTCCTGGCCGGATTGATTGCCGCGTTCATGTCCACGTTCGATTCCACTGTGAATTCCGGGGCGGCCTATATTGTGAACGACATTTATAAAAAATACATCAATCCCAACGCGACTGAGAAGAATTATATACGGGCCAGTTATATCGCGTCGTTCTCTGTGGTTGTGGTGGGTATTTTATTTGGCTTCATGGCTGATTCTGTGCATCAAATGACCAACTGGATTGTGTTCGGTCTGTGGGGCGGATACACCGCGCCAAATCTGCTGAAATGGCACTGGTGGCGATTCAATTCGTACGGCTATTTTTGGGGAATGATCGCCGGGGTGATCGCCGCGTTGGTCTATCCGCTCGTTCTGCCAAATGTGTCTGTAGTGAACAGCTTCCCGATTATTCTCGCCTTTTCCGGGGCAGCCAGCATTCTCGCAAGTTTGTGGACAAAACCGGATGATGAAGACGTACTGAAGAGTTTTTATCGAAATGTCCGTCCCTGGGGATTCTGGAAACCGATTCATGAAAAAGTGATTGCTGAACATCCGGATTTTGTGAATCGGTCAAACGCGGGTCGGGATATGGTCAATGTTTTTTTCGGAACAGTTTGGCAGACCGCACTGCGAATTATTCCAATTTTCCTGATCATATTCAATTATACGGCGGTCGGCATTTCGCTTGGACTTGTATTTTTAACGAGCTATATTTTGAAAAAGAACTGGTACGATAAATTGGAGAATGATTGATGCGTTGAAAGATATAGAACGCGGATGAAACGGATGGTGCGGATCGTGCCAAAGGCAGATGCGTCCTTCGGCGCATTTAAACGGATTTTTTTTATATGATTAGTACTACTTAGTCAGATTACCCTTTTTCTGTCATTTCCTCTGGACTTCCTTCGGTCGCCTGTATGTTTTTTACAGGAATCTCATTCTAAATCACGAGGAGAT
>CAZSBG010000211.1:0-2610 GCA_964605145.1 uncultured Cytophagia bacterium | reverse complement strand
ATAGTAAACTATGTATTAAAATGCAAGATTTAATTTAAATGTCGTTGTAGGGTTATTCAATATTATTATATTTTTATTTCCTACCGTGACCACATCGTAATAAAAAATATTCATGTCTCTAAAGGAAGAGGTATTTTGACAAATAACAATCACTCCAAAGAAGCTGATCTTTTCTCCGAATCAACAGAACTCCAAAGAAATCTCGGGTTGGTGGAATCATTTTCCATCGTTATTGGCAGAATTATCGGGTCCGGAATTTTTCGCACGCCTCAACCGATCATGCTTGCCGTTGCATCGGTGAGCCTGTTTTATGGTGTGTGGATTATCGGTGGAATTGCCACACTGCTGGGCGCGTTTTGTTATGCAGAACTCGTGTCCATGATGCCAAAATCCGGCGGACCGTACGCATATTTGAAAGCAGCCTATCCGGAGGTGTGGACATTTCTGCGTGGCTGGGCCATGTTTTTTGTGTCTGAAACTGGCGCCATTGCGGCAGTCGCTCTTGTTTTCGCGGAATACAGCAGTTCGTTTTACGAAATTGTTGCGGGCAATCCGTTTCCTCAGATTGTGAGTGTGGTGACTGCCCTCATGGTCATCTGGATTTTAACGACGGTGAACTGTTTCGGCATTACCCTGAGCGGAGTTCTGCAAAATATTTTTAGCTTCATAAAATTACTGGCTGTGGGCATGGTCATTTCTTTTGGATTTTCAAAGATGGGCAATTTGCAGCATTTCAGCACGCCATTCTGGCCTGACCAATTCAACTGGTCTACGATGCTGGCAGTTGGCACTGCCATGCGGTATGGATTCTTCGCTTACAGCGGATGGGAGGGAGCCACCTATGTTGCCGAAGAGGTGAAAAATCCACGCAGGAATTTGCCTTTGTCTATCATTTTAGGCATTCTCGGAGTTATGCTGCTTTATCTCGCTGCAAACACGGCGTATCTTTACCAGTTGCCTGTGGAGCAAATTAAACAATCTGCCTGGGTGGCGACTGATGCCATGAAAGCAGCCATCGGAACCGCTGGCGGTGTGTTTATTGCCCTGGCCGTGATGGTCAATACTTTCGGCAATGTCAATACCCAAATTCTGTGTAAAGCGCGAACCTGGTACGCCATGTCCCGCGACGGATTGTTCATCGGGCCGCTGTCCAAAATTCACCCGAAATATAAAACGCCCAACGTGGCGCTTGTCGTTCAGGCATCGTGGGCTTCGGTATTGTTAATGGCTGCCGGATTTGCCGGCAGCGCATACGAAACGATCATCGATTTTTTCTCATTTACATCGTCTGTTTTCAATGTTTCAACATTTGCGGCGATATATATTCTCAGAAAAAAATATCCCAATGCCCCGCGTTCTTATAAGGTATGGGGATATCCCTGGACGCTGATTATCGTTTTATTGATCCAGATCTGGTTCATGGTGGTGACGCTCATTACTGCATTGATTCCGTCTTTGCTGGGAATTATTCTAACGTGCACCGGCTTGCTTTATTATTACCGGGCACAGATCAAGGCAAAATTATTTAATTCGAAATGATGCTTCGAACATTGGTGCATTTTAGAGAGCAAGGTTGATTTCACAAATTAAAAAAATATTCAGTCGCAGGGAGGTTCTATATTTCATCTTTTTGGTTTCTGTGTTGCTATGGTGTTCGCTGGTTTTTTTAGCGCCCTGGCTGAAATCCAAAGGTGACGTTGGGTTGTCAGGTTCAATCTATTTGTTCTTCTCAAATGTATGTCACCAAATCCCGGAGCGATCATTTCTCTTGTGCGGTGAAAAGTTTGCAGTGTGCTCCCGTTGCACAGGTTTATATCTGGGATTTCTCGGAGGAACGTTTTTATATCCGATTATATTTCATCTGAAAAAAAATATTGTTCCCGGGAGAAAAATGTTTATTTATGCATCCATTCCCATTTTCATTGATATCATGCTGAGAACTTTGAATATAGCAGAAAATACTTTTGCGTCTCGTTTTTCAACCGGATTTATTCTGGGAGCTGCTACAGCGTTTTTTGTGATTCCCGGCATTATGTCTCTGAAATATAAAGCATATCAGGAAAAAAATAAACAAATAAAACAAATCGAGGAGAATTATGGAAGAAAGACCGGATAAACTGCGACCCGCATTATTGGGGGGGCTTTTTATTGGAGTTGTCTCTGCCATTCCGGTAATAAATATTATCAACTGCTTTTGCTGCGCCGGTGTCATTGGCGGTGGAATCCTCGCCGTGCATTTGTACAATAAATCGCTTGGCCCACTTGAATTGCAGTACTCGGAAGGTGTGATCATCGGCCTGATGACAGGGGCATCAGGAGCGCTCATCAGCACGATCATCGAATCTTTAATTGGCCAGAACATCGGCGAGGCTGTCAACAGAATTTTAGAAGCCTATCCTGACATTCCGCCGGAACTGGAAGATATACTTCTGCAAGTTCAGGATACTCAGGGCGATTTGTTTTTCATCATTTTAGGATTGGTGTTCGCTCTCATTATTTATTCTGTTTTTGCAATTCTGGGCGGTATAATCGGTGTTTCATTATTCAAAAAAAATAGTAACTATTCAGTCCCATTTTGATCATAAAAAAAGTTAAAAAAGTACTGGCGTC
>CAZSBG010000210.1:0-2695 GCA_964605145.1 uncultured Cytophagia bacterium | reverse complement strand
TAATAATCAGGTAATTGAATCAATTTTATTCTAATTACATGAATAATTCAGGTTAGGTTGAATTGCAAGCTTTATTTGGTTTCAAATATTAAATAGAAAAAAAGAAATACTCTACAAAATCCCCTCCTCATTCACCAGCGGCAACGAAACAACTGCCTTTTCATCAGCGGATTTGTACATGGCCAGGGCTAATTCCACGGTGTGGCGCGTGGTATTTGCATCGATGACCGGGGCGCGATTTTCCAGGATGGCGTCCACCATGTCTTCGATCACAATCTTATGGTCGGCAAATTCGAACGCAGCCGGCCCGCTTGCGGCAGTGCCGATTTCAACGTTGCCGATTTTCCGAATATCCTCGTCTTCCGGCAGACTGTTTTTGAATTCCCACTTTTCGATGGTTTCTCCCAGCACGACGGCCATGCCATCCGTGCCAAAAATTTCAATTCGAATGTCCTGGCCCGGCCACAGCGCCGTGGAAGCCTGAACAACACCCTGGGCGCCGCTTTCGAAATCGAGAAATGCTAACAGCGTGTCTTCCAAATCAACATCCGGGTGATCCAGGTTATTCATGCGCGCCTGCACTTTGGCGATTGGCCCGGCAAGAAAGTAGAGCAGATCGAAATAGTGATACGCGTGTTGAATGGTCACCCCGGCGCCGGCTTTCCTGAGACTTCGCCAGCCGTCGCTGTGATAATACTCGCGCGTTCGAAACCATTTCATGTACGCGTCAGCATGGAGGATGCGGCCAAATCGCCCCGCGTCCAGGGCTTTTTTCACGGCCTGTACGGCTGGCCGAACGCGGCACTGAAGCGACACGCCCAATTTTACGCCGTTCTTCTCGCAGGCCTCCACCATATCGTCGATGTCTTTCAAAGACAGGGCCGGCGGCTTTTCAACGATCACTGATTTCTTCGCTTCAGCAATTTGAATGACCGCTTCTTTGTGCAGATGATTCGGCGTGGTTACATTGATCACATCAATTTTGTCATCCTTTATCAAGTCGACCAATGAAGGGACGGCCTCGCAGTTGTATTCCTGGCTGAATTTCTGCGCGCGAGCCTGGTCAATATCGGTGACTGCAATCAATTCGCATTTTTCTGATGTCACGATGGATTTCGCGTGAAACGGGGCAACGAGTCCTGCGCCTAATAAACCAAAACCTAATTTTTTCGCCATGCTGGAGTCTCCGAAGTAAGTTTACTATTCATTGTAATAAGTAAATTTTTTCTTTATCTTTGAAAGCGAAGTCAGATGGAGCGATAATGGAATCGTCATAAATATTGAAACATGAAAAATTTAGAATCACTCATTCGCTTGACCATAAATTTTGTAGATCGATTTGTTGCCTCCCTATATCTATCGCTTTTTTTTCGAGAAATGATTTCACGTTTTTCCATTCGGTTGGAGAAATCATTTCGGGCATTATGTCTATTTCAGCATCATCAAAATACGCGAGAGCCCTGACCGCCATTACCGGAAAAGCTGAATTGTACGGGTATTTTTTTGAAGAGACTTCAAATAATTCCATGAGTGAAGTGTGTTGCAATATAAAATAAAGGTCGACAAAGTCTTTTCGTGTTCCACGCGTAAGAATTGCCGCCAGTTTCATCGCACCAATTTCTTTGATGCTTGCTACGCGGATTCCATCAATTGAAATAGGTTCTAAAATTAAAGGGTGGCGGTCCAGTCGGAAAAAACTTACACCTGCGTCATGCCAATATGCGGTCAGTGTACCTTCCTTATCCCAGATTATTCTTAAATTGGGATCGTCATGCAGGCATTTTAAAATCTCGCTACGCTGAATATAGTTAACAGCTTCAGGAGAATCGCCAAAAAAATCCAAAGCGACAGAAAAACGGTGTCCAAGCTGAAATGCTAATCCTGTTCCCCCGGCCAAATAGAATTCTGAAATGAAGGAAATATCTTTCAATCGCTGAAAAACAATCTTTGTGTCTGGTGTTAAAGTATGCCAGTGAATTTCCATGGTCGCTAATATCTCCAAACGTCTTTTCGAATGTTAGACCAGGGTGAGCGGTGGCAGGTACCAACTTTAAAAAGCTTACGCCAATAGTTAAAGGCCACAGGCGTCAAACGAGTGTGGCCAAAACGACGAATATAGTTTTGGATTCGCCGAATGCTGTAGGCGCTCACTAACCATCGTAATTCCTCCCATGTGCCACTTTCCAAAATTCGTTCGATGAATAGGTTCGAATGCAATTCGATGTTCAAGTCTGCGAATCGATATTCCTGGAAAAGTCGGGAGATCGATTGAGGGATTGACGGAATTGTTTTATTAGAAATTTCCATAATTCAGTTGAACTCGATTTTCTTATGTTTAATGCTCTAAAAAATAATCATTAAAAGTACAAAAGTCAAGATAAAAAGCGGTTAGATTTTTTCTGAAAATATGGCTGAGCCATGAAGTTGCTGAGGCACAAGGGATTAATGCAAATGGAATTAACTTGAAATGAAATTTGGATATTTTCTGGACGATGAACTTTACCTGCTGAGTCTTTCAAGAAGCATTGAGAGAAAAATGAATTTAGGTTGCACTTACTTTGACACGAATAGAAAAAATCTGATAATGATAAGATTCAGTCCGTCTCAGAATGGATTATTATCAAAAAACAAACTTTGAGCTTTTGAGTCTGGTTTATTAAAGTCAAGTAAAAAGTAGTAGTAATTATATAAGTTT
>CAZSBG010000209.1:0-2740 GCA_964605145.1 uncultured Cytophagia bacterium | reverse complement strand
GGTTGATTGACATAATTGTGCTTTTTGAGTATGATGGGTGCGGAATGCAAATTAATATATTCAAATCTATAACTTATAAATTTGCCTTCATCATCAAATACAGATTCAAAAAGTACAAATGCATTGATCATACTCTTAAACAGCCACTGCAATTCATTGGCATGATCTTTCAATCGTTTTTCGGCAAGTTTCCGCTCAGTTATATCTCGTACGAGAGCTAAAAAACCCAATAAATTGCCCTTGGCCCCCAACACTGGCGTCCCTACAGTTTCACTTGGAAATATAGTGCCGTCTTTTCTTTTATACTCAATTTCATACGGTTCGTAAATACCTCTTGCATGAATATTGTATCGAGTTTCACCCTGTGCTTTGAAATCGTCAGGATTTGCATATATTATCTTTGTTTTATGTCCCAATACAGCTTCCGGGTGATAACCGAATATTTTTTCGAAAGCTGGATTTACTTTAATCATTCGTCTATTGACATCAGCATATATAAGAGCATCAGGGACGGCGCGAAAAATTTCTTCCAGTTCATTTTGTTTATCGCTTAATGCAATCTCGGCCTTTTTCCGCTCTGTAATATCTGTGAACATGGCAAAAAACCCGGCAAATTTACCATGCTCATCCTGGAGTGCATTTGCAGATACCAGCAACCAGCGAACCGTACCATCTTTATGCAGAACTCTTCTTTCGTATTGATCCCCTTCACCCTTTTCTCTCCACTTCAACGTCTTTTCCTGGCTTGGCAAATCGTCCGGAAAAATAAAGGGCCTGATGGGTTTGCCCACCATTTCCTCCACCGTGTAACCCAGGGTGGAAGCCATTTTTTCATTGACGTACGTGGTGCAATAATTTTTATCCATCATCCAGATGCCTTCATTGGCGGTATCAACGATTCGGCGGTATTTCTCTTCACTCTTTCTAAGCTCTTCCTCAGCTCGTTTTCGGTCGGTAATATCCAGGAACACTGTCTGCGTTGCGTTTTCACCTTGATACTCAATCCGGGAACTGTAAATTTCCACCCAACGCATTTCTCCATTCTTATGAATAATTCGGTATTGGGCCTGAGAAGGTACGTCCTCGCCTTTGACCCGCTTCTGAAAATTACCAAAAAACCGTTCGCAGTCATCCGGATGAATTAACTGGGTGAATTGTTCCGGTTCGAATGTTGTGAGTTCTTCCGGTGAATAGCCACAAATTCGTTCCATGGGAATGCTGGCAAAGCTCAAACGAACTGGGTTAGCCTGCGCAATGACAACACCTTGTATGGAATGTTCCACAAGAGTTCTGTATTTTATCTCATTCTCCTGTAATATCATTTGCGCTCGTTTCCGCTCACTTATATCCCGTGTGGAACCAGCGATGCCAATAATTTCACCTTTTTCATTTTTTATCGCTTTTACTGTATTTTCCATCCACACGGTGGAACCGTTTTTATGATAATACTCAACTTCAATATGTATAAGGCGATCGCCATTTCCATTGTTTTGCTTCTGACGCTGTAATTCCTCTGTATATTTAGCCATAACGCGCTGCAAAAATTCCGGCGTCAGCATTTCCTCCAGCGGTTGATTCATACGCTCTTCCGGCGTAAATCCAAGAACTTTTTCAATGGAGGGACTGATATAGGTCGTTTTGAAATTTGCATCACTGATCCACACAATATCTGCTGTATTCTCGGCTAAAAATTTGTATTTTTCTTCGCTTGCCTGGAGCTCCTTTTCTGCAATTTTACGTTCCGTAATATTCTCAACCACCGCCATGAGTTTTTCAATTTCACCGGCTTCATTTTTTAATGGGATAACATGGTACAACTGATACTGATTATTGATAAACAACTCAAACGTTACTTCTTCCCCATTAAAAGCCTTCACATATTTTTCCTTTACGAATTGGGCCTGTTCTCCAAACACATCGTTCAATGTCAATCCAATGTAATCATCCGGATTTAAATTTTGTCCTGTGAACTCCCTCCCGGAAGTGAATCCAACAGTAAAGTCTTTCTCTATAATTGAAAAATAAGCAGGATAATTCGAGGTTATTGATTGTAGCAGTTTTTCGTTTTCAATCAGCTTTTGCTCAAAACGTTTCCGTTCAGTAATATCATTGAGCGTCGCCATGTTTGCCGGCCTGCCATGATAGTGAATCACTTTGCCGGAAATTTCAGCAATCACTTTGCTGCCGTTTTTATGCCGCAATGTCCTTTCATACTTTTCTATCGGCTGGTTCCCTGCCATTCGGCGTTTATAAATCTTTTCCGCTGCTTCCCGCTCGGCCGGATCGATGTAATTCAAAAACGGCGTATTCAGCACTTCAGAAACAGCGTACCCCAGGGACTTCTCGACAAAAGGATTGGCGTATACAATTTTACCATCTTGAATAATCACGACAGCAGCGTCCACCTGCTCAACTACTGTTTGAAAAAGTTCGAAATCAAAGTTTTTCTTACTATTGCCAGTGCTCAGGGTTACAGATTCAAGATCGACGATTCGTTGCTGCAAAGCTTTTACCTGCGCCTGCAATTGTTGCGCATTCTTTTTTTGATCCGCCATGAAAATCCTCAAGATAATTGGTTCTATGTTGAAATGAGTGGGTTGTTTTAGTGAATTGAAACCAGATTACTGATATTTTCCAGCGCGGTGAAAATGCAAATAATAATACCAGATGATTATTTCATCTATGAATTATTTTGCATAAAATAGAATAAAAAAACTGGATAATAACATAGATAACAATA
>CAZSBG010000208.1:0-2800 GCA_964605145.1 uncultured Cytophagia bacterium | reverse complement strand
CCCCGGGTAAAGTCCAGAGGAAATGACAGAAAAAGGGGAATCTGACGAAGTAGTAATAAGTATTCAATGTCATTTGAAAGCAATTGACTACACAACATGAGGCCTTCTCATCTTGGCATTTTTTCTTTAGAAAACTTTAGCAAATATTTCATAAACTTTGGATCACAACCTCCAAAAACTCATTCTGCCACAACGGAATTTTCCAGTTTGCCCAGCTTATCTATTTCCCCGGTGACCGTATCACCCGGCTTCAATTCAGATACACCTTCCGGCGTGCCGGTTGCGATGATATCGCCTGGATTAAGCGTCATGTGGCGGGATACAAAATGGATGATCTCCGGGATCTTGAAAATCAATTCCGAAGTATTTGCCTGCTGCCTCACTTCATCGTTGACCCGAAGGGTCAGTCCCAGTCTGTGCGGATTATCTATGGCATCGTGCGGCACCAGAAAAGGTCCGGTGGGACAGAACGTATCAAAACTTTTTGACCGCAACCATGGCTGCTTTTTGCCATTATCAGATTTTTGCAACGCGCGGGCTGTGACATCATTCAAAATGGTGTAACCGGCAATATATTCATACGCTTTTGACTCTGAAATATTTTTGCCCTGCAGGCCGATCACAATCGCCAGTTCCAGCTCGTGGTCGACTCTTCCCACACCTCTGGGCAAAACTATTGCACCTTCGTGCGGCAGCAACGATGAAGGCATTTTTGCAAAAATAATCGGTTCATCCGGCACGGGATTGTCCAGCTCCTGGGCATGTTTTTTATAATTGCGCCCCAGACCGACTATCTTTTGTGGCTGAGGAATTGGCACGTCATAAATGAGGGGGCCATCGATTTTCACTGTATCGAGACTGCGAAATTCCTGCACTGTGGTCACAACTTCCTTGATATCGCTGGAATTAAAAATACCAATAGAAATCATTACCTGAATGAAATTCAATTGCGGATATTTGTGTTTTCCCTGAATATCTTTAAATATTTCCCACATATAGGTAAAATCACATTTTTTCCCATCCACATCAATTCCAATTTTGATATTTTGATCCCTTGTTATAAATGAGAACAGTTTCAATGGTTCCTCCTTTGTCAGTTCATACAAATCCCACACATGCGGGAAGAGTGCAAAATTTGCTAATCAGTTCGTTAACCCAACTTCTCTCCCAAAGTTTCGGGATCGAAATGACATCTTTTCTTATATTGAAGTATTTAAAGTTCTAAGAAAAATCACCTCTATAAATTTAGAATCAACTAATTATCGAGTATGAAAATCAATGACTTTTTCGATGGATTCTCGGCAAACGGGACAGAAATCGACCAGGCTTTTCGAAAACATGCGGCAGTCGATGAAAGGCCGGTAAAGTCCCTGTGAAGCATAACCCGAACCTTCAAACGCTCCGACTTTTCCACCATGCTTTTGATTGGTGAACACTTCTCTGCGTTGTTGAAGAATGCGCTGATATTGTTCCCTGAAGTCGCTGGTGGATCGATCAAGTTGTTGCAATGCAGCGCCGAGCGAATCGTATTTTGCTTTATTCCACGGAGTTGGAATGGGCGTATTTTTATCCATCAAATACTCCCATTTTATGCGCCCGTTTTTTACAATGCCCACATTCGGCTCCCATGGATCAACGCCCAACGGGTAAAATTCATTATATGCCACTGATGAGTTATAATATTCATCGCCGAGCCCGCCAAAGGCGTGTCCAAATTCGTGAACGAAAACATAATCCGGCCACCAGTGACTCTGCTCCCCCTTGTCATGCGCATAGCACGTGGAATAAAGATTGAAAATACCCCCCCCGCCATACCGGTTCGAATTAAAGATGAAATAAATCTGGTCATACGGAACCAGCGATGCAATGTCGCGAATGGTTTTGTTTTCAAATGTCAAGACATAGCGTGGCAGGTCGAATGAATTAAACGAACACCCAAATGCAGTTCGCTTCCACTGGCCGCGACGGGGTTCATCAATTCCGGAATCCAGGGACGGCGATTCGATATACCAGACATTGAAGGCATCTTTTCTTTCTTTGAATGGAGACGCGCTCATCAATGTCTCGGTGAACCTTTCTACATCCTGCCGGTATGTTTTCATTTCACTTTTTGTGTACCCATCACCAAGTATGACAATATCGACTTTTTTATGGGGATCGCCCTTCTTTTGAACAGCGCCAACTTTGAGATCATCCGTATGGCGCTCCCGGTTGACAAACCTAAAATTTGGATCGATCACTGAGGAGAATATGTGATGGAAATAATTTTCTTTGTCTCGCGTTGCAAGAATTAATTGGACTGGATTTTTGGGAAAAGGAAAAATCACTGATTCATGAAAGGTCCGGTAAATACCCTTTGCCGCCTCATCAGTGGTCTGCCATTCGCCAAAAACACTTGAAAATCCACGTGAAAAAATAGTTATATTGGTTCGGACATCGATCACTTTGAACATGTATTTCCCGAGATTCAGCGTATCCAGCAGATTGAGTCTGTTGCCGGCCCACAACTTTCTGTCATGGGTTGCGACAGCAGGTTCTTCGTACACCTTATCCAGGCTGATAATTTCAATGTCTTTGATACCGGTGTGAAAATAATCCACACGCATGGTTTTATCGAGAAAATAGCTATCAAAGTCAGATGCTGTCAGAATATTCACCGACATTACGAGAATCACTATTAAAAGAGTGACAATCAATTTCAATCCGTTCATATAGCTCTCCCTATCTTAATTTTATAAATCATCTCACTAATACTACTTAGTCAGATTGAAAAACGTATCGAGAAACAAGGCAATATTCC
>CAZSBG010000207.1:0-2886 GCA_964605145.1 uncultured Cytophagia bacterium | reverse complement strand
ATAACATTAAGTTAAATATCTATTGTTTGAAATTTGTGAATAATTCAGGCTAAAGCAATCGCAACGCCTGCTTGATAATTTCTTCCAGCGCTGTATTTTCGTCTGCTGCCTGCATGACTTTTTCGAGCGCCTTTAGGGCAGCATTTTTATTGAAGCCCAGCGATGTTAGTGCCAGTAGTGCGTCATCCATCAATCGATCCCGGGCAGAAATTTTACGTTCAGGGAATTGAGCCTCGCCCGTTTCAGGAATCAGCGAAACTTTATCTTTCAAGTCCAGGATTAACCGCTGGGCAGTTTTCTTGCCCACACCGGAAAGCGACGTCAGGGAGGTCAGGTCTTCTTCAATGATATATTTTTGTAAAAGTTCCACTGAGACACTGGACAGGATTGCCTGCGCTTTTTTCGGTCCAATTCCCGGTGCACTGATAAGTTGTAAAAACAGTTCGCGCTCTGCCTGAGATTGAAATCCAAAGAGCTGCAAAATATCTTCACGCACATGAAGATACGTGATAATTCTGTCAGTCTCACCAATTTCGGCAAGACTTTCAAAACATGGCAGTGTGATATTTACTTCATATCCAATACCCTGCACATCCATCACTACTTTGGTCGGAGACTTTTCAACGATAGTGCCCTGCAAAAAATATATCATGCTTCATTCCGGTTGTTATGATGGATTTTTTTTAACAGGTTTTTTGTTTTCACGCGCTGACTATGACAATAGGCCACGGCCATTGCATCTGTCATATCAAATCGGGACGGGATTGATTCGAGCTTCAACAGTCGGACGATCATTTGTTGCACCTGCTGCTTGGATGCATTTCCGTTTCCGGTGATAGCCTGTTTGATCTCTCGGGGAGAATATTCGGCCGCTGGTATTTCAAAATTGGCTGCAGCAATCAGCGTTGCACCCCGGGCATGCCCCAGTTTGAGCGCGACTTTCACATTTCGAGAATAAAAAACTTCCTCCAGCGCCAGCACAGAAGGTTGATACGATTTTATCATTTCAACCAATGGGTCATAGATTTTTTTGAGCCGTTTCTCAAAGGGCATACTGGCTTGCGTCTCAATAATTCCAAAATTTTTGATCTCTGCTACACCGTTCAACTCTTCAAGGACGGCATACCCCGTAATTTGAATGCCCGGATCGACGCCGAGAATGACCATGATTCACTCTTGTGTTATTTTAATTGAAATGATGCCCGGCACAAACGATGAATTTTCGAACGTTACTCCTGTTCCAGTTTTGCCATGATTTCCGGATCAACATCAAAATTTGCATATACATTGTTGACATCATCGTGATCTTCCAGCCCATCCATCAATTTCAACAACTGTTCTGCATCTTTTTCATCGACCTTCACCGTATTCTTCGGATGCAAAGTCAGATCTGCCGACTCAATTTCAATATTTTTTTCAGAAAGTGCATTTTTCACATCTTCAAACGCTTCCGGCTGGGTGACGATTTCAAAAAACTCATCTTCATTGCGAAGGTCATCTCCCCCGGCTTCCATCACAATTTCCAGCAAATCGTCTTCTGATATCAAATCGGATTTTATGGTAATGATTCCCTTTTTCTCAAAAATCCAGGCCACACACCCGGATTCTCCCAGGTTACTGTTATGCTTGGAAAGAAGATGCCTGATCTCGGCAACTGTACGATTTTTATTATCCGTCAATACCTGGATCAACAGCGCAGTTCCCCCGGGGCCGTACCCTTCATACGTTACATCCTCGTAAACAACGCCGGGCAATTCACCTGTTCCCTTCTTAATCGCTCTTTCGATGTTAGCCGCCGGCATATTTGCCGCTTTGGCAGATGCAATTGCACTCCGCAATGCTGCATTGGAAGTTTCGTCTCCCCCTCCGGTTCGCGCAGCCACTGTAATCTCTTTGATCACTTTTGTAAAAACCTTACCGCGCTGAGCATCGGTTTTGGCTTTTTTACGCTTTATTGTACTCCATTTAGAATGACCTGACATATATATTCTCCTCAAAAAATAAACCTTATAATTTAATAAATTTTTTGTCGTTTTCCAAATGAAAAATCACAATTCATAGATAATTTTTATATTTTTCAGTCAGTTTGATAGGATTTTTTTGGTTCAGCAAACAAAAGCCTGAATTTTCAGACGAGAAAATTTTTCGTTTGAAAATTCAGGCTCGATACATTCGCTAATTGGGAGATTTGATTTCAGGATTTTGGGGATCGTCTTCATTGACATCTGGCTTCACTTTCGTTCGCACAACCCAGGCATCGGTGAAGCCTTTTTCAACTGCCAATTGCTGGAGTTTGTCTGCGTCGTATCGGGTCAAGCAGTTACCCACTCTCACCTTGTAATACGGATTGTTATAAATCAGGTAAACCTCCTGGTCAATAAAGCGAAGAATGGCCTCGCGTTGTATTTGCCTGGCTTTTTCTTCTTCTGAAACAGCGCAAATTTGCACACGAAATCCCGGTAATTCCTCAGTTCGTTCTTCTTCCATGGCCGAATCCGTTAGAACCGTCTCCATTTTATCAGATATGGATTCAGTAGAAATGGTTTTCTTTATTTCAAGTTCTTCATCATCCAAAATCAATGGATCAAAATATTCGTTGATTATGCCGGAGCCTTTTTGATTTTCTTGTGTCGATTCATCCCGGGGACGAAATTGCTGCGTACTGCTGCAACCAAAATATATGAAAATGAATACTCCCAAAACAAAATAAAGACTTAATTTCTTCATGAACATCACTCCTTCGAAAAATTCTCCAAATGAGTTATTGGAAAATTAGTAAAATTGAAAAGCGACCCCTATCACGTTTTTATTTATTCGAGTAGGCTGAATAATCTTTAACCTGAATTATTCACAAATTTCAAACAATAGATATTTAACTTAATGTTA
>CAZSBG010000206.1:0-2910 GCA_964605145.1 uncultured Cytophagia bacterium | reverse complement strand
TTTCAACATAGAACCGTTTTTTTTGTATGTCACTGAATTTATGAATAAAACTACTAAGTAGTACTAAGCCGGATAAATTTAGTCAGTTAATTGAGTTTTTGGATTTTGAATTTATTTGGTTTTTGAATTTTGTTTTTTGTGGTTTTCTGCCCGGAATGCACAGAACTTAAGTTATCAGATATTAACTTGATGCCGATAGTTTTTCTTCGTGAACTTCGTGCGCTTCGTGGTTATTCAAAATTACCAAAAAACGTAACCTTCTATATTCCCCATAAAATTCAACGGAGGAAAATATGTTTCAAAGCGTGCCCCACATGCTTTTCAATACCATTGAAAAATACCCGAATAAAGTGGCGCTGCGATTTAAACGCGGCGGTAAATTAAAACATTACACCTACGAGCAGATTGGCGACAAAATCCGAAGCCTCACCCACGGCATGGCGCAGTTGGGATTGAAGCCCGGCGACAAAATCGCTATTCTCTCCAACAATCGACCGGAGTGGACTATCACTGATTTTGCAGGTCTCTGCCTGCGCAGTGTGGTTGTTCCCATTTACCAAACGCTTCCACCCAATCAGATTGAGTATATTTTAAAAGATTCAGAGACGTGCGCTATTTTTGTGGAAAACGAAGAGCAGTACAATAAAATCACGGAAATAAAAGTTAGGTTACCGAAACTGGAATTTGTCATTTCATTTCAGACCATCGATGAAAGTGATGAAGACCTCAGAACTTTCAACGAAATGATGACCATGGGCGAAACGCACCGCACCGAGCATCCGGAATTTTTCGATCAGACCCTGGATGCCATCGAAAGCGATGAAATTTGCAGCATGGTGTACACCTCAGGCACAACCGGCAACCCCAAAGGCGTGATGCTGCACCACAAAGGATTCATCACCGACATCGTCAATGCGGATGCGCGGCTCAATATTCTCGACTCGGATACGTTCCTCTCGTTCCTGCCGCTGAGTCATCTCTACGAGCGATTGGCCGGGCACTGGACGCCCATGTACAAAGGCGCGGCAATTCATTACTCGCAGAGCATAGACACGGTTATCGACGACCTCGCCGAGGCCAAACCCACGGTCATCGTCAGTGTCCCGCGCTTGTTCGAAAAAGTGGCTGCGCGCGTGCTGGAACAGGTTGAACACAGCTCCCCGGTGAAGCGAAAAATATTTTACTGGGCACTGGAAACCGGCCGAAAATATCATGATAAAAAAATCGAGGGCAACCTGAATTTCGTGTTGAAGCGGCAATACAAATTAGCCGACAAGCTCGTCTTCCAGCAAATCAAACAAAAGCTGGGCGGTCGGCTCCGCTACCCAATTGCCGGCGGCGCGCCCCTCTCCGTGGACACGCTGAAATTCTTCGAAGGACTTGATATGCAAATCATCGAAGGATACGGCATGACCGAGACGCATCTCATTATCACACTCACCCCGTTCGGAAAATCGAGATACGGCTCCTGCGGAAAGCCCATCAGCGGCGTTAAAGTGAAAATCGCCGAGGACGGCGAGGTGCTGGTGAAAGGCCAGACCGTGATGGCCGGCTATTTCAAAAAACCGGATCTTACCGAAGAGTCGATCGATGAAGAAGGGTGGTTTCACACCGGCGATGTAGGGCATCTTGATGACGAAAATTATCTGTATTTGACGGATCGAAAGAAAAATATCATCGTCACATCAGGGGGGAAGAATATCGCGTCCGCGCCCATTGAAAATAAAGTTAAAGCCAGCAAGTATATCGATGAAATATGTTTGATTGGCAACAAACGAAAATTCATCAGCGCGCTCATGGTTCCAAATTTCGAAGCGCTGCACAAATGGGCCAAAGAGCGAAAACTCGATTTTTCAAGTAATGCCGAATTAGTGGATAAATCGGAAGTCAAGAACTTCCTCTGGCAGGAAGTGGATTATTTCCAGCGCGACCTGGCGCGGTTTGAACAGATCAAAAAAATCGCGATACTTGCAGAGCCATTTTCCCTTGAAAAAGGCGAAATTACTCCCAGCCTGAAAATTAAACGAAACGTAGTTGACGAGCGTTACAAACACCTGATCGATAAAATATATCAGACGGATCATGTGGTTTAGTTTTTCTTTTTTAGCCACGGATGAACACGGATGAAACACAGATAAAAAAATATAAAAAGCAAAAATGAAGGAACCAATTTCTTGTTGTTTTGGTAGCATAAGCCTTAAAATCCCAAAATCATTGGCAGAAAAACTTTAAAAAAATAAATTCAATTTTCAAATAAATTCCAAATTTTAAAATTCAATTACCAAAACTTATTCATAAATACACAGTCAGTTGGACATCTCCAAATTTGGATTTTGAACTTTGTATTTTCCCATTTATCCGGTTTGGGAATTGTTTCAGCAAATTGTACCATTCAGAAATTAATTTTATTTTTTTTTAAATCCGTGTTCGATCCGTGAAAATCCGTGGCTGATAAAAAATATTTTTATAAATTCTGGCGGATCAAATGAAATTAGAACACGAAAAGATAACTGAAGCGATTATCGGTTCTGCATTTGAGGTGTACAATATTCTTGGGTATGGCTTTTTAGAGAAAGTGTATCAGCGAGCCATGCAAGTTGAATTATTGCGGCGTGGTTATTCAGTCGAATTGGAATCACAAATTAAAGTAAAATTCAAAGGAGTAATCGTTGGCGAATACGCTGCTGATTTGTTTGTTGAATATAAAGTAATCGTAGAACTTAAAGTGGCCAAAAATTATAATCCGGAAGATGAAGCGCAACTATTGAATGAACTGAAAGCGACAGGAATAAAAGTCGGCTTGCTCATCAATTTTGGAAGAGAAAAAGTTGAATTCAAGAGATTAGTTTTCTAAGATTTTTTTAGCCACGGATGCACACGGATGAAACACGGATAAAAAACAATTGAAAA
>CAZSBG010000205.1:0-2928 GCA_964605145.1 uncultured Cytophagia bacterium | reverse complement strand
TATGACGACTGAAAAATATCTCCTTCTTTTTTGAAGGGTGCGGAATGTAAAATTATAACAAAAATCGTTAACAATAGCAAATGAAAAATTGGTTTCACATTATTTTTTGTGATAAATATTTTTTCCGCATTCACAACACACCTTAAACGTATTCAATAGTGCCAAATTAAATGAAAGATCGTTTGAATCTGAATTATTCATGAAATTTTAACACCATTTTCAATAACGGTACTTTTAAAATTATATTGGATAGAGCTGGCATTCCCGCTAAAAACATGTGAACAAAGGGAATGCTTGTGGTGCGTGAAAGACATTGGAGAAAAATTCAAGTTTCTTGAAAGTATAAAGTGAATCATCAAGGTGAAAAATTAATTAAATTCTTTCCGTCATGTAAATCAACTCACATTTTTTATCGCCGCTGCGCGGTTCGCAAAATCGAAAAGATAAAAGAAGCCCGGTTAAAATAAAAATCCCGGCAATGGCAAAAAGCCACTTGTATCCAAAGCCATCGACCAGCAATCCACCTAAAAGAGGGAAAAAATACACCGGGAATTTCAGCGTGCCGTGAATGCTCAGGAACAGCGTCCGCATCTGGTCCGAGCCGATCTCCAGCAAATAATTTGTGAAGCCAATGCTGGAGCCGGACAGGAAAAATCCACTGAGCACAAATACCATCGAATACAACCAGATATTAGTGGTGACAATCGCGACAATCAACGCAGCAAATGCCACGATGCCCGACCATCGGATGACGATTACGGAACCTATCCTGTCCGATAGCTTCGACCACAGCAAATTGGAAATAATTGCGCCTCCCATTTGGGCTGAAATGAAATACCCAATCCAGGATATCGGGAATCCCAATTGCTCATTGGCATAAAGCACAAAAAATGGCAGCGCCAATAAAATTCCATGGGTTAGAATATTCGTGGAAATTGCAAGTCTCAGGGGTTGGTAATTCTTCAAATGAAACATCGAGGTTTTTAATATTGATTCGGTCTGCGGCAAGGACGCGGGGCTGCTGCTGCTCTCCCGAAAAAGCGATAATCCCAGAAAGGCGAAGGTCAGCACAGCGAAAGTAAGCAGAAATAAAACACCATAATTTTGCGGGAAAGTGAGAGAATCATTCGCCAGAATAATTTTCACCAGAAACCCACCGGCAATGGCCAGCAGTCCGCCCCAAAACTGCCGCTGCCCCCAGAAATTTCCCCTGCGTACCGGCGGAATAGCTTTGGAAATCATGCTGTAAAACGGAATGGCAGCGATCCCACCCCCGATGGAGAAAATCGTTAAAATCGCAACGAACGCGATCATAGTCAACACAGGATTTTTCGCGCCCCACAAGAGAATAACCATCGCCAGAATTCCCCACGATAACCAGCGAATCCACAATGCTTTCAGTAAAATGGGTTCCATATTCATTCGCCTGCATTTTTTTAGCGACAACCATCTGCGGCAGCGACGAGCCGGATTGAATAATGCTGGACATAAGCCCGATGAGCAGTTTGATTTGGTGAATGCGCTCATGAAAAGAGGCAGCACCGAATACGGATCGCTGAATGCCATGCCCAATGAAAAAAAAACACCATGGACGAGGCCCATGGTGAAATTCCAGCGATAGTTTTCCGGCCTGGAATTAGTTCTGTTCATCTTTCAACAGCTCTTTTTCAATCACTTCAACCAGCGATTCTTTGGGAAGCGCGCCAACTGCCATTTGCGGTTTTCCTTCTTTGGGGATGAAAAGCAGCGAAGGGATGCTCTGAATGCCAAATGCAGCAGCTAATTCCTGCTCTGCTTCGGTATCAATTTTATAAATATTCACCTTGTCCTTATATTCTTCAGCTAACTCTTCCATGACCGGCGCTACCATTTTGCAGGGTCCGCACCAATCCGCATAAAAATCGATCAAACAGGGCAATTCCCCTTCAAACTTCCATTCGGTGTTCTTTTCGTAATTGAAAATTTTTTCCAAAAATGTTTCTTTTGTCAAATGTTCAGGCATTTTTTACTCCTTTGATATTTTCATTTATACATAAATTTTCATAATTTGCCTCGAAGACTCCAAGGCTCGAAGATAAGATGAAATGAACTATTTTTTTTCTTCGCGACTTCGAGTCTTAGCAGTGAATATTTATTATCTCAACTCTGCTTTCAACAGACGAATCAACTTGCGGAAGAAAAGCTGCTCTTCGAAATTTCCGAATCCCAGTTCAGCGAACTTTTTCTTCCAATCAACTTTCAAAAAATCCTGGGCTAATCGGCATTCGAACTTTGTGAATCCTTTTCTGAATAAAAGCGATCTTTCATTCAAATCGAATTCATTCCAATCCAGAATGAACAATTGGGCGCCCGGCTTGAGCGCCTTTTTTACATTATCGACAATCATATCTTTTTTTTCATCGGTGAAGCCATGAAATACAAACGACAGAAGGGCCTTATCGAATTCATCCTCGAACGGCAGCGGCTCATCGATGCGAAGCTTCTGCACGTTGACATTGGGATATTTTTCGCATTTCTTTTTGAACTGCTGAATCATTTCATCGCCAATATCCAGTCCGACAATTTCTCCCTCGTCCGAAATATATTTGGCCATCAGGCAGCTATTGCGGCCGGTGCCGCAGCCCAAATCCAGAATTCGATCCGCCGGCTGAATATTCATTACGGCAATGGCCTTTCGGATGAATTTGGAATAACTCCCCAGCGAAGCGACGTTGAGCAAGGTGTCGTAATGCCGCGCCTCAAATCCGGTTATCTCTACTTTTGATTCACTCATTTTGATTTTTTGCTTTCGTTAAACTGTATTTTCCATGCGTCCCTAACCTGGATTATTCATTGAAATACATTAAGGAATCCAGATAGCCTGAATGGTGCTTAATTCCGAATCCATTATATCTAATTTTGTTACATTTCATATATCTGATTAATTTT
>CAZSBG010000204.1:0-3140 GCA_964605145.1 uncultured Cytophagia bacterium | reverse complement strand
GAAACGAGTATTTTGGATTGTTGACAATGGTTCTTCTCATCGGGGACAAACCTCTATCGATAGATTACAAACGAGATGGCCGAATTTAGTTTTAGTACATTTACCAGTTCATGCAAGTTGGCTAAATCAAATAGAAATTTATTTTTCAATCTTACAAAGAAAAGTATTAACGCCAAATTATTTTTCATCAATTGAGGACTTGGCTCAGGCAATTATTAACTACCAGAAGCGATACGAACAGCAAGCCAAACCATTTAAATGGAGATTTACTAAAAATAAGTTAAAAAAAATGATGGTTAAGCTTTCAGACAAATCGGTGATTATGAAAAAAGCAGCATAAAAATACGTCACCGAATTTATGAAATAGACCACTAAGTAGTAATAATATACTTGAAGAATATAATCAAAGCTGATGCAATGAAAAAATTATTGCCATACTCTTTGGTGTTCGGTGCAGGGGTTCTCATTGCGATTCTTTTTTGGACAAAAATGGATTCAGGCAAACAGGAACCTTTTTTACAGACAGACCCATCACCTATTTCATACGTATCGAGTTCTGTGGTCGAAAGTTCTGCGCTTCGCACAAAAGCAAGTCAGGATATTGCAAATTCCAGGCGCAATGCTATTACTCGCGCGGTTGAGATCGTCAGCCCGGCAGTTGTTGGCATTAATGTAATTCAAATAAAACAATACTCATCGCCGCGCTGGCTGTTCGATGATCCATTTTTTCGGCATTTTTTTCCGGAATCGCGAAATCAAATCGTCAAAGGCCTCGGTTCTGGCTTTCTGATTTCTCCTGACGGATATATTGTAACCAACGAGCATGTCGTAAATCGAGCGGAGAAAATAGTCGTCACCCTGCCCGATGGACAGAAATATGACGCTGAAGCAGCCGGCACGGACTACATTGCCGATATTGCACTTCTGAAAATCACCGCGGAAAAACCATTGCCTTATGTCCGTTTCGGCGATTCCGATGATCTCATTATCGGGGAATGGGCCATTGCCATCGGGAATCCGTTCGGCCTGTTTGATATGGGGCAGCCATCGGTTTCCCAGGGCATCATCAGCGCTACAGACAGGGATTTTGGCAGGCAAGACGACAATCGTGTATACAAGGACATGATCCAAACTGATGCCGCAATCAACAGCGGAAACAGCGGCGGACCATTGGTGAACAGCCTTGGTGAGGTAATCGGCATCAATACGTTCATTTTTTCAGGCAGCAACCGAAGCGGCACGTCCATCGGACTTGGTTTCGCCACGCCGATTAATCGCGCCAAAGAAATCATTTCCGAGCTTCGTAGGTATGGCGAGGTCAACAGGCGGTTTCGAACCGGCCTGGAAGTAGAAAACCTGACACCCAACATTATGCGATACCTGAGACTGCAAAACGTAAGCGGCGTCATTGTATCCAATATTGAAAACAACAGTCCGGCTGAAAAAGCAGGCCTGAGAATTGGTGACGTGATCGTTAAAGTCAATGACTACGAGATCAAAAACACACAGGATATTGAGAATGTCATTGAAGACACCGATGCCAAAGGCGGCGATGTATTCAAGTTAACAATTTTGCGAAACAGGAAGTATTACAACATATCGCTTAAACTGGAAGAACTGAAATAACGAGGTGCACTCTTGATCGAACGTTATACGCTGCCTGAAATGAGCGCAATCTGGAAAGATGAAAATAAATTCAAAAAATGGTTAGATGTTGAAATCTGCGTATGCGAAGTTCAGGCTGAAAAGGGATTGATACCAGACGATGCTGTGGAACAAATTCGCAGCAAAGCACATTTTAATATAGACAGGATTCTTGATATCGAGCGCGAAGTCAAACATGATGTTATCGCATTCCTGACTAATGTGGGGGAATATGTTGGAGAAGCATCCCGTTATATTCATCTTGGCATGACCTCTTCTGATCTTTTGGATACCTCCAATGCACTGCTCATGCGAGAGGCCGGGCACATTATTCTCGACGATTTAAAAGAATTACGCGCGGCGCTCAAAGCACGAGCCATCGAACATAAAGACACTCCCTGCATTGGTCGCTCTCATGGAATTCACGCCGAACCGACAACATTTGGCCTGAAAATGGCGCTTTGGTATGATGAAGTGGGACGTCACATTCAGCGACTGGAGCGATCCATCGATGTCATTTCCGTGGGGAAAATTTCCGGGGCAGTTGGCACATTTGCTCACCTCGATCCGGAAATCGAGGAAGCTGTCTGTAAAAGACTCAATTTGAAACCGGCTCCCGTTTCCACGCAAATTGTGCAACGCGACCGCTATGCAGATTTTCTGACAACCCTGGCGCTTATCGGAAGTTCACTTGAAAAGTTTGCCACAGAAATACGGAGCTTGCAGCGTACCGAAATTCTGGAAGCAGAGGAATACTTTTCCAAAGGCCAGAAGGGATCGTCAGCCATGCCGCATAAACGAAATCCGGTCTCATGCGAACAGATTGCAGGCCTGGCCAGAGTTGTTCGTTCAAATTCAATCGCCGGCATGGAAAACGTAAATCTCTGGCATGAACGCGACATCACGCACTCGTCGGTGGAAAGAGTCATTCTTCCGGACAGCACAATTTTAATCGATTATATGGTGAACAAATTCACTAATATAATCAGCAAGCTAATTGTTTACCCTGAAAATATGATGAAAAACTTGTATCAAACGAACGGATTAATTTTCTCGCAATCCGTGCTGTTGGCCTTGACAAAAAAACAGATGCTCAGGGAAACTGCCTACAGAATTGTTCAAAAATGTGCCATGGAAACCTGGAAAACAGGAAAGCCGTTCAAGGAACTTTTGCTCGTAGAGAAAAAAATTACGGATGTTTTATCAAAAAAAGAAATTGACGATCTTTTCGATTTAAAGGTACAGCTCAGAAACGTTGATAAAATATTTGAGCGGGCTGGTATCGCTGATTGAGCATAGAGAAAATCATTGCTTGATGAATAAGATTTTTATTAAATTTGGGTAACTATTCAGCCACCGAGTCACAGAGAAACGGAGAAAAATTCAATCAAAAATTGCCATCATTTTTTGTAAATAGGATTGCCAAACAGTGAATACTTACTTTTTAACCTGGATTATTCATTGTAATGCATTAAGGAATCCAGGTAGCCTGAATG
>CAZSBG010000203.1:0-3211 GCA_964605145.1 uncultured Cytophagia bacterium | reverse complement strand
ACCTGGATTATTCATTGTAATGCATTCAGGAATCCAGATAGCCTGAATGGTGCTTAATTCAGAATTCATTATATCTTTGTTAAATTTCATATATCTGATTAATTTCATTAATAACATTAAGTTAAATATTTTAAGTTTGAAATTTGTGAATAATTCAGGCTAAATTTTATTCATCCTCAATGAATCATCTTTATAATCGATTTCAAATTTATCACCTTTTTGAAGAGCTCCCTCTAAAATACGTGTTGAAATTTGATTGACCAGTTCACGCTGCATAATTCGCTTGAGAGGCCTTGCTCCAAAAACAGGATCGTAACCGGCATCGGCCAGATAATCCTTTGCATTTTCTGTCAGCGATGCATCCATCCCCTGTTTCAATAAAGCGCTTCGGACATGACGTTCGAACAATATATCGACGATGGAACGAATATTGGCTTTTGTCAATGGATGAAAGACGAGCACTTCATCGATTCGATTCATAAATTCCGGACGGAGTCGCTTTTTCAACAGCATCAGGATTTCATTTTTAATTTGCTGGTAAACCTGTTCACCATTATCCTGCGTGATGGTCTGGAACTGTTCCATAATTCGATCCGCGCCCAGGTTCGATGTCATAATAATAATCGTATTTTTGAAATTGACGACATGGCCTTTGCTATCGGTCAATCGACCATCATCCAGCACCTGAAGTAAAATATTGAATACTTCCGGGTGAGCCTTTTCAATTTCATCCAGTAAAATCACCGAATAGGGATGACGCCGAACAGCCTCGGTCAATTGTCCGCCCTCATCGTAGCCGACATATCCGGGGGGCGCGCCAATAAGCCGTGACACACTGAACTGTTCCATATATTCCGACATATCAATTCGAACGATGGCATTTTCATCATCGAACATAAATTCAGCCAGCGCCCGTGCCAGTTCGGTTTTTCCAACACCGGTCGGCCCCAGAAAAATGAACGACCCAATGGGCCGATCTTCCTCGCCCATACCGGCACGAGCTCGCCGGACAGCAAAGGAAACAGCTTCAATAGCCTCATCCTGCCCCACGACTCGCATTTTTAACCGCTCAGCCATTTTCAATATTTTCTGTTTTTCACTCTCGAGCATTTTAGTCACCGGAATGCCAGTCCAGCGGGAAACTATTTCAGCGATGTCATCTTCACCCACTTCTTCTTTCAGGAGTGACCCTGATTCCTGTATCTCTTTCAATTCCTGATTCAGCTTTTCCAGCTCGGCGTTCAGTTTATTCAGTTGGCCATATTTCAATTCAGCCGCTTTGTTGAAATCACCTTCCCGCTCGCTTTTCTCGGCTTCAATTTTCACGCGTTCGATCTCTTCTTTCGTCGCCCGAATTGCTTTAATGCGCTCTTTTTCAGTTTGCCACTTAACTTTCAATTGATTGCTATGTTCTTTCAAATTTGCCAATTCTTCCCGAATCGATCCGAGGCGTTCTTTTGATGCAGCATCTTTCTCCTTTTTCAGGGCAACCTGTTCAATTTCTAATTGTTTGATGCGTCGTTCAATTTCATCGATTTCTTCCGGCATGGAATCGATTTCAGTGCGCAATTTTGCGGCTGCTTCATCAAATAAATCGATTGCCTTATCCGGCAAAAATCGCTCGCTGATGTACCGATGAGACAGCATCGCAGCGCCCACGATGGCTGCATCCGAAATTCGAACACCGTGATGAACCTCGTAGCGCTCTTTCAATCCGCGAAGTATTGAAATTGTATCTTCGACGCTCGGTTCATCTACCATGACCTGCTGAAAACGACGCTCCAGCGCCTTGTCCTTTTCAATATATTTGCGGTATTCATCCATGGTCGTGGCGCCGATTAAGCGAAGCTCGCCACGGGCCAGCATGGGTTTGAGCATATTGCCGGCATCCACTGCGCCCTCGGCAGCGCCTGCGCCGACGATGGTGTGCAATTCGTCGATGAATAATATGATTTTACCATCCGATTCCTGAATTTCTTTCAGCACGGCCTTGAGCCGGTCTTCAAATTCACCTCTGTATTTTGCCCCGGCAATCAGCGCACCCAGATCGAGTTGCACGACCTTTTTCTCTTTCAGGCCGTCAGGCACGTCTTCATTGGCAATTCGCTGTGCGATCCCCTCGATGATTGCAGTTTTGCCAACGCCGGGATCACCGACCAGCACCGGATTGTTTTTTGTCCGTCGCGAAAGAACCTGAATGGAACGGCGAATTTCCTCATCCCTGCCAATGACCGGGTCCAACTTGCCCTGCCGTGCCAGTTCGGTTAAATCCCGACCAAAACGTTGCAGTGCCTGGTATTTATCCTCAGGATTTTGATCAGTGATCCGCTGCGTGCCCCTCACCTCTTTTAAAACGCTGTAAATTGCATCTTTGGTCAATCCTTGTTTTTTCAAATAATCAACCAGTGAATTTCCTTTTTCATCAAGAATTGCCAATAGAAGATGCTCGGTACTCACGAATTCATCCTTCAACTGGCGCATTTCACGCATAGCCGAATTGAAAATATTATTGACATTCTGGGAAATATACACATTTCCAATTGCGCCGGCGCCGGAAACCCGAGGCAGCCGTTGAATCGCTTCCTGGGACATATTTTGCACTGTGGAAACATTTACGCCAATTTTTTTCAGCACAGTTTGGGGAACACCCTCCACATCTGACAAAAGCGCATTGACTAAATGTTCTGTCTCTATTTGCTGATGCCCATGTTCCTGAGCCAATTGCTGCGCCTGCCTGACCACGTCCTGTGCTTTGATTGTAAATTTATCAAAATTCATAAAACATCATCTCCTTTACCATTTTACCTATCGAAGTCTTTATTGGCAAACTATATGCCAGATTCAATATTGAATATTTTTTATCGCTTTTACTTATTATTATTAATGATCTTAGAATATTTCCACATGTGGGATAAAAATCCAATCAAATCGAATATCCGCGTGCAGGCATGTAAATTTGACAATTGATTTTGTCATGATGTCAGTACAATCGATCTTTTTTTCGGATATCTGGAAAAGTCCAATTTATTCCCAAATGAATAAAAATTCTCGTCCGCTTTAATGTAGTCACTTCAAACAAGAAATTCATGCATGTTGAATTGTTCAGGATATTAAAATGCGATTTTGATATTTCTGAAATAATCTTTACAAACACAGATAGTATCCGCTCAATAATTTATGGTAAAAAGTTCTTTGATAATTTATTTTTCAC
>CAZSBG010000202.1:0-3220 GCA_964605145.1 uncultured Cytophagia bacterium | reverse complement strand
AGAATCGCTCGTTGGTAAATTCATTTTTCGAAATGCAAAATGAACGAATATATTCGTTCACTACATGGTGCATAAATTATCAAACTACAGAAATTGAAAATCACCCATCGACCATCCAATATCGAACATCAATATCAAACATCCAATATCGAACATCCAATATCGAACATCCAATATCAAACATCCAATATCGAACATCCAATAATCAATCACCAAATCCAATGAACTAAAAAGTGATGACATTTCCTTGTTGATTTTTTATGAAAATTATATTACATTGAAAAAAAATAAAATGAAAAGGAAAATGAAATGACTCAATCCAATCCCGGGCGATTGTTTTTGATAGATGGCAGCGCTCTCGTGTATCGCTCTTATTTTGCATTTCAAAGAAATCCCCTCATCAATTCCAAAGGCGAAAATACAAGCGCCACGTTTGGATTTTTGATGTCACTGCTCAGGCTTCTGGATACGGAAAAACCGGATTCCCTGGCTGTGGTGTTCGACACGCCTGAACCAACGTTTCGTCACAAGTTATTTCCCGAATATAAAGCCACGCGGGAAAAAATGCCGGATGAACTGGTAGGTCAACTCCCCAGGATAAAGCAGGTGCTGCAGGCGCTGAATGTCGTTACCGTGGAAGTGCCTGGCTTGGAAGCCGATGATGTCATGGGAGTCCTGGCCAAAAACGCTGAGGCAGAGAAAATGGAAACCTTTTTGGTGACCGGGGATAAAGATTTTATGCAGCTTGTGTCGCCACTCGTGAAAATCTTCAATCCAAAAAGGTCCGGCGAGGACATCGAGATTCTCGATGAAAAAGGCGTGAAACAGAAAATCGGATTGCCCCCGGCGAAAATAATCGATTACCTCGGACTGATGGGCGATACATCGGATAATGTGCCGGGCGTCGCCGGCATTGGCCCGAAAGGAGCGAAAGAACTTCTCGATCAATTCGACAGCCTGGAGGATGTATACAACAACCTGAATAAAATAGACAGGGCAGGCACGCGGAAAAAACTGGAGGATAGCCGGGAAAATGCTTTTCTATCCAAAGAACTGGTTACCATCGATGTGAATGCATCCGTGCCGATGGGGGTGAATGAATTGGTCGTGCAGGAACCGGACAATGAAGCCTGCTTTTCACTCATGAAAGAACTGGAGTTCAATTCGCTGCTCGACCGTTTTTCAAAAGCGGAAAAAATCGATGAGTTTAAGTATGTGACCATCGAAAATTTTGATCATTTGAATTCTTTCGTCAATCAGCTTCAGGACTGCGGGCAATTTACATTCGATCTCGAAACAACAGATGTAGATCCCATGAGAGCCGAAATTGTTGGCCTGTCATTTGCCTGGAAAGAAGCTGAGGCATATTATATCCCCGTAGTATCAGCCGAAAATCAGGGCAGCAGCGATTTGTTCACAGAGGATAGCTACAAGGGCTTGCCTGGAAAAAAAGTGCTGGATATCTTAAAGCCGATTCTTGAAAATCCGAAAATCAAAAAAAATGGACAAAACGCGAAATACGATATGCTCGTATTGTCCCGCGCCGGCATCGATGTTCAGGGCCTGGATTTCGATACTATGGTCGCAAGCTACGTCATCAATCCATCTCTGAGGCAGCATAATTTGGACACCCTGGCTCTCAATTATTTTAATTATCAGAAAGTCCCGACAAAAGAGCTCATCGGAACCGGCAAAAAGCAGATTTCCATGGCAGAAGTGCCGGTGGAGAAAGTCAGCTTTTATGCCTGTGAGGATGCCGATTTCACCCAGAGGCTCAGAACGGTGATGGAGCCCAAACTCATCGATTACAAATTAAAATCGCTCTTCGACAATGTTGAACTTCCGCTATTAATGGTATTGATGGACGTTGAGCGCAATGGTGTTTCGCTCGATGTGAAATTGTTGAATGAAATGTCGAAAGATTTGGACCAGCGGTTGAGTAAATTGACCGAGACCATTTACGAAAACGCCGGTCAGGAATTTAATATCAATTCGACAAAACAGTTGGCCGAAATTATGTTCGAAAGGCTGGGATTGCCGGTCATCAAGCGCACCAAAACAGGGGCATCCACTGACGTATCCGTGCTGGAAGAACTCGCCAAAGAACATCCGCTTCCGCGCGCGCTTTTGGAATTCCGACAATATGCAAAATTGAAATCCACCTATATCGATGCTTTGCCCAAACTGATAAATCCCCGAACTGGCCGGGTTCACACGTCGTACAATCAAACTGTTGCGGCCACCGGGCGGCTTTCTTCCAGCGACCCAAACTTGCAAAACATTCCCATTCGCACAGAAATTGGAAGGAAAATAAGAAAAGCGTTCATCCCGGTGGATAAAGACCATATAATTTTGGACGCGGATTATTCCCAGATCGAGCTGCGAATTATGGCCCATCTGTCTGAAGATCCTGCATTGCTCCAGGCATTTCAGGATGAAAAAGACATCCATCGTGAAACCGCATCCCGGGTTTTCGGCGTTTCCATGGAAGAAGTCTCCGACGATATGCGCCGCCGCGCCAAGGAAGTGAATTTCGGTATCATGTATGGTATGGGCGTCTATGGGCTTGCCAGTCGGCTGGACATTCCCCAGGAGGAAGCCGAAGAGTTCATTCAAAATTATTTTGCCAGTTATCCGAAAATTCAGGAATACATGCACGCATCTCAGGGCAGGGCTCGCGAACAAGGCTACGTCACAACCATGCTCAATCGTCGACGCTATTTGCCTGAAATCCATAGCGATAATCGCCGTGTGAGGGAATTTGCTGAACGAAACGCCATCAATACACCCATTCAAGGAACAGCCGCTGATATGATCAAAGTGGCCATGATCAATGTTCACAACCGAATGAAGGCGGAAAAGCTCTCATCAAAAATGATCATTCAGGTTCACGATGAGCTTGTCTTTGAAGTGCCAAAAACAGAAATTGTCCAGATGAAAGAATTGGTGAAGACTGAAATGGAAAATGCCATCGAACTCACTGTCCCCATCAAAGTTGAAATAGGCATCGGCGATAACTGGCTCGAAGCGCATTGACATTCTAATTTGAGTCCATAGTACCTTAACCTGGATTATTCATTGTAATGCATTAAGGAATCCAGGTAGCCTGAATGGTGCTTAATTCCGAATTCAGTATATCTAACTTTGTTAAATTTCATATATCTGATTAATACTACTTAGTCAAATTAAAAAATATCTCAAAATGTAAGGCAATATTTCC
>CAZSBG010000201.1:0-3434 GCA_964605145.1 uncultured Cytophagia bacterium | reverse complement strand
TAACATTAAGTTAAATATCTATTGTTTGAAATTTGTGAATAATTCAGGTTAAATCTTAGTGACAGGATAAATTTGTTTAAATTTCAGTTATTTTTCAATTTCAATCAATCTTGTTCAGAATCGTGGCCACAGCATATACTACAATCCCCTGGCCGGTTCCTGTGAACCCCAGCCCCTCGGTGGTCGTGGCTTTCACAGATATTTGGCTGACTTCTATGGTCAGCGTTTCAGCCAGCACGGCTCTCATATTTTCGATATAAGGCGCCATTTTAGGTTTTTCAGCGACGATAGTCGAGTCCACATGCTCAATTTTTGCGCCGACCTGATGTAATAATTTTCTGATTTCTTGTAGTATAACAAGGCTGGAAATATCTTTAAACTTCTCATCGCTCGGGGGAAAATGATAGCCAATATCCCGTAACGCAGCAGCCCCCAGTAATGCATCTCCGATAGCATGGCTCAGCACATCCGCATCGGAGTGGCCCATCAAACCCTTTTCGTATGGAATTTCAATTCCCCCGAGAATAAGCTTTCGATCTGCCTGGAACCGATGCACATCATATCCAAAACCAACTCGTATCATTTCTCGATCGTCTTCTGTTTCATCATGTAATATGCATATAATAAATCTTCGGGGGTTGTAATTTTAATATTCGACGATGTGCTTTCCACGACATGAACCTTGCCCCCCATTGCTTCCAGTAAAGCGGAATCGTCGGTGGCGATTTTTCCATGATCAATTGCATTGTGATATGCCGCAAGAATCGCTTTTCTTTCGAAAACCTGGGGCGTTTGAATGAGCCATGCCGAAGACCGGTCCAGTGTTTTCTCAACGATTCCGTTACTAATCTGCTTCAATGTATCTTTGACGGGAACTGCCAGGATGGCCGCGCCGGTCTGCGCTCCAACGCGCAAAACTTTTTTCAGCAAATCTTCATTCACAAACGGACGCACAGCATCGTGAATTGCAACATGAGTGATATCCGGCGGCAATGCTATCAGTCCCGCAAATACAGACTCCTGACGATTCTTTCCACCGCATACGATGTTCTCAATTTTTGAGAATCCGTATTTGTCCACAATATTTTCCGCCAGATACAGAAGCCAATCTTCAGGCACAACCGGAATGATGCACTCAATCTCAGCACATTTTTCAAATATTTCCAGCGTATGCGCAATTATAGGTTTATTTTCAATTTCAATGAACTGCTTATTCACGGCGGTTTTCATTCGCAAACCGCGTCCGCCGGCAGCAATGATGGCAGCTGATTTCACAGAAATTCTCCATTAGATAATCAGCATTGCATCGCCATAACTGTAAAAACGCCAGTTCTCTTCAATGGCTTTTTGATATGCCCGGAAGATAAAGTTCCGATTTGCAAATGCAGAAACCAGCATGATAAGTGTTGAGCAGGGCAAATGAAAATTCGTTACGAGGCGGTTTACAATTTTCACCTCATAGGGCGGATAAATAAATTTATCCGTCCACCCCTTTAAGGGTTTAACATAGCCTTCCGTCGTCACAACAGATTCCAGCACACGTACGGTGCTCGTACCAACTGCCACGACGTTCCTGCCTGCTTTAATGGTGTTATTGATAACGTCCACAGCCTCCTGGCTGATTTCAAAATACTCGGAATCCATTTTGTGGCGACTGAGGTCCTCAACCATGACCGGACGAAAACTCCCCAATCCAAGATGAAGAAGAACGTAAACAATTTTTACGCCTTTTTTCTCGAGTTTATCAATCATTTTTTTTGTGAAATGCAAACCGGCTGTTGGTGCGGCAACTGCTCCCCGCACGCTGGCGTATACAGTCTGGTAGCGCTCCTTGTCCAGATCTTCAGGCTCTCTGTTAATATAAGGTGGCAGGGGTGATTTTCCGATTTTCTCGACAATATCAAAAAAATCACCTTCATAGCTAAATCGGACAACCCGTCCGCCGGAGACTGTATTATCAATCACATCACAAATGAAATCTTTACTGATAGTCAGCCTGTTACCGACTCTTACTTTTCTGGCTGGTTTTACCAGCACCTCCCATAGACTATTTTCCAGTTCGCGCAGCAGAAAAATTTCAACCTGGGCATCAGTCTTATCTTTTGTGGCCATTAACCGGGCAGGAAAAACCTTCGTCTGATTGAGCACCAAACAATCGCCTTCGTTGCAATGGTCTACGATATTTGAAAACTTTTTCTCTTCAATGGTTTCAGTTTTCCGGTCCAGAACCATAAGTTTTGAATGGTCTCTTTTGTCGGCAGGATATTGCGCTATCAATTCACTGGGTAAATTATATTTAAAATCAGACAGTTTCATTTTGTGGCTCCTCAGAATAATTTTTTTTGGTCGTGAGTTTTTAAAGCTAAGCCAAAATGCTTATACGCAAGCTCTGTGGCAATTCGCCCTCTTGGTGTACGATTCAAAAAGCCCTGCTGAACAAGGAATGGCTCGTACACTTCTTCAATCGTGCCACTTTCTTCCCCCACGGCTAAAGCCAATGTATTTACACCAACAGGCCCACCTTTGAATTTGTTTATTATGGTCTTAATAATTCTCTTATCCATCTCATCCAAACCTCTTTCATCGACATCCAGTTGATGCAGCGACGTATGAGTTATTTCGAGATCAATTTTGCCATCGCCAGTCACCTGGGCAAAATCACGTACTCGGCGCAGTAGCCGATTGGCGATTCTTGGCGTGCCCCTCGAGCGGCGAGCAATTTCCAACGCAGCTTTTTCATCGATGACGATTTCCATGATTCCGGCTGATCGTTTGATGATGATCTGCAATTCCTCCGGCGTATAGTAATCAAGGCGACTTACCACGCCGAACCTCGCCCGCAATGGTGATGTTAACAGACCGGCACGCGTGGTTGCGCCGACCAGGGTGAAGTGCGGCAAGGCAAGCTGAATGGATCTTGCATTGGCGCCTTTATCTAAAATTATGTCCAGCTTGAAATCTTCCAGTGCCGGATACAAGTATTCTTCAATGGTATGATTTAACCGATGAATTTCATCGATGAATAAAACATCTCTATCGGATAAGTTGGTCAAAATACCGGCCAAATCGCCGGCTTTTTCCAACGCCGGCCCGGAGGTCATTCTCACATTAGAATGAAGCTCACTGGCAATAATATGAGCCAGTGTGGTTTTTCCCAGTCCCGGTGGACCGTAAAACAAAACGTGATCCAGCGCTTCTCCGCGGTTCTTGGCCGCCTGTATGAAGACGTTGAGATTCTCCTTAATTTTATCCTGGCCGATGAATTCGGAAAATTTCAGTGGCCTCAAACTCTGGTCGAGTTCAAATTCTCCCTCGTATCGATCCGGATTTGTGGCGCTATGTCTTTCCTTTTCAGTCATATAATTTTCCGAATAATTTTATCTAACCTGGATTATTCATTGTAATGCATTAAGGAATCCAGATAGCCTGAATGG
>CAZSBG010000200.1:0-3572 GCA_964605145.1 uncultured Cytophagia bacterium | reverse complement strand
CCTATAGGAGTATAGCCATTTTTTTTATTAACGGCATCTATAATATAGCAAGCTTCGAGGCAAATGAATATTTCAGGTAAATCTGTTATCATTGCAATTCTTGCCAATCTTTCATGATATTTCTTTCGATAAAATATCCGCATACCTGATCAACATCAAGGCCGGATAAACACCGCAATTTATCCAGTTCAATTCCGGCAAATTTTTCCTGAGATGTGTGGGTATTTCGCCGCCGCCGTGAAACTGTTGTGCGATGGTGAGTGAATTCGCCAGCGCCACTGCCTTGGCGTGGTAAATGGGTTCCCCGGTTGTTTTGAACGCCTCCAGGAACGCGATTACCATGGAAATATTGCTCGCGCTGATGGGCGTGTAAAATTTATACTGTTCCAGGGCGCACGGAATAAACCAGTCGCATCCGCCCTCCCGCGTCGTGCCATCCCATCTGGATCCTTTTCGGAACCATGAGTAAGCGGTGACCGGATCATCGGGCTCCCACACGACGAATTGATCTTCTGCAAATCTCAGGATTTCTTTCGCTGTTTCTAAAAATGATTCGTCTTCCCGGCTCTGTCTGAAAAGCAACGTCGCCACCTTTGTGGCTTCATGGCGGGATAAATTTTTGTATAATTTCTGCGGCCGGGTGTCCTCGAATTGGGCCTGCCAGTCGAACGATCTGACCGGATTGTCCATGCACCAGCGAAATGCTTTCTCCCGGGCATTTTTATAGTGATCCAAACCGTGCTCATCTGACAGCCTGTCGAATAAATCGATCACTGCGGTGGGGATCAATTTATGAGCGCCAGCAGCCTCCCCGGTCGCTGTATTCATAAGTTGCGGCCATGTGCCCTCGGGATTCTGAGTTCGGACATACGTATCAGCGATTCTTTGGGCCGCGAGGTAATATTTTTCTCCACTGGTGAATGTAAACATATCCAGAAAAACCATGGCCCCTTCGGCCGGGTAGTTCGTCATAATTTCGTTATGATATACCGGGTGGTTGCCACGGGGAACGCCATCCCAAAATGTGGGTGGCCAGAATTCCAGGGGACTTCCCTTTGGCTCAACCATGGACAGTAAAAAGTTGGCCGCCATCTCCGCCATTTTCAATGCCTGGTCCGAATCTTTTTCTTCCGGGAAAATTTTGGCATAATGAATCATTCCCCGGGCCACCGCGCCCATAATTTTGGTCGGATGCACCCAGAGCGGGTAGTCAGGGTCCGGTTCACCGTTTTCCAGCCAGTATTGAATTTTCGGCTGGTACAGCAAATCTTTGAGGCTGCGAAAGCCGCTTTCCCGGTAGGGATAAGCAGGTGGCTGATGATAGCCATTGAAATGGTGACTTTTCAGGAATTCCTTTTCACCAATAATATCGATGACCTGCCCGTTCTTTGCATTGAGCGCTTCCACTTTCAGTTGAATCACACCGCAGGGCAATTTCCCCCAAATGGGCGTGATCGGCGCCCAGGGTTCTTCCGCTTCAAAAGAATACTGCTGACTATCGATTTCTGAAATTGCAGTGAAGCGATAGTGAGTGGCTGATTCGAATTTTTGAAAATCGAAAGCCGGGGCATAGATGAATCGTTTGGAGTGGAGGTTCCAAAATGGCCGTTTTCCCGTTTGGCCGGGACGGACAGGTTGCAAAGATTCTTTGAATGCAATTTTTCCGAGAGATCTCAGATTTTGTTTTTGGCCAACCATATCATTATCCTTTTGGCACATTGTAATAAACGCTATTGATAAAATAACTGTAAAACATAATTTCTTTTTTAATTTGCAAAATGAGTTCATATTCTCACATACCTTTGAAGATAGATTATTATAGCAGTTAATTATTCGCGCTCAGAAGAAAAATAGCGATTACCCCGCACAGCAAAGCAAATCTGCCAAATGTATTTACTTTTTCTTTCCATATCAAAATAGCGGCGATGGTCGTCAAAACAATAATTCCGATATTCACCGTTGGATAGACCAGAATACCGGGCAGTTCTGCCAGCGCACCCAGGAGAAAAAACGAACTGAACACATTGGGAATCCCCAATATTGCGCCGAGGCTCATTGTGGACCGATCGAAAGGCAGTTTTTTTAAAACTGAATAGCTGAAAGTATAAAGAAATGAGAAAGCGAATATCGAAGTGAGGAACAGCGGTTTCTCCGAAGCCGGGCGCCATTCGTTGAAAATTTTCATGCAGAAGTCATTCAGGCCGATGCCCAAAAGCAGCGCCAATAAATAGAAATAATCCAATTTTCGAAGATGTCCATCGGAGGCTCGGTTCAGTGAAAAATAAAAGAGCAAGATGGTGAAAAAGGCAAATAGAAACCCACCAACCTGATTTATATTTGGATGCTCCTTGAAAAAAAGTATTGAAAGAAGAATCGGTACGACAACCGAAAGTCGGGAACTCACTGCGGACAACGCTGCCCCGGCCACAGTAACCGCTTTGGTGAATAAAAAAAATGCATAAACGAACATGAATGCCAGGATCGCGCCAAACACCAGGGTTTCCAACGAAAATGCTGCATCACTTGAAAACGCTAAAAACAGCCCGCCAATTATTCCCGCGACAAAATAATTACCGGTCAAGAGGATAAGGGCGTTCCCTTTTCTGGCATCGTTGTGTTTGAGAAGAAGAGTGATTGTCGTGGAACAGAGAATCGTCAAGATTAGAGAAATCATAAGCCTTTGAATTAAAAATTGTAATCTGCTATTTTCTGGGCGATTTCAACGACCGGGGCGGTCCAGATTGTATCCGATTTTCGCTGAAGATATTTGAGCAGCATCAGGAAGTCATAACTGCCTACAGTCAGGCGCTGGCCATCGATTTCGTGGAAGACCAGAATGACCCATTGTCCCCGGTGCGTCAGCTCTTCCACCAGTCCGATCATTTCAAAGCCGCTCATCCGGTCGGTCACCATGCCCATCAGGCAGGACGAATCGATCAATCCCGGCAGGTTACCGAAACCGTACTCCCCACCGGCTCGACCGGCTAAAAAATGTTTGGCGACAAGCGGAACATAACTCTGCCGCGAAGCCCCGCGCCCGACAAACGTGCAGTAACAGGGATAGGCAAACGTCCACTTTTTCTGATGCGGGGCAATGGTTTGAAGTCGCTCCTGTGCTAATAAAATATCTTTTTCGATGTCGTCGATGGTTAAATCTTCCAGGTTGCCGCGCTTTCCTGTGAAATTATTCGAACACAAATGGGACACGGTGTGATTGCCGATTTCATGCCCGGATTCGCCAATAGCTTTCCATGGCGCGTATTTCCGCTCCCAGCTATCACCGTGAGGCTGAACGTAGAATGTGCCACGAATCCCGCACGAATCCATCATCGGAATCGCTTTTTCCAGTTGATTGGCGGTGCCATCGTCGAACGTAATGGATACCGCGCCACAATACGGCGCCCAGAACTTATTTTGGTTCATATATTTTCCTGTATTTTAGAATTGCCACGGAGGCTCGGAAACACAGAGTAAATAACTACCGTTGCCGCAAAACTTGTTTTCATTAACGATATCAGTAACTTTCAAGAAACTTGAATTTTTCTCCGATGTCATTCCCGCATGTTTTAATC
>CAZSBG010000199.1:0-3583 GCA_964605145.1 uncultured Cytophagia bacterium | reverse complement strand
ACTGAGTTTTAAATTAATTGATAATTCAATTTGATAATAATCAGGTAATTGAATCCATTTTATTATGATTTCTTGAATAATTCAGGTTAAATATGTTTAGGTTGAAATTTGTGAATAATTCAGGCTAAAGCCCTTATTTTTTTCAGACGATGTAACTTCATCCTGTAAAAATCAGCGTGCATGAATCCTGACTGATTTTTTTCATATTTAAAAAAAACAATGACAACCAACTTTTTTTATTGACTTTTCGAGTCTTTGCATTTATATTAGTGTTAACATTTTAAAATTACAAAATATTTTAAACATTTATCACTTATTTCCAATATTTTCAATTCCCTTTTTTTTGATTAATTATCGCTTCAAAAAAAATATGAGGCAAATAAAATGGATTCCAAAGTCATCGCGTTAATCGTGCATATTCTTATCATGCTTTTTGCCGGGACATTCGGCGGGATCATAAATTATTATCTCGATCAGGAAAACAGAGAAAAAAATAAAGATACGACCAGGGCAAATTATCGCAAAAGCATTATTATCGGTATCGGGGCTTCGCTGCTGGTTCCACTGTTTTTGAAAATGATATCCAGCGATCTGGCTGATCTCAGCAAAATGGACCCGGCTACAATTATGGTCTTTTTTGGATTTTGCCTTGTTGCTGCCATTTCATCGAGAAAATTTATCGCGACCCTCTCGGAGCGAGTCCTGCAGGAAGTGAAAGAAGCCAAGGAAAAAGCCAAAGAAACCGAAGAACGGCTGAAGCAGTCTGAATCTCAGGGCAACATAGACGCCCGCGTACTCAATTTACTCGATAAAGTGCTGATTAAAGATCCTGATCCGGAAGAATTTCCCAAAGCCTTAGAAGAATTAAAGGAGAAGCTGAAGAAGGCATCGAAAAATGTCCGCGTTACTGCATTCATCAAAGCTCGCGCGTTTCGGGTTGAAAATGAGGTGAATGAAACCGTTGCCAATAGCATCATTCCAATTTTTGAAGTCCTGATTGAATGCGACAAAGAGGACAAATATCATCGCAACCATGCCCAGATTGCCTATACATTGAAGGATAAGCCCAATCCGGATTATGAACGCGCGGAAAAAGAACTGACCAAGGCAATCGAAGTACGTGATCGCATGGGAGAAAAAGGCTATTATATTTATGAATTCAACCGGGCGATGTGCAAAATTTTGGCGGATTCCAATCTTAAAGAGAACAAAGCGAGCCAGAAACCGCTGATAGAAATTATTTCTCGTGATCTTCACGCTGCGGCGAAAAACAAATATTGGGATGAAATCATCAAAGGCAAACTGGAAAAATCGAGGAATGCGAATTTACATAAATGGATCAAAATCAATAACTTCAAATAAATAAAGACAATTACAATAGCCGGGTGATATCATGCATCCGGCGTTATTTTACTTCCTGAACCTCCTGGACGCTTTCTCAAAACGGTTTTTTAAAAAAAAGCAGAAGAATTTCACCACAATCTCGCATAGTGATGCCACATGACCTCAGACATAATAGATGGGAATCTTTGAACTAACCTGGATTATTCATTGTAATTCATTAAGGAATCCAGATAGCCTGAATGGTGCTTAATTCAGAATTCGTTATATCAAACTCTGTTAAATTTTTCACATCTCGTTAATCTCACTAATAACATAAAGTCAACTATAGTTTAGGTTGAAATCTGTAATAATTCAGGCTAAAGACAATATCCCTGATCAACAATTATAAACAGGAGAATCAATCAAATGAATGACGCGTCTCCACAAAATCCCGGTTGGAAGCTCGGCAATACTCTGACGTTAGTTCTCCTTCTATTGAATATTTTGTCCGTTGCAATTTGGCTCATCATTTTTCACGACCGCTACGAAACCATCTCGAAAGTCATTGGTGGTCTTTGGGCCGCAATTACTGTATTTTTGGGATACATTAAAATCAAAAGACGGGAATCCACTCTCGCGGACTTTATGGATCAACCGCCAGTAAAAATTTTTGTCGTTATTTATACGATACTGAACATTGCGGCATCCGTATTGTTCATTTTGTGGCATGGCCATTTTCATACCATCATTATCAGCACAACTGTAAATGACAAAAAATTCTCCGGGGCAACGGTTTACTGGAATGAAATCGAACGTGGGAAAACCAACGCTGATGGAGTATTGAAATTTTCAGGCGTCAAGGGCGGCAATCATTTATTGCATGTGAAATTACCGGATGGCACAGCGAGGACAATGGGGAATCTTTTTGTGTGGCTGTCACTGACAAAAACAATTAATATCAATTTTGAACAAGGTGAACTCCAAAAGGGCTATCTGAAAATCGAAACCATTCCGAGCCAGGTTCAGGTGAAAATCGAAAATCTGGGAAATATCCCAATTTACGACGAGCCTGTCACCACGCCGTACGTAATTGCTCTTCCAGAGGGAGAATATCGCATCTTATTTTCCAAACAAAATTTTGAATCCAAGTGGGTGAGCATTCAAATATTCTCTGCGGACACCATATCCATTGAAGAACAGCTAAAATGCGCAAGGGGATCCATTCGAATCACATCTGAAATTCAAGGCGCGGACATATACCTGAACGGACACAAGCAATCGCCCGTCACACCTCATCAATTCGACAACTTATGCGTGGGGAAGTACTCGATTAAACTCATAAAAAAAAGCGCGGAATTTGAAAATTACCGGGTCGTTGCAATGAAGTCCATTACCGTTACACAAGGAACCGTGCAAACTGTGCATTTCTCGGAAAATGATTTTACCACAGAAGAAACTCAATGAGGGACGCTATGATGTTATATAAGATTTTTCATCGACTGCTGATTTTTTTATTTTTGCTTATTCTGCCCACAAAGCTGTTCAGTGAAAAGAAAACAATCAAAATTGCCTTGATTCCATTCAGTTCCAGTGAAGAGTCGAGCAGAGCCTGCAGAGCGCTTCAATTGGATTTGATTTCACAGAAATTCCAATCCTATTTATCCCGGTCAAATAATGTGAACGCAAAAATTTTCACGTATGACGACAGCAAAATCCGAGCCATTATTCCAGAATGGATTATTTCCAGCACTGCTCCCATGGACGAAGAATTATTGGACAAACTATTAATCACCTTGAAAAATGAAAATTTTGAATATCTCATTACCGGGCAAATCAAACTGGGAGGACCGCTCAAAGATATCATTGCTGTGGAATCTCAAATCATCCAATGCCGGACTGGAAAAATTGATTTTATCATGAATGTCCACAAGCACTGCAAATCCAATTATGTTGAGTTTTTAGCCAGAGAATTGAAAAATCAGTTTGAGATGAATTATTCAAAAAAAATCAGGATTGGTATTTTAAATTTCAAAATGACTTATCTCGACTCCTCTGATCTGCGCCCCACTCTCGAAGAAACAATTCCAACAATTCTGGGCACAGGGCTTTCCATTTCCGAAGCAATCACCCTGGTTGAAATGAAAGAAGTGGGACAGTTGCTGAAACTGATTAATGCAGATGAAAACGAAATGAAGAAAGGGATTTACAACAGCTATACAGCCCTTGAAATTGGGAATTTAATCAACGTGAATTATTTAAT
>CAZSBG010000198.1:0-3593 GCA_964605145.1 uncultured Cytophagia bacterium | reverse complement strand
ATATGCGGAACACTTATGCTACCAATATACAACCGCTACGCGGTTTTGATAGTTGTCAACCACAAAATAATCCCGTAGGGATGGAATATCGGTAGAAAAATCAGCCACAGGATTGAGGTAAACCCCGTCAGGGGTGACATATTTTTTAAAATCAAACACCAGAATAACCGTCCACCTTTTTCCGAATACAGATAGATTATTGTTTTCTATGTTATTATCCAGTTTTTTTATTCTGTTTTATGCAAAATAATTATAGATGAAATAATCATCTGGTATTATTATTTGCGTTTTCACCGCGCTGGAAAATATCAGTAATATGGTTTCAATTCACTAAAACAACCCACACATTTCAATATAGAACCAATAAATGAAAACTAACAAACGCTAAAACAGAGATATTCATGAAAAAGGTGCACGCAATTATTTTGATGGGAAGTCCCGGCAGCGGGAAAACAAGTATCGCGCGTCGTCTCGCTTCTCACAATAAAATAGAATACGTAGAAACCGGCCACTTGCTTCGGGAAGAAATTGATAAACAATCAGAATTGGGAATGGAACTTAAAAAGTATGTGGAAGAAGGTTCGCTCGCGCCCACTTCGCTGGTTATTCAGGTGTTGAATAATCGAGTTCAGCATACGAATGCAAAAGTAATCGTGTTTGATGGTTCGCCGAGACGTGAAGAAGAAATTGAGCCATTTTTTGATATGATGGTCAACAATGAGATATTACTTTCGAGAGTGATTATTTTTCACCTGGAGCGAGAGGTTGCTTTCAAACGGCTGACTGGCAGACGGGTGTGTCCTGTTTGTGGAAAAATATACAATATTTATTACCATCCACCGCAAGATTCGCATCAGTGCGATGAATGTCGTGGTCGTCTTGTTCAGCGAGAGGACGACAAGCCCGAAATTGTAGAAACACGAATTGATGAGTTCGAGAAAAATACCATGCCGGTCATACGATATTTCAAGCAGAAATATTCTGAAAAAGTAATGGATGTTAACGCTGAAGGCTCCATCGAAGAAATCTACGGAGTGATCTGGTCAAAATTAGAAAAAGATTTTTCATCGCTTTAAAGCATGATTTTTTTACGGCAGTATTATTCAATCAATTAATAGACTTCTGCAAAATTGGCTATTGTGATATTTTTCATGGTTTCCGCCTGAGGCGGACTCGAAAGATGATAGTTACTTAACACTACTTTGCAGCACTCTAAATCAATTTAAATGAATGGAGGCAAATTATGGCTATTGTAAAGGTAATTGAAGTCCTGGCGCAATCAGAGAAAAGCTGGGAAGATGCAACCCAAATGGCTTTGGAAGAAGCTTCAAAAACAGTTCGAAATATTCAATCCATCTACATCAAGGAGTTTCAGGCTGTTGTTGAAAATGAAAAAATTTCAACCTACAGAGTCAATGCAAAAATATCGTTTCTCGTCGGAGAAGCATAATATTTCATTGCCTGAATTTCTCTCATGGGAAACCGGTGACTTTAAGATAATGAACAATGAAAAAGAATCCGGAATCGAAATCAAAAAAGAATCACATCTGTGAGCATTGATAAACAGACGCTCACAGAAAATTTTGGTTTCTTCGGGGAGCTAACAAGAGGTGACTTTGCCTCTTGTTTGCTCCACTCCTTGATGTATTGCAACAAAAACGAGGGAGGTAACAATGTGGGCACTTTGGATTACTTTGTTAATTGGCTTATGGTTATTATTCTCAGGCTTTACATCCAGTTTAGTTGTGAACTGGAATATGGTCATTTTTGGAATTGGCGCTATCGTGTTCGGTTTTATTGCATATTTTGCTAACAGAAAAAACTGGCAGGGTTTCATTACCGGATTTATTGGAATCTGGTTATTGGTGAGCGGGATATGGCTGGAATTTATCACGTCCTGGAATTTTCTTATTTTTGGAATCTTGATAGCAATGCTAAGCCTGGGAGGCACGTTATCTCGTTCTCATTACGAACCATTGCCTGAATAAAATGAAAGTCATATCAAGATTCTGTTCATTATTGGTGAGGAATTTAATAAAAATTTAAAATTGAGGAGGCGTCATGAAAAACTTACAAATACTTATCTTAATTCCATTTTTATTCTTAATCATTGCAAATTGCGGTGATGATGAGTCTCAGAAATTTGTTGAGAAAAAACTGGAGTTACGGCAGCGGATGGATGAAACTATACTAAACATCGATACTCGACTCGAAGAACTCCAGGAAGAATTGGAAAATACGCAGGATGAAGAGAGAAGTTATCAAATCAAAAAGGATATGAACAAACTGAAATTGTTCAGAGACGATCTGAATGATAAACTGGAAAAAATGAAAAATATAACTGAGTATGATTGGAAACTTTTTAAAGAGAGAGCGGACAATAAAATCAATGAGGTTGAAGGTGCGCTTACGCTGATGGTGGTCGAACCGAGTGAAGTTCCGCCGCCATTGACAGAACCTTATGAAGGGAAATAACTGGTTGAAGTGATTTCAAAAAAATAAATTCTATGTATGGGTGAATGCTTCATCTATAGTTCAGTTTATCAAAATTAACCAAATGGGAAGTCAGTAATGCCGGAACTGCCTGATGTTGAAATATATCGAAGGTATGTCGATTCGACCTCGCTTCATCAAGAAATTGAAAATGTGGATCTCAACGAAGAACAAATGGTGGGAGAAGTAAGTCCACGTTCTTTTAAAATGCAGTTAAGTGGAAGCACGTTCAAATCGACGTTGCGCCATGGGAAATATCTGTTTGTGAAAACAGGCCGAGAAAAATGGCTGGTTTTGCATTTTGGAATGACCGGGTTTTTGAAATACTTCAAGAACAGGGAAGAAGCCCCGGATCATATTCGGCTGCAGATAAATTTCTCGAATAAGTTTCATCTAACTTATGACTGTCAAAGAAAATTCGGCCTCATCGATATGGTGGAGAAGGTGAAGAATTTCATTCGGGACAGGCAGTTGGGAATTGACCCATATCGCGAGGAGCTTGATTTCCAAACTCTGAAGGACTTGCTCAAGAATCGGCGAGGTACAATCAAATCATTTTTGATGAATCAAAAAATTATCGCCGGCATTGGCAATATCTATTCAGATGAAATTTTATTTCAGGCGAAGATACATCCGAATTCAGCCGCTTCGAAGCTGAATGACGATGATATTGATTCTATTTTAAAATCGATGCAGCGTGTTTTTAGAACAGCCATCGATAAAAATGCAAATCCTGACCAGATGCCAGGAAGATATTTAATTCATGTGCGGGATTCGAATGCGACGTGTCCCATCTGCCAGAAACAAATTAAAAAAGCGACGATTGCAGGCAGGTCCTGCTATTATTGCCCAAATCACCAGCAGCTAATTCAATGAATCCAATAAGTGTTTGAAATGAAATCTGAAAGGGTGATAAAATTTATTGGAGGTGCATGTTTCAGTACGAAATCAAAAGTGAATCTCTGGATTTTAACCTGAATTATTCACAAATTTCAAACAATAGATATTTAACTTAATGTTATCAATAAAATTAATCAGATATATTAAATTTAACAAAGTTAGATATAATGAATTCGGAATTAAGTACCATTCAGGCTATC
>CAZSBG010000197.1:0-3765 GCA_964605145.1 uncultured Cytophagia bacterium | reverse complement strand
ACTTCCGTTGGTCGCCTTCGGTCGCCTGTATGTTTTTTACAGGAATCTCATTCTACATCACGAGGAGATTCCCGTCCTCCAAAAAGATGGCGGATCTGCGACGAAAAGCAAAGTCTGCATTCATTTAAAAATATAATGCAACTTTGCAGGCATGTGACCGAAGGGAATGCCTGTGGTACGGGAATGACAATGATATGGGAATATTGCCTTGTTTCTCGATACGTTTTTCAATCTGACTAAGCAGTAATAATATCGTTTAATTTGTGAGGTTGGAAAATGAGAGAAAAAATGTTAATTGGTCTGGCAAAGACGCACGTCAACCATCCCTGGCGAATGCTGATTTTTGTACTCATCTTAACGCTGGTTTTTATGGCGCTGGCCGAACATCTGGATGTCACCATGCGCTGGTCTGATTTGTTGCCCTCGAAAGACCCGAGAACTATTCAATTTAACAAAATTATCGAAGAATTTGTGTCATCGACCAGCATCATTGTTGTAGTGCAGGGCGAAGAAAAAAGAATCGATCAGTTTGCAGATGAACTGGCGCCTTTGCTTTTAGCAGCAAAAGATACCAGCAAAAATGCGAGGGCACGCCATGAGATGGAGGAATTACAGGCGGAAATTACAGAATTATCGTCTCAGCAAAAGAGTGAGGTCCGGATTTCTGAATTAAAAAAGAAAATTGCCTCACTGAAAGAAAAAATAGATCGGCCGCTGATACGGCGGGTGGACTATAAGGCTGAAGTGGATTTTCTTAAGAATCATGGTTTGATGCTGTTAAAAGAAGATAATCTCAGAGACTTGAAAGATGTATTCTACGATCCGAATTTAACTGGACTCATTTATAATTTAAACAATGCCATGGAAAAAGAATATGTCGGTCAGGAAGGATCCATCTCGACACGGGAGAAGGAAGATCAGGCGTATGTATTTCTCGACGGCATTCAGAATCTCGTCAGGTTGATGCAGCAGCACGCCGAACAAAAAAGTGTCCCCAATGAAGCCGTGTTCGAAGCCGTGGATAAGCTGCTTTTGGGAGAGCCGTATTTCATGTCTTACGATAAAAAAGCGCTGATTTTGAACGCCATACCCAATTTCACGATGTTCGACACGGACTTGCTCGTGCATGGCACCGATGTTGTCCAGGGAATTGTGGATGATTTATTGAAGGAGTATCCCGGAGTCTCCGCTGGTCTCACAGGCTTCATTCCCATTGGTCATGATGAAATGGTGTACTCAGAGAAAAGCCTGGGCTACACAACAGTGATCGCCCTGATCGCAATTTTTATTCTGCTCGTCTTTTCGCTGAGAATGTGGGTGGCGCCGGTATTTGCCATTTTGAATTTGATCGTGGGCATCATCTGGGCAGTCGGTACAGCGACGGTCATTGTGGGCCAGCTCAACATTATGACCCAGATGATGGCGGTGATTTTGTTGGGCTTGGGAATTGATTTTTCCATTCACATTATTTCCAATTTCACAGAATGGCGCGCCCTGGGACACAGCATTTCTGAATCCATGGAAAACACATTTCTCAAGAGCGGCAAGGGCGTGGTCACCGGCGGGCTGACTACTGCGTTTGCGTTCCTGACTTTGGTTATCAGCAGTTCGCGGGGCATGAAAGAAATGGGGCTGGTGACCGGTTTTGGGCTTCTGGCAATTCTGGTGACTACGCTGCTTTTCCTTCCTGTGATGCTTGTCTTTCGGGAACGTCGCATCAAAAAAAAGCGCGACGCAGGCACTTCAAAAAGGGAAATTGTACGGAAGGATATTTCTTTTCAATTTTTAGGTCAGACAGGAACATGGTTAGGCGAACGATACCAGGTGACTCTTGTTGTCGCGCTTGTAATAACTGTTTTTCTCATCTGGTCCGGAACCAATATTACATTCGATCAAAATTATATGAACATCGAACCGGAGGGATTGACTTCAATTGTGTTGCAGGATACGGTCATGGACAAATTTGATATGAGCATGGACTACGCCATGATAGTAACAGGTAATGTGGAAGAATCACGTGATTTTGCTGACCGATACCGCGACATGGGAACCGTTGCCATGACCGAAGATATTTCGCTTTATTTGCCTTCAACAAAAGAACAACAGGAACGCGCGCCGCATCTCCTTGAAATTCGGAAAAATATACAAAAGACTCCGATTCGCAGAAGTGTCGAAGCCTCTGAAATTCCTGATTTTATCGAACAAATTGAGCGCCTGAAATTCAATGTCATGGAAATGCAGACCATGGCATTTATCGGCGGGCAGGATAAAGTCGACAAAAAATGTATGGAGATTGTGGGGCACCCGGAAGACACAACTTCCCAAAATATCATTCAGGATTTGCAGGATTATGTGAGTCGCGAGAAGGCGAAAACGGTGCCGGGCTTCACAAAATTGCAGCAAACGCTGGCGCCGTATTTCAAAGAATCGGTTTTGAGAATGAGCTCCACCGAACCCATAACCTTTGATGAACTGCCGGAGTCCATTTTGGACCGATACAGCAATGAGGCCAGGGATCAATTTTTGGTGACCGTGTTTCCTTCCGGCAATCCGTGGCAGGATGCTGATTTTCTCGATCGGTTCGTGGCAGACCTGGAACGGGTGACCCCCAAGGCTACCGGGATGCCGCCGGTGTTTCGTGCTCTCATTGATATTATTGGCAAGGACGGCCGTAACGCCATGCTGCTCACACTTGTCATTGTATTCATTCTGCTGCTACTCGATTTTCGCAGCGTGAAATATGCGCTTATGGCCATGATACCTCTGGCATTCGGCGTATTCTGGATGGTGGGACTGATGCACCTGACCGGCCAGCAGTTTACGGTGATGAACGTGATGGGGCTGCCCATGATTTTGGGAATTGGCATTGACGATGGCGTGCACATTGTCCATCGCTGGCTGAACGAAGGATCGGGAAAAATCAGTACGGTATTTGCAAGCACCGGCAAGGCCATACTGCTCACGTCCCTCACGACCATGTTAGCGTTCGGATCACTCATCTTTTCCATCTGGCGCGGATTCGGACAATTGGGCGCAGCCCTGTTCATCGGCGTGGCAGCGTGCTTTTTAGCGACTGTGATTGTACTGCCGGGGATTATTGGGTGGATTGAGAAGAGGGAAAAATAGTAAGAAATCAATGCCTTCGACTATAAAACAATATTGGGTTGGATGAAAATTTTCTTGACATTCAACTCAATATTCTTTAATTTGGATCAGTTATGAAATGTATTAATCCTCGGAGAATAAAATCATGAAAGATTATAATTATACAATCATTTTCGAGAAAGAAGATGATGGGGGCTACCATGTTTTTTGTCCAACCCTGAAAGGATGTCACACTCAGGGCGATACGTATGATGAAGCGCTTTACAATATTAAGGACGCAATAAAATTATATTTAGACAGTATGATCGCCAATAATGAGCCAATCCCTGAGGAAGACATTATAATTAAACCGATAAAAGTTATTGTATGAGGCCTAAATTCTTCCAGGGAAGTAATTGTTACAAAGAAGATAGGTTTTATTCTGGATCGCCAATCAGGAAGTCATGCTATATTTATTCATAGAGAGAAAAAGCTGAGAATTGTTGTTCCCATTCATAAAGGAAAAGATATTAAACCAAAAACATTAAAAGGAATTATCGATGATATGGAATTGTCCGTAGATGAATTCATAGAATTATTGAAATAAAATAAATTGGTAAATATCTTTTCTAACCTGGATTATTCATTGTAATGCATTAAGGAATCCAGATAGCCTGAATG
>CAZSBG010000196.1:0-4202 GCA_964605145.1 uncultured Cytophagia bacterium | reverse complement strand
TTTCTCTTATAAAATTAGATTCGATGCATTTCCGAATCTCGGACACTATTCAGCTACCCACCGTGTATTGTCGCCTTTCGACTCCGTCCTCCGGAGGCGGATTTTCAACTCAAGGTGACATATCGTAAGTCATATCGAGCGGAGTCGAGATATGACAAGGTGCTAAGGTTATTAAAATCTTTTTCTTATATTATCAATCACATGAATGGTTACTATTTTTTTAACACCGTAATGTGTGGTAGGGTTAAGATCATTTTGGGCGACGGAACCACTTTTCGCCGCCGGTTACCGAGATGAATAACTGGAGAAAACTTTCTTCGACCGGATTATTCGAAAGACTACCGCGCTGACCATATTGAATTGCCACGTCGATACGCCCGATGCCGTTGTAATACGGAAAACCGGCTCCGACTGAAACACCGTACTCGCGAACAGAATTATTCTGTTCATCGATGAAATCCAGCGATTGATAGAAATAGCCCACCCGATAGGCTAACTTATTTAAATAGCTCGCGAGAATATTGTCATCAGGCAGTCGTTCAACTCCTCCACCGATACGATGACTGTTGTTAAATTCCTGGTTCAGTTGATTATCCACATGAAAATCTGACCAGGGCTGGTATAAATAGTCCAGGCTCGCCTGATATTTTTTGTGAAAGCGGTATGTCGCACCCAATCCCCAAAATTCCGGAACATTTAGACTATTATTTTCATTGATGAGATAGTCGATATTGTTGGATGTTGAGCCTTTCAGGGTGTAGTTGTTAATTTCGTCCTGTAAGTCCAATTTGTACTTTGTCGAGTAAATTCCACCCACGAATAAGTCGGGAACTGGATTTGCAATAAAACCGAGCGTCCAGCTCAATCCCCACATTTTTCGGGTTAACACGTCATTGCTGTCCCAGAACAGGTCAGACACATAATCGATGGTCCAGGTTTGTTCCAGTTTGCCGAAATTATAATTCATATAAGCGCCAATGCTTAATTTGGAAATTGGGGCATATCCAAAACCAAACGATATTCTGTTCAATCCGCCATTGGCAGTAATTTTTTTTGCGTAACCAAAATCATCAATTTCATCTGTTGTGCTGTACTCATAATCGAATTGAGATGTGGGCATAATATTGAACGAGCCGGCAAGTTTGCCCTGCATCAAAGGCACGGCCAGGGAAACGCCATTCAAATTTGTGTATTTTGAAAATCCGTTTGCGTTTTCCGTTTTGTTCCAGACTGCATCGTGAATGAAATCGCCGGCAAGTCGGGTGTACGGTATGTAAACAAGGCCGGCCGGATTCAGTGTATTGATTGTATGTTTGTCCTGCAGACTGATCATTGCACCACCCAGGCCGATGGCCTGCGCATTCGAAACATACCGTTTCCCTCCCAGACCTTTGGAGTTGTAATAAGACCCGGCATAGCTTGAAGTGAAAAAAATAGTCAGTATGCATATAATAAATAGTCCAGTTTTCTTCTGCATTAGTTTACTCCGACATTAACAAATTCTTCAATTGATATTCTAAAATAAACAGCTTTGAAATATTAGGTTGATAAAACAAAGTCGTCGAATTTTTCATTATACATTAAAACTCCTGGTCAGGCGGCAATGTGAAATATAGCGTCAGTTTCGGCTGCAGGTCCGCGGCTGATTTGGATGAATAAAACGCGATGCGTGTGAGTGCATCCGCTTCATTTGTTGAACGAAGCAGGAATCCATCGTTGTCGCGTTTATTGCCAATCCATCCCTGAACTGCTGTGGTGACATCGAACGTGAGCGTGCTGTCTACCCAGGTTGCAGTGAAGGATGACGTGGTGGGCGATTCATTCACAACATCCTTTTCCCACGAATCGCCATCGACAATATAAAGAATGGCATCGCTTGCTCCGATTCCGCTTCGCAGTGTGGCCGATTCATTGACAACCAGATCGAGCAGCGCCCGGCTGATGTGCATGGTGGTATCCATCTCCGCAAAATCAAATTTCAGGAAACTTCGAAACGCGTAACTTTTTCCAATGTACAGGAGGTCCTGATTGAGATTAAGTTTTTCCTCATTATTTAAATACAAAGACGCATCTGATTGGGCGTAAACTGTCGTGCTGTCAGGCGAGTCACTGATGGAATCGCCCTTGGTGTAGAAAATTTCCAACTGCGGAACGAGGTCCGAGGCCTGGTACTCCCAGGAATAAAAACTGGTGATATATTCCGCATCCGGGCTCTCGATCCAGATGCCATGATTTTCCAGTGGCGAAACCGAATCCACCCACTGGTTAACTATGGTTGTGTCCAGTGGAATGGTGATTGTTGTGGTAGAATCCGATGTCAGTGTGACTGTTTGAAATGGTAATGCATCGAACGGGTATTCGAAAAGATAAAGTTCAGGCGATTGTTCGTTATTCCAGTCGCTCTGCGCCAGGTAGAAATTGGCCGAGAATTCGCGCGATTGATCCCAAAAGGATGTGTCGCTGGGACCGAACCGGGTGTAAATAGTAAGCTTCAAATTTGCGGAATAGATCAGCGAACTGTCCGGCAGGCCTTCAAATTTTAAATACATGGCTGCGCGATAATTATTGAATTGACCAAACGTAAGCTCGGTGCTGGATCCTGTATTCACGAGTCGACTGAAAAATTCTTCGGTGCCCTGAGGCTGAAATAGTGTGGTGTCGGCCACAATGCCTTCTCTGTCTCCGTAAATTTTTTCATAGCCGGTGGAAAGTGGTTTGTCTTTTTCACAACCATACAGAATGAGCATCAAAAATAGTAATAGGGTTGGTGTCTTAAACTGTTTCATACATGTCCTCTCAAAACTTGATTCTCGGATTTTTTCCAGACCACTTTTCCTTTTTTTATCACGCGATCTGCATGATTGATGCTGAAGTGATAGGGTAGGTATTTGTAATTGGGAATGTCCCAAATGACGATATCCGCCTGATTCCCCGGGGTGAGCGCACCGAATGTTCCCTGTTTGTCTATCGCCATGCATGCATTTGCAGTCGCTGCCAGCCAGACTTCCTCGGGAGACATGTGCATGTAAATACATCCCAGAGTCATCATCATGGGCATGGATTCTGTCATGCAGCTTCCCGGGTTGAAATCCGTGGCGATAGCAACCGGCAGCCCGGCATCGATCATTTTGCGCGCCGGGGCGTAACGTTGCAGTCCCAAAAAGAAGACAGCGCCGGGCAGCAGCACAGGCACGGTGCCGGATTTCTTGAATGCTTCTACAGTAGCATCGCTGATATAATCGAGATGATCCGCTGAAACTGCATTCAATTTTGCCGCGATTTCTGAACCGCCACTGGCTGTGAGCTGGTCCGCATGGATCTTGAGCTTCAGCCCGGCATCGCCGGCGGCTATTAAAATTTTTTCTGTTTCCTGCGTGTTGAACACATGATCTTCACAAAATATGTCACAAAATTCAGCCAGTCCCTGTTCCGCTACCGTTGGGATCATTTCCTTGATGATCAAATCAATGTACTGCTCGCGCCTGTCGCGGTATTCGTCAGGAATTTCATGAGCGCCCAAAAAGGTCGGGACAAGATCGATGGGGTGGATGCGATTCAATTCACGTATCACTTCCAGCGATTTTAGTTCATCGTTCATGGAAAGTCCATATCCGCTCTTGGCTTCGATGGTTGTGGTGCCATGTTCGATAAATCTGTCCAGAAATGGCATGGCGTGTTCGATGAGCTGTTGTTTGGATGCCGCGCGCACGTGCCTGACGCTGAAGCGAATACCACCACCTGCCTGGGAAATCTCCTTATAACTTTTGCCCTGACTTCGCAGCTCGAATTCGTTCTCACGCGTGCCGAAAAATACAGGGTGCGTGTGCGGATCGACAAAGCCCGGGGTCACTACTTTGTCGGCGGCATCGATGATAATCCCGTTTTCTGCCAGGGTATACTGCTGTTTAATTTCGTCGAAAGGTCCCACGGAAAGAATTTTTCCGTCCCGGCAGGCAACAGAACCGCCTTCAAGAAAATGGAATTCAGTTTGATTGGATGACAGAATTTCAGGAGAAACCAGTTGGCGGGCATTTTTGATTATCAGGTCAACACGCTGCAACGTTCATTATCCTCTAAATATTTATGGAATTTGTTTATCGGGAAAAGAATAAATTTTGTAACTTTCAAGAAACTTGAATTTTTTCCTGTTGTCATTCCCGCACGCCTGCAAAGTTTCATTATATTTTTAAATGAATGCAGAC
>CAZSBG010000195.1:0-4408 GCA_964605145.1 uncultured Cytophagia bacterium | reverse complement strand
AATAACATTAAGTTAAATATCTATTGTTTGAAATTTGTAAATAATTCAGGCTAAATATTCTTCAAAACAATCAATAAAATTTAGGAAAAATATGAGTATTGAAAAAAAAGTAATGAAGTTGTTGCAGAAAAATGCAGTTCAGGGATATAAACCAAAGCAGTTGGCAAAGCTGCTGAAAATTTCCACTGAAGAATATCCTGCATTTAAAAGAAAATTGAAAAAAATGGTTGCCGATGGCCGGATTTACAGATATAAAAAGGGTCGGTTGGGAACCGGAAAGAAAAATATCGAGATTGTTGGAAAGCTCCATGTGAAAACACAGGGATACGGATTTATCATCACAGAAGACAAGATGCGTGATATCTTTATCAGTCAACGAAATATGGGCACCGCTTTTCACGGAGACACGGTAAAAGTGGAGTTGTATGCGAGATCGGAAGGAAAAAGCCAGGAAGGGCGAGTGGTTGAAATTGTTGAACGCGCCCGCAAAAATATTGTCGGTACATTTCAATCCGGGAAGCACTGGAGTACGGTAATTCCTGATGATTTGAAAATGCTTCGGGATATTTATATTGCTCCCGGCGATAAGATGAAAGCGAAAACAGGCCAAAAAGTTGTGGTTCATCTGAAAAAATGGGAAGATGGACATGAAAATCCCACCGGCAAAGTGATCGAAATATTGGGTGATCCTGAAGCTGCCGGGGTGGATATTCTCTCGATCGCCCGTTCTTTTGATTTGCCGGCCGGCTTTTCCCAACGAGTGATCAACGAAACAGAGAATATCACGGTTGAAATCCCTGAGAAAGAGATCGAAAGGCGGCTTGATTGGCGTGATGAATTGACATTCACTGTCGATCCTGTGGATGCCAAAGATTTTGATGATGCAGTCTCCCTGAAATTGCTGGAAAATGGAAATTATTTGTTGGGCGTCCATATTGCAGATGTAAGCTTCTTTGTGAGAGAATCAAGCAAAATCGATTCTGCAGCCAGGGAACGCGGCACGTCAGTATATTTGGTCGATCGCGTGATCCCCATGTTGCCTGAGAAAATATCCAATGAAATCTGTTCACTACGACCGGAAGAGGACCGCCTGGTTTTCAGCGTGCTTATTGAGATGACGCCTTCCGGCGATGTGAAAGATTACACCATTGCTGAAGCGGTCATCAACAGTGATCGTCGATTCAGTTACGAAGAAGTGCAGGAAATTATTAATGGAAAACGGAATGAGGACAAGTTTACCGAATCCATTCATCGCATGTTTGAATTGAGTAAAAAGCTAATCCAAAAACGAAACGTACGTGGCAGTCTTGATTTTGGAAGTCATGAGGTGCGATTTATTCTGGATGACCAGGGTAAACCGGTAGAGATAAAAAAAGTCGAACAACTGGACAGCCACCGAATTGTTGAAGAATTTATGGTGCTGACAAATTCGGTTGTCGCCCAGCACATTGCAGCAACGTTGAAAGAAGAGCTTGGTTATGTCTTGCCGTTTCCTTATCGTACCCATGAACGGCCGGATGCAGATAAACTGAATGAATTCATTAAATTTACTCAGGCTCTTGGTCTCGACTTTAAACCGCGTAAACGGGTAACACCAACCTTGTTTCAGCGACTTTTACAGTCCATCGATAAAAATGATCCGCGCAAAAATTTAATCGAAACCGTCACAGTGCGCACAATGATGAAGGCAAAGTATAGCTCCAGAAATGATGGTCATTTCGGACTGGCGCTAAAATACTACTGCCATTTTACTTCGCCGATAAGACGCTATCCTGATCTCATGGCACATCGACTGCTTAAAATCTATCTTCAAAAACCAGAACTGCCGCCTGTGAAAAAGAGCGCACTCGATAAAATCTGCAGTAAGGCAACCGACAGGGAAGTGAATGCACTGGAAGCAGAACGTGCATCAATTAAGGTGAAGCAATTGGAATTCATGGAAGAACGGGTAGGGGAAGCGTATCAAGGGGTAATTTCAGGGATTACATCATTTGGCGTGTTTGTTGAAATTAGTGAATTTTTGATCGAAGGAATGATTCACATTACAAATTTACGGGATGACTATTACATTTACGATGAAGAACGCTATCAGTTGCTGGGCCAGAACCAGGGTAAAATTTATCAACTGGGCGACCCTGTTATCGTGCGGGTGATGCTTGTAAATCTGGAAGAGCGATTTATTGATTTTGATATGGTCGAATCGTTACGGCCTGAGAGATAATTATTGACAATCATTCAAAAAGTCGCTATATTTATTTTCATAAATTGAGTGTGATCCCGGGTTAAAAACCTGCACTGAATGCAATGGAATATTTTATCTCAAATAAAAAAACGGAACATGTTAAAAAATTAACATGTTCCGTTAATAATTCAAATAAATAAATCCGATTCGAAATTATTTCACAGCGTCTTTTAATACTTTACTGGCAGTAAATTTGGGTCGTTTTGTTTCAGGAATCTGAATTTTTTGACCAGTTTGCAAATTAACACCAGTTCGAGCTGCATAAGATTGCACTTTAAAAGTACCGAAACCTTGAACTGTGAATGAATCGCCTTTTTTTAATGCATCTTTAATTCCACCGAATACGGCATCGATTGCTTCGCCAGCAGCTTTCTTGGATGGAATTCCATCGAGGCTAGCTACTTTATCGATAAGTTCAGCTTTAGTCATATTAAAAGCCTCCTCTGTTAAAGTTTGTGTAACAGATAATAATTAGGGTTTATTTACGCATCAATTTTTGTTAATATTAAGAAAATTTATCGTGAATGTCAACAAAAAATTTATTTTATTTGGTTTTATAAAAAAAATTAACAATCATTCCAGAAAAGTAATATTTGTTTTGGGGAATTTCTTTCGATAAAGTACTAATCATAATTTATTGTAAATAAAGAAGTAAGTAGAATCGTCGGAAAGCCCCGATTTTAGCGGGGTTTGGCTGAATTGTGATTTTTTGATAACATGACGCATAAAAAAAAATGAAAGGATTTTTCATGTTAATGGAAAAAGTGAAGCATGAACTGCAAAATATTCGTCCATTCCTACAAGAGGATGGAGGCGATATTGAGTTAGTCGAAATTCGTGGAAAAACAGTTTTCGTTAAATTGACCGGTACATGTGGTTCCTGCCCGTTCTCTGAATCAACATTAAAAATGCGGGTTGAAAAATCATTAAAAAAATCGATTCCAGAAATTGAATCTGTGGAATCGGTATAGCCGATTTTATTCAGATTAACTGTAATGAGAAGAAGTTTGTGAATTAAATTTCAAATTTTATTTTAGCAAATTTTTCACTGAATATTTTTAATGTATTCATGATTTTGTTAATTGGGAGCATTAAATTATGGATCAACCATACTCGAGCAAAGTGATGGATCATTTTGCCAATCCAAGGAATGTCGGAGAAATAGAAAACGCTGATGGCGTCGGATACGTCGGAAATCCTGTTTGTGGTGATGTGATGCAGATGTTCATTAAAATTGAGGGTGATGTTATTGTCGATGCAAAATTTAAAACATTCGGATGCGGTGCGGCTATTGCAACCAGCAGCATGGCCACCGAACTTATAAAGGGCAAAAAGATTGAAGAGGCCTTGAAGTTAACCAATAAAGCTGTAACCGAAGCCCTGGATGGGCTGCCCAAAGTGAAAACCCACTGTTCAGTGCTCGCTGAAGAAGCATTGAAAAACGCTTTGGATGATTATTTTAAGAAAAATGACTTGCTTTCACCTCTTGACATTGAGAAAGCGCAAGATGAGAGTCATCCATCACGCGAGTGATAATAATGAAAAAACACATAACCGTTGTGCAATGTACATTATTTATTCAATTCCTTAAATATTAAAAAACGGTAACTTTCAAGAAACTTGAATTTTTTCCTGTTGTCATTCCCGCACGCCTGCAAAGTTTCATTATATTTTTAAATGAATGCAGACTTTGCTTTTAGTCGTAGATCCGCCATCTTTTTGGAGGACGGGAATCCATTAATTTTATAGATGTTGAAATGCATATCGAAAAATCAACAACTGACGAATTAGGCGTTTCTCTTATAAAATTAGATTCGATGCATTTCCGAATCTCGGACACTATTCAGCTTGACTTCAAAAAAAATTAGATATATTGTAATAATTCTTTCCCTCATCCCCGGCCCTTCTTCCGGTGGGAGAAGGGAGTTCAATAGAACCTGAAGGCGGTAAAGTAAGTCATCGAATTTGCAATTCCTGAAAACAGAATCAAAGTAATAAATTAAACTTCGAGTTTTTGCGTCTTGAAGGCTGAATAGTGTCAGAGATTCTGTGATGCATCGAATCTAATTCAATATGAAAAACTTAATTTCGTCATAATAGTACTACATAGCCAGATTACCCTTTTTCTGTCATTTCCTCTGGACTTTACCCGGGGTACTTCCGTTG
>CAZSBG010000194.1:0-4754 GCA_964605145.1 uncultured Cytophagia bacterium | reverse complement strand
TTGCTTTCTAAATCAACCGGTTATTGTTTAAAATTGTTGGACTGAATAGTTACTTTTACGCAAAGCTAACAAGCGATCTTCAGGCATACAATTTATTATATTTTCTTTCGTCAGCCAGCCACGTCGAGCTGTGGCAATACCATATTTCATGTATTCGAGACCTGCCAAATCATGACTATCCGTATTGATAACTATTTTCACCCCAGCTTCCACTGCAGCTTTTGCGTTTGTATCGGACAAGTCGAGTCGTTCGGGATGCGCATTTATTTCCAGCGCTGTTTCTGTTATTTTTGAAGCTTTGTAAATTGAATTCAAATCAATTTGATACGGCTCTCGCCGGGATATAAGTCTACCACTGGGGTGACCGATTGCATCTACAAAAGGATTGTTCATTCCGTTTATTATTCGTTCTGTCGGATTGTTTTTAAATCCTGAGTGAATGGAAGCGATAACGAAATCTAACCGGTTCAGCAATTCATCAGGGAAATCCAGGGAACCATCGGCGCGAATATCTACTTCACAACCTTTTAATATTCTGAAATCGTTATGTGCTGCATTGAGAGCCTCGATCTCCGCAATTTGTTGAACCAGCCTTTTTTCAGTTAATCCATTTGCATAGGTCGCGGACACTGAATGATCGCATATCGCCAAATAATGATAACCAAGACGACTGGCTGCCTGCGCCATTTCAGCAATGGTGTTTTTGCCATCACTATAGTTGGAATGTACATGCAAATCACCAATTATATCCTGGCGTTCAACCAGCACGGGCAAATCCCCGCGAGCGGCAAGTTCTATCTCTCCCCTGTCTTCTCTCATTTCAGGGGGAATCCACTGCAATCCCAGATTTTCATACATTTCTGATTCTGTTTCGCTTGCAATAATTGTATCGTCTTTAAAAATACCATATTCATTTATTTTCAATAATTTCTTTTTCGCCAGACTTCTGAGCTTTATATTATGGGCCTGTGAGCCGGTGAAGTACTGCAATGCTGCACCGTAATTTTCCAATCCAACAACGCGCAGGTCAATTTGCAAACCATTTTCCATACGCACGCTTGCTTTTGTTTTCCCTGCTGCCATAATACTGTCAATTCCTGGCAGTGATGTAAAAACATCGATTAATTGTTTTGCGTTTTGGGAGGCGGCTAAAATATCAACATCGCGCACGGTTTCCTTCATCCTTCGAACCGAGCCGGCATAGGTAACTTTATCGATTGAAACTTCAGATTTTATTTGTTGAATAATTTCCTCGGCAACAGGGAGCGCTACAGCAATGGACGTTCTCTCATTAGCCGTCAGAAAGTATTCGATGCCCTTTTTGATATTCTCGACCTTTTTTATGCCCATATTTGGCATTGTTGACAATCGGCCGTCTTCGGTGACTGCCATCAGATCATCAATGTTATTAACGCCTAATTGTTTATGAGCAAGTGCAAGCGTCTTTGGACCGAGACTTTGAATTTTTAGAAGCGCAAGTAAATCTGGCGAAATTTCTTCTTTGAGCGTTTCGAATTTTGTCATTTTGCCGGTTGAGAGATATTCATCAATTTTTTTGACAAATGCATTCCCGATTCCGGGAAGTTCGTTAAGTCTTTTTGACTCCCAGTATATTCGTATATCATCCTGCAGATCATTGATTACCCGAGCAGCTTTACGGTAAGCATTAACCTTGAATGGCTGTTCTCCCTTCAGGTTAAGCATGTTGGCTATCTGCTCGAATATGTCAGCTATTTTACTGTTATTCATCGGCTTAAAATTAATTTCTCTTCAAGCGTTTCATTTTACATACAACGTTTAATATATCAATTAATGAAATTAATGTCAATAAAAAAAGAGGACATCTCAAAAGACGGCCTCTTTTGTATCAGATTTTAGCAAAATTACGATTTATTTTACGACCAGATTGATCAATCTGTTTTTTACGACTATTTTTTTGATGATTGTTTTACCGTTTATATGTTTCGTCACCTTTTCATCTTTCAGTGCCTTATCCAAAACGGTTTCTTCCGGACTATCTTTTTCGACTTCGATATTGGATCGAACCTTTCCGTTGACCTGAATAACGATGGGAATCGTTGTTTTTTCTGTCTTTCGTTCATCATATTCCGGCCATTCCGTGTCGAAAATACTGAAATCCCTTCCGATTTGTTCCCATAACTCTTCAGCAAAATGAGGTGCAAAAGGCGCTAACAATTGAATGACAGTATCGCGCGCGTTGAGAACAATTGTTCTGTTCTGGTCAGTTGCAGGAATATTCTGAATATAAAGGTAAATTGTATTGACAAGCTCCATAATACGACTGATGGCTGTATTGAAATGAAATCGTTCCAGATCATTGGTGACCATTTTTATCGTAAAATGCCGAATTCGTTCCAGTTCTTTGCCTTCTTCTTGCTCCTGCCCTGCCGGTGGATTTTCACTCAGCATTTCAATCATTCGCCAGACCCGATTGAGAAAGCGTTCGATGCCGGTAATGCCTTCATCACTCCAATCACCGCCATCGCTGTAATTTCCCATGAACATCATATACATTCGAAACGTATCAGAGCCATATTTGTTGATGAACTCATCCGGATTGACGACATTTCCCCTTGATTTTGACATTTTATTACCATCTTTAGTAATTACCCCCTGGTGAATCAATCTTTGGAATGGTTCATCAAAATCTATCAGGTTTAAATCATACAGAACCTTTGTGATAAATCTGGCATAAAGCAAATGCATGACAGAATGTTCTGAACCGCCAACATATTGATCAACCGGGAGCCAATTTTTGACGATCTCTTTATCAAATGCAAACTCGTTCACATCCGGATTGGGGAATCGAAGAAAATACCAGGAAGAGCAGACGAAGGTATCCATGGTATCCACCTCTCGGTGTGCGCCCTCACCACATTTTGGGCAGGTGGTTTTCACAAAATCAGGATTTGTGAGCAGTGGAGATTCGCCGCTTCCCTTAAATTCAACTTTTTCGGGCAATAAAACCGGGAGCTGTTCATTTTGGACAGGCACTTCACCGCATGAAGAGCAATAGATAATCGGAATCGGCGCGCCCCAGTAGCGTTGCCTGGAAATGAGCCAGTCGCGCAGTTTGTAATTAATCTTCTTTTCTCCCAGATTATTTTTCTCGAGATGTTCGATGACTTTCTCAATTCCCACGTTCGAATGAAGCCCATCAAATTCGCCGCTATTGATCATGATTCCTTCCTCAACGTAGGCTTCATTCAATTCATTTCGTGGTTTCCCGTTGGGGCTAATAACCTCAACTATGGGAAGATCATATTTACTGGCAAACTCGAAATCTCGGGTATCATGCCCCGGGACAGCCATAACACATCCGGTACCATAGCTCAGTAAAACATAATCTGCAATCCATATCGGAACTTCTTTTCCATTCACCGGATTTATTGCATAAGCCCCGGTAAAAACTCCTGTTTTTTCCCGTTCAGTCGATGTTCTGTCGATTTCACTGGCTCTACGGGTTTGAACTACATAATCCTCTACCACATCGCATTGTTCAGGAGTCGTGAGTTGTTCAACCAGGGGATGTTCCGGAGCCAATACCATATAGGTCACACCAAATAGCGTATCTGGCCGCGTCGTAAATACCTCGATAATATCATTAGTATTTTTAATCTTGAACTTGATCTGAGCGCCTTCACTGCGACCAATCCAGTTTTTTTGCATAGTGATGGTTTTTTCCGGCCAGTCAATGCGACCGTGTCCCTCTAAAAGCTTTTCAGCGTAATCAGTAATTTTGAAAAACCATTGCTTTAAATCTTTTTTTGTGACCTCTGCTTCGCAGCGTTCACAATGTCCGTCAACAACTTGTTCATTGGCCAGAACTGTCTTGCACTGAGGGCACCAGTTCACTGGCGCTTTTTTTCGGTATGCAAGTCCGTTTTTATACAACAAGAGGAACAACCATTGAGTCCATTTATAATAATTGGGATCACTGGTATTTATTTCCTTGTTCCAGTCATACATTGCCCCAATCGCTTTAAGTTGTTTTCGAATTTTATTGATATTCCCTGCTGTACTTTCAGCAGGATGCACCCCCACTTTAATGGCATAGTTCTCAGCAGGAAGTCCGAAAGCGTCGTATCCCATGGGCTCGAAAACATTGAATCCCTGCATGCGCTTAAATCTTGCCCAGGTATCAGTTGGGCCATAATTGTACCAGTGGCCAATATGCAGTCTATCGCCGGAAGGATAGATGAACATCACAAGACAATAGAGCTTTCTTGTCACGGAATTCATATCTGTAGTATAGACTTTTGACTTTTCCCAATTAACTTGCCATTTTTTTTCGACTTCTGAAAATGGATAAGCACTCATGTTTTCTCCTGATATAATAATGGATTACTTGAAATATTTTGTGTAGGTCTGGAATTTCATAAAAGTGCAGGTTGTCGGACTATCTCAGCACTAATCTAAAAAAGATAGCCCGCTAATAAGGACGAGGGACAAAAAAAGCCTCAATATATTGTCGTGAGGATAACGCATATTTTTTATCGATTTTTAAATTGGAAAGTAACCCTGGTTTGGGACATGAAATTACTTGATTTAAAAGAAACAATATAAGAAAAAATAAAACTCCAGTCAAGAAAATTATTCTTAGATTGAATTATTCACAAATTTCAAACAATAGATATTTAACTTAATGTTATGAATGAAATTAATCAGATATATGAACTTTAACAAAGTTAGATATACTGAATTCGGAATTATGCACCATTCAGGCTACCTGG
>CAZSBG010000193.1:0-4889 GCA_964605145.1 uncultured Cytophagia bacterium | reverse complement strand
AACATAGAACCGTTTTTTTTGTATGTCACTGAATTTATGAATAAAACTACTTAGTAGTACTATTCAAAGCCATTAATCAGGTCTCGATACTATGGTTAAATTATTGTCCACAATTTCACACTTTTTTCCATTTGAAATCCACCCAACAGCTTCAAACCTTGAGCATGCTGTTTTAAAAATAGATGTTATTTTGAGCAAATCTTTAATCTGCAAATTTTTATATTCTTCCAGCTATATTGACTATTCCGTAGATGAAAGGACTACCAATGTTTAAGAATCTTAAAACCTTCCTGTCTTTTCTCAGCATTACTTACCTGCTTGTTGTAATTACAATCAATACCGTTTCTGCCAAATCATATTCCATCGACGCCATAAAAATTCACGCAGACATTCAATCGGATGGTAGCTTACTCATCGAAGAGCATCGAACCTATTCGTTCCGCGGTGAATTTCATTGGGCCGATTATGAAATTCCGTTGAAAAAACTCGGCAGGGTAACTGATTTTTCTCTAATAGAAAACGAAATTCCATTCAGCGAGCAGCAGGGATCAGCGGCGGGAACATTTCAAACGCGTCAGAGTGCTGATGAATTCTACGTGAAGTGGTTTTACAATGCCCGCGACGAACGCCGGACGTTTACGCTTCAATATCGAATTACAGAAGCAGTGACTGTTTACAACGATATTGCCGAGTTGTATTTCAATTTCGTTGGCGGGTATGCTGAAAAGTCCATTAGTGAAGTTGATGTATGGGTGAATCTGCCGCAGCCGGCAGACACAGCATTTGTGCGAGCCTGGGCACATGGTCCGCTTCATGGACAACTGGAATTTGAACAGAGTAATATTCACCTCCGGGTGCAAACCTTACCCAGGAAACACCAATGGGGGGCGAGAATCATCTTTCCGACCGACTGGGTGCCAACTGCTCAGAAGCGCGAAAACAGGGACGCGCGTCAGACAATTTTGTCAGAAGAAGAAAAACTGGTCGCCGAAAGCAATGCCCGGCGAGAATCGCTGATGAAAAAAGAGCAGTTCAAAAAAGAACATCGGGACGATGCGATGTCAATTTCCATTATTCTTTCAGCCATTGGTTTGGGATTATTATTTTTATTATATCAGCGGTATGGCAAAGCTTTTCCGGTTTATGCACGCACCAAATATTCATCAGATATTCCGAAGAACATGTTTCCAGCGCTTGCAAATTATGTTCACTACACAGGACAAATGGGCGCCGGTGCCATGGTTGCCACGCTGTTCGATTTGGCCCGAAGAGGTTTTCTTAAAATTAGAGAACGCCAGACAGAAAAAAAATCAATCTTTGGTACCAACGTCAAAACAGCCTATATCATTAAACTGAGCAAAGAGCATTTTGAAGCAAACCAGAATAAGTTAAAAGCTCATGAGAGGGATTTAGTCGACTTCCTGTTCAATCAACTCGGTTCCGGGAATGATGAAATCAATTTTGAGACCATAAAAAAAACCGACCGTAAATTTATTGAGTGGTTCAAAGAGTGGAAAAAAAATATTAAACACGAATGGGGTAATAAACCTTTCTATGAAAAACAAAGCGTAAAAGGTACAGTCATATCAGTTATTTTTTCTGTGTTTCTCATTATAGCCGGCATTTTCGGGATCATTTTTTTTGGTGAGCCGGGGATCATCGTGCTCATTTCCGGCATGATCCTGCTTGGCCTCTCGTTTGTTATTCTGCGTTACACCAAAGAAGTGAAGCAGTTGAAAAGTCAATTGTCTGCTTTTAATACGTATCTCAAACAATACCATTTTAAGCGCGAAGCCGGGGATATTTCGACAAAGCTCGAAACATTTTTCATTTACGGTATTGCCCTGGGCGCCGGGACCAAATTCATAAAAGAACTGCTCATGACCCCACCGGACTGGCAGCATACCGCTATTTTCCCCTGGTACATTGGCGCTATGGCCCATAGTTCACCGGCGAACTTTGCCAGCTCAGTGTCTACCATGGTCAATTCGGTCAGCACAACCATGGGCAGCGCAGCCGGTGTGGGAGGCGGCGCATCTGCCGGTGGCGCCGGAGCAGCCGGCGGTGCAAGCGGCGGGGCAGGATAATCGCCAATGGATAAAAACCAGGGGGACCTGCTTAAATTCGCAAATAATATTTCAGGGATGATGTAAATTAAAAGTACAACAATTTTCTCAAATACCATTCCATTGCATCATTTGATAGCAGTGCACGCTCCGTCAGATTACTCGTTAGTCTACATGACTGCCCGTATTTTTCAGAAATTTCATACTGCTGCCTACTGCTACAGCATTTCCGCAATTAGCATGCGTGTATGCCATCGGAGAAATAATCAATTATCATGATAATGAAAATTATCCACCAAATAAGGAGTGAGCCATGATTAACAAATTCAAAAAATCGGACAACAAGAATTGTTTGTCCCGTCGAAATTTTGTCAAGTTGGGAAGCGCTGCTATTGTAGTTACAGGTTTAAAATTGCCAAACACAGGCGGTATTCTTCCTGACAATAATGAAGCGCCGGGCATCAAAAAGACCAAAGTGTTGGGAAGAACCGGCTTCAAGGCTTCCGACATCTCCATGGGCACCACCCGGGTGAAAGAGGCAAATGTCATTCGTTACGCTTATGACAAAGGCGTGAATTATTTTGATACAGCCGAAGGGTATGGTGGTGGCGAATCGGAGAAACTCATCGGGCAGAACATGCAATTCATGGATCGAAAGAATATTTTTATCACCTCGAAAATTCACATAAACGAAGATGAATCCACCGATTCCATTTTAGATCGTTTCAAAAAATGCCAGGAACGATTGAAGACAGATTATATTGACGCTTTCTATATTCACAATCCATCGAGTGTTGAATTGTTGAATCATAAAAGTTTCCATGCTGCAACCAAACAACTCAAAGCTGACGGCAGGCTGAAATTTATTGGCGTATCATCACACGGATCGAGACGGGGACGCGATGATTCGATGGAAACCATATTAAGTGCAGCCGCAGAGGACGGACGTTTCGACATGATGCTTTTGATTTACAATTTCATGAATAAGGAAACAGGCGACAAGATTTTGCAACTTTGCAAGAAGCATAACATGGGCACAACTGCAATGAAAACAGCGCCTGGCGTGCTAAAACTGGAAGAAATCGATCCGGATAATTTAACAAAAGATCAGGAAGAATATGTGCAACGCCGAATGAAACGGGGAGCATCGAAAGAGGAGGCCATTGAACGATTGAAAAAATCAGCCGAACGGCAAGCGGAAACGTTTGAAAAAACCCAGCCTTTTCTGGAAAAATACAGCATTAAAACTCGCGAATCACTCAAATTAAAAAGCGTTCAATGGGTTATCCAAAATACTGATATTCACACTGCATGTGTTTCTTTCAGCGATTTCGAGCTCATCGACAATGTTATTCCGTTGTCGGGAACCAGGCTTTCAGCGTCTGACATAGAATTTTTGGATACGTGCAAGTTGGCATTCAATTCACAATATTGTCGACATGGCTGCAAGGAATGCGTGCAACGCTGTCCCCACGAACTGCCTGTCAGCTCAATTATGCGATATGCCTATTACTTTGAGTCACAGAGCCGAGAAAAATATGCCATGGAAAAATATGCAGGCTTGTCCTCCGGCAATGGATATTTCTGCACTGATTGTAATGCGCCATGCGAAGCTGCTTGTCCGTATCATCTCGATGTTCAGGCACACATGCTGAGAGCACATTCGTTATTAACATTAGGGTGATTTTACTGATTCGTACCTTAAAAATAAAATTCTGAACATCTTTGGCAGAAAATCACAAAAAGCAAAATTCAATGCGCCAGAGGACGCAAAAGCCTTTAGCTGATGCCAAATAAATTCCAAATACAAAATATCAATTCTCAAACTTTTTTCGAAAATCTACAACCAAACGATCCTGTTCGAGTTTGATTTTTTGGAATTTAGTTTTTTAATTTGCTTGTTCCCGCCTTGCGGGATGGTTGTTGAGTTTTGCAATTTCAGGTTTATCCGGATTAATATTAATCATTTATATTATTTCTCTGCTCACCAGAATGGTTCGAGCGGTCGAAAGAAACGCGGATAAAATTAGCTGAATGCTCATGTATTCATCATTCACAATTCAACTCTTTGAAAAGTTTTTAATGATTTGGGGATTGCAATGAAACATCTGAATAAATCATCAGCCAGTGCCATTGCTATTGAAATTATTTCTATTATAATAGCAGTGGTACTGGGATTTATTGTGAACGAATGGAGAGAAGTCACTCATAATAAATCTACAGCAAACTCAGCGCTTCAACGAATTACCAGCGAGATCGAAAATAATTATGCTCAATTGAAGGAAAAGCAGAAATACTATTTAAAAATGATAAATGCCTTGGACAGTCTGGAAACGATTTATGGGAATCACGTTTTTGAGTCTGACAAAATACCGGGTTGGGCAGGTCTCAATCCACCGCTTTTGAGTTCATCGTCGTATCAAACCGCGTCAACTATAGGCGTATTTTCATCTATCGATTTTGACACGGCGGACCAGATTTCCAAGGCATATCTTTTACAGGAGTATTTGCAGCAACTGGGAGCAACGACTATCAATACAATAATTTCGGGTGAATTCCAAAAATCGAGATCAGTCAAACTGGTATTCATTGTCCACACTGAATTAGTCAAAGGATTAATGAATGCCTATCAGCGTGTATTATCACAAAATTTAAAACGGTATTCATTAAATTTTTTGAGTCAGGAATAACAGTGCCATATTGAATTTTTCATTACGATAATTAGCTTGCTTAACTCTTAATTTTAACAAAAAGTTGCAATCAAAATCTTGTATCCGCTCAATAATTTATGGTAAAAAGTTCTTTGATAATTTATTTTTCACT
>CAZSBG010000192.1:0-5120 GCA_964605145.1 uncultured Cytophagia bacterium | reverse complement strand
TTGGGGTACGGCATCAATTCGCTGGAATCGCTGGTCATGGGCATTCCTACTTGCTCCTGCCTGGCTGAGGGATTCGATGATAAGTACCCGGATCATCCGTTCGTCGTTGTGAACGCGCATAATTTGGCACAGCGCCTCATTCGTCTCATTGAGGATAAAAGCTTGCGAATGATCAAGGGCCGCAACGGACGGGACTGGGTATTGAAATACCACGACCCGGAGAGCGTGGTCAGAGAGATACACCGATTGGCACTATTGGAATCAATTTAGGAGTACGAGTTTACATGAACTGGAAAAAATTTGCGACCGCGTTCCGAAATCGAACCATGTGGTTGATCGAAAAGAGTTTTGGCCGAAAATTGCTCTCGGCAACCGATATCAATTTTTCTCAAATACATCGAATTCTTGTTATCCGTCAGCACGATCAGTTGGGCGATTTTTTATTGTCCACGCCAGTATTGCGGGCCTTGCGTGAGAAATTCCCGCTGAGCCACATCACTGTGCTTGTGCGAGGTTACACGCGCGAGGCGGCGCTGCACAATCAATTCATCGATGACGTTATTTTCCTGCCGGAGTCCGGGTATAACTATTCGTTTAGCTGGCTCAAAGATTTCTGGAAAAAGATTCGCCGTGGCTTTGATTTGACCATCGTGCTCAACACGGTGTCCCATTCGCTGTCATCGGACATATTAGCTTTTCTTTCAAAACCAAAATTTTCTTTGGGCTCGGAACATCGCACTTTTCCCGGCTGCGAGCGGAGTTTTTTCTACAACCTCATCGCGCCTTATGAGGCTGGGGAAAAGCACCAGACCGAACGGAATCTGGATATCGTGCGCTATCTTGGAATCGATACGGAATTTCGTTCGGAACACATGACAATCACCGATGAAGAGAAAGCCCGGGCGATTGAATGTTTGAAAGAAAAAGGAGCGGAGAACCGAGAAAACTTGATTGGGATTCACCCCGGCGCAGGCAAAATTGAAAACCGTTGGCAAGTGGAAAAATTTTCCGCTGTCGCAACCTACCTGTTCGAAAACAATTACCTTCCCGTATTTTTCTGGGGCCCAAAAGAAAAGGAGTTGGGGGAATCGTTGATAAGCCTGTTAAATTTCAACCCCATTGTGTGCGATGGACTGAATTTGAGGCAGTTTTCTGCAGCCGCGCAGCAGATGAAATTGTTTCTCTGCAACGATACCGGCGTCATGCATGTGGCCGCTGCGGTGGGTACGCCGCTCATCGCTATTTTTGGCCCAACCGAACCTGCCTGTTGGAAACCATTGGGAGAGCAATTCTTCGCTATCCGAACGGAAGACCGGCAATGCCATTCTGTGTCAGTGGACATGGTGCTTGAGAGGATGAAAACTTTATTGCATTCGAAAAAAATTGAAAAATAAAAGATTTATGTTGCATTTTAAAATAATATATTGTACATTGTGAACATTAATTTACTGTACGCTGTATTTTTTCCGCTCGTTTGCTTTTAGTGATAACGTTTAAAACAATATTATTAAAATCAAAAGATTTCGTGGAGAATGGTACAAGGCTGTTCAAAGCGATTTTTTTTATGGGCTGAAAAAGAGATGTACGCAACAAATATTTTTTTGTAAGGAAAGAGTTCAATGGAAAAAGGAACTGTCAAGTGGTTTAACGGATCTAAAGGCTATGGCTTCATCACACGGGAATCTGGCGATGATGTGTTTGTACATTACAAAGCTATCGAAGGCGATGGATTTAAAACCCTGGATGAAGGCGACCAGGTTCAGTTTAACGTAGAAGAAGGTGCAAAAGGACTACAAGCAAATAACGTAACAAAAATATAATTATTAGACTTGTTTCCATGAACCCTGGCCCTAATAGGCCGGGGTTTTTTTGTTTTGAATTGGATATAAATTTTCCTGGCAGGCATGAAAACAGGAAATCCTATCTGGATCGAATTTCTCGCTGAATTTCAACGATCTCATCTCGTGAGATATTAACATCGATCCCTTCAATGTCAAGGGATGAGTCTTGGGTAGATATCGGTTTCAAAAGAAATGTGGACCCATCTTTTCGTCTTATCAGCACTTCGCCCTCTTCTTTTGCCTTATTCAACACAGACGAAAAATTTTGTCTTGCTTGTGAATAGCTATATATTATCATTGTTGACCTCAATAATTTTTATCCCTAATTTTGATGCAAGTTTTTGCAGTGGCTTATCCAGGGTAATAAATGGATATTTTTGTTTTTTGGCCAGGCTCAGGAAGTAAGCATCATAAGCGTAGATATTGTTTTGAAAAGCTATTTTCAGAGCATCATTGAAGTCAGTTTCCGGGTATCTTATTGGGATTCTTCGAAATATATCAAATCCAGCTTTTGCTTGTTCTACAGATATCAAATTTCGTCTAAACATTGCTGAAAAAGCGTTTCCGATTTCCCACTTTAATGATTCTGGCGCGATTAATTCTTGTCCTTTGGTTGCATCGATTATCGCGGGCTTGGTCGATTCGTTCAAAATTACTGCAATAATTACTGATGTATCTGTAACGATAGCCATTATTAATCCTTGTTTTTATTATGTACAATTGTACTTTTTTAAAAGATAAATGTTCCGAATCAAATTTATCCGGATTACTTATATGAATTTAAACACAAAACATATCGTTTTCATCTGTTTCTTGTCTTCATTATTTTTAGGCTGGGGGAATAGCGGCCATGTCATTATCAATAAAAATGTGACACTGTCTTTTCCTGCTGAAATGAATAGGTTCCAGGATTGGGGGGATTTCCTCGCTGACCACGGTTCTGACGCAGACTATCGGAAAAGTTCGGATCCAAATGAAGGACCGAAACATTATATCGATATCGATAATTACCCGGAGTTCATTTCAAATGGATTCATCTGTCAAAATTTTGATTCGCTCGTCGCGCTGCACGGCTATTCCTTTGTGCTGGATCAGGGAACCCTGCCGTGGGCGATTCTTGCCATGTACGATTCCCTGGTCGCGACATTTCAGCGTTACGATTTCGATCAGGCCAAATTCTTTGCGGCAGACCTGGGCCACTATGTGGGCGATGGCCACATGCCGCTTCATCTCACGAAAAATTATAACGGTCAATACACGGGTCAATATGGGGTGCACAGCCGATACGAGTCGAGCATGATGAGACGCTATTCAGACCAGATCAGCTTTAACGGGGCTGACGTTGATTCGATTGAAAATGTTTCAGATTTTGTATTTGAATTGATATATGAAAATTATACGTACGTGGATTCTGTCCTGCTGGCAGATAGCCAGGCAAATGATTTATCCGGGGGTACATCCGGTGACCAATATTATGCCGAGCTGTGGAATTTCACACAGGATTTTACGACAGACTTATTGTTTAACGCTTCCCACAAATTAGCCGCTCTCATTTATACGGCCTGGCTGGAAGCAGGAAAGCCACTCCCGGAAACTGCTGTTGAACATGCCCTCAGCTCAAACAAAAGTTCATTCGAATTGCACCAGAATTACCCCAATCCATTCAATGCGGCCACGACCATAAAATATCGCCTGATGAAACAGAATCATGTTGAATTGAAAATATTTAATTCCCTGGGAAAAGAAGTTGTCACGCTGGCGGATGGATACCAATCTGCAGGGGAATACGACATTCGTTGGGATGCGGCAAATTTACCCAGCGGTTTGTATTTTTATCAATTGCAGACCGGGGACAGGAGCGAATTTAAGAAATTTTTATTGATTAAATAAGGGGAGTTGATACCTTGCGTTTCCGGTTAACTATAATCTCAAGTAAAAGGTATTATTCCAAAAACGCAAGGGCTTATTGGAAGTATTTCATTATCTCAATAAAATTAATTTCTTCATCTGTACAAAATTATCAGTGATGAGGCGGTATAGGTAAACTCCGCCAGCAAGGTCGCCTGCATTCCATTCATATTGATAGTAACCGGCATTTTGTTTCTGGGAAACGAGAGTTGTTACTTTTTGGCCATTTATATTGAAAACACTGAGCTCGACATGGCTATCCTCTGGTATTTGATACCTAATAATTGTGCTGGGATTAAACGGATTGGGGAAATTCTGATGAAGTAAATTGGTTCCTGGATATACCAAATCGTCACTTTTTATGTGAGTTTCTAATCCATATTCAAAAGCTCCCATATCCGGAGATAATCCATTGTATTGAAACGAATCTATGTTAGCTAAGGTGTCATTTTCTAATATAAATAATGAAATTCCTTCGTCAATACAGGGAGATTCGGCTTGTAATGTATAATCTCGATTTTGTAAATTTAAAAATAAAGGATTTGTATCTATATTCCCGTGTAACCAATTAACAGTACCATCATAAACTTCAATACCTTGCTCACCTTTTTCAATATCAGAATATGCTATAGTAATAGAACTCGGTTGCTCACCTTCCCAATGCCATAGAGATATTTGTGGATCAGTATTGTTCCAGGTTATGGAATTTATAATTGTTGGATGTGAATTGTTCCGTGCTATAATAGCTCCGCCATGAACTGTAGATTCAACTAATGAGTTGTTAGCTAACGTGCAATTTATTATAATTGGACTTGATGATTTTTCACATAATATTCCTGCACCTATGAAATTGGCTGTATTGTTCGAAATGTTTAAGTTGAACAATGTTGGATTTGAATTATTATAACAATATACGGCAACATTTGCTCCAGTTAGGGTAAACCCATACAAAATTGTTGATGCTTTTTCACAGTTTTCAAATTTGACCAAAGGAAACGAGGGATTTGTTATTATAGTATTTTTTATATAGGAAATATCTTTTTTTATGAGGAATAATGATGCCACAGTGATATTCTTGTCCATGAAGTTAATTCTCTCAGTATATGTACCTGGAGAAACAAGAACTGTATCTCCATCAATTGCTGCATCAATACCCGCAGAAATTGTTTGGTAATTTTCAGGAACAAGTATAATATTTGCATAAGATAAGTTGATAAAAAAAATGAAAGTGAAAGTAAATAAAAATTTAGAAATCATTATAATATGTCCTTTAAAATATTGTTATTTACTATGGTTTGCTAACCTGGATTATTTATTGTAATGCATTAAGGAATCCAGATAGCCTGAATGGTGCTTCATTCCGAATTCAGT
>CAZSBG010000191.1:0-5240 GCA_964605145.1 uncultured Cytophagia bacterium | reverse complement strand
CAGGACCTGGGTTATGCAGACGGAATGGTTTCAGGGGCAGCACATACTACACAGCATACGATCAGGCCGGCTTTTGAGTTTATTAAAACAAAACCGGCTGTCTCCATTGTTTCAAGTTCCTTTTTTATGTGTTTCGAAGACCGGGTGCTGGTTTATGGCGATTGCGCAGTTAATCCAAATCCTAATTCAGAGCAGTTGGCAGATATAGCAATCAGCTCGGCTGAAACGGCCAGATCATTTGGCATTGAGCCCCGAATTGCCATGCTTTCGTATTCTACCGGAGAATCAGGTAAGGGCGAGGATGTGGAAAAAGTACGTAAGGCTACTGCAATCGCCCGCGAGCGTCAACCCGACCTGAGTATCGAAGGGCCCATTCAATACGACGCTGCAATAGATGTTTCCGTGGCCAGGAAAAAAATGCCCGGAAGCACAGTCGCCGGAAAAGCAACGGTATTCATCTTTCCCGATCTGAATACCGGAAATAATACTTACAAAGCGGTTCAACGGGCTGCTAATGTTGTGGCAGTAGGTCCTGTTTTGCAGGGGCTGAACAAACCCGTTAATGATCTGAGCCGGGGTTGCCTGGTTAAAGATATCGTGAATACGGTTGCCATTACTGCCATACAGGCGCAAACAATCGGGCAGAAAGAAGAAAAAGCTAAGTTAGCTGAAGTATAGATATATTCCGGTAATACTGTTTCATTGATTTCAGTATGAAATTGAATAGAAATTTGCAGAAATTAATAGAAATTAGAATATTTAAGACATATACTAAAATTGGAAGCGTGGGGAAATGGAAATTTATAAGTTTGGCGGGCTTGCATTACAAAATGCTGATTCGATAAAAAAGGTAGCGGATTTTATCAGGAATTATCAAGGGGAAAAGCTGATCATTGTTGTTTCAGCCATCGGAAAAAACACACGCCTTTTATGCCGATATGCTCATGAATATTTCAATCAACATGATGAGAAAGAATGCCTTTACCAAACATTTTCCGCTAATCACCTCAAATTGATTAAAGAATTGGAGATGAACGAACAGCAGGATTCTATTCAAAAAGCCAATCGTCTGATAAAAAAACTAAAACAACCGGAAATTCCGGGAAAACAAGATTATGTCCGGTTTTTTGATTCGGTAATTTGCAATGGAGAATTGATATCAAGCCTGATCGTAAATGCCTTTCTTGAAAAAACGGGAATATCCAATACATGGATTGACATCAGGAACGCACTCATTACAAACAATAAATATAATGCTGCCGAAGTAAATCATGAACAAAGCAAATCAATCATAAAAAAGCTATTTTTAAATAATAACCGAATAATGATAACCCAGGGCTTTATCGGACGATCGGAAGAAGGATATTCGACCACACTGGGCTTTGAGGGTTCGGATTATACGGCAGCTCTCTTGGCAAACTATCTGGATGCGAATAAGGTAACTATTTGGAAAGATGTCCCCGGTATAATGAGCGCGGATCCAAAACTTGACCCAAAAGCCATTAAATTAGATGAGCTTACTTATGACGAAGTTGCAGAGTATACCTATGCCGGGGCAAAGGTTTTACACCCCAAAACAATCAAGCCCCTGAAAGAAAAACAGATACCGCTTGAAGTTAAAAGCTTTCTTGAACCTGAAAAGCAAGGCAGTATTATTCATGATACTGCAAAAACCGGAAAAAATACGGTCATCATTCAGAAAAATGAACAGAAACTAATACGTTTTGAAGCCAAAGATGAATCATTTGTACTTGACAACCACCTTAGCGGAATTCATGCAAGTTTCGATAGTTTGAACATCAATATAAATTTAATGCATCATTCCGCTATTGCCTTAGAAATATGCACTGATAGTGATCCCTGCAAATACCAAAAGGTTTTGGAACAGCTTTCGAAAAAATTTAACATCAGCCAAACAAGCAATCTCGAACTCTGGACGTTTTTCAATTGTAATGCAGGCATCATTTACGAAAAAACACAAAATAAAGAATTGCTGATTGGAATAAAGACGAAAGATGTTTGTAAGATATTATGCAAAACTAAAACGAAACAATCCTTATGAAAGTTGCAATAATAGGAGCTACCGGACTTGTAGGAAGTATGATGGCAAAAGTGCTGGAAGAAAGAAATTTTCCGCTCACCGAGATAATTCCTATTGCTTCGGAACACTCGGCGGGCAAAAAGATCCATTTTCGCAACAAAGAATATGAAGTAGTAACCCCGGACGTCGCGCTTGCAAAACAACCTGATTTTGCTCTCTTTTCAGCAGGAAAAACCGTTTCGCTGAAATGGGCCGGACAATTTGCCTCAGCAGGGACTATCGTGATTGACAATTCCTCCGCATGGCGGATGGATAGGGATATTAAACTGATTGTTCCTGAAGTAAATGGTGATAACCTAACACTTAAAGACAGGCTAATAGCCAACCCGAATTGCTCTACCATACAAATGGTGGTTGCTATCAATCCGTTGCACCTGCGATACAAAATAAAACGGATCGTGGTTTCTACCTATCAGGCGGTTTCAGGATCCGGACAAAAAGCTCTGGCACAAATGGATGCAGAAAGAAAAGATAACAAGCTTGAAATGGTTTATCCACATCCCATTGACCTGAACTGCCTTCCACACGGTGGTGATTTTTTATCCAATCAATACACATCCGAGGAGATGAAGCTGGTTAACGAAACCAGGAAAATCATGAATGCACCTGAGCTGGGAATTACTTCAACTGTTGTAAGAGTTCCTGTTCGCACCGGCCATTCCGAAAGTATAAACCTGGAATTTGAGCAGGATATTAATCTGAGTGAAATTAAAGAAATTTTTTCCCATGCCAGTGGGGTTACACTTCTTGATGATCCGTCACGGAATCAATATCCGATGCCTTTGTATGCAGCGGGCAGGGATGATGTATTTGTCGGGCGGATCAGAAGGGATGAATCACAGCCCCGTACGCTGAACATATGGGTAGTTGCGGATAACCTAAGAAAAGGTGCTGCCACCAATGCAGTTCAGATTGCTGAAAGAATGCTTCAATATTTTTAAATAACAGCGGCAGGTTCAAATTATTTTGCAAAAATATCCACGACATTATCCTCTACCGGATTCTCATACCAGTTTGTATTTTCAGTTCCGTTTGAAGTAGCCCAAAGCAGGAAGTCAGGATATGCAAGCAACATATCCACCTTTTCAATGGGATTTAATCTCTAAACTTTTGGTTAGTCCCGGTTGTTCGATCATTAAACTATTAATAACTAATTTTGCACTTTTAGAAAAACACAATCAATGCAAATTAAAAACCGAAAAATAAAAGGCATCATTTTCGATCTCGACGGAACCCTTGTTGATTCCATTGAAGACATCACTGATGCAATGAACCGTGTTTTGTCAAGCCAGGGATTTCCGCTTCATTCGGTAGATGATTATAAGTATTTTGTTGGAAAAGGCTTACGCGAGCTGATAATAGAAGCCCTTCCCAAACAAAACAGATCAGAAGAAACAATTGAAAAGTGCTTTGATCTGATGCGGGAAGACTATGGAAAAAACTACCTGGTTAAAACGAAAGCTTACAAAGGAGTTAATGATTTATTAGATAGTCTTAAAGAAATGAATATTAAAATGTCAGTTTTGTCTAACAAAGTTGACGAAATGACAAAACAGGTTGTAAAAGAAATATTCGGAGGTAATACTTTTGATATCGTACTTGGAAAAACATCCAGGTTTCCACGTAAACCGGATCCTGCCGGAGCTTTATTTATCAGCAAGCAAATGGGCATTGATCCTGAAAACATGGCTTATCTCGGTGATACCAACACGGATATGGAAACAGCCAGAAATGCTCATATGCTTGCAATTGGAGCTCTCTGGGGATTCAGGACAAAAGAAGAATTGTTACAACATGGCGCCGAAATCGTTATTGAACATCCGATGGATTTGATTGCAAATCTGCACAAAAAATAATTCTCTATCTTTACTATTATTATCAAATTAATTATTTTTGGGAAAAACAAAATGAATACTATTCTAAAACATAATTTGGATTACCTTAAAGATACGTGTAAGCATCTAAACATTAAGAGGTTATATGCTTTTGGATCAGTGACTTCAGATCAGTTTTCTGATGAAAGTGATTTGGATTTCCTCATCTCATTTGAAGACACAATATCTATTGAGGAATATACCAAAAACTATTTCATTTTGCATTATAAATTAAGAGAACTATTCAAGCGTGAAGTAGATATTATAACTGAAAGAAGTTTAACAAATCCATTTTTTATCGAAGCTATTAATGAATCGAAACAACTAATCTATGAAGCGTGAAATAAGGAAATACCTTTTTGACATAAAATCATCAATTAGTTCAATAAATGAATTCTTAGGTAGTAATAAAAGTTTTTCAGATTATCAGAAAGATAAATTATTGCGCAGGGCATTAGAAAGGGAAATCGAAATCATAGGAGAGGCATGAGCAGAATTCTTAAATCAGATCCTGATTTTGAAATCAAAAATGCAAGGCAAATTGTTGATACAAGAAATTGGGTAATTCATGCCTACGATGCTGTAGATGATATAATAATATGGGGTATTATAAAAACTCACATTCCAAAACTCAATGAAGAGATTGATATTTTACTAAACAAACCTTAGCTATATTGCTAATGAAGTATGCATTTTACTTCTTCTTCCCCATATAAAAAACCCCTCTCTCCAGTTTTTTCGATTCAATCTTGTTTTCATTCTCCAGCACGCTCAAATATTTATTGATCTCATTGACATGCATTCCCAGAATATTGGATAAATCTTCCAGGGTACATGGCCGTCGGGAAATGGTTTCCAGGATAGCTGTTTCCGTATCCTCGCGATACGACCTTATATCTTTTCTTTCCGGCGCTGCGGCAATGATCTCTACATTTTCAAGTTCCCAATAATCAACAATCTTTTGCATATCAGTTCTTGTCATGGCCTTCAGGCTTTCAATAGTACCCGGCCTGTCAAGGGTATTGAGCTGAACGCTATCGGGCTTGATTTTTAAAATGGCTTCTTTCAATGCATCCAGATTTTTCTGATCATTGTTATATCCATCCAGAATAAATACTTCCAACCATATTTTTCCTTTAAATTCTTTTCTGAAATTAACCAGCCCCTGAATTATTTCTTCAATCCGAAGCTGCTTTTCAGGGCGATTGATTTTTTGAAAAGCATCACACAATGCGGCATCCAGGCTGGGTAAAACAACATCGGCT
>CAZSBG010000190.1:0-5249 GCA_964605145.1 uncultured Cytophagia bacterium | reverse complement strand
CTTGCTTTCTAAATCAACCGGTTATTGTTTAAAATTGTTGGACTGAATAGTTACCGCATAAATATGAATTCGTTTTTAATGTATGTAACTTTAAAAAGATAGTATTCACTGTTTGGCAATCATATTTACAAAAAATGACGGCAATTTTTGATTGATTTTTTCTCCGTGCCTCGTGACTCGGTGGCTGAATAGTTACAATATTTTTATGCAAAAACTAATCAAAAATAAGCTGCCTGAGCTAATATCGTTATATAAGAAATACGATGTGAAAACAATGTATGTATTTGGCTCTGCATGCACTGATAACTTTACGAATAGAAGTGACATCGATATCCTTGTATCATTTAAAGAAATATCGTTTGAAAGATATACAGATAGTTACTTTGAATTGCACTATAGATTAGAGGAATTATTTAATCGAAAAATTGATTTATTGACTGAAAATTCTCTATCCAATCCCTATTTCATTGCCAGCGTTGAAGAAACCAAGAAGTTGCTCTATGCAGCGTGAAATCCTGAAATATTTACATGATATTCAGGAATCAATAAATTCCATTGATGAATATTTAGGCGACAATCGAGATTTCCATATCTATAAATCAAACAACTACTACGCCGTGGTATCGAGAGAGAATTGGAAATTATCGGAGAAGCAACCAACCGTATTTTGCAAATTGATGATTCCATTGAGATATCTAATGCCAGGCGTATCGTTGATTTGAGGAATTGGGTAATTCATGGATACGACAAAGTCGACGATGTAATTATTTGGGGGACAATCTTAAAAGATTTGCCAAAATTAAAAGATCAAATTGAAAAACTCATCAAAAAATAGCCGGAGCTTTTTAAGTGAATTGATTATTACATTTTGTCATCTTGCAGAGTCGTTTCATTCCTATTTATTAATTCATCAAATCGTAATATAAAACGCGAACCAAGGACACTATTTTGAAACAAAATATACTTAAAATACTAATACTATCATCAATCATTTTATTGTGCACCGGCTGCGACCTTTCGACCAAATGGTTAGCCAAGCAGCATCTGGAACACGCGCGACCGGTGACGATCATCCAAAACCTGGTTGAGCTTCGCTACACTGAAAATGAAGCCATCGCCTTCAGCATGCTGCTTTCGGTGGAGTCGAAAATTCGAAAATGGATCATTTATTCTCTGTCCCTTGTCGCACTGTCATTTCTGAGCATCCTCACCTGGCAGGTCAGGAACGATTCGTTCTGGTGGCTTATCTCCCTCATGCTCATTTTCTCCGGCGCGCTGGGGAATCTGCTGGAACGCATTGCGCGGGGGTATGTTGTTGACTTCATTCATCTTCATTTCCGTGATCAGTGGAGCTGGCCGATTTTCAATGTGGCTGATATTTTAATTACATGCGGCGCAATTTTATTGGGAATTCTCATGCTTCGAAAATCTCCGGAATCAACATTAACAACTCAAAATTAGGGTGTCTTTATGAATTTGAGCGATCTTCCCACTTTCGAACCCAACATCAATGAATTGATGCAGCAACTGAACCAGTTTTGCGAGGAATTTTCAATTGTCCGATTTGAGGCGGATGATTTAAAAGAACTACTGGAAGACGGTGAAGAGGTTGACTGGATTGTCGGACAGCTTCAGCAGGACAACGCTGATCTGGATGTTTCGAAATTGACATCTCTCCTTTCGTCCATTCAGAGCATAGTCGGCCCGGAGGAAATTCCCGAAGAAGAAACAGAAGACATTACCGAAATCGAGGAAGAGGAGCCGGTCGCCCTCGAAGAAGAACAAGCAGAGCCGGTTGACCTGTCCCAAATCGATCTTTCTCAAATGGGCCCGGAGCTGGAAGCGCTCACCGGCATGAAGCTGCCCCAGGGGATTGACATGAACCAGATCAAGAAAATCATGGAATCTCCCCAGGGCGCAATGATCGCTGATTTTAGCGCGTTCTGCCAGGAACAGGGCATCGACATGGCGAATATGTCCAATGAAAAGCAAATTCAGAAATTGAATGAACAATGGATGTCCACGCCTCGCGAAGCATTTGGCGGCAAAACACCGGCCGAAGCTTCGGAAAACGATCCGTCCATGTTCTCCATGAAAAAGGTCGAAACATATCGCCGCGAAGAACCGCGCATTGGCCGCAACGATCCCTGTCCATGCGGGAGCGGCAAAAAATACAAAAAATGCTGTGGCAAAGGCAAATAGATCGGTTCCTGCCCATGATATTATCCAAAGAAGAAGCCAAATATTTCTTCGAACTTTACTACAACCTCCTGTTGTTCACAAACCGGCAGCGCCGAATTATTCCGCATGTTTTCACGACAGACGGCCTTGGCAAGCTGCCGACCGAGCAACTCAAATCCATCCGGCGCGCACTGTTCAGCCAGCCAAATTTAATCGACCAATTCATACAAAAAAATCCACCGCACTTTTCCGATTTTCAATTGGAAATTATTCATAGCTGGAAACGCGCTATTACTGGCCGGTTTTTCATTTTTAAAGAGATGGAAACAGTCACCATTTTTCTTTCCAATATTCGTCCTGCCAAAGCATACGGCGTTGTAGGTTTGAACAAGGAGTTCAACACTATTTTCCCGGAACCGTTGCCCATCTATTTTGACGCGGTTCTCCTTCCATTTTTAAATAAAATTGTTACCGATGGCATTTTTAGTCGCTTTCGTCTGGAATTTGGTTCAGGATTTAAAAATAATTTACAGAAAAGTTTCGATCAAGCGGTTGCCGAAACAGGAATTATTTACTCACTTTAAGTCGATCGCATTATTTTGAATAACCGGAAATCTTTTCAATCTTTCTCCATCCTTGCATCCTCCCTTTTATTTTTCCTGCAACTTCTTCGTTTTCCGGTCGTAATTAATTTATTGAATTTTAACAATTCACAAACAATCCAATTCTTATTATGCAAATTAAATCCCCATTTAAATCAAACCAGAAATTAATCAACAATACAACAAAAAAACTTAGGAGTGGAGTCATGTTCAAAAAATTTATGGTAATGTTTTGCATTATTCTTTTGGCAAGTTTCACTGGGGTATTGGCGGACGAAGGCATGTGGCTTCTCGATGCGCTGAATCAACTCCCCTGGCAAGAAATGCAAGCCCGTGGTCTTGAACTTTCACCGGAACAAATCTATAATCCGGATGCAATTGGTATTGCCGATGCCATTGTGCAGTTGGGCGGTGGCACAGCGTCATTTGTTTCTTCTAAAGGGCTTATGATCACCAATCATCATGTTGCCTACGGCGCGATTCAAAGACAGAGCAGTGCTGAAAAAGACTATATCCGCAAGGGATTTCTGGCCGAAACCCTGACCGACGAGCTCCCCGCCAAGGGCTATACCGCCAGAATTTGCACTGGTTTTGAAGATGTAACCAAAACGATTTTGAAGAAAGTAAAAGATGACATGGCCTATCCCGAAAGGTATGAAGCCATTGAAAAAGCACGACGCGATCTTTTAAAAAAGTTTGAAGACAACGAAACAATTACTGCCCAGGTCGTGGAAATGCTGAGCGGAACCAAATATTACCTGTTCACCTACCTCACTCTCAAAGACATCCGAATTGTCTATGCGCCCCCCGGTTCCGTTGGCGAATATGGCGGCGACATTGACAACTGGATGTGGCCGCGACATACCGGCGATTTTTCTTTCATGCGCGTTTATGTAGGGCCGGACGGCAAACCGGCAGAATACTCTGAGGATAATATTCCATTCAAACCCAAAAAATATTTAAAAATCTCTCTTGAAGGAATTGAGCAAAATGACTTTACCATGGTAATTGGTTATCCCGGCAATACCATGCGTTATCGCACATCATATTCGGTCGATCTGTGGCAAAACGAATCTTACCCGGAACGCATAGAATTCTTCAAAAAAAATAGTAAAGTTCTGGAAGACCTGGCCGGTGAAAATAGGGACTTGCAAATAAAGTATGCATCCCGAATTAAAGGATTGAACAATGTGTTGAAAAATAACCAGGGCATGGTGGAGGGCCTGAAAAAGTCAAACCTGCTGGAAAGAAAAAGAAAACAGGAAGCTGAATTTACAGCCTTCCTGAAAAAGAATCCTGACCTGGACAAAAAATACGGTTACATCCTGCCTGAAATTTCTCGAATATACGCTGACCTCCGAACCTATCACAAAAAGCAAACCGCGCTCGGAAATTTAATGGGCAGCAGCGACCTTCTTGCCAGCGCCCGGTTCATTCATAAATGGAGCGTTGAAAAGCAGAAAAAGGAAAAAGATCGGGAACCGGGGTATAGCGATAAGAATATCGAACGCGTGAAAAAACAACTTATGATGCAAAAAGACCAGATTGACATTCCCGCCAATAAAAAACTATTAGCGCTCCTGCTCATCGATGCCACAACATTGCCAGCCGGACAAAAAATCGAAACGGTGGGGCGCATCACTGAGGGAAAAACCGGTGACGAATTGAAAAAGACCGTAAAAACATTTGTTGAGGATGTATTCTCAAATACAATTTTCACAAATTTCGAAAAAGCAATGGAATTGTTCGATAAAAGAGAAGATGAAATAAAGAAGTTGAACGATCCGCTCATCAAACTGGCGGCTGCACTTGACGCTGAAAACAAGGAAATAGCTGACAGGTATGATGCATTTATTGGCGCTGTTTATAAATTACGTCCACCGCTAATTCAGGGAATGTCCGAATGGAAAAAGGGCAGCCTTTACCCGGATGCCAATGGAACCATTCGTTTCACCTATGGATATGTCAAAGGCTACAATCCTCGCGATGCAGTATCGTACGATTGGATTACGACCCTCGAAGGAGTCATTGAAAAGGACACCGGCGAGGAGCCTTTTGACAATCCCGAGGAATTAACAAGAATATTCAAAGAAAAGGATTTTGGTAAATTTTATGATCCAAAAATCGATGACGTCCCGGTGAATTTTTTACATACCACTGATATTACCGGCGGGAATTCCGGCAGCCCGGTGCTTAACGGAAAAGGAGAAATCATCGGGGTTGCTTTTGATGGCAATTACGAATCCATGACCAGTGATTTCCAATTTAATCCAGATCTGACGCGCACCATTAGTGTCGACGTTCGGTATGCTATTTTCATTACAGAAAAATTAGGTAAAGCAATGAATGTTTTAAATGAATTAAATTTGATAAGCAAATAAATGTGACTTTTTAGCATACAGGGTCAGGTCTATCTAACCTGGATTATTCATTGTAATGCATTAAGGAATCCAGATAGCCTGAATG
>CAZSBG010000189.1:0-5364 GCA_964605145.1 uncultured Cytophagia bacterium | reverse complement strand
CCTAAATCAAGCAAAAAATTAAAATCCTGCCGCCGCAGGCGGCTTAGTTCAACAAGCGCATCAACCCGATTTGAAACGCATATCTTTTTTAAAGTTTTAGTAGTGTTTAAAAGTCAGTTCGTTAATTCAGTTTAGTCTTATGCGTTTCAAACGGGTTAGCGCGACCGATATGAAAATAAATATTAAAACAAATCTTTTTTCTCTTGACTTGTACATGATTTGTGCATATATTTAGAATATGAATTATCAATGGGATCCTAAAAAGGCAACTTCTAATCTTAGAAAACATGGCATTGAATTCGCTGATGCAGTTGGAGTATTCGAAGATGATTGGGCTTTAACTATTGAAGAGCAGGATGTTGAAGGAGAACAACGCTTTGTAAGTATAGGATTGGATTTTTTAGGATGTTTAATTGTTGTCGTATACACATATAGAAATGATGATATACGTATAATTTCTGCACGACGAGCAACAAAGAGAGAAAGGATGTCATATGAACAAAAAAGAGTATAATTTTGATAATGCAAAACAGGGGGCTATTGTAAAATCGCCAACAAACAAGCAACGGATTACGATTCGTATTGATACCAATATACTGGATTGGTTTCGTAATCAAGTGAATCAAGCTGGCGGCGGTAGTTATCAATCACTTATTAACGAAGCATTAAGAGAGCATATCCAGACAAGAGAAGGAATGCTTGAAAGAACTATTAGAAAAGTCATCAGAGAAGAGCTGCAAACTGCTGACAAATAATATTTTTAATTCATGAAAATATAAAACTTCTGATTTTGTGATGAAAGCAAATAAAAAACTTTTACCTGGACAACCTGGCACAAAAAAACTATTAGCCTGAATTATTCATGTAAATATAATAAAATTGATTCAGTTAATTGATTATTATCAAATTGAATTATCAATTAATTTAAAACTCAGTATTAGACGTAAAAATGTACTACTCTCTAACCTGGATTCCTTAATGCATTACAATGAATAATCCAGGTTAGAAAAAATCAGCCATATTCCTGCTTGACATTTGCAGGATTTTTTTTATATTGCTGTGTTACGAAATAAAAAAATGTAACACAAAGCTCATCAACTTTATTACAGGAGAGATTTTATGCACAAAATGCCTGCTGCCTCCAAAAGCATAGTTTTTGTTGTCACTTTGATCTTTTTCGCATCTATGGCCTTTGCTCATTTCAGCTGGATTAATCCGGTAAAGAATCTCGCCCGGGTCGGTGAAACTGTTGATGTACACCTAACAACCGGACACGCATTTCCTCTGAGTGAACAAAGCCCTGATACAAAATACCTGAACGCTTTCATTCAGCCACCTTCCGGGGAAAGAAAACTAATTCATCCAGTAAAATCGGAAAAATATCTGCAGGCTTCCGTTCTCATTGAAGAAGAAGGGCTTTATACTGTTTTCTTTGATGCGGATCGGGGCATTATCAGTAAAACTGCAGAAGGGTGGAAATCCGGAGGAACAGATAAATATCCCGCGGCTGTATCCAGTATCAATTATTATGCTTCATCACTGGCGCATATTGCCACCAGCTCAACTTTTTATCAGAAATCCGAACCGCTTGGTATAAAATGTGAGCTGACTTATAATTTAAAAAATAATGATATCATTCTGAATTCATTTCAAAATGGACAACCCCTTGCTGACATGGAGATATCACTGTTGCAATCCGGCAAAGAAGAGTCGACGCCTCTGGGAAAAACAGACACATCCGGTCAATTGATTTATAGTGGGAAAAAACTAAAAGGACCGGTGCTTTTTGTGGGGACATATCGAAAAGCCATGCCGGAAGAGAAAAACTATAAGGAAGATTTTTTCCGGTCTACTTTATATCTTAAACTGAAGTAAATTCGATGCATATTTCAGATGGAATCATTACTGTTCCGATATGCCTGGCTGCTCATGGAATTTCTTTGGCGCTTCTCTACAGCTCGGGCCGGAAAGCAGAACCGGATGATATCCCAAAAATGGGCATAACAGGCGCGGCGCTGTTCGTGACGTCTCTCATTCATTTTCCTGTTGCAGGGACCTCCATTCACCTCGGCCTCTTCGGTCTGGCCGGCATTATTTTGGGAAAACGCGCCTTCCCGGTGGTGTATACCGCTCTTCTACTTCAGTCGCTGATTTTTCAGCACGGCGGTCTGCTGACGCTGGGTGTCAATGCTCTGAATATGGGGGCCGGTGCGTTTACCGCATACGTGATATGGCAACTCAGGAAGTGGCCGGAAACGTTACGCGCCCTCGGCGCAGGCTTCTCCGGTATATTTATACCCGCGCTCCTGATGGCATTCGAATTCCAGTTTTCGGGTTACGGTAAGGGAGTGCTCTACCTGCTCGGTATTTATCTGGTTGCCGCGGGTATTGAAAGCGGAATTTCATTGGGCGCTATCAGGTTTTTACGCAAGGTCAAGGCTGATATTCTGCCTCAATAGAAAGGGGATGTATAAATGAAGAACACATTAAAATTCTGCTCAATTTTTATAATTATTGGAATCAGTACTTTGCATGCGCATGATATTACATTCGATGTTGTAAAAAAAAGTCCGGCTGTTATTATTCGGGCCGGTTATTCAGGTGCTGAGCCGGTTTCCTGGGCCAGTGTTACAATATTCTCTTCAAGCGAAGAAAAGACACCGTATCAAAATGGCCGAACTGATAAAGAGGGATACTTTGCTTTTGTGCCTGATGCGCCCGGAACCTGGACAGTGCAGATCGATGATGAGCTTGGGCATAAAGGTAAAACTGTTGTCACTGTATCCAAAGATTTTTTTACAGAAGCATCATCCGCGTTGGTGAACACCAGGCATAAACAACAGGCGGGTTTTGCGGGCATACCACTGGTATACAGAATACTTATGGGACTGTTGTTCATTTTTGGCGCGTCAGGTTTCCTCTACGGGATGAAATCCAGAACGTTTGTGAAGGACTGAGAAACTATGCGACATGATTATATTGACCGATACAGCTACCTGGATTCCCCGGTTCACAAGATCGATCCCCGGGTAAAGCTGATTGTAGTGTTTCTTTGTATTGCCATTCTTGCCTCAGAGAGTGGAAATAATATCGTCCGCTTCGTTCCTTATTATTTGTTGTGCATTTTTGTCGCGGCAATCTCAAGAGTTCCACCTGTCCATATACTGAAAAGGTTCCTTGTGGTTTCACCTTTTATCTTCATGGCTTCTCTGTTCATGCCTCTGTCCCATTTGTTAACGCCGGCTCAGGCACCGGGCGAGGCGTTAACCCGGGGCGCTGCAATTTTTTGCAGGGCATCACTCGCTGTTTTTCTGCTCATTCTGCTGACTGCAACGGAGAAGTTTCACAAAATACTGCTCGGAATGCGGCTGCTGAAGATTCCCCGGCTTGTGGGAGTTCTTGCCGCATTAATGTACCGCTATCTTTTTGTGTTCTCTGATGAAGTATTAAAAACGACACGCGCCCGTATGAGCAGAACACCCGGTAAACTAAAAACATCGCTATTAACTGTTTATGGAAGACAAATGGCTGTCATTTTCCTGAAGAGCTGGGATCGGTCGAATTTACTCTATAAATCAATGATTTCACGTGGCTTTAACGGAGAATTCCCCTGTATTGAAACGCTGTCACCTAAATTTTATGATATCTTTTGGGGCAGTGCATTTGTTTTGACATTCCTGGCAAGCAGATTATGGAGAGTATAATGCAAGCGGAACGCATTCGCATTCAGAATCTTTGTTTTTCATATACATCGGAAAAACCTGTCCTCAGGAATCTTTCTCTGGATATTGAGGCTGGTGAAAAATTCGGGATTATCGGTCCGTCTGGCGCAGGAAAATCCACGTTGCTTTTACATTTAAATGGTATTCTGTCCGGTGATGGTTCAGTTCATATCGGAAATACGCCGGTAACCCAAAAAACGATAAGTAAAATCCGAAAAAAAACCGGCCTGGTTTTTCAGAATCCGGATGATCAATTGTTTAATCCCACTGTTGAAGAGGATATCGCCTTTGGACCCCTTAATTTCGGGCTTGCTCCCTCCGAAGTAAAGAGAAGAGTGGAGGAAGCGCTCGTGACAATGAATCTTAAGGGGCTTGAAAAGTCAGTGACTCACCATCTTTCTTTGGGTGAACGTAAGCGTGCCGCTCTGGCTACGGTCCTTGCGTTGCGACCTGCGGTTATAGCCTTTGATGAACCATTCGCCAATCTTGACCCGGCAATGGTTCATCAGGTTGTAAATACCATTAAGGCGCTCAACGCAACGCTGGTCATTGTGTCTCAGTCAATTCTTCCAACAATTGCTTGCTGCGACCGCATGGCAATTCTCAATAACGGGCGTATTGTTGCGACGGGTCACCCCGCAAAACTTGCCGGCGACACCGAACTTATGCGCGAAAATGGGCTGGATTTAGGACTCTACCGGAAAATATGCAGGGATATTTTTGTATGAGATATTGAACAGTTAACAACAGTTGAAAAATCAGGTACCCAAAAATCAAACTCGCTCAAAACTTGATAACGCTTTTGATCACATTGCAGACTATGAACGAGCCCAGGAGCTTTGCAACGACATCAGCATTGAACACCTGCATAAAAAGCTAGATGAATTTGCACAGCGATTTTGCCCTGTTCACGCTCATTTTAACCAGGTCTATCACTGGAGCGTCATGCAAGCTGAGTATGCGACAGATATTGTTTTTAAAAAGCAATGCGATTTACAACAGATTTATGATCAATTGATCCGCACAGCCATTCATACGGTCAAACCAGATAATATTGCCACGTTCCTTGGTCGTAAGCTTCATGGCAACTATCAGGGAGATGTCGGGAACAATTACCATGTTCGTATCGAGGGAACCCGAATCAAACATAGCATGGGAAACGTGTCTATTAAAATGTATGATAAACACAAAAAAATACTGCGCATTGAAACAACGACAAATAATCTCACTTTTTTTAAGCACTACCGAACGGTAGAACATAGAAACGGAACAAGGTCCCAAAAAATTGCAGCCATGAAAAAAAATATTTATAGTCTGGCGCCATTACAAAAAATATTGGCTGCCAGCAATAAAAGGTATCTTGACTTTATCTCAGAAATTGATGACCAGAATATTGGTCATATAAACCTTAACCGTGTGAGCCAACCTGTCAAAAAGAAACACCGAAATTATAAGGGCTTCAATTTTTTTGATCACGATGATTTGCAATTACTCCTTATAATTGCCCGTGGTGAATTCAACGTTTACGGCTTCCAAAACAAAAATATCCGAGCTTTTCTTAACCTGAATTATTCACAAAATTCAAATAAAAGGTATCCGCTCAATAATTTATGGTAAAAAGTTCTTTGATAATTTATTTTTC
>CAZSBG010000188.1:0-5443 GCA_964605145.1 uncultured Cytophagia bacterium | reverse complement strand
TGTAGTGAACGAATATATTCGTTCATTTTGCATTGAAATTTTCTAAAGCGACCTATTTCACCCCTGACCGGGTTTTAGTTTTTCGTTCGGTCTTTGTTTCTACCCATATTCCATCCCTACGGGATGATTATTGGTGTTTTCGATATTTGATATTGGATTCTCGATGTTGGTTATTAGATATTAGATGTTTGATACTCGATATTTGATTCTCGAATTCTGCTTTTTTATCTTCTCGCCTCTCACGCCTTGCGTCTAACGCTTCTCTTTTCACGTCTCACGTTTCACATTTGACTTTTCACGTCTTACGTTTCACATTTCACCTTTCACGGTCACTGATCCAATGCCACTAATCCCGTCAGGGATGAAATATGGGTAGCAGGAAAAGACACCATGAAATCTTCACCCTGTAGGGGTGACACTGGGTTTGGTGATTGGATACTCGATATTGGATGTTGGATTCTCGATATTCGATACTCAATATTAGATATTGGATGTTGGATTCTCGAATTCTGCGTTTTTATCTTCTCGCGTCTCTCGTTTCACATTTCACATTTCACGTTTCACGTTTCACGTCTCACATTTCACGTTTCACGTTTACTGATCCAATGCCACTAATCCCGTCAGGGATGAAATATGGGTAGTAGCAAGAAAAACCCAATGTATTTTCACCCTGTAGGGGTGATACAGGGTTTTGGTCAATTGTGATTGGTGTTTTGATGTTCGATATTCGATATTGGATGTTTGATTCTCGAATTCTGCGTTTTTATCTTCTCGCGTCTCACGTCTTGCGTCTAACGCTTCTCTTTTCACGTCTTACGTCTCACATTTCACGTCTCACATCTTACGACGCCCCCCGACTGCTCAACACCGCAGGAATCGTCTTGAACAAAATCTTGAAATCCAGCCACAGGGACCAGTGATCGATATACTGTAAATCGAGCAGCACCCAATCGTCGAAGTTACTGATATGGTTTCGGCCATTGCATTGCCAGAGACATGTAATGCCCGGTTTCACCGACAGCTTGCGTCGCTGCCAGTTCTTGAATTTGGGAATTTCTGTCGCCAGTGGCGGACGCGGTCCCACAAGGCTCATATCACCTTTTAAAACGCTGAAAAGCTGGGGCAATTCATCCAGGCTGAATTTTCTCAAAAACCGCCCGATTTTTGTAATGCGCGGATCGTCTTTCATTTTGAACGCAGCCCCGTTCATTTCATTTTTCGCCATCAACTTTTCTTTCAGCTCATCCGCGTTGATGACCATGGTGCGAAATTTATAGCTGGTGAATTTCCGTTTATTCAATCCAACCACCTGCCAGCGGTAAAAAATCTGTCCGGGGGATGTGAGCTTAATAAGAATTGAGATCACGAGAAAAATCGGGGACAGAATTACAATTCCAACCCCGGACAGCACAATGTCCATCACCCGTTTGGCGAACAATTCGCCGATATTTCGTTGTGTCGTCGAATATGTAATGATGGGCAGACCATGGGCGGTTTCCACCTCGGCATGGGATACGAGTCCGCTGAAAAAATTGGAAATGATGCGCGTTTGCACGCCTTCGAGTTCGCACAGGTAGAGCAAATCTTTGGCCTTTTCCAGTTTGCCCAAAGGCAGCGCGAAAATCACTTCTTCAATGAAGTGATTGTGGAGCACATCCGGGAGATCTTCGAGTTTGCCCAAAACTTTGGCGCCGTACAATTCGGTACCGACTTCATAGCCATTCCCATCTAAAAATCCGACAATATCCAGCCCCCAATCGCTGCATTTCTGAATCTTGGCCACGAGGTGCCGCGAATTCTCTCCATCGCCGACAATCAGCACGGAACGCCGATTATGGCCTTTTTCCCTGACATATTCGATTAACTGCAAGAAGAAATACTTTTGAAGGATCAGCAGCGTGAACAGCGTCCCGCCGAACACCCAGACAAACGAGCGCGATACGACCTGGGCTCTAAAACTGTAAAGCAGCATGAGCAAAAATATTTCTCCTATCAGGGTGATTTTCACCGCCCGTTTCAACTCGTTACGAAATGATGTGTAGCGGAGCCTTGAATCTCTCTTCTCAAGATAGAAAAGAACAGAAAAAATGAGAAGAATTGGAGGGAGCGATATCAGGTGATCTGTAAACTGAATATCGCCGCTGTAGGGAATGAATTTTATAAGCAGCTTTCGGATGGGGAACGTTAAAAAAAATGCGAGAATTACGGTGGTTAGATCAAAAAACAGTGTAATCCACGGGGTCAAGCGAAGATGTCTTCTTAACATGATGCCTACCTTTGTTGCTTAGCCTGGTGATTTTTTTCAAAGTTGAGTTGTTTTCGATATTGGATATTAGTTGTTAGATGTTAGTTGTTGGATATTTGATATTAGATAGTCGATTTTCGGAATGTGAAAATTTCCTGTACCATGTAGTGAACGAATATATTCGTTCATTTTGCATTGAAATTTTCTAAATCGACCTATTTCACCCCTGACCGGGTTTTGGTTTTTCGTTCGGTCTTTGTTTCTACCCATATTGCATCCCTACGGGATGATTATTGGTGTTTTCGATATTTGATATTGGATGTTCGATTTGGTTATTAGATGTTGGATACTCGATATTGGATGTTCGATTTGGTTATTGGTTATCAGTGATTGGTCACTGATTAATAATGATTGGTTTTTTTATAATTAAATCGGATGAATATCTGTTTCATTCATTGCAGCAGAGTAATAAAAACAGACGAGCCACTAATCCCGTCAGGGATGAAATATGGGTAGCAGCAAGAAAAACCCAATGTATTTTCGCCCTGTAGGGGTGATACAGGGTTTGGTGATTGGTGATTTTCGATATTTGACGTTCAATTTGGTCGCTTCAATGCGACGAAACAATATGTTATTACCCAGTAACTTTTGCAAATTTGTGCAAAATAATTTCTATGAATCGGTCATCACGTATTATTATTTGAAGCTCTGCCGCGCTGGGATGTAGATAAATCGAGTTAGTTTAGAACCAATCCTCTGTTTCCAAGCCATCAATTCTATCAAAATGACTTGTATTATGAGTTACAAGTATTAAGTTATTAGATAACGCTATTCCAGCAATTAATATGTCAATATCATCTATCAAAATACCTTTTCTTCTTAAATCGTTGTAAATATCTGCTGAAATTTCTATAGAATCTTTTGTAATTGGTATAATTGAACTATATTCAACAAATTCTAAAAATGCATCAAGTTGTTTTTGGGCGTCTTTGTATTTTAAACCGCTAAGAATCTCTTAGTATGAGATGATTCCAAGGTTTATTCTTTCAAATTCATCAAGATATCTCTTAAAATTGTCTACAACATTTTCATTATTACGAAGAAAAAAAGAAATTATATCAGTGTCAATCAACGCTTGTTTCACGATTACTCCTTGACATAAACGCATTTTTACGACGAGTTTTCACATCGTTTAAAAAATCTTCAAAATCATCTTCTGACATATCTTTCCAACTTCCCGCTAACTGTAATATTTTCTGTGGATTTGATGCTTTCATTCCTAATCCTAACCGAAAATAATGAAGGAAGTCAAAAATAATTGGTACTTTTTCATCCGGAATTTTAGAAATTTCATCAAATAGTTTTTCACGCATCGTTGACACTTTCATCTTTCAAACCTATACTTTATTGTCTTTAATATTTTTCCATTCGAATATAAATAAAAAATTATATTTCCACAATAGATTTTTACAAAAATTTATAATTATATGTCGATTGGCATTAGAAGGCTATTTTTTTACTATGCCAGAATCTCTTGCGGTATTGCATATTGGTGATTGGTGTTTTCGATATTGGATTCTCGATATTGGATATTGGATGTTCGATTTGGTTATTAGATATTAGATGTTTGATACTCGATATTGGATGTTCGATTTGGTTATTGGTTATCGGTGATTGGTCACTGGTTAATAATGATTGGTTTTTTTATAATTAAATCGGATGAATATCTGTTTCATTCATTGCAGCAGAATAATGAAAACAGACGAGCCACTAATCCCGTCAGGGATGAAATATGGGTAGCAGGAAAAGACACCATGAAATTTTCACCCTGTAGGGGTGACACAGGGTTTTGGTCAATTGTGATTGGTTATTGGTTTTTCGATATTGGATATTGGATACTCGATGTTGGATATTAGATGTTAGATGGTCGATTTTCGATTCCCGTAATGGGAAAATTTCCTGTACCATGTAGTGAACGAATATATTCGTTCATTTTGCATTACTTTAAGCTAATGCGATTGGAATATTTTATTTTTTCAGGTTGCCAAATTCGACATCATCCCATGCCCCATTCTTACCCTGTGGGCACTACGCATGGAGGAGAAGGGGAACAATTCGTAAATACAACTTACGAAACTAAGATACTCCACAACACTCCAACCGAAACGATTTTGAATTTTTTCAGTTTGCTAAATGCTTAGTTCAAAAATCCACCTGTTCTTTTTGAAAATTTTAATTCCCATCCATTCTCTTCAAATAATATTTTGACTTCTTCCTCAATTAATTTGGAGTATTCTTTTTTCTGTAATTCTGCCTGGTGGGATAATTCTCTTTGTGCTTTATATTTTTCTTCTAATAATTCATTCGTATACATAACCTCACCTCTCAGTGAATAGTTCAAGGGGTGTTGTAATTTCAGGAATAAATAAATTTAAACGCGCATTCAAAATTCTTATATGCTGTTTCTTATTTGCATTGGCCAGGTAATTACAATTCCATGTCAAAAGGAAATCTATTTTATAGTATGAAGCGTACGCAAGATGAACAGCATCACCCCTGACATCTTTTGGCATCAGAGTATTTTCAATATAATACTCTGCTATTTGATCAATTTCGTCATTTGGTTTTAGTTGTTTAATACTGCTTACAAAATTTATTATATTTTTCTTTTGAGGATAATTACCTCGATTTAGCTCCGCAATAGTTACTAAAGACAGGAATAAATCATAGTATCGACTTTCTTCGTCCCACCATTTCCTTGTTATCTCACAGGGGTATTTTAAAGAATCTCTTTTATCAAAATAATAACTCGGAATGGTCGTGTCTAAATAAACTGATTTATTCATGGAATTACCTGCTTATTTTCATTTCTGGCCTTTAAAATTGATGAACATTGCAATCAAAATCAACTGAATATAAGCAAACATTTTTGCATAAATACCAGTTCAATATATAAGAAATAATCGAAAATATCAAGAAGTTTTTGATTCGTGACTTACTAATTTGACATCAGATTATTGGTTACTGATGAATTGGTGAATTGGATTCTCGATATTTGATATTGGATATTAGATATTGGATATTGGATATTGGATGTTGGATATTAGACATCGATTTTCGAAATGAGAAAATTTCCTGTACCATGTAGTGAACGAATATATTCGTTCATTTTGCATTGAAATTTTCTAAAGCGACCTA
>CAZSBG010000187.1:0-5884 GCA_964605145.1 uncultured Cytophagia bacterium | reverse complement strand
ATGACAATGATATGGGAATATTGCCTTGTTTCTCGATACGTTTTTCAATCTGACTTAGTAGTAATAGATATTTTATTTAAATTCCAAATATTAAATGTTGGGACTTTTAACCTGGATTATTCATTGTAATGCATTAAGGAATCCAGGTAGCCTGAATGGTGCTTAATTCCGAATTCATTATCTCTAACTTTGTTAAATTTCATATATCTGATTAAATACATTAATAACATTAAATTAAACATTTTTTGTTTGAAATTTGTGAATAATTCAGGTTAAGGGTTCATAAAAAAAACGATTTCCGCTGTTCGGAGATATGCCATGGATTTTTTAAAAAAAACCTCAATTAAAAATAAACTGATTTTTATTGTTCTTGTTGTGGCTTCATTAGTCATTATTATTATATCAGTTATGGAAAGTATATGGGATAAAATATATTTTAAAAATGAGCTATTTAATACATCTGTAATTCAATCCAAAATTGTTGCAAAGTATTGCGCCATTCCCATAATATTTGAAAGCAAAAAAAGTGTAAATGAAGTACTCGAAAAATTAAGTAATTCCCCTGAAATCATTTTTGCTAAAGTGATCAATTCCGATGGTGAAATATATGGATTGTACAAAAAAACGAATACCAATTTTGTGATGCCGGAGGAAGAAAAAATTCATTTCGATAAATTTTCAAAGGGCAAACTTTTTCTAAAAACTTCAATTGAAAACCAGGAACAGGAACTGGGCAGTTTGCTCACTGTCGTTTCAACCGAGTTGTTGAATAAAAAAATAGGGGCCAATATCTTACGACTGGCTGTGATTATGGTAGGTCTTTTGATTATTTCGTATCTATTGGCGTTATGGTTCCAACGCTTTATATCCTACCCTATCATTAAATTGTCAAAATTGACAAGTCAAATTTCTGAAAAAGAAGATTATTCGGTTCGCGCTCACCATGCAGGAAGTGATGAAATAGCAGGACTTTATTTACAATTTAATAAAATGTTAGATCAAATTCAGTTGAGAGAAAAAGAGCAGGACATCGCTGAAAAAAACCTGGAAATGATGGTGGAGGCTGAACGAAAAAAAACTGAGGAGTTGGAAGCTGCATATAAAAACCTGAATCAAAGCAGTAAGGCAACCATAAATTTGCTGGAGGATTTAAAAATAGAAATAGAGGAACGCGAACTGGTCGAAAAAGCCTTGCGTGAGAGTGAGGCAAATATCACCAGTCTTTTCAAAGCCGCTCCTATTGGGATTGGACTGGTATTGAACCGAGTTATCCAACGAGTAAATGAAAGATTTTGTGAGATGTTAAAATATTCCAGGGAAGAGCTTATCGGTCAGGATGCCAGAATGATTTATCCAACTCAGGAAGACTATGATTGGGTCGGTAAAGAAAAATATCGACAAATTGCGGATTATGGAATTGGAACAATAGAAACACGGTTTAAAACTAAAGATGGTGAAATAATCGATGTTTTGCTTAGTTCTGCTCCCATGGTTCGAAATGACCTGTCAAAGGGGGTCACATTCACCGCAATAGATATCACGCAAAGAAAGAGAATTGAGAAAGCATTAAAAGATTCCGAGCAACGCTATCGTTCATTATTCAATAATGCACCAATTGGGATCGGCATGTCAGATTTGAGCGGTAAAGTCATCACTGCCAACCATGTCATGGAAGAAGTTACCGGGTACACCCTTTCAGAATTTCAAAAGATAAAAGTGACAGACACCTACGTGAATCCAAACGAAAGGGGCAAGCTGAAAGAGCTTTTAAAGAATAATGGATCAGTGAGAAATTACGAAACCAAACTTTTCAAAAAAGATGGTACAATTTATAATGCTCGTTTAAATATCGACCTGCTGGAACTTGGCGGAAATAAGGTATTCTTGACGATTGCCCAGGATATCACTGAGAGCAAAAAGATGGAAGAAGCCCTTCATCAGGAGCGCGAGCAGCTTCTTTCCATTTTCGACAGCATCGATCAGATGGTTTATGTGGCTGACCCCGAAACTTACGAAATAATTTATATGAATAAAAAATTGAAAAACATACTCAAATCTCAAGGAAAAGGCGAACTCTGTTATAAGCTTTTACATCGGGCTGATGCCCCCTGTTCTTTTTGTACCAATAAAATTATACTGGAAAATAAATATCAACCCTATCAGTGGGAGCATTATAATCCTGTCATGCAAAAGAATTTTCTTCTGACAGACAGGCTTATTCAATGGCCTGATGGACGAGATGTACGGTTCGAAATTGCGATTGATATCACCGAAAGCAAAAAAGCTCAGGCTGAAATAATCAAGTTGAATAAAGAACTGGAACAACGTGTGAAAGATCGCACATCAGAATTGGAGGCGGTGAATAAGGAGCTGGAAGCGTTCAGCTATTCAGTATCTCACGACTTGAGGGCGCCGCTTCGTCACATCAGTGGGTTTGTCGATCTGCTATTTAAAAATCTGGGAGAAAAATTAGATGATAAGAATGGACACTATCTGGAAGTTGTTCGCCAATCTGCCAATCGCATGGGACTTTTAATAGATGAACTGCTCGAATTTTCAAGAACTGGCCGTTCTGAAATCGCTAAGAAAAACTTTGATTGCAATAAGCTTATCAGGGAAGTATTGCAGGAAATTGAACATGAAACAGAAGGGCGCGACATTGTATGGAGAATATCAGAAATGCCTGAGATATACGCAGACCAACTGAAAATCCGGCATGTGTTTTTAAATTTGCTTTCCAATGCAATTAAATTTACACGCTTGGAAAAAAATCCAATAATTGAAGTAAAAGCAATTGATGGAGAAAACAATGATTACATTTTTTCAGTCCGTGATAATGGCGTCGGATTTGACATGAAGTACGTGGGAAAACTATTTGGCGTATTTCAGCGCTTGCATCGATCAGAGGAGTTCGAGGGGAATGGGATCGGTCTGGCAAATGTTCGTCGCATTATTCATCGTCACGGTGGACGTACATGGGCTGAAGGGAAATTAAATGAAGGAGCTGCTTTTTATTTTTCACTACCCAAATAATAGAAAGGAAAAGCTATGGAGGAATTAAAACGAATTTTGCTGGTGGAAGATGATGTGAACGATGTGGAATTAACGCTTGAATCACTCAAAGAATACAACCTGGCAAATGAAGTGGTGGTAGCACGCGATGGTGAAGAAGCTCTGGATTATTTGTATCGCAGAAATAATTTTGCTGTTATACCCACGGGAAAGCCGGTTGTAATTTTTCTTGACATAAAGATGCCGCGAATGAACGGCTTGGAAGTATTGAGGAAAATTAAAAACGACGATGATCTGAAATTGATCCCCGTGGTCATGGTGACATCATCTCAGGAAGAGCCTGATCTGCAGGAGGCTTATGAATTGGGCGCAAATGCCTATGTCGTGAAACCGGTGGATGTGCAACAATTTATGAAGGCTGTTAAAGAACTGGGAGTTTTTTGGGCGGTGTTTAACGTGCCGCCGCCCGGCACGATAAATAGATAATGCCGGAAAATTAAACTTTATTGAAAGGATTTATCTATTATAAAGCGATGAGCAAATACCTATCGCAATGAGAAAGGTGAAATATAAAAGCTCGTGATTTGAGTTTTAATCTCAAATTTAAAACGACGTAGAATTACTGAATTTGGTTCGAGGCATTTTCTGGATCATAAATTTTTGTAATAACGATACAACAAAAGGGAAGGTTGGGTATGGATACTCGTTTGAATATTCTGCATCTTGAGGACGATCCGATCGATTCGGAGATTGTTCAGGAGTGTCTGATTTCAGAAAATATCGATTGCCATATTGAGCGGGTAGAAACGCGTGAAGAATTTATCGCTGCATTGAAGAAAAACAGGTATGATTTGATACTGGCAGACTTTTCTCTTCCAATGTTCGACGGGATGAGCGCATTGCAATATGTGAAGGATAATTACCCGGAAACCCCGTTCATCCTTATTTCAGGAACATTGGGAGAGGAACTCGCCATAGAAAGCTTAAAAAAAGGCGCCACTGATTATGTAATTAAACAACGACTCTCCCGGCTTGTGCCCTCGGTGAAGCGCGCTCTTAAAGAGGTGAAGGAACGCGAAGAGCGCCATAAGACGGAAGCACAGTTGGCCAGGTTGGCTTCGGTTGTTGAACAGGCCAGTGAAAGTATTATCATCGTTAATCTGGATGGGGATATTGAGTACGTCAATCCAAATTTTGAAAAGCTCACCGGGTTCAAGTCGGAAGAAGTGGTTGGCAAAAATCCAAAAATATTGAAGAGTGGTGAACACTCGAAGGAATATTATCAAAATCTTTGGAATACAATCACATCCGGAAACACATGGTTTGGTATTTTTCACAACAGACGAAAAGATGGGACGCTGTTCTATGAAGACGCTGTTATTTTTCCAATTAAAGATCAGGCAGGGGAAATTATAAATTATGCTTCAGTAAAACGTGATATCACCAGTGAAAAATTGTTGGAAGAGCAGTTAATTCAGTCTCAAAAACTGGAAGGAATCGGGCAGTTGGCCGGTGGTATCGCCCATGATTTCAATAATATTCTTACAGCAATCATGGGGTATTCGGAAATAGCATTGATGAATTTAGAGTCGGATGATCAGGTCTACCGAGACGTAAGCGCAATCAGGAAAGCCGGTCAAAAAGCGAGTGATTTAACAAGGCAATTGTTAGCTTTCAGTCGAAAGCAGCTTATTCAGCCCAAAATTATTGACATCAATCGACTCATTGTTGATCTGAACAAGATGCTCAATCGCCTTATTAGCGAAGACATTAAGTTGAAACTTATACTGCCCTCAAAAATCGGACGAATCAATGCGGATCCCGGTCAGATCGAGCAGATTCTTATCAATTTTGTTGTGAATGCCCGGGATGCCCTGAACCATCCTTCTATTAAACCGGCGAGAAAGAGCATTACAATTGAAACCAAAGATGTGATTGTTGATGAAACATTTTTATTCAGCAAGAAAGAAATGCCTACCGGACCCTATGTGCTCATTTCAGTCAGTGATACCGGCGTCGGTATGGATGAGGAAACCAAACGTAAAATTTTTGAGCCGTTCTTTACGACAAAGAAGCACAGCAAGGGAACCGGCCTGGGATTGGCCACGGTGTATGGAATTGTAAAACAAAATAATGCCTCCATTTTTGTTGAAAGTCAAATAAATCAAGGAACAACATTTAAAATTTACTGGCCGTGTGTGGATGCCGGTGAGCCATTGGCAGAATCTGGAGAAGATGATGATGAAATTGTCGGTGGTAATGAGACGATCCTGTTTGTAGAAGATGACCGCGGCGTTCGATCTTTTTCATACAAAGCACTGCGCTCGATGGGCTATAACGTCATCACAGCTGAAAATGGCATTGATGCGCTTGAAATTTTCAAGAAGAAAAACCTTAAATTTGATTTGCTCATTACCGACGTCATTATGCCGGACATGGGCGGGAAAGAATTGGTGGAAAAACTGAGCGAGGACATTCCGGATTTGAAAGTACTGTATGCCTCAGGATACACTGATGATTATATTGTCAACAGCGGCGTTTTGGAAAAAGGTATCAATTTCATTCAAAAACCGTATCGGATTCAGACGCTCGCAAATAAGATCAGAGAGGTATTAAAAGGCTAATTTACTATTCACCGGCCCTTCAATAATTTACAATTTCATCACAAAAAGGAATCTATCGATGAAATACATTTTGACTTTTTAAATATTTTTTGATATATTGTACTCTTTGAATTTCGAATGTAACCTGAATTATTCATGTAATTATAATAAAATTGATTCAATTACATGATTATTATCAAATTAAATTATAAACTAAGTATCCGCTCAATAATTTATGGTAAAAAGTTCTTTGATAATTTATTTTTCAC
>CAZSBG010000186.1:0-5983 GCA_964605145.1 uncultured Cytophagia bacterium | reverse complement strand
AAACTTTGCAGGCGTGCGGGAATGACAACGGGAAAAAATTCAAGTTTCTTGAAAGGAACTTAGCATAAAGCAATGGTAATAAAATGAATCGAAACTTCAAAATTATTTTAAGTGTATTTTTTTTTCTATCATTTTTTATCTTCTCTTTTCTTTATTGTGAGAAAAACTCTACCTCCCCCGAAGAAGATTTCGATCCCACCCAAAATCCGTATAAACTAACCAAAGGTGAATACCCTGACTGGTGTCATCCCCGGGATTCAATTGCTTTTGTACGTGATGGCAGCCTCTGGGTGGTTCAATCAAACCAAAGATCGAAGGTTCGAATCCTGTCCCCGCTACTACTGAAGCCTGAGATGACATCTCGGGCTTTTTTTGTAGAATTACCGCCTCGTTTTTTTTCAAAAACGAAAAAATTAAATTCTCCTCAAAACATATAACCATATTTTAACTTATATTTCTTAAAGCCCGTCATTTTTCTCTCCGATAATTTAGGTGATGAATTATCAGAATCTTAAAATTAAATACAAAAAAATTAAATTATGAAGACAAAATACCTGTTGTTACTTGCAGTGACGTTGTGCAGTTTTGCTTTGCCTCTGCGCGGACAAATGATGAATTCCCAGGTGTCGCCGGATGATATTGCGCGGTCTATGGAGGATAATCTGACCTGGAATCTGCAGAATGAGCTCCTGAATTATTACGATGATCACAGCTTCATTGTGCGGGCGAATATCGAGCTTTACCGAACACGAGTGAAGCCTGTTGTTTCGGAACTTCCGGACTTGCCCACGTCACTGCTCTCGAAAAATGTGAAGAAACTACCAGGGCTGCCAGCTTTTCCCGAACCGCAGCAACCCAGGCCACAGATTCAAACACAGTCCACGTTATCGCAGACGATCGAGCAGTTTTTTCAGGAGTCAGGCTATCGAATTGGGAAAATTGCGGTGAATATTATGGTCGACAGCTCATTCACCCAGGACGATTTGAAATTCACCTACAAAATGGCGTCGATTAAGGCCGGGCTAAGGGTGTCGCGGGGCGACAAAGTGAATATCGAGCGATTGAATTTTCCTGTGAAGCCCCAGGTGGCGAAGCAACAGCAACCGGATACAGCGGCGGCGTTAGCGGGAACAAATCCGCAATCGTTCTGGGACAAGTATGAATCGAGTATGATTCCATTGCTGATTGGCTTGCTGGCCATTGGATTGATGTATTTCGCCCTGAAAAAGTCGTTGACTTCCCGCGAGCAGCCGAATGTCACTTCCCAGGAAAGAGTCATGACTGAAACAAGCGCCCGGAGTCCGATGCAAAAAAAGGCTGAAGAGCAAAAAGCCCAGCTCGAAAATCTGGAGCAGCAACGATCTTCAGTGATCGATCTATTAATCGGTGCGCCGGTCGCAGCAGCAGATGTGTTTCGCAACTGGATTTCCTTTTCAGAGGAGTCCGGAATCGAGCGCACCGCAATTGTCTTCAAAACGATCTCTCCCCAATTGCTGAACGTTATCGAACCTCATTTGAAAATAGAAGATTCGGATAAAATCAGATTGGTCATGGAGGAGCAATTGCCTGATGAAATTGAACCTTCGGTTCAGGCGAAAATTTTCAAACAGTTCGAACACGATCTCAAAATTCAAAGCCTGAAGAACAGTCAGGAGCGCAAGGAAAAAGATGTTTTCGGATTCCTCCATCAATTGACCGATCACCAGATTCTTCATCTGGTCAAATCCATGGATCACGGATTGGGTTCGGTTATCATTGCACAGCTTCCGGCAGAGCAGGGCGCAAGCATGCTGAAACGAATGGATGAGTCGACGCGCAAGAAAATTCTGGCTTCCATCAGCAAGCTGGAGAAGATACCGGCGCACATTTATGAACAGGTCGCCCGCAAGATTGCGCAGAAGGCACAGAAGATCAGTCAGATGAAATACATCACTGCGGACAGCGTAGAAACGGTGGTGAATTTGTTAGAACAGTTCGACGAATCCACCCAGCAAGAGGTGTTCGATTATCTCAAGTGTTCGGATTTGAATTTTGCCGAGCGTGTGCATTCGCGGTTCATTCAGTTCGCCGATATTCTGAATTTGCCGGGTGATGAATTGCGCGATACCCTTAGATACATGGATCGTGAAGTGATAGCGACTTCGCTGGTAGATATCGATGAATCCGATATCGAGCGTATTATTTCTGTGCTGCCGGAAAAGATGGCGGAAATGGTGCGCAGTTCCCTGGAGATGAAGAAAAATATTCCGGCAAGCGAAGTGGAGCAAGCGAAACGAACCATTGTGAGAGAGGTGCGCAATGTTACCGGGGAACGAAAAATCAGAAATCCGAACGATCTTGTCAATAAATAGGTTTTTGACAGGATAACAGGATATATTCGATTGGAGAGAATTCGGCGGGTAGACCAATGCCTTTGTCGCCGCTGAATGCAACTCATTTCTAAAATCGAATATGAAATTTGGTTATTCAATAATTTCCAAAATATTTTCAGGTAAATAAGATGAAAAAAATAGTAATCATAACAATATGTCTGCTTTTATTGAGTAGTTTTACTTATGCCGCGGATAAGGCAGCGACGCTCCCTGTTACATTGCAGGGCAAAATTCTGGCTATGGTGAATCACATGGCGGAAGCAATGCCGGATAAGTTGCGGGACATCGACCCTGCGCTGAATCGCATTGCGCTGTACCGCATCAAAGTCGATCCACGGGTGTTTAATCCCAATTTGCACCAAATTCTGGAAGGCAAAATACTGAGGGTCTTCAACGAACTGGGCACACCGAAAATTGTGGTTCTCCCCAAATTGAATGGCTTGAAAATTCAGTCCACGGATTCCACATTCTCAGTGCAAAACACGGTTCCATCCATGGCGGAACTCTGGCAGACCGGCAAACGTCTGGGCGTTCAGGCGTTTCTGGAAGGGGAGGCGAGTTATTTCCCGAACCAGGGATTGGTGCTGAATTTACGTCTTGTGAAAACAGGCGTGAGCGAAGTGTTGTGGTCAAAGGAATTCAGTGTGTTCGAAAAAGAGCTTGAGCCTGTGAAAGAAACCAATCCCATGTCGTTTGGCCTGACCCTGGGTATGGAGACCTATTTCGTTAATATTGTTGAGAACGATTTTTCCGAAGAATTCGTTGCGCGAAAATTTAATGGCCAGCTCACCTATCATACCATTGATTTTGGGATGTTTCAATATTTTTCCGGACGCAGCCGGTTCCGGTATGAAGTTCGGCTGGGATTGGCATTTGTCGCCAATGAAGTAAAACTGAACAACACCAGTTTTTCCGAAAACACGTTTTACGGGAATGCAAAAATTGAAAATGGAATTCCGCTCCCGGTATCGGTTCGGTTCAACACGCTGTTTTACATGGGCGTTGTTGAAAAACAGGAAAAATTTCACGGTGACTGGCTGGCAGCGTACCTGAGCATTGCGCGCCATTTCACACAGAAATCACCGGATTTCAACTGCTTTGGCGTTGGTCTGAGAAGTGATTTTAGTCGGAATTTTTCTATTTCAGCCGGCATTTCCTTTGTGATGTCTTCGGAATTTGATTCGGTTCCTTTGGCCGGTCAATCCGATGTTCTCAAAATGGATTTCAGCGGAATCCAATATCATCTGTGCATGATTCAATATGTATTTTAAGCTCGATTTCATTTATCAACTTAGAGGTGATTGTCTTGAAAAATATTTTTAAGATAGGTGTTTTCCTTTTCCTCGCTGCATTTCTGGCATGCGAGGCATCACACCGGTTTTCATCGGCAGAGATCGATCCTCTGTTTCGGGCTGAAACAGACAGTCTTAAAAATCAAACGGTGACCCACAGGATGGGCAGCAATTCATACGAGAAGACCATGAACTATCCCTACCTGACCATTAAATTTCAGCAGGAAGATACTGAGGTGGAAATGGTCATCGATCCGCTGGTGACCAATTTGCAACTGGACCTGAAACGCAAGCCGGGCAGCAGCGTAGAGATTTCACCGGATCCGGATAATAAAACAGATTCATCTGCTGTGAAGCCGGTTCACAGGGAGCCGAAAACTGAATTGTTAGCCGATAGCTTATCTCAATACGATAAAACCATAACCGATGAAATTCTGGCTTATCTCACCGAAGCGCAATCTTTGTTCTACAAGGGACAGCATCGCGAGGCGCTGGCTGTGCTTCAGAAATCGATTGAGAAACGACCCACTGCATCGGCGTATGCCATTGGCGGCTCAATTTATTACGTGAATGGCGACACGCCCAAAGCGGTTCAGGCATGGGAAACAGCGCTGAAGCTGAATCCGGATATGCCTGAAATAAAAGAAATGATTGCAACGCTGAGATAGCATAGAAGTAAATTTCTCAATGAAGAGAATCGAATAAACAAATCGAGGTAAATTGTGGCAACAGTATTAGGAATTATTTGCGGGGTGTGCTTGATTGTTTTGGGAATCAGTCGGAACGGCACACCGCCGGATATTTTTTACAACCCGTCCGGCCTGGCTATTGTTTTGGGAGGAACCATTGCAGCGACGTTTGTATCATTTCCCTTGAATGAAGTGATACGGGCGTTCCGCTCGTACCTGGTGGTTTTCAAGTCAGGCACGCACGATTATGTGAAAGCCACCCAGCAAATGGTGAACGTGATAAAAAATTATAATATCAATGGCATTCGTGAGCTGGAATCAGAGACTAATCGCCCCCGGAAACTCTGGATATTCAACGATGGCGTAAAAATGCTGCTCAACGGATATAACAAAGAAGAAACGCGTATTGTGCTGGAAGATCAGGTTCGCTGGCAAATGAATCGAGAGCAGAAGCAGTACCAGCTCTTCGGGGCCATGTCAAAATTTGCGCCGGCATTCGGGATGATCGGCACGCTCATCGGGCTGATTCAAATGCTCATTACCATGAATGAAGGACCGGAAAAAGTCGGCACCGGCCTGGCCATTGCCCTGACGACCACTTTTTACGGCCTGGTGCTGGCCAATTTATTTTTCAATCCCATTTCTGAAAAAATTCGGGAGCAGGCAGAGAACAATCTTCTCCTTGAAACCATGGAGATTGAAGGCGTGATGATTCTGTACGATAACGAAAATTACGTGCTGGCCCGCGATAAACTGTCCGCTTACATCAGCGCCGGCAATCGGAAGAAAGTATTAAAAGGGTTGCGATAATGCATATTGAACTTCCAAAATTCCCGGCTCCCATGAATGGCTCCAATGAGGACAAAAATCACTGGATGCTTTCTTACAGTGATATCGTCACGCTGCTGCTATGTTTTTTCGCTATGTTTTTTGCCATTTCCCAGGTGGATACCGTGAAGTTCGAAATGATTTCCGAATATTTCAGCAAGAGCCAGAAAACGCCGCTGCATGTTTTGGAGAAAACTGTCAAAGCGCTGATCGTTGAACACGAAATGCAAGATGTGGTGGATGTGCAACTCACCCCGGACGGGCTGGAATTGAATTTCCAGAATAAAATTTTGTTCGATTCCGGCAAGGCGGAATTGAAGCCGAAAGCATTTTCCATTTTACTGGCTCTGGCGAATATTTTGAAAACCAATGAAGTGAATGACCGGGTCATTCAGGTGGCCGGGCACACAGATACGCTCCCCATTGTCAGCAGCTCGCTCTATCCTTCCAACTGGGAGCTTTCCACGGCGCGCGCCTCGCAGGTGATTCGCTATTTCATCGAACGCGGCCTGAAGAAGGAGCGGTTCGAAGCCATCGGCTACGCAGATACGCATCTGCGGGAAAAGGAAAATTCCGACAGACGAGGCCTGGCTGCCAATCGCCGCGTGGTTCTGCTGGTGAAATGAGATTTTAGCGATTAGCTGTCAGCGATCAGCTTTCAGCTAAAGATGTAAATGCGCTTAAATCGTGATTGAACCAAAACTCCTTCACCCCGCTTGTCCGAAAGACACCGGGTGTGATTAATTTAAACCCAAATTAACGGTTAAGAATTTTAGTTAAAGATTTCATGGTCAAAAGACAT
>CAZSBG010000185.1:0-6006 GCA_964605145.1 uncultured Cytophagia bacterium | reverse complement strand
TCACTGATCCAATGCCACTAATCCCGTCAGGGATGAAATATGGGTAGCAGGAAAATACACCATGAAATTTTCACCCTGTAGGGGTGACACAGGGTTTGGTGATTGGATACTCGATATTGGATATTAGATATTGGATATTGGATATTTGATTCTCGAATTCTGCTTTTTTATCTTCTCGCCTCTCACGCCTTGCGTCTAACGCTTCTCTTTTCACGTCTCACGTTTCACATTTGACTTTTCACGTCTTACGTTTCACATTTCACCTTTCACGGTCACTGATCCAATGCCACTAATCCCGTCAGGGATGAAATATGGGTAGCAGGAAAAGACACCATGAAATCTTCACCCTGTAGGGGTGACACAGGGTTTGGTGATTGGATACTCGATATTGGATGTTTGATTCTCGAATTCTGCTTTTTTATTTTCTCACCTCTCACGTCTTACGTCTCACTTTTCACCTTTCACATTTTTTCCCAACAACGGATGCGTGTAATACCCCTTCAATCCGGTGGGAACTGCATGCCGTATCTGGTAGGCCAATTCAATGGACGGGCGCGCGTCTTTGATGCCAAACCCATTGCCGGCTAAAATATCCTCATAAATTTTGCTGTGTAAATCTGTGAATCCGTCGGAGAACTCGATCTCGTCATTGTCGATGACCAGACTGCGAAACGTTGGTTTTCCATTCTTTATACAATCCTCGGGCAAATCGTTTTTGTCCAGCGAGAGGTACCATCTCACATTGGCCCGCTCTAATTCAACGAATCCGCTCATTTTTTTATCGTCTTTGTAATGGACTTCTGAAAATAGTACATCCCCATAAATCCACAACAGCATATCAAAAAAATGGACGCCAATGTTCGTTGCCACACCCCCGGATTTTTCCAGCACGCCCTTCCAGGAATAAAAATACCACTTTCCCCGCGATGTAATATATGTCAGGTCAATGGTTGATTTCTGCTTCTTGCTGGCCTGTTTTGCGGCGCTATTTTTTAATGCCTGAATGGTTGGATGGACCCGCAACTGCAGCACATTATAAATCTTGTGCTCATACGACGTCTCCAATTCTTCCAGAGCATCCAGATTCCAGGGATTGAGCACCAGCGGCTTTTCACAGATGGCATGGGCGCCGTTCCTGAGCGCGAATCGCATGTGGGCGTCATGCAAATAATTGGGGGAACAGATGCCCACGTAATGAATCTCCCGTCCCTGATCCTTACGCCTTAGTTTATCCACATGGCGGTCGAAGCGTTCGAACTCCGTGAAAAAATCCACATCATCGAAATAGCGGTCTAAAATCCCGACCGAATCAGAAACGTCCATAGCTGCCACTAGGTTATTCCCGGTATCTTTTATCGCTTTCAGGTGCCGCGGCGCGATATAGCCAGCCACACCAATCAAAGCGAAATTTTGCGGTTGTTGAGTTGACATTCATTTTCCAATTTATGTTTGTTTTAGTTCGATATTGGATTTTCGATGTTGGATGTTGGATACTGGATGTTGGATATTTGATATTGGATGTTCGATTCCAGAAGCCGTATGCCAGATGCCAGATGCCGTATGCCAGATGCCAGATGCCGTATGCCAAATGCCAAATGCCAAATGCCAGATGGCGGATGACGGATTCGTGATGTCGGATGTCAGATTTTGGATTTTCGATATTTGATATTAGATGTTGGATATTCGATTTTCGATATTTGATATTAGATGTTAGATATTCGATTTTAGATATTCGATATTTTGATTTTTGATGTTCGATCAGATAACGGATGTAGAATGTAAAATTACGGCGTCCAGATACAGGATTCCAGATTTAGAAGCTCCGATTCACCAATCCCGAGTTCATCTACTATCAGATACTATTTTCTATTCCCTATTTCCCATTTTCCGATTCTTCCCGTTTCCCGAATCCCTAAACCCAAAATCAATAACTAAAAAGCCGATATCGAAACACACGGTACACAAAATAGGGATTGGTCGTCATGTATCGTTTCCACAGATTTCGTGGGTCCTGGGCCAGCCTGTAAATCCATTCGAAACCATGCCGCAAGTAATCTGGCGTTTCCTGGCGCAGGCCGGCAAAGACGTCAAAACTTCCGCCAACGCCCATCATCACGGACGGTTTCAACGTGTTTTTATACTGATTCAAAAAATATTCCTGTTTGGGCGTTCCCAGCGCGGCCAATAAGACGTTGGCTCCGGATTATTTTTCAATTAGAAAACAAATAGCGATATGCATTAATGAGTTCTTGTTCTGATTGCTGCCAGGTTAAACCTTTAACTCTTTCTTTTCCGAATTGACCCATTTTAATTCGTTTATCTTTGTTTTCAATTAAATCAATTATCAATTGCCCAAAGTTTTCATAATCAGATCCTTTGGCATAGACTGCAGCATTCTGTGCAGAAAATTTGCTTTCAAATAAATCGAAAGACACTATCGGTTTTCCAAACCACATATAATCCATAATTTTATTCATTGTCGAAACATTATTCATCAAAGTGGGGGGGTCAGGAGCTGCGCCCACATCAATAGATGACAAGATTGAAAATACTTCTTCATCAGGAATACGACCGGTGAATTTTATATAATCATTTAAATTGAGTTCATTTGTTAAAGTTTTTAGTTCGTTAAAAGATGTGCCTGAACCGATTAAAATAAATCCAATATCTTTTCTATTTTCCTTATTTACAACATAATCTGCAGCTCTGATTAGGTAATCCACACCGTCCAGCTTTGCCATCACACCAATGTAACCCACCAAATAATCAAATCCATTACGTAGCGCTATATCATCTGGCATTATTTTGTATTTATTTCTATCCGGACCATTACGTACGATGAAAACATCATCGTCTGATTTTTTACCTCTCTGGACGGCAACTTTTTTATATGACTCATTTGTCGCTATTACGATATCAGAAACCATAAATGTAAATTTTTCAAAAAGCACCTGTATCTTGTAGAATATGTCTTCTACAGGTTCTTTTTTCTTATCAAGATAGGCTTCGGGACATAAATCGTGATGATCAAATACAAACTTGACACCCAATGGTTTAAAAACCAATCCAATGATAAAAAAAATATCAGGTGGATTTGCGACATGGATTACTTGAAATGGTTTTTTAATGTAAATTCTCCATGCGAGAAAAAGCGTTTTAAATAAAGCTATTGTATATTCTACCAGAAAAACTTTACGAGAAAACTTTGACGTCGCTGCAACACCCTCGATTGGTAATGAATACCTGTAAATTTCAATTCCATCAATTTGTTCATAAGCTTGTGTGTCATAGTTTTGACCTCTCGGACAAATCACACTTACATCTGCTCCGTGGTTCCGAAGTCCGCGAGCTTCTCGCCACACGCGTCTGTCAAAAGGGACAGATAAATTCTCTACAATTTTTAAGACATGTTTACCAGCAAATTCCTTCATAATTCTCCATATCCATCAATTCTTCGACTCGAGTTACATCCATAATTATTTGATTCTTATTTATTTTGCTTCTGAGTTGGTTTATATTTTTATCCCTATTAACGATAATGACAAGTTGCGTCTCAGATAAAAAATCCTCTAAATTCTCTTTCAAAATGTTGTTGATATGGGGCAATTTTCTGTATAAAAAATCTTTATTTTTCCCCATTAGTTTCGACAAATTGATATTTTCATCAAAGATTTTTACATTCATTCCTTTACCGATTAACCTCTCGGCAATTTCTAAGCCAGGACTGTATCTCAAATCATCTGTGCCTGATTTAAATGAAAGTCCGTAGAGGCCGATATTTTTCTTCTCTTCGCGAAGTATTAAGTTCAATACATCATTGACATGGATTTGATTGCTACGCTCAATATTAGCAAGAATAGGCGCATCAATATAGTTATCGTGAGCTATTGTGTTCAATGCCTTTAAATCTTTTGGCAGACATGAACCACCATAGGCGAATCCAGGTTTAAAATATTTTGGAGATATATTTAATACTTGATCATCCGTAAAGAGATCAATTAATTTATGACTATCGATATTCAATTTTTTACAAATCCTTCCAACTTCATTTCCAAAAGCAACTTTCAACGCATGATATGAATTATTGAGCAATTTGATCATTTCCGCTACACCGATTTCGGTTACAACAATTTCTCCGTTAATACCCTGATATAACTCTTTCATTTTTTCCAAACCGATCTGGCTTTGCGATGCAAGCACTGTATGAGGTGGATTCAAAAAATCATCCACGGCTGATCCCTCACGTAAAAATTCGGGATTCGATACAAGCGCGAAATCTACATTTACTTTTTTGCCGCTGGCATCGCCTATTATCTCAGCAATCCGCTGGTGGGTGCCAGGCAAAACTGTGCTACGAATCGCTACGGTAAAAAAACTTCCTTTCTCCCGTAGCGAAGTCCCAATTTCTTCAGCAACTTTGTCAATATAATTAAGACTTAAATGTCCATTCACATCGTTTGGAGTTCCCACGCAAATTATTCCGATATCCGATTCTGCAACAGCTTTCCTCGTATCCATTGTGGCCGAAATCTTCCCCTTTAATACCCCACTTTGAATTAATTCATCTATCCCCTTTTCGACAATTGTCGCTTTTCCCTCATTGATTAAATTCACTTTAAGAGGATTCACATCAACACCTATTACGGTATGACCCAATTTATAAAAACAACCCAATCCAACGCAGCCTACATATCCGAGTCCAAAAATGCTAATTTTCATCCCTTCTCTCCCAATTCCAATTCATAAGTAAATTCGTCAATGCGTGATACATTGTTGCTTGCGCCCAATGCAGTGTTGGTGTTTTATTTGTAAAGAATTTGCTTTTCCATTGATAAAAATGACCGTCTGTATCCTGCATGTTATTTATTGTCCAGAGCGCCACTTTTTTCGCCAAAGAAATATTTTCATAACCATAGTCTCGAAAAAATAGCAGTGTATCAATACTTTGTGAAGCGCATTGGATATCTAAAGGATACATCTTGTTGTGATAATATTTTGGAGTTCCATCATCCAGAAAAAAATTATTTTTATAAAATTCAAATCCGTTTATCAAATTCGAGTGAAATGATGTATCACCTGTGGATTGTTCATAAATTTTTATCGCGTCCAAATTATACGCTGAGTGCCAATTGTCAATCCAGTGATATTTTTGCTCCTCTCCATAAAACCAACTGCCATCGTCATGTTGATGATTTACAGCATATAAAATTGCCTGATGCGCGGCTTTTTTATATTCAGTTTTTTCTGTCAATTTATACCCCTGGGCCAACATAGCAGCGCCCAATAAATTTGCATTATGCACCAGATTGATTGTATCTTTCACATAACTGATGCAATATCCTATTTCATCATTAACTCTTGTTAAATCCGTTAATATGAAATGACATACGCTATCCACAACCTCTCTATATTTCTCGTTACCTGTCATTTCAAATGCCTCAACAAATGCTCGTCCGGTCAAAGAAGTCCAGACAAGTGTCGGATTGTTTTTCTTTAAAAAATATCCCCTGGTTTGATAGTCGAAATGATTACCCCAACAATTCCCTGAATATCCATCACAACTGATCTCTTCCAACCAGGTTAAAAAGTTCTGTGCTCGATTCAAAAATTTTTCCTGTTTTGTTAATTGATACATTAATAAATCGCCGCGTACAAAATAGGCAAAGCCTTTGGAGCTTCTTGAAGGTCTAACACCAACAATAGGTCTAATGTTGAATGGCATTTTTTTTACAGATTGCACCAAAACCTGTCTTAAAAACGGTACTTCAAACGTCAAGAATCTAAGCTTTGAGTTCAATCCGTCAAATGGATCGTATGCCATGAATTCTTTTTTAATTAGCCAAGATTCTAATGCTTTTAGTTTAGGCTCAATTTGATTTTTTGATGAATCCAATTTTTAATAATTCCTTAAAAATAGTATTTACATTTGATACTAAATATTTTACTTGCAGTCAGCATCGTCCGGTTAGGTTTTTGCTGTACGATTCAATTTAAAAAAAAGTGAGA
>CAZSBG010000184.1:0-6166 GCA_964605145.1 uncultured Cytophagia bacterium | reverse complement strand
GAATTCATAACGATGCTCCGCTACGCTCCGATCGTGATGAATTCTTGTTTCGTTGTATATTAAAACTTAAAGAAAATTAAAAATTGTTAATCATTCTCACTATAAAATATTAGAATTATGCCTACTGAACTAAATTTGAAAATTTATTTTCTTACTCTTACCTGATTCCCTACGGCTGATTATAACAAATATTATTTTCATCTCCATTGATTTATTGAACAATGCGATGAGTCTACTCTATAACCTGAATTATTCACAAATATTGAATGAAATTGAACTAATATTTTCAGTATTAAATGTTTGTTTTGAAATCAGAATATTAACTTAATTTTATCACCATTTTTTCAAAATGCGCACCATTCAGGTTATCCTGCATCCTTAAAAAATATTATGAATAATGCAGGATAAACCTCTATTTACGCGAATAATAAAAAACTGAAAAATCTTAAATTCATTAAAAACAATTATAATTGATTGAATAATATTGTGGTTGCGACCTCTTTAGAATGGACTCATGCAATACAATTGTTATATCTAAATAATTTGCAATGATATTCTGAATCGTTTGTTCAGACGAAAATATGAGCTTTAACACAATTGTGTCGTTTTACTTCAATGTCAAGACAGACGGACTATATTTTTCTTCAGGGCATATCGTTTACAATTTCGATATAATATATCAAAAGCTGATCAATCATTTTCAAAAGTGTTTATTTTGAGGTAAATAATTTTAATGCAAGATAAAAAATCCCACAAGTTTTCCGATTTAAGAAAGAAGATAAAAGAACGCTTATCTCGCGAATCAGATGAATTGAAAACCAAGTCGCAGGAAGATATTCAGTCGCTCATTCAGGAACTTCAGATGTATCAGACTCAACTTGAGAAGCGACATGAAGAACTCCGGTGGATTCAGCAAGAGCTTGAAAAAAGTGAGCGAAAATATCGCCACATCGTTGAAAATGCGCCCAGTGGAATTTATGAAATAGATTTTGAAGAGATGCGCTTCCTCAGCGCTAACGAAGCAGCGTTGAAAATAACCGGCCATACTGAAGAAGAAATGGCTTCAATGAATCCAATGTCGATTCTGACGTCTGACTCGAGACGTCGCTTTTTGAAAAGGCTGGCGGAAATGAAAAAAGGGGCGGCGCCGCCGGAAGAGGTTGAATTTGAAGTTCGTAAGAAAGATGGCGGAACCACGTGGGTGTTGCTTAATGTCCAATTTCATCGAAAGAACGGGATGATTGGGCGAGCAACGGTTGTCGTTCATGATATCAATGACCGGAAAGCAATGGAATCCCGGCTCAGAGAGAGTGAAAACCTGTTTCGAACCCTGGCGGAAAATGCCCCGGACATAATCATTCGATATGATAAAGAATTACGTCATATTTATGTCAGCCCGGCCATTGAAACATTTACAAAAATTCCCCGGGAAAAATATATCGGCAAAACCAATGAACAATTGGGCATGCCGGCAACATTGTGTGAAAAATGGAATACATTTTTGAAAGATATTTTTAGCTCTGGTCGGGCCGGCACGCTGGAATTCGAATTTAAAGAACCGGATGGAACATATACGTTTGAAATGCACGCGATACCCGAATTTTCTGAAAAAGGTGAACTCACTACAATTATTGCAATTTCACGCAATATAACGGAACATAAGGATGCTCTTGCAGATCGCACTCGTTTGCTTGAAGAATTGAATGTGGAACGAGCCCGGCTGCAGGCGATCATCTCATGCGCGCCCCAGGGCATTGTGGTGACAGATGATAAGGCGCGAATCATAATGACCAATTCCGTTGCGGATGAACTGTACGGTCGTACTATCCCCTACGACAAACCCTATGATAGCCACAAGGCATTACAGCTTTTTGATGAAGAAGGCGATGACATCTCCTCAAGAAATCTTCCGCTGACACGTTCGGCGCTTCATGGTGAACATCATCTCAACAAAGAACTTATGATCGTGAAGCCAAATGGCGAGCGACGTTATTTGCTCGTTAATTCATCACCGATCAAAAATTTGAGAAGTCGTGTGACAGGCGCAGTGGGTGTATTTCAGGATATTACCGAGCGTAAATTGGAATATGAAAAGAAAAGCCAGGATGAAGCACAAAGATACGCCAGAAATATCGTCGAGACAGTTCAGAGTCCCATGCTAATTCTGGATCCTGATCTCAGGGTAGTGATGGTGAACCGGGCCTACTATTCAACGTTTAAATCGAAAAAAAAGGATACCATCGGTAAATACTTTCACGAGTTGGGAGATCGTCAATGGGATATCCCTGAATTGAACGAGCTTCTGGAGAGAATTTTACCAGAAAAAAAAATTGTTAGGAATTATATTATTGATCATCATTTTGAAAAAATTGGGCGCTGCATTATGTCCATCAATGCACGGCAGCTACGGGGCACGGAGCAAGATGAAGGAAGGATGCTGATATTCATCAGGGATATTACGGAGCAGAAGCTGGCAGAACAGGAACATTTGGAATATCAAAAAAAGCTGCGCGCATTAACAGCTCAGCTTACCGATTCTGAAGACAAAGAACGCAAGCGTATTGCCGCAGGTTTACACGATAGCGTTGTTCAATCTCTAACAGCCACACGAATGAAATTGTCTGTGGCTCGGGAAGATACTGCAGCAGAGAAAACTGATCACAAGCTGAAGGAATTGGATGATTCCATCGGGAAAGTCATCGAAGAAATTCGCTCGCTTTCTTTTGATCTCAGTTCACCCATGCTCCATACTATTGGTTTGGAGCAGACCATTGAATGGCTTGCTGAAAAATTTTCTGAGGAACGTAAAATTCCTGTGAATTTTAAAGATGATGAGGCGAAAAAGCCGTTAACAGAAAATATTCGAAACATCTTATTTCAGGCGATTCGTGAGTTGTTAAACAATGTGGTGAAACATGCTGAGGCAAATCAGGTCACTATCTCCATAAAAAAAGTTGATGAAAATATCCATATCGAAATCCGGGATAATGGTGTTGGATTCGATACAACCGATCTGTTTTCCGTCATCGGAAAATCAAAAGGATTTGGTCTGTTCAATATTCGGGAACGATTGGAATATGTGGATGGAAGCATTACGTTGAATTCAAAGCCCGGCAAAGGAACGAAAATAGTGCTAAAGGCGCCCCTGCGTCCGGAAAACGCTGAATGAATAACCCATTCATTCTGTAAATCTTTTGAATGATTAATCCGGCTGTAATTGGTAATTCAGGAAAACAAATTTGGTTGTCATCCTGATACCGCGTTTTTTGCGGGAGAAGCGTAGCCTGTAATCATTGAAAGTCTAATGTGGCTATACAGGAATCTGTGACCACGCTGTATAAGGAAGCAAGAGATTCTTCAATCCGCTAAAAAGCATCGGATTTCAGAATGACAAACTTAAGAATGAAATACTATTACTACTTAGTACTACTTAGTCAGATCCCCCTTTTTCTGTCATTTCCTCTGGACTTTACCCGGGGTACTTCCGTTGGTCGCCTTCGGTCGCCTGTATGTTTTTTACAGGAATCTCATTCTAAATCACGAGGAGATTCCCGTCCTCCAAAAAGATGGCAGATCTGCGACGAAAAGCAAAGTCTGCTTTCATCTAAAAATATAATGCAACTTTGCAGGCATGTGACCGAAGGGAATGCCTGTGGTACGGGAATGACAACAATAGGGAAATATTGCCTTGCATCTTGATGGCATTTTTAATCTGACTATGTAGTACTATTAATGGCCTCTCTCATAAGATGTTATTCATCGGATCGATTAACAGTCATATTAACTTTCAAAATAAAGGGAATCAAAATGTCCATAAAAATAATTATTGCTGACGATCATCACCTGATTCGAGATGGATTGAAGAGTTTGATTGAAAAGGAGGCAAATTTTAGTCTCATCGGTGAAGCGGCTGACGGAAGAGAAATACTTCGATTGACGAACGAATTGAATCCGGATATTGTTATTATGGACATCAGCATGCCTGAATTAAATGGCATCGAGGCAACGCGTCAGATAAAAGCGCATAATGAGGATGTCGGGATTATTGCGCTGTCCGTGCATTCAGACGTATCTTTTGTCAGACAAATGCTTAAAGTCGGCGCATCCGGTTATTTGGTCAAGCATTGTGAGTTCAAAGAATTGGTGCAGGCAATCTATGCCGTGGAAAAAGGTGAATTATATTTAAGCCCTCTCATATCCGGGCAGCTTATTCAGGATTATTTGAAAAATTTACCGGATGATGAATCGACCATTTTTACAAAATTATCAGACAGGGAACGCGAGATATTGCAAATGCTCACAGAAGGAAAAACTAAGCAGGAGATTGCAGATACCCTGTTTATCAGCGTGAAAACGATCGATAGTCACCGACAAAATATCATGAATAAATTAGGCATCGACACAATGCCCGATCTGGTCAGATACGCCATCCGGTCCGGCATTACCGAATTATAATGCAATTTTTTTTCAGAATAAATTTTTAACATATTCCCATTTCCAATTAATCTTAACGAGGCAAGTGATCGTCGGTAGCTATTACTGGTTTTCGCAGGGTAGTTTCTTCAATCCCCGGCTTGTTTTACGCACGCCCCCGTTTCGTTTTAAGATTCAAACTCAATCCCCATATCACCCTCAGGCCTCAAGCACATTGTTGTTCGATGTCACTCAATCAGAAAAATTCCCATCTCATTTCAGCATTCCGGAAGCATAGTTTAGTGGAATACCCGATTGCCTAACGCGAAAAATCAGTTATATTATTATCAGGTTCAGTTGTGGTGCAAAAAAAAACACACATCTTCATCAAGAGAAATTCTCAATAGATTTTATGAATATCATTTCTGAGAGGGAGGAAAACAAATATCAGAATTCCTTGAAAAACTATCATCACCCGTAAAAATTGTATTTCATTAAATGAATTGGAGCAACCATGCTACCGGAAACACGAGTCGTTCTGGTGGATGATCATCGGATTATTCGTCAATGCGTTCGTTTATTGCTAAGTCGGACACCGCACACGACAGTGGTTGGAGAGGCGGATAACGGCCAGAGCGCTGTAAATCTGGTTCAAACGTTAAAACCGGATTTGGTCATCATGGATGTTATGCTGCCTGAATTGAACGGCATCGAAGCGACGCGGCAAATTCTTAAATCACAACCGAACGTGAAAGTCATTGCATTGTCATCAAATTTTCATGACATATTTGTGAGAAACATGTTCAATGCCGGCGCATGTGCCTACGTTCTGAAAGATTCGTTGTACAACGAACTCCCGCTTGCTGTGGAAAATGCAATGAAAGATAGTGTTTTCATCAGTTAAAAATTCATGCAAAATTATGCCAGTCAATCCTGACCCGCTCGTCCGAATTCGATCGCAGATTTTTTTGGTTGAATCTTCCTTAACGATTTAATTCTCTTATGTTGCATTGCTTTTTTGCTGCGCATGATTTAAAATAGTACATTATGTCAAAACTGGCTATTGGAGTTAATTCACATGTAATTTTCCCAAATTGCATTTAAACAGCGTGAAAGGAGCAGCCATGAATAAATTCAATATATTGGATTTGGAGATTATTCGCAATGCGAATACTCCGTCGACAACAATCAAGCGGCAAATATCCAATATGCTCGAGTGTTCCGAAGAATGCTTCGCGACCGTGGAGCGTGTTGAAAAGAATACAGGCAGATATCGCATTGTCTTGGAAGGGAAGTTGGTGGAAAAAGATAATACCAAAAGAAGTTTCGTTTATGGTTGAAAAAAAATATCAAACTTGAATATGAATTTTACGCCCTGCATACCGAACTCAAAAAGAATAAACGTGTTATTTTCATTGCAAACCACATGAAGTTTCGGGATTTTCTCAATAAAAAGTTTTAACAGCCATTCAAGTACAACACCTGAAAATCCCGAAATTTCATTTTTTCGCACCATTAACACTTGCCTGAGATTGGAATCGTAAAATAAATAATTTAATCATAATTATTCACCTTGAATTCAAAAATTTAGGGTATAATTTAATAATTCTTTCCCTCATCCCCGGCCTTTCTCCCGGTGGGAGAAGGGAGTTCAATAGAACCTGAAGCAAGGTAAGGTTAATCATCGAATTTGCAATACCTGAAGACAGAATCAAAGTAATAAATTAAACTTCGAGTTTTTGAGTCTGGTTTA
>CAZSBG010000183.1:0-6196 GCA_964605145.1 uncultured Cytophagia bacterium | reverse complement strand
TTAACAATTTAACATCTTTACAATCAATGGATTCCCGTCCACTATAAAAAAGGCGGATCTACCAACGTATAACGTGCGGGAATGACATTGGAGGAAAATTCAAGTTTCTTGAAAGTTACTTTAAAAGAAAAATCAATGACCATCACATACGTGCTGCTACTTCATTACTTCTACCGCCACCTCACAGATGCCGGCGCTGATCATGTCCAATTTTTGTGCGGCAGCATAAGACAAATCAATTATCCGCGACTTATGGTAGGGGCCGCGATCATTTATTCGGGCGATAACGCTATTGCGATTGTAAAGGTTGGTCACTTTGACTTTGGTGCCAAAAGGCAAGGTGGGATGAGCTGCTGTAAATTTATTCGGATCATAAATTTCACCACTGGCTGTCTTTCTGCCGGATAAATTCATTGCATAATACGATGCCCTGCCTGATTCCAATCCCGGCTTGCGTTTGAATGGCTGACGGGGTGTTTCTTTGATTTGTTCATCATAACTCAAATAAATAATACCTCTTAATTTTTCAAAGTCTCGGATATCTTCAGCATCCTGATTGTCTGAATCTGATGTTTCGCTCATCTCGTTGGAATTGGATGGAGATAGTGAGTTTTTTTTACCCTCTTCGTCTTCATAAAAAAAGATGATTCCATCTTTTTCATACCCTCGCGCAGTTTTTTTATATGAGGAACAACCAGCCAATATGAAAATCAACAATAAAAAATAGATCATGCGCATTTTGAACAACCTCCGAATCTTTTCGGGTAATCAGGAGTCCAGTTTCAAAGAACCAATTACTTCATAAATATCATTTATTTGATTGCATTGGCAGTAATTTTTGAGATCAGTGACAAGTTGTGCAGATATTTGTGGATCAACAAAATTAGCTGTTCCGACCTGTATAGCAATAGCCCCGGTGATGAGAAATTCGATCACGTCATCGCAGTTCATAATGCCGCCGATTCCGATGACAGGAATGTTGACATTGCGGACGACCTCAAATACCTTGGCGATTGCCAATGGTTTAATTGCCGGCCCGGAGAGTCCGCCTGTAACAGTGGCCAGTTTCGGCCGTTTTGTCTGAATGTCTACTGCCATGCCAACGAATGTGTTGATTACGGATAAACTGTCAGCGCCGGCGTCTTCTGCGGCTTTGGCAATGTCCCGAATCGATGTCACATTGGGGCTGAGTTTGACTATCAGGCATCGATCTGTTGCGTTGCGGCACAGTGATGTTATCTTGGCAGCGATGCGCGGATCAGCGCCGAACGCCATTCCACCCTGCTTCACATTGGGGCAGGAAATATTGAGTTCGTATCCGTCAATGCCGCCGGCACCCTCAATGATATTGATGACCTCGACAAATTCTTCGATGGTTTTACCAGCCACATTCACGAGTACTGCCGATTTCAATGTTCTCAAAAAGGGCAGTTTTTCTTTGATGAAATTCTGAACGCCCACATTCGCCAGTCCAATGGAATTTAACATGCCTGCCGGCGTTTCCGCGATTCGGGGGATGGGATTGCCGGTTCGCGGTTCCAGCGAAACTGCTTTGGTAACCAAGCCTCCCAATTCATTCAAATCAATTATCGAAGAAAACTCCTGGCCATAACCAAATGTCCCTGACGCTGTCAGAATTGGATTTGCGAGTTTGAGTCGTCCAATATCTACAGATAATTTATTCACTTAAGTCTATCTCTTCTGAATTAAAAACTGGTCCGTCATTGCAGACATATTGATAGGTTTTTTGTGGATTTCCGGATTTTACGTTGCATCCCAGACAAACACCGAAACCGCACGCCATCATTGTTTCCAGAGAAAACTGACAGGGGATTCCCGTTCCGGAAGCAATTTCTTTGACTTTGTTCAACATTACATTTGGGCCACACGCGAAGATGTGAGCGCCATCGGATAAAATATCTTTCATTTTTGCTTGGAAAAGTTCTGTAACAAAACCCCTGTATCCATGGGAACCATCATCTGTTGACAAATGAAAATTAATTCCCATTTGATCGATTTCAGAAATGCAGCAGATGTTTTCTTTTGATCGATTCCCCCAGAATAGGGTGGATGGAATATGTCGGATAGATAAAATTTGACCAAGAAAAATGAGGGGGGCGATGCCAAGTCCCCCGGCAATCATGATCGCATGATCACACTGATTCGGAATGGTAAATGTATTGCCCAAAGGTCCCAGGAAATTGATGGTCTCATCATTCTTGAACTTTGACAGAAATTCGGTGCCGGGACCAATGACCTGATAAAGCAGCTCAAACCACCCCGCATTTTTGTCTACGCGATGAATGCTGAATGGGCGTCTTAAAAGGGGCACAACATTTTGTGATGCTTTGACATTGACAAACTGCCCCGGTAATGAAGATTGTGCGATATTTGAGTTTGCAATTCTGGTCCGCACGATGTTGGAAGTTAATTTTTCATTTGATATAACATGAGAGGTATGAACTTTGTAACTGAAATTTGTCTCCGGTTCTGAATTCGGTCCATTCATATTTTTACCATCGCTTGGGTGTCGTTCTTCTGGGATCGTTCTTTTCCATTTCGATTAATAAATAACGACGATATGAAGCCTTGTCCATTGTTGAAATATCCACTTTTTGCTCACTATCTGCAAGCCCCTCTCTTTCTTCTTCTCCTTTGTCGTCAACCTGCTCCGTGTCTGCTTGATCGGTTTTTTCCTCGTCAGTTGCATTGCGCGCTTTTTCGACCTCATCCACTTTTTTCTTCACTTGCCTGGCGTACACGGTATTGGGATAACTATCAATCAAATCTTTATAGATTTCAAGGGCTTTTTGTTGGCTGTGCAGATTTTTCTCATAAATCCATCCCATTGCTAACAAAGATTTTGGCGCATATTCTGAATCCGGATAATCTTTTTTGATTGTTTGAAAACGCTCTATCGCACTGGAATAATTTCCACGGTCCAGATAGGTGTGCTCAGCTAACTGGAACACGCGACTTGCCTCTACATCCGGATCATAAAAATCAACTGATTTTTTCCTTTGCCTGATTTCTTTTGCGAGCGGATGCGTTGGATAATTTGTAACAAGCCTGTGGTACACTGAATCTGCAAGGGTTGTATCCCTCTTGTAGTTCTCGCAGATGAAGCCAATCGCATAGAGTGTTTTTGGCAAAACAATGGAGGATGTATCTATTTCAAGGATATCGATATATTCTTTGAGCGCAGAATCGGGCTGATTGAATTCGAAGAGATAAATTTCGGCCAACAATAATTTGTCTTTAACTAATTCTTCTTTTGGCGTGCCGAGTTTGCCGGATTTCAGCGTAATTTTTTTATTGCGCGTGAGCAGATATTCTTTCCTTTTCCCAACAAGAAACTGTCGGATTTGAGAGGTGTCGTCACCAATGACCATTTTCAGAGAATCCAATACAAATCGTAGTGAATCTGAAGTAAAAAGTGAATCAATGGCAAAATTGGTGGTGTCTGCGATAAGCGAATCGAGCAGACTTTTTTTTCCGTATTCGTATGGATTGTTCTCTACGACAACGCTGTCCATGACGGCTGCAATGGAGTCACCAATGGCTATTTTATGTTGCTGCGCTACAATATCTTCTTTTAATTCCAGTAATTCTTTTATACTTCGACTTTTGCCTCGTGCTTCATCTGCTATTTCTGATCGGGAATATTCGGTGGCTGCTTTGTCAAAATATTCTTTGGCAAATTCATATTCCGCCCGTTGCTCCTGATATATTTTACCTAAATAGAAATATGCTTTAGCGGCTTCGTCGGTTTTCGGATGTTGTTCGACAATATCGTTATACCATTCCACTGCCACATCATATTCCTGTTTTAGTCGGTGACAATTGGCGATTTCAAGTCGGCATAACGCCCAGTTTTCCTCGTTTGAAATGTCACCGAGAAGATTTGTAAATATTTTTATCGCCTCATCATATTGTTGCATGTCCACCAAAGACAGGCCTGCTCTGAAAGAAGCATTGAATTCAAATTTTGTATCCGGACTGTATTTCCGTGCCAACTTGAAGCTCTCAACAGATTTAGCGTAGTTTTTCAGTTGGTAATAGCATTCGCCCATTTCAAAGTAGGCATTGGCGCGGATGTATTTATCGCGAGCGCGTTTCGCTGCATTGCTATACTCACTTATTGCGGTAACGTAGTCTTTTTTATGTCGGAATAGTCCGCCCAGAAGAAACTGGGCTTCATCGCGAATTCTGCTTTCGGCATCGCTTTTTAAAATGTCGTGGAAGTTTTTTTCAGCAGTTTCATAATCCCTCAATTCGATGTTCGTTTTGCCGAGCCACAATCTGGATTCCGGGATGAAATCACTGTTGGGAAAATTATCGTAAAGTTCAAGAAATTTTCGTTTTGCTTTGGAATAGTCCTGTTTTCGGTAAAAACATTTTCCCAGGAGAAAGAGGGCGTCATCCACATATTTGCTTTTTGGGTATATTTCCAGAACCTTTGAAGCCTTTTCAATAGAATCATTGTAATTTTTTAGTTCCGAAGAGGAGGGTTTGTTGATGTCAATTCTCGAGTCTTGTTTGTTCTTTTTGGACTGCTCAATTCTTTTTTCTCTTGCTTTCTCGGCCTCGCTGAAATATTTTTTCGCGTTGAAAAATGTATTATAATAGGCACAGCCTGAGAGCGAAATGATAAAAGCAAGCAGTATTTTGAATGAAATATATTTCATAATTCAAGACTATTGAAAATTTCGTATTTTCTTCATCAGTGCCGGTAAAACCTCGCCGGCATTTCCCAAAATCGATTCATGCATGAGATGTGATATATTCGTTGGCGCCTTATTGATTTCTACGGTGAAAGCACCGCCATTCTTCGCTTCAAGTGGAAGAGAAGCTGCCGGCTGCACTACCGCTGAGGTCCCCACCGAGAAAAAAACATCCGACCGGATAACTGCTAAAAATGATTTCTTCAAAGTTTCTTCAGGTAGCGCTTCACCGAACCACACTACATCAGGACGAATTATCCCACCGCACTCGCATAAAGGTAGATCAGATGAATTATCAAGAGCTAAATTGTTAAACTGTTTATTACAATCAACGCAGCGGTTCCTTATTATGTTCCCGTGCAATTCATAAATTTTTCTGTTACCGGCTTTGGCGTGAAGATTATCGATATTTTGCGTGATCAGGGTAAATTCGGGAAAAAAATTTTCCATTTCTGCTAAAGCCCGATGGCCTGTATTAGGTTCGATGTCGTAGAGCAGGTGGTCACGATATTCCAGGAACTTGGAAACCAGCGCGGAGTTGTTCAAAATATCCTCAAAGTCCTTGAACTTTTGCAGGTTAAATTTTTCCCAGAGTCCGTTATGCCCTCTGAAAATCGGCACTCCACTCTCCGCAGATATGCCTGCGCCGGTTAGCACAGCAACGCGCTGAGCATTTTCTAATTTTTTTAACAGTTGATCGGAAAACATATAAACTCCAAATAAACCGTATCAAAGATAGTGTAAAATATTTTAATAATCAAGAATTTTATTTTTGAACATCCTTTTCGCGAGGTTTTTTCTTAAGCATTATTAACATTATACATAACCGATTAACAAAAAGTCACAAAAATGATGTAAAATAAACAACTGCTAAATTATTGTAATTTTTAAATAAATAAGTAGATTTGTCTTGATATTTTTAATTTTTTTTGTTATTATTAAAGAAGTTAGGTAAAAAAATATAAATGATAATAAATATAAATAAAATAAAAAGATAATAGCAAATAAATTGTAAAAATAATAAATATAAGTAAATAGATTGATAAAAGGTAAGATATTACAATGAATATCATTTCGTTATTTGATTAGCATGCATCTAATGAAGCTATAAAGTAATTAAGTGAATGTTCCCCGATGTTTTAACTCCCTTATTTTATAGACATAATATCATAAATTCATTGTAACTTTCGAGAAACTTGAATTTTTTCCCGTTGTCATTCCCGCACGCCTGCAAAGTTTCATTATATTTTTAAATGAATGCAGACTTTGCTTTTAGTCGTAGATCCGCCATCTTTTTGGAGGACGGGAATCCATTAATTTTATAGATGTTGAAATGCATATCGAAAAATCAACAACTGACGAATTAGGCGTTTCTCTTATAAAATTAGATTCGATGCATTTCCGAATCTCTGACACGATTCAGCCACCGAGTCCAGAACACGGAGAAAAATTCAATCTAAAATTGCCATCAT
>CAZSBG010000182.1:0-6342 GCA_964605145.1 uncultured Cytophagia bacterium | reverse complement strand
AAGTGAAAAATAAATTATCAAAGAACTTTTTACCATAAATTATTGAGCGGATACATAAAAATAGCTATAAAAACAATATTTCTATATAATAAATTATCAAAATGCATAAAAATTCCCTTATTGTATATCAATTGAGAATATATAATAAAAATTCCAATTATGCAATAAATTATTTTGTTAAATTAAAAAGCCTATCCTGGTAATTTTATCACCTGGATAGGCTTTTTAATTTTTACTGACTAAAAAAGAACTGTCTGGGTCACAGTATTTAACTTATGAATAACGAGTTACTAAAATATAAAAATTCCCAAGTGGAATCTTTATCATCTCATCAAATTGAACAATAAACCAAAGCTGATTTGGTATCAGATGCCATTTGCTCAACCGAGGTTTTCTCTTTTATGAAGTAAAAATTGGCACTGTTTTTACGGCACTTAACAAAGAGAAAATTGAAACAAACAGCTTAATTAGAGATAGAAATTTAATTGGTTTTAAAGATTTTAGAAGTTTAAAAATTTTTACAGCTTTTGACATTTTAAGATCCTCCATTATTTTGCAAATGATAAATGAGTTTTTTTATTATTCAAAAATCGGATCATATACTGCAAACTGTGATAGATGGGAAGCAGCCTTCGCTCCACAATTGAATCCATTGTAAATTGAAATAACTTTACATAGTCATTCTTAACCTGATAGTCAAATCCATCAATATAATTTCCTTCTAATCGACTCTCATTTATTAGTTTTCTATAGATAGGTGTACCGCCATAAACCTGTAAAGAGGTTGTTACCGAAAGGAAGCTTCTTTTCCCTTTCATTTGTTTTCTCAAGTCAGATAAATACTTAAGATTCTCGTACAATTCTTCATACGTCGTGTAAGGATCAATTAGAATAAAACCAACATCATAATTAATACCCAATTTATCTAATATTCTCAATGCCTTATTATTCATTTCTACTGTGGTCCCTTTTTGAAAAGTATCCAAACCTCTTTGATGAGCAGATTCAACTCCGATGAAAACCTTTTGTAATCCCATCTTTTTCAAATAATAAAATTGTTCATAATCAATATGATTCGCACGACAATTCATTACAAATTTTATTATAGTATTTTGGCGATCCAGCAACATTTTTAATGATTCCAAATATTCAATCGCTTTTCTACGGGAAAAAAATAACTGGTCATCAATAAACTTAAAATTGTTTGTATTGTATTTTTTAATCAGTAATAATATTTCATCTGCCAAACTTTCGGGACTACGACATCTCCATTTTTTCCCTGGGTTTGCATCATAAAAGTTTGCTATAGAACAAAAAGTACAATTTGCATAACAGCCACGTGACGCTGAGATGCTTAAGAATCCGCCTTTCTTTAAAACTTGATTCGCATTATCACGCGCCGGGAAAGGAATTTTATCTAAATCGGGTAGTATTTTTCTCTGCTCATTCACTACCACATCATCTCCACAACGATAGGATAGTCCAGCGATATCTGATAAATCTTTTTCTGGTAGTCCTTTGACCAGCTCAGGGAATGCTAACTCTCCTTCTCCCCTGATCGCTGAATCTATAAATGGATAATCTCGTAAAATCTCCTCATGGTGAAAAGAGGGAAAATGACCACCAAGTGTGATATGTCCCAGAAAACCTTTTGACCTTAGGACGGTAACTAACTGTATCAGACTTTGTGCATGAATACTTTTAACAGACAATCCTAATACGTCTGGATCGTATGCCAGAACTCTTTTTACAACCTGCCGAAATGATAGATTCTCAATGATACTGCTCATTATTCGAACCTGATGATTATTCTGGCGCAAAGCGCTTGCCAGATAACCAAGGCCTAAATGTTCATAGGGCTCCTGAAAATTATTCTTTGCTGCTAAATCCAGTAATAATATTTTCATAAATAATTTTTAAGTTAGTTTTTTGGAAATAAGTTCGGGATAATGGATTGATCCTGGTGCCTATACTCGGGATGTGAAAATACATTAGATGCTGCAGTTTTTAATGGGATAAATAATTCTATTGATTTTTGATATAACAAATCTCATACCACTTCCAGTTATCATATTTTTATTTGTACTAAATAAATGTTTTTCCATAATTAAATATTTGTTGGATTAAAGTAAATAGCAAAATCACACGCCCTGATTGAGAAATAAGTTCTCACAATTTATATAAAAATTGATGTTTAGCGTTGTTATTAATCAAGATATATTAAGAGAGGACAGTGTTACCATTTCTGTGAACAATATTCACGTTTTTTAAAACTTGATAATCCTACTTACTCAATCTGTATCAAAAAAGATTAAATTACAAATGAATTTACTGTTTTGTTATCGCGAAAAAAACTGACAAGTGATAATTAACTTAAAACCAATTCAAACACTGTGAATAAAGTTTCATGCTAAAACCATTTTTATTTCTAATATTATTTAGAATATGCGGTCAAGCTATAGCTATCAGCGCTCAGCAAAATAAATAACAGAACGTTAAGTACAAATATTGAAATCATCTAAAAGATGAATTATTGTACCGTTTTAACCTTGAAATTTCAATAGCAATCGGTTTTAATACGCATTCGAAAATACAACGAAATCTATTTTGTATCACATCAAGGTTAATTTCTGTATTACTAAAAGCTTAGCCACTTTATTTGTTTAGAAGCTGATGGCTGAGAACTAATCGCTCAATTTAAGTAATAATGAATTTTATAAATTTGATTTCAAAAGATAATCAATGGAATTTTACGAAATATCAATTTAAGTTACATTTATCAAATATTCGCTTGCATTTTTCAATATTTTAGTGTAAAATATAAAGCTAACTTTCAGCAAACCAAAATGAGGATTCAAAAAATGAAAAAACAAATTCTAATTATCTTGACCATCTTCTTAATTTTTAGTAGCGGATTATTCGCACAGGATCAGATGATTCTGGTTCCCAAACCGGTAAAAAATTCTCCTTTTGTTGTGGAGGATTCCCAGGACTTGTTTGGAAAAGCCTGGCGTTTTTATCGCGATGGTTACACCACGTGGGCAGCCGACAGTTTGAAAAAGCTGATCGAACTTTCAGGATTTGAGTTGAAGGAAAACAATTATTACATTGTCGTTGCCAACTTCACTCCCACAGAATCCCCGATAGGCATGATCCACGGTGATTCTCATTTCCACGATACTCGTTTATACGGCCTGGGCGCGGATTCTCTCTACTATATCTTTATCTCGCGCGATAGTATCAAACAGTCCTATCTTTCCACGGTTGTCACGCGAAAGGAATCTTATTTTGAAGAAAATTTAATTAATTTCATTTCCCTCTTTCCAATTTTTAGCGGACTCAAAATCCAGACTGAAAGCCAGTACACAACCTGGCTGGATATTCGAAAATACGAAGTCCCCAAAATCTTTCACAAAAATTGTGACATTTCTGTTATTGTGAAAAAAGATTTTTATGATGACAGGTTCCTCGCCAAAGCAGTCTTCGATAATACTTCACTGGAAAAATGGAGCTATGGTATCGCGACGGCTGTGACCAGTGTTAATGATGTCGACTTCATCATCGACGGCGGGACCATTGTAGTGAGGCCCAAGCCAAAAGGGGACCTGGCAACATTCGGCGTTATCAATTACCATTTTAAGGCTGTGGATACCAAAGCGAAAAGGCTGGCAACCTCCTTTCATTTATCAGGCGGACTTCGAATTTCACGGACCATCGAACCGATTCTGGCGGTCGGCGCCGGAGTTCCTTTGAGTTTTGTTGATTTGCATTTGTTTGTTGGTTACAGCGTTGAATTTGCCCAGACGCTTGAAAGTGGTTATCACGTCGGAGATGTTGTTGCAAGCAATGTGGACCCATTCAAGCTGAAAATTCGCGGCAAACCCCGGATCGGCATTGAACTGAAATTTCCTTGATTCTTAGATATAATTTTTTACCCCAATTTAATATCGTATTTGAAAGAGCGGCAATAAATATATTTCCGCTCTTTTTTTATCTTCTTCATTCTACTTTTTTCGAATCAGGTCAGACCTCCTCCCTCATCTGATGAATTTAATTTTGAAAATATTATAGAAAATCTATTTATTTTTTTACGGAATTAGCCATCAATGAGTGTATTAAAAATGTTGCATTAATGTCTTAAATGACCTTCATTCATTTAACACAATTTATGCATAATCTCGCATAGGGTAATAGAAAAAAGCTGATTTACAACATTTCCCATTAAATTTTCGATAACTATTTTCCAAAAATTGAACTTTATTTCTTTGCATCATTGGGATGCAAGAAATCGCAGGGCTATTTTGCCATTCAACTCATTAAAAAAAATAATAAATTATTTATATAACATCATTCGTTTAAATGAAAGGAACATCAAAATGGGACGTTCACCCTACTTGAAGAAGCTCGTTTTTATCTTCTTCTTATCAGGCATATTTTTGGCAACGAATGTGTTTGCCCAAAGCCTATTTACAAAAACGACACCATTTGGTCCGCTCGATGGAACATCAAAAGCTCTTGGATGGGCTGACTATAACAATGATGGTCATCCCGATATTTTTATCACGAACGGATCCGAAGAAGCGAAACAAGTCAATTATTTATTTTCCAATAATGGGGATGGTAGCTTTACCAAAATAACATCTGGTGATATTGCTACAGATGAATATACTTCAGGCGGTTGTTCGTGGGGAGATTTCGATAATGACGGTGATTTGGATTTGTACGTAGTTACTAATGTTGGTAATCCATTCGATCCAGATAAACAAAATTTTCTATACGAAAATAATGGCGATGGTACGTTCACAAAAAATACGACCGCTGGCGCACCGGTGACGGATACTGAATTTTCCGCAGGATGTGCATGGGGCGATTTCAACAATGATAGTCATATCGATTTATTTGTAACAAATGGATGGTGGGATAAACGTACCAACTCGTTATATTCGAATGATGGAGATGGCACATTCACAAAAGTTACGGATAAAGATATTGTTGGCACGGAAGGAGAAACGTTTATTGGCAGTGCAAGTTGGGCTGACTTTGATAATGATGGTGATCTCGACATCGTTGTTGCAGGAGGAAGCGGGAAAAATAATTTCTTATGGCGGAATGACGGTGACACTGTTTTCACCAAATTGGATATATTTGATGAAGGCGATACCCAGGGATGCAGTTGGGCCGATTATGACAATGATGGTGATTTTGATTTATTTTTCACCAACTATGGTGAGAACGAAGAATCTCCTGAAGCTAATTTCCTGTATCAGAACAATGGGGATGGAACGTTCACAAAAATTACCACCGGGGATATTGTTTCTGATCAGGCATTTTCAACCGGCAGCGTCTGGGGTGATATTGACAACGATGGCGATCTTGACCTATATGTCGCGTCGGTGGGTTCTCCGGATGATTTCACGAGTTTTTTATACATGAATAACGGTGATGGAACCTTCACTAAAAATGAAACAAGCGGCGTGACTGATTCAACATTTGTCTACGGCTCAGGTTTCGCTGATTATAATAAAGATGGATTTCTGGATCTGGCTACAGCACGATACGGAGAAAACGTATTATACCAAAATAACGGAAACACCAATCACTGGATCAACATTCAATGTGTGGGAACATCTTCGAATGTCGCCGGAATTGGAGCCAAAGTCAAAGTCAAAGCGACAATTAATTCCACTGTTGTTTGGCAGTTACGTGACATTTCAGCCCAAACCGGTTACGGCAGTCATAGCAATTTAAGAGCTCATTTCGGATTGGGAGATGCCACAACAATCGATGAAATCAAAGTTGAATGGCCATCCGGTATTGTGCAGACGTTGACCAATGTTGCTGTCGATCAGTTTTTAACCATTACTGAGGATGCAGGAGGTGAAAGCATCAGCGTCACTTCACCCAATGGCGGTGAAAACTGGCAGATTGGAAGTTCTCACGACATCACCTGGAATTCAAATGAGACCAGCGGCACTGTTAAAATCGAATACAGCACAGACAGCGGATCCAACTGGACCACCATCGAAAATAGCACAACAGACGATGGCACTTATTCATGGACAATTCCAAACGATCCATCCACTGAATGCCTCGTTCGAGTGAGCGATACGGATGGCGATCCTTCTGACGAGAGCGACGCAACATTCACTATTTCAGCGGCAGCTTCCATGACCGTCACAGCACCTAATGGCGGAGAAGATTGGGAAGCCGGCACGACTCAAACAATTACATGGACATCGGAAAACACAAGCGGCACCGTTCATATCGAATACAGCACGGACAACGGGTCCAACTGGAGCGATGTCATTGCATCAACCGAGGACGATGGCTCGCACGATTGGG
>CAZSBG010000181.1:0-6504 GCA_964605145.1 uncultured Cytophagia bacterium | reverse complement strand
TTGACTTTAATAAACCAGACTCAAAAACTCGAAGTTTAATTTATTACTTTGATTCGGTCTTCAGCTATTGCAAATTCGACAACTCACTTTACCTTCCTTCAGGTTCTATTGAACTCCCTTCTCCCAATGGGAGAAGGGCCGGGGATGAGGGAATGAATTATTGAATTATATCTGTTTTTTTGGTCACGCTGAATAATTATAAAAATCCATAAACAATGTCATTTCGAACGAAGCGAAGCGTAGTGAGAAATCTGATTTTGTACGATCACCAACCATTGAATTGAAGCTACACACCAAAAAATTGCCTTCGTATTCATAATTCCGTTTTGATTTTTGAGACAGAATTTAAATTTTCTCAAACCCGATCTATAGTAAGTTTTATTCAATTAGAAAATTTTTTTAAATTCAAATTTCTCTTTACGTTGTTCGTCGAAATGACACAATTCAAGTAAATAATTTATTAGGTTTGAACCAGTCCAACATACATGATCAATCAGCTAATAGTTCATAATACAAATCCTTCATCAAAGGGTTTTTTGTTTTGATTAATTCTAACTTTTTTTCCCTTCTCCACTTTTTAATTTGTTTTTCTCTTTGAAGTGCAATATTCACATCTTGAGTCATTTCAAAATAAACTAATTTTTTGACCGCGTACTTTTTAGTAAAACCATCCATAATCCCTTGCTTATGTTCCCAAACTCTGCGCAACAAATTATTTGTCATACCAACATATAACACGCCTGAAATACTGGACATTAAATAGACAAAATAATGTTTATCATTCATGAGCTATTCACTCCCAAATTTAAGCTTTGGGATTCATCTACAAACAGCAGAAATTCCGCAAAAGAAGTTCTGTTATATCATTTCAAACGGACGATCGTAATACAAAAGCAAAAAACACCTGTCATTTCTACCGAAGGGAGAAATCTGGTTAATCCACCAATTTATCAGGAGATACAGATTCCTCGACTCCGCTTTACTCCGCTCGTAATAACAAATTTATCTAATTTTCGTTTGGGCCTTAATTAGGTCACCAGATTTCTCCTCACTTCGTTCGTCGAAATGACATTTGCTAGTTTGATTACCTATATTGCTGCTATCACCTTCCCAATCGCGCCATCGATCACTTCCACTGTGTAATCGATGTCGTCCTGATTCAGCGCGGCGATGACGCACATAGAAATGCCTGTGCCATCCTGGCGCATCAGAATACCTTTTGACGCGACTTCTTTTATGAATTCGAACTGTGCATTTTTCCGCTGTTCAGATGTGAGTGAGCGAAATTCAAATTTAACCACCGGTGTGGGATCCATGGTGTCCAATTCAAAATTATGTTTGGTTGCGATTTGTTTTATTCCGGCGCGCAGCTTGTCTGAGTGCGAATACAGTTTATCAATAATTTGATCTTCTTCAATTATTTTAATGGTTTCCAGCGCCGCCTCGATGGACAGGGATTCGCTGGCAAAGGTCGAAGTCACCAGCGTGTCTTTCAAGCCGGACATAATTTCCTTTTTCCCAGTGAGCACAGAAATGGGCATGCCATTGGCCATGCCTTTTCCAAACGCTGCCAAATCCGGGGTGACGTCATATTTCAGTTGCGCACCGCCAATAGACCAGCGAAAGCCGGTGATGATTTCATCGAAAATGAGGACGATGCCCTTTTCATCGCACAGTTTTCTGATCTTTTGCAGAAAATCATTTTTCGGTTCAACGCCATACCCGGCTGCCGTTAAAATGATACAGGCGACATTGCCATCCAGATCCTCTACTTTCTTTTTCAAAGCTTCGAAATCGTTGAACGTGAAATCGCGAATCAAATCCTTGTAACATTGCGGAATGCCGGGATGCCCGACCTTTGCGGACCACCAGTCGTGCCAGCCGTGGTATTCGCAGCTCAAAATCATGTCCCGCCCGGTGGCGAATCGCGCTGCCCGAATGCCTGCTGAGGTAACTTCTGCGCCTGTTTTCATAATTTTCACCATCTCGGCGCATGGAATTTTTTCGATGAGCACTTCGCTCAACTTCACTTCGTTGGAGCTTGGCAGCGAAAAAAGCGTGCCTTTTTCCAACTGTTTTTTCAGGCGTTCAACTATTCGCGGATCGTGGTGGCCAATATTAATCGGCGCCAGTGAGGCTATATAATCAATGTATTTATTCCCGTCAATATCCCACAAGTATGCGCCCTCTCCCCGCTCGATGTAAGCTGGAAAGTTATCAACATTCAGAAGATTTTCGATTCGTTTGGCGTTGGTATTGGTTCCGCCTGGAATGATCTCCCAGGCTCGCGCATGCAATTTCTTTGATTTTTCGAGATTAAGCATTTGGATTCCTTCATTGGTTTCATTCATTTAGTTGCAATCTTTTTGTTTATATTTTGTCTATCTTAAAAATAGCAACTCTAATGTCGCGCTTAAAGCGCAGAAGGTTGCGATTCATAAAACTCTCAAACTTTTAAAATATTTAATGCGGGACTCTGAGCATTAAAATTCAAACATAGCCCTTCTTTCGCCTTGAAACGCTTTTTATATGCCTTTTTAAAATTCTACGCTATTTTTTTAAATACTTTTTTCGCTTCCAGATATCCTTTTTCAATTAAATCCGCCACTTGATTCGTATCAATCAAGTTAAATGAAGAGAGATCTGGAGTAATAAGAACATCTGCTTTTTCTGTTTGCAATTTTGTGGCATTTATTAATGTAAAATCAAAAGCGTTCAACAAAACTTCAATTACATTCTCGGGCTTTTTATAAGAATGTTCGGCATTCAAATCGACACCGATAATAAAATCAGCCCCCATGTTTTTTAATGGAGTTATGGGAACATTTTCAATAATGCCACCGTCCACTAATAAAGTTTTATTAATCTCCACTGGTATAAAAACACCAGGAATACAAGAGCTTGCCATTACAGCCTGGGCTACATTTCCTTCTTTTAGGACGACTTTTTCTCCGTTTGAAATATTAGCAGCGACCATGGCAACAGGAATATTCGCTTTGTCGAAATTTACATCTCCGATAGTTTCGATTACGAGTTCACCTAATTTTTTATTTGAGAGTAAACCATATTGCGAAAGAGATAGCCCCGAAACATCCAACCAGTTTAAATCTATAGTTATCTTTTCAATTTCTCTCCAATTTTTGCTAAAAGCGTAAAAAGCTGAAATGAACGCTCCAATGCTTGTCCCCGCAATATAACTGACAGAAATGTTAAATTCTTCCAGAGCTCTCAAAACACCAATATGAGCGGCGCCGAGTACAGCGCCGCCGCCAAGTGCCAATCCGATCTTTTTGATTTTTCTCAGTTTTTTCATGCAATTTTTTTCCCACAATAGTCTTCTAACCTGGATTATTCATTGTAATGCATTAATGAATCCAGGTAGCCTGAATGGTGCTTAATTCCGAATTCATTATATCTAACTTTGTTAAATTTCATATATCTGTTTAATTTCATTAATAACATTAATTTAAACATTTTTTGTTTGAAATTTGTGAATAATACAGGCTAAGTGTACAACATCATTATTTAAAATCTTCAGAAGCGCTTTTTACCAAATTTCCTAATATTTTCCAGCTATTCTCAATACCTTCTTTCAGTTCTTCCCAAGCGTCTTCACTGTCTTCCTGGAGTTGGTTTAGTTTTTGTTTCGCTTCCTCTTTTTTGTTACGGAATTCGTGAATCTGTTGATAATATTCAGTTTTCAAATCAGCTTTCGCAGTATCCGCTTTTGCTTCAAGCTTTTAAATTTTCGCGTCCCATTCTTTGATCTTAGCTGCCATTTTGTCGATGAATGTTTTTCGATCTTCCATCTTTGTTCCCCTTATTTTGTTATGATCTTTTAGTTTTTATTAGCATATAACAGTTACATCAAAATGAAATGTAACTTTCAAGAAACTTGATTTTTCCTCCAATGTCATTCCCGCACGTTATAAGTTGGTAGATCCGCCTTTTTTATAGTGGACGGGAATCCATTAATTTTATAGATGTTGAAATGCATATCAAAAAATCAACAACTGACGAATTAGGCGTTTCTCTTATAAAATTAGATTCAATGCATTTCCGAATCTCTGACACGATTCAGGTATTTGATACTATAAAAAATGATTTTAATAAACTTCGTGCTTTGTCATATCTCGACTCTCGGACTGTGTGAAAACGTAAAAAACAGCTGTCATTTCGAATAGATCCCGCGAATGCGGGAGAAATGAGAAATCTGGATTTCATTAAAAACAGGTGATTAAGCAGATTTCTCTCCCGAAGCTTCGGGATCGAAATGACATTATATGGTGGATATCTGAATCAATACAATAAAATTTACATTATTCTCACTAATATTTTGGGATATTGTGTTTCCGGAACGATAATCACTTTTGCCTCTCGACCGGCAATATCCGTGTTGACCAACCAGTTCTTTCCATTGAATCGAATGTCTAAAAACGGCGGTTTTTCGTCGGGTCGAAGCGCAGCCACAGCCGTGATGAGCATTATTTTGTTACCGTTTTTCGCTGCATTTACATCCAGGTGCGGATAAACGCCAGATTCCTTTGGCACCGGGAAATTGGCCTGACTTAAGTTCACTCCGAGATCACCGGCGCACTTCCCGAACAGTTTAGCATTTTGCCGTAAAAATTCAAACGATTCACCATTGATATTTATTTTACCATTGCCATCTTCGTTCTCCACAAACCAGCGCGCTGCAAATTCTGCAGGCTGTTCTTTTGTCTCAAGACGGTCCACGATTACTGCAAATTTCATTCGTGGGATTGTGACAAAGGTCCGATTGACATTTTTCACATTTTCATTGACCAATTGATACGCCTGGGTTGCATCGCTGGTGACATAGGCATAATGATCCTCTTTTTTAGTCCGAATGATTTTCGCTTCAGCTTTTGAAGCATTTGTCCCTTCCGAACCATCGTGGTACTGGTGGCCTTTCCCATCGATCAGCACGGTGTTGTGGGCCGGCGAAGTTCGCAATGGCCAGCCGGGGTCATTGTGGTCATACGGCGGGTGCCAGTTATCGACAAGGAGATTTTCGGAATAACATTTCAGAATAAAACTGTTTCTGTCGGCGTTTTCATGATTCGCCGGGCCGCCACTTCGAAGCGCCACCAAAAAGTCGTCCTTTTCAAATCCTGTGCTGGTCACAACCCAACCAATGTCAAATTCACGATAATACCAATCGCGGGTTGGCTTTTTGGGATCGACAGTCGGATCATACCAGATTACCGAAAAAATTCGGTCCATTCGGCTGTGATTTTCCGCCGCATACTGTGCCGCATGATTGCGATATTCGCGCGCGACCCAGTAACCAACATCAGAGAAAAAGCCTCTGCCGCCATCACCAAAATTAACGTGTCCGTCAGGATGATGTTCCGAGGGCATTCGCGTCATTAAAAAGAAATCCATGACACCATTCCAATTAACAGCCCGAGACCAGTCCAAATTTTTACGTCGCTTTAAAATGTCCAGCATAATAATGAGTTCGCTGCTGGTGTAATTACAATAGCCGGTCCCTTCGTTGTAACTTCCGTCTTTTTCAAACAGATCGACAAAATCATCGTAGCTTTGTTTTACCACATCCATCCATCGTTCCACCCGGCTATCTTTTCCCTCCAGAAATACACCGCCGAGCGCCAAGGCGCTCATGGGGACTGCACGTAAATTAGTACGCGAGAGAATCCAGGGCCAGCGACTGAAATCGCGTTCTTCATAATAACTGCTTTCAGGATCAAATCCCCAGCCCACGACCTTTTCTTTATTCAACATACCCCAGAGACTGCGATAGCACGGCTCGCATCCTTTTTCGGGTAATTGTGCAAACACTTCTTTCTTCATATCGCCGGAAAGCAAATCCTCTATCCAGGGATAGGCCACTACAACCGATTGTGTTGTGAACGGAGCACGCTGAAGACCGATCACATCTCTGCCTGCTTCAATAAAATAATCCCATTTTTTGAATTGCAGCACTTTTTCCAGAGCCAGCTTAGCCATTTTTCCCCGCTTTTTATCGCCAGTCATCACATAAATAAACGCCTCTCGTTGAAGAATTCTGTCAACACGATGCAAATGTCGAAGCTGATTATTGAACTGAATTCCCTTTTTCAGAAAATTTTTATCATCCTTCAAATCGGCATTTAAAAGTTCTTGCCAGAAAGCTTTGAAAAGTGGCAGTTCCAGTCGTTTTCTTAGTTCAGGAATTTGAGATGGCTCAAACAGCAGATTAAAATCTTCACTATTTTTTTCCATGAAAGCACGGGTAACCGAAAACGGGTTCAGCAGAACCAACCCGGATACCATTCCGGATATTTTGACAAAATCACGACGTGATAACATTTTCCTGACTCCTTTTATTTATGTCATTTTTTTTGATATTTAACCTGAATTATTCACAAATTTCAAACAATAGATATTTAACTTAATGTTATTAATGAAATTAAACAGATATTTGAAATTTAACAAAGTTAGATATACTGAATTCGGAATGAAGCACCATTCAGGCTA
>CAZSBG010000180.1:0-6765 GCA_964605145.1 uncultured Cytophagia bacterium | reverse complement strand
AATATAGTAAACTATGTATTAAAATGCAAGATTTAATTTAAATGTCGTTGTAGGGCTAATTCACCAGTCACAATTAACCAATAACCAGATAAGAAGATGAAAAAACAAAAAAACATTTCTCGTCGAAATTTTATTGGTGGCGTTGCTGCGGCTTCCGCGCTGGGAGCAGTTTACCCCGGAAGCCTGCTTTCTGCTGAAGATAAAAAAGAAATTATCAAACCGGCCCGGCTGAACCAGGGCGATACGGTCGGACTCATTGCCCCGGCCAGCGCGGCGTTCGAACCGTCCACCATTCGCGTGGGCGTGGAAACGATGCAATCGCTGGGCTACAAGGTGAAAGTGGGGAAGCACATCAGCGAAAAATACGGCTACCTGGCCGGCACGGACAAACAGCGCGTCGATGACTTGCACCGCATGTTCAAAGATGACGACGTGAAAGCCATTGTCGCTTTGCGCGGCGGTTACGGCAGCATGCGGCTGCTCAATCAAATCGATTACGATCTCATTCGGAAAAATCCCAAAATTCTCCTTGGCTACAGCGATATCACTTCGCTCAACCTGGGAATTTTCGCGCAGACAGGCTTGGTGACATTTCACGGGCCGGTGGCGATTTCCAGTTTCTCTGATTTTACGACGAAATACTTCAACAAAATTTGTTCGTCGCCGGAACCCATTGGCCTGATCGCGCACCCGGAGCCGGGCAATCCTCTGCGACCGACAGCCCATTTGAGCACCATTCGTCCCGGCAAAGCCAGCGGAAAGCTGGTCGGCGGCAACCTGACCCTGCTCACTGCGCTGCTGGGCACGCCGTACGATGTGGACATGCGCGGCGCCATCCTGTTTTTGGAGGAGACCGGTGAAGAACCCTATGACATTGACCGTATGCTAACGCAACTCATCCTTGCCGGAAAACTGGATCATGTGGCCGGCGTGGTGTTCGACAAATGCCCGGATTGCAAACCCGGCGATTACAAGCCTGCGTTCAACATCACTTTCAGCCTGGAAGAAGTGCTGATAGACCGCCTGGGTAAATTGAATTGCCCGGTGCTGTACGGATTGAACCTGGGTCACGAGGCGGACAAACCCACGCTTCCCAACGGGATTCAGGTCACACTGGATGCGACCAACAAAACGCTGTCTTTCGATGAAGGCGCGGTTATTTGATTTTTCCTTATCAGAGATTATGCCGCGAAGTCGCCAAGTTGCGAAGAAAAAATTTAAGCGTGCATTGATTTTTTTCCCAATGTTCAATAATTTTTCATGTGTGACATCGGCCATTTTTGTCAAAAGTTTTACTTGATTCTAAAATTAATATTTATTATCTTTAAGTCAATTATTTTATTACAAATAATTTTACTAATTGCAACGCCCCAAGAGGATATGGTTAGCCGGTCACATCCTCTTTTCTATTAATGAGTGCTTTCACATTGTTGTTGGAACGCACTCCGGGTCTGATCAGCGAATACATCACAAAGGTGCTGACATGGACAAATTCTTGGCTCGAATTAATCAATACCGGGAACTTGTAAATCAAAACATAAAACAGGTTTCCAATAAAAAAAACCCGGCGTCATTTTACGAGCCGGTGCAATACATCCTCGGCGGGGATGGAAAACGAATACGACCAATTCTGGTAATTTTGTCCTGCGAAGCCGTTGGCGGCCGTGCCGAAGACAGCATTGATGCGGCGTTGGCCGTGGAAATTCTCCATAATTTTACGCTGGTTCACGACGACATCATGGATCACGACGATCTGCGCCGCGGTCGTCAGACGGTTCATAAAAAATGGGATGACGCAACCGCTATTTTAGCCGGTGATGGACTGGTCGGTTTGGCATATCAATATTTGCTAAAATCAAGCAGTCCGCATATCAAAGAAATATGTGACATTTTCACGTCAGGCATCATTGAACTCTGCGAAGGCCAGGCGCTGGACAAGGAATTCGAGAAGCGGTTCGATATTGATTTGAATCAGTACATGGAAATGATACTGAAAAAAACAGCTATCCTGCTCATGACTGCTTCTGAAATTGGCGCGATCATTGGTGGCGCTGATAAAGAGAGCCGGGAGATTCTGGTTGAATTCTCGAAGCAGTTGGGACTGGCCTTCCAAATTCAGGATGATCTTATCGATATCGAGCTGACATCCGGCAAAACCTATGGCAGCGACATCAAGCAGAAAAAGAAAACATACCTGTTCGTGCATGCGCTGAATAACGCTTCGCCGTCCATGCGAAACCGGCTCATTGAAATTTATAACAAGCAGACTATTTCAGACCAGGACATTGAGATTGTACGCGAATTGTTTGAGCAGTCAGGGACGCTGAAATTTTCCCGAAACGTGGTGGATGCAGGAATTGAGACGGCGCATCAGGAATTGAAGAAATTGCCTCCATCCACTGCGAGGCCAGACTTATCCATGTTGCTTGACATGATTTTGAATCGGACGTCATAGGTGGTCGGCACCGATTGTTTGATGGGTTTCAAAACGTGATTTCACTCCAAAAAAGGGCTAAAACCTAAAATTAACGGGAGAACTCCAATCGCCGAATTGAAAGTCGGGGCTGTTCAAAATCTCTAACGTTAAAATATTCAATTGAATAGATAAATATAGTAACCAAATAATTAAGGTCTTTTAAGGTTTTTTAGAGTAGACTCAAACATTTAATGCGATGAAGCTGAAAATTCAGTAAGGATCGCCAAAAAATATTCAAGTAAGCAGATTGAAATAAGATGACGGATCAGCGCTATCATTTTATATCTGTTGATTTCAGTGTTTTTAGATGAAGGTTTGTGTATAATTCGTTTGTCCGTGATCTTTCAATATAGATGATAATTTAAAAATTGCCATTCAAATTTTCATTGATTTGAATGAAAAGGTTTACTATAATTACTGCTTAAATTCATGGACTTTTTTCCTGCAATCTTGATTATCAGTTTAATTGGCGGCATTGTATCTGTCGATACAACAGCCGGCTGGCAAATCATGATCTCCCAGCCGATTGTATCTTGCCCGGTCATCGGACTGATTTTCGGTTTTCCGGAGCTTGGTTTGACGATGGGCGTTTTGTTGGAGCTGCCCTGGGTCATTGACATCCCCAGCGGCGGGGCCCATGGTTCTGAAGGGAATCTCGGGGCTGTTACTGCGGCCGCCCTGGCTGTATTCCTTAAGTCCCGGGATGTTTCGACCGAAAATATTATTATTATTGTCACTATCATTTATAGTCTGGGAGTTAGCTACATCGGTGGGATACTCGTGACAATAATTCGAAGAGCCAACACCAGCCTGCAGCACGCCGCAGACATCGCTGCAGAAAATGCAGATTTGAAGCGCATCGACCGTCTGAATTATGTCGGCCTGGTTTATTCTTTTCTTTTGGGATTTTTTCTCATCGGCCTTTTTTTCACCATTGGGGTGTATCTTGTCCCCATAATTCTTGACCTCATCAATCCGGAATTGGATTCAGCCTTTGGCCTTGCCAAGTTCAGCATTTTGGGATTGGGGTTTGGCGCCGTTGCGACACTGTTCATCAATAAAGAGACAAAATGGTATTTCGCCCTTGCGTTTTTGGCGAGCGCCATTGTTCTTTATCTCAATTCATTTTTTTAATCAACCATTGACTTTAAAAAAGAATTCCAATGGTTCAGATAAAAAAAAGAGACATTATCAGAGTACTTCTCCGTTCGTTTTATATTCAGGCGAGCTGGAATTACGAACGAATGCTTGGCTTGGGTTTTTGCTTTTGCCTGATTCCCATTGCAAAACGGCTTTTTAACGATAAAGCCAAGTTGGTTGACTTCTTGAACCGCCATCTGGATTTTTTCAATTCCCATCCTTATATGGCAACCTACGCGCTGGGTGCAGTCGCGAATATTGAACAGCAATCAATTCATAAGCGATGGGAAGATGCCCGTCCCATCACCGTGTTTAAAACGCGAGTCATTGGTCCGCTGGGCGCTATTGGCGACACATTGTTCTGGCAGCTTTTTCGCCCGGCACTTGGAATTATTGGTGTCATTTTAGTGTATACTATCGGTTTATGGGGAGCGGTTCTTTTTCTCATTGGTTATAATGCCCTGCATTTATTTATTCGAATTCGCGGACTGCTGAAAAGCTTTGACAAGGGTTTCGATATTGTCCGGGATCTTTCCATGAGAGGAACACAGAAATATTTCCAGGCGCTTCGATATGTTTTTTCGTCTTTGCTGGCGATTGAATTAATCATCATCATTGCGCGGATAGCTGAAACTCCTCCCCGAATTGCAGGTATGACAATATTCCTGATTTCTGCAATCGTGTCATTTTTTCTGGTACGACAGCGAAAAATGTCAATAGAGTTGATGGTAATTTTATTTTCAATAACTTCAGTTTTTATAGGAATGATTTTGTAGCGTGATCATAAAACAAATTAAAATACAAAATAAAATGGGTCTCCATGCGAGACCGGCTGCGCAATTTGTGAAAATAGCATCAAAATATAAATCTGATGTTTATTTATCTAAAAACAACCGTGAGATAAACGGTAAGAGCATAATGGGGGTTATGATGCTGGCCGCTGAGATGGGAAGTGAGCTTACAATTAAAGCAGATGGCGAGGATGAACAGATGGTCATGGACGAACTGATTTCGTTAATCAATAATAAATTTGATGAAGATTAGTCGCGACATGGAAAATCAGAAAAACGAATCCCAAAATATGCTGAAAATGAAAGGCGTTCCCGCAGCTCCCGGTATCGTCATTGGAAATGTGTTTATCATGACCGGGGACAGAGCCAAAGTTTATGAGCGTCCCATTCCCCTGGATAAGGTTGAGGCTGAATTAGAAAAATTCAAGAATGCAATTGAATTAACGCGGAACGAACTATTCGAAATTCAGTCAAAAGCGAAACAAAAGATCGGACAGGAAGGCGAAGACATTTTCGACGTACATCAGCTCATTCTGGAAGACAAGATGATCAATGATGAGACCATGCAACGTATTCGGGAAGAACGCCGAAATGCGGACTTCATTTACAACGGTGTCCTTCGGAAATATCAGCAATCCCTGGAAACGGTCGATAATGAATATTTTCTGGGTCGGCTGGCCGACATTAATGATGTGAAACGGCGTTTGATACGCAATATCCAGGGAAGGAACAATCATGTTGCCACCCCCCCCAAAGAATCTGCTGTCATTGTTGCGCACGATTTAACGCCCTCGGATACTGTGCTTCTTGACAGGCGAAAAGTGTTAGCCTTTGCAACAGATAAAGGCGGGAAAACATCTCACGCAGCAATTATGGCCCGATCTCTGGAAATTCCTTCGGTGGTGGGATTGAAGGACATTTCCTGCCGGGTTCATAGCGGTGATACGATCATTATTGATGGAATTAAAGGAGATGTGATTGTTCATCCAACATCTGCCGTATTGAATGAATATCTAAAGCTCAGAAGCCAGTATCATGAAATGACCAAAGAGTTGTCCAAAATCAGGAATCTTCCGGGCAGAACACTGGATGGCAAAGATGTGGAATTATCGGCAAACCTTGAATTTGCGAATGAAATTAATTCTATTATCAACTATGGCGCGCGCGGCATCGGGCTTTATCGTACCGAATATTTGTATCTGGCAAAAGAAGAGCTTCCCACCGAGGAAGAGGCATTCAGGGAGTATTACGAAGTTGCAGAAACCGTCAGTCCTCATCCTGTTATCATTCGTACATTGGATATTGGCGGCGATAAAAATCCCCGCTGCATTCAGTTCCCGGAGGAGGAAAATCCATTTCTGGGCTGGCGAGCCATTCGCTTCTGCCTTGAAGAAGTGTCCATATTTAAAACACAGCTTCGGGCAATTTTGCGTGCCAGTGTGATGGGCAATGTAAAAATATTGATCCCGATGATCGCGGAAGTTGAGGAAGTTCAAAAAACAAAAACAATTATCGAACAGGTAAAAAAGGAATTGCGCGCTGAAAAAATTCCTTTCGATAAAACTATCGAGATCGGCGCCATGATTGAGGTTCCATCAGCAGCGTTCATGGCTGACGTCATCGCTGAAGAGGTGGATTTTTTGAGCATTGGCACAAATGATTTAATTCAGTACACGCGCGCCGTTGACCGGGGAAATATGCGCATTGCGCATCTTTACAAGCGACTGCCGCCATCGGTATTGAGAATCATTAGAACAATCGTCGATGCCGGCCACAGCAAGGGAGTATGGGTCAGTATGTGCGGAGAAATGGCTGCCGATCCCCTGGCTACGTTAATTCTTTTAGGCCTGGAGCTGGACGAATTAAGCGTGACCTCTGCAATGCTGCCCGAGATAAAGAACATCATTCGATCTGTGACTTTTTCGGACGCGCAACGAATCGCAGAAAAAGCGCTGCAAATGAAAAGTTCGGAGCAGGTTGAAAATTATATTCGAAATGTAATGGCAACGCGATATAAAATGAATGTCATCTGATTTCCTGGCATTATTTCATATAATTTGACATAAAAGACATGTTGACATTTTTATCAGATGTCAGCAAACGGAAGCTGAAATTGTGAATTCATAAAATTAAAGGAAAAACTGACCCTGTTAACATTTTTCTGTTAACGCCGGGAGGGGTGTCCGCGGTCGAGCACCGTCTCATATTTCTTTCTTGTCTTTGATACTGCCCGTCATTTTAAAAATTTTTCAAATGAATGCATTTTCTCGATTACCAGAAGTATTGAAGAATATTGTTTTCAAAAAATTCACTACCGGACACTTTTCAAATTATGTTCAGTAGAGCTGTCATTCCCGT
>CAZSBG010000179.1:0-7057 GCA_964605145.1 uncultured Cytophagia bacterium | reverse complement strand
AATGTCTTTTGACCATGAAATCTTTAACTAAAATTCTTAACCGTTAATTTGGGTTCAATTTGAAGTTGTTTCGAGCCGGAACTGATATTCAATAAATATTAACAGATTTTTTGAGTCCAGCCCTGAAACGCAACGAATACAAGAAATGATTTTCCATGAAACCAAATGATGGATGTATTTCAAAAACTGAATTAACCTGGATTATTCATTGTAATTCATTAAGGAATCCAGATAGCCTGAATGGTGCTTAATTCAGAATTCGTTATATCAAACTCTGTTAAATTTCACACATCTCGTTAATCTCATTAATAACAACTAATTATATATGTTTAAGTAGAAATCTGTGAATAATTCAGGTTAAGGAATTGAAATGAAAAAAGTCGTTATTTTTTCCGGCATTTTAATGCTGATCATCTTCATCGCGGGCATCATATTTTCTGAGAATAAATCCCCGCGGCCCATTGTAGAAAAAAAGTTTCAGGATGAAACAGTGAATTGGTTATGGAGAGAGGATGCCAATGGTAACATGTATCCGTTTTTGAGAATTGAATCGAAGCAGTTGATTTTCATCGATGAAAATGGGCGGGTGACTAAAAAGGCTGATTATTTACCTGAATCTATAATTGCCACATCAGGCAATCGTAATTTTGTGGCATGGGTTGAACTGGTCGGCGAAAATTCACTATCCGTAAAAGATAAATTGTTCCGCTACCATATTTGCTCATGGAAAGGAAGGGAAATCTACACCATCGAACGCACCAAAACCTATGATGAACCGCTCTGGTCTATTTACCTTTTCAATGACGGCCGCGCCCTGCTCACAGATGGCGGTCAGGGCTTTGTGCTTTTGTACGAAAAAAACGGCGATCTCGTCGAGCAGATCGATTTATTCGATGATGATGTCTTCAACCATGAGAAGCCAATTGACTGTGTTATCTCGGAGAGCGGAGACCGCTTTTCCATCGCGGCTCAAAAGCAGCCCATGACCCGCGAACCCGGGAGCGCCCGCCTGGTTTCCGGGGAACCGTGGATAATCTGCTTCAATGGCACGGGTGAGGAATTATGGCGCAAAGCCATTGGGGATGCGACGTTTAATCGTTTTGATGCAGCTCCCTCTGGAAATTTTTTACTGCTGTCACACTATTCTCTGGACAGCGATGACTCCCCTAATTTGAAAACCACGATATTTGACAGTGAAGGCAATTCACTGATGAATATTCCTGTAAATTTTCGATCCTCAGTTTTTTCTGCTGATGAATCCCTATTTTTTCTGGCGGATAGAAAAAATGTATATGCTGTGGATTTGGTCAAAAAAACATTTCAGACAATCTTTGAGCTGCCCCAAATCCAGACCAATCAAATCACGGAGATTCGACTGGATGAAACCGCCAGGCACGTGATAGCGCTCGCCGCAAAGCCTGTATTTCAGAATAAACGAATTGAATATGTCGATGCTCAGATTATGAAAATTGATTCCGGGGGTGAAAAAATCTGGGATATTGATTTGCAACAGGATGTGATAATTCGTCCGTCAATCCGGGTTAATGAAACTCAAATCGCGGTCGGTACAAAATCAAATTTCAAAATTTACAAGGACAATCATGGCTCGATCAAATAAATTCCTGTGTCTATTTTTTCTCATTTTTTTGGCTGCCTTTATAAACAACACAAGTGTCTATTCTCAGTATCCCTGGCCGGTTCAGCCCATTAACCAGTCACAATATTTGACAGGAACATTTTGCGAATTTCGCGACACCGGCACCTCCGATCATTTTCACAATGGCGTGGATATTCCCAAAGCTGATGGCAGCCCGGTCTACGCCATTGCCAATGGTACGGTGACTTCCATTTATCCCTCGGGATCGGATTCGTATGTTCGTGTTGGACGATACTGTTACCTTCACATTGTTCCCAATCCCGGACTGGCCGTGGGCGACGCAGTGGTCGCAGAGCAAACCGTGCTGGGGACAATTCGGCCGGGACAGGGACACATCCATTTCATTGATGGCTACTACGACGATGAAACCAACGCCATCCGCCCGGTGGGTGGATTGACACCCTACGACGATCCCTGGCCGCCCATTATCCGATATGTTAAATTTTTCGCCGATGAAAGCGAACAGGAATTCACATCCGCGAAGGTCACCGGAAAAGTCGATATTATCGTCAAAGTTGAAGAGCAGAACGGACCGCCATCATCAAGTTCGTCGCGTTTGAACAACGGTACCTACGAACTCGGTTATAAAATTCTCTCGGCTGATGGCGATAGTGTCATTTATTCACCGCCCAATTTGGGCGTGCGATTCCGATTCATCAACAAACCCAGCAATCGGTATGTGCATAACGTTTTTTTTAAGAAATTTTCTTCCACGTCCAGTCATGTGTACATTGTGACCAATGCTGTGAGTGCCAATGGATATTGGGATACGTCAGAATATCCGACCGGTAATTATACGATTATGGTGTTCACCGAGGATACGCGGCAAAATACAGATACGGTATATGTGCCCGTGGAAGTGCAGGAGGAGGATTTCCTTCCGCCGCAACCACCTGTGATGAAATATGTGAAACAAGTTACTGACGGGTTTCAAATTGCCTGGTATCCCAATCCTGAAGACGATTTAGCCGGGTACCGACTTTATTATTCGTATGACAATTCAAACTGGAGTTTGCGCTACGATGAAAGTAAGCTCCCCCCGGACAGTACAACGGTGACTTTCAACACCAGCATCTCCAATGATATTTATTTCAAACTGGAAGCCGTGGATAATGCGCCAATACCCAATGTGAGTCATGCTTCCGAAGTGTATGGCCTGAAATTAAATGATACCGGGATGAAAATTCTTGTGGTGGATGGATTTGACCGGAATGATGAAAGTGGCGCCTGGCAGCAACCCAGTCACGATTTTGCCTATAATTACGGGCACGCCATTTCCGAAAACGGCTTTTACTTTGACTGCTGCAGCAATGATGCGCTTTTAGACAGTACGGTATCACTGCATGATTATTTTGCAGTATGCTGGTTCCTGGGCGATGAGGGCGAAAAAGATGAAACGTTCTCTCCTGAGGAGCAAAGCCTGGTGCGAGATTTCCTCGCAAGTGACGGACGATTGTTCATCAGCGGAACCAATGTCGCATGGAATCTCGATTTGGACAGCGATTGTTACAGCACTACTGAAGGTGATAATGTATTTTTGAATGAAGTCATCAAAGCAAATTATTCCAGAAAAATTCCACTGCCTGAAAAAATAGTTGGTTTCCCGAATAGCCTGTTTGGTGACATGGAATTTTTGCTGAATCCGCAAATTTACCCGGTCGATTCCGTTGATTCGGTAATGCCAATTACGCCGGCAACATTAGCGCTGACAGATACTGCGTATTTGAATTCGCTGGGCTTTGTTTGGGATTACGAAGGTATTTCCTCTGAAAACGCAAAGCTGGTTTATTTCTCATTCCCGTTCGAATTGATTGAAACAACTTCAGCGCAAACTGATGTAATGCATCGAATACTGAGTTTCTTTTCTGTGATAAATGCTGTGGAGTCTCCCCAAAACGATGGTGGGATCGGGATTCCAAAGTCATTTTTGTTGGAACAGAATTATCCGAATCCATTTAACTCATCCACAATGATAAGATTTTACATTCCCTCTGAAGGAAAAGTCAGTCTGAAAATATTCAATATCGCCGGTCGTGAAATTCAGACATTGATTAATGGAGAGTTTTCAGCAGGAAATCATCAGGTCGAATGGGATTCTCGCAATGAGGCAGGGGAGAAGGTTGCGTCCGGATTGTATTTCATTCGGCTTGAAAAAGACGGTGCGCGTCAGGTCCGAAAAATGATGCTGCTGAATTGATAGGTCGTTTCCATATATCGTCAAAAAAATTAAGCCACTGAGCGCCCTGCAAAATAACAGAGAGAATGATAAATCTACTGATTGGAATTTGAATTTTAGAAAATTGGATTTTATTTGTTATTTGATGCTTTAATTTTGTAATTTCACATTCGAGAATGATTATAATAAAAATAAAAAGCTAACCATGTAGCAGAGACAAGGAGAACCGCATGTCACATCATGAAAAGAAGTACAAAATTCATGTCGTTTCGCACACACATTGGGACCGGGAATGGCGATATCCGTTCCAGGAATTCCGAATGTTGCTGATCGATATGTTCGACAGATTGTTTGAAACGCTGGAAACCAATCCGGATTATAAATATTTTCTGTTAGATTCGCAGACCATGCCGCTGGAAGATTATTTGGCCATCAAGCCGGAAAAAGAACCGATTCTGAGAAAGTATGTTGAAGAAGGTCGAATTCACATTGGGCCGTGGTACACGCTGCCGGATACCCCGGAAATCAGCGGAGAGTCCATTGTGCGCAATTTGCTTATGGGCATGGTCATCACCGAAGAGTGGAAGGGACAGAAATGGAGCGGATACAGCCCGTTCTCGTTCGGCCAGTCTTCGCAGATGCCGCAGATTTACCTCGGCTTTGGCATCGACCACATGTTTTTCTATCGCGGAAATAACAATCGCATCACCAAACACGAATTCATTTGGGAAGCGCCGGATGGCAGCCAAATCATGGGCATGCGCTCGGTAAATCCATACGGCCGCGCCAACTGGTACGTGCATGTGTATCGTCCTGTGGCGCTGAACAAGTGGCCGTTCGAGTGGGATTATCACTGGAGCGAAGGCCAGTTGCCGTTCCATCCCTGTGATGAGGAATTGTACGGCTTCGATTACTGGCTGCTGGAACAGGGCCATCTCGATACTCTGCATCTGGAAAATCTCCCAAAAGCGCTGGAAGAAATTAAGGGCCATGCGGTGAAAGACGCCACCTGCAACCAGTTGCTGTACCTCGATGGCATGGATCAGTTAAATGCCTATCCCAGAACCCCGGAAATCATCGATCACGCCAATAAGCTGGACACCGGCGATACGTACGTTCACAGTTCATTTCACGATTACGTGCAGGACGTGAAAGCCAATGCCAAAGATTTGGAAGTGAAAAAGGGCGAATTCCGTTACACCATGCTCGATGGATTGTGGCAGAATCTTTTCCCGGGAATGCTGTGCGCCCGAATGTATCTGAAGCAGCAGAATCGCCAGTGCGAAATCAAGCTACAAAAAAATGCCGATACCTGGGCTGCGTTAGCCGAAGTTATGGGCATGGAATTCCCAACCGGCATGATGACCCTTGCCTGGAAATATCACCTGGCCAATCAATCGCACGACAGCATTGCCGGGTGCAGCGTGGATCTGGTTCATGAAGATGTGGAATACCGCAACCGACAGGTTCGGCATCTGGCGGATAACATGTCCCGCAAAGCCATGGGTCATATCGTGAAAAACATCGACAACAGCCACTTGCCGGAAGACGCAGTTTGTCTGGTGGCGTTCAACCCAGCCCAGTTCGGGCGGAGCGAAGTTGCAACGGCTGTCGTCGATTTGCCGGAGGAATCGAACGCGCGCTGGTTCACGCTTGAGGATGAAAACGGAACCGAACTGCCGGTTCAGTTTTTCCGAAACTATCCATTCGGTCCCATCGTAAAGAATCCGTATGAGTTCCCGATTCCGTACAAAGCGCGGCGTTTCCATTGCGCAGTGGATTTGCAGAAGGTGCCGGGCCTGGGTTACAAAACATTCGTCCTCAAACCGCAGGTTGGGCAGAAGGTGAATTTTGGCTCGCTTTCGCCAAAAGTGAATGTGCTGGAAAATGAATATCTCCGCGCCGAAATTTTGCCGGACGGCCGTATTGATCTGAAAAATAAAGAGACCGGCGTCGAATACAAGGGACTTCACTATTTCGAAGATCGCTCCGAAGTGGGGGACCACGCCACGCAGCGGCCGGCGGATTTGGATGAAATTATCAGCAGCATCGGCGCCAGTGCGGAAATCAGCAAGGTGGTCGACGGCCCGATTATGGCGCAGTACAAGGTGAAGGTAACGATGCAGTTGCCCAAAGACGCGCTGGCCGACCGCAGCCGCCGCAATCAGGAAAAGGTGCCGTACGAAATTTCTTCATTCGTAACGCTGAAAAAGGGCGCGCGATATCTGGAAATTAAAACCGAGCTGGACAATCACATCCGCGACCACAAGCTGCGGGCCATGTTTCCATCCGGCTACGGCAGCGCGGATAAATCGTTTTCCGAAACCCATTTCGATGTGACAGAGCGCGACATTCAATTGCCGGACACTTCGAAATACAAAGAGCCGATGCTGCCGTATTACCCGCAATATATGTTCTGCGGCGTAGAAGAGTTAAAATCCGGTTTGGCGGTTTTAAATATCGGCTTGCCGGAATACGCTGTCCACGAGGACGAAGCGCGAACCATCGGGCTAACGCTGCTGCGCACGTACCGTTTCCCGATCATTGGCGCCAATCCCGAAGATGTGAGCACCGACGAAACACAGGTGATGTGCCAGTGCCTGCGACCGTTCACATTTGAATACGCCATCTATCCGTACGAAGGGAATTGGGATAAAGGCAATGTATATCAATACGCCACTAATTTCAATCTCAAATTGCGGCTCAATCAAACAGGACGAAGCCGCGGAAGCCTGCCGTCAGCGTTGAGCTTCCTCAGGATTGAACCGGATCAATTAGCGCTTTCGGCAGTGAAGAAATCAGCGCGCAAAGATAGCCTGATTGTTCGTCTGTTCAATCCAACGGAAAAGGCTGTCTCGGGCAGCATCGGTTTTTGGAAAAATATCCAAAAAGCGCAATGGGTTAATTTGAACGAAAAATTTATTGCTGAGGCTAATTTTAAAAATAATAGCGTATCTGTGAACACCGGGAAAAACAAAATCGTCACACTGGAAGTCTGGTTTGAAGATTAATGAAGGTGCCGCCTCGCAGGCGCATACCTGTGAGGTTTTCCCTCTGCCTTAACCTGAATTTTTCATGTAATTAAAATAAAATTGATTCAATTACCTGATTATTATCAAATTGAATTATCAATTATTTTAAAACTCAGTTTTAGACGTAAAAATGTACTAATCTCTAACCTGGATTATTCATTGTAATTCATTAAGGAATCCAGATAGCCTGAA
>CAZSBG010000178.1:0-7069 GCA_964605145.1 uncultured Cytophagia bacterium | reverse complement strand
CTTTTTACTTGACTTTAATAAACCAGACTCAAAAACTCGAAGTTTAATTTATTACGTGATTCTGTCTTCAGAAATAGCAAATTCGTTAACTCTCTTTATCTTCCTTAAAGCTCTATTGAACTCCTTTCTCCCATTGGGAGAAGGGCCGGGGATGAGGGAAAGAATTATTACAATATATCTAATTTTTTTTGAAGTCAAGTTGAATAGTTACTATTTTTTTAACAAACACAATTTCTGGATTTCATTGAGGCCAAAAACACTGGAACGTTTAAATATTGAAAATATGCTTTTATGTTCCGGCAAATCTGTATTCATTGAAAACATGTTACGGTTTCGCATTTCACCAAGCCTGGTGTAAAATAGCTCGGGTTGTCAGTGATTATTATGGCGCACTCTTCATTTTTATTGGAAAGAGAGCGCATATTTTACTGATAAAGAGTGACCGCAACGCGACACCGTTTTTCCATTCACTTATTTACGAAAGCTTTAAGCCATGGCATTTACAACATTACCGGATATGTTTTTAAAAAGCGTATCCACATTCAGAGATAATATTGCGCTGTCTCAAAAAATTGACGGAGCATATCGCAGCATCAGTTATGAAACCTTCGGGACTCGGGTAAGAAATCTGGCGATGGGATTGGCCGCTATCGGGATCAACGCAGGGGATAAAGTCGCCATACTTTCAGAGAATCGACCGGAATGGGCTTATTGCGATTTCGCTGCCCTTTCGCTCGGCGCCATTGATGTGCCCATTTACTCAACGCTCATTCCCGGGCAAATCGAATACATTCTCAACGATTCCGAAGCAAAAGTGATTTTTGTTTCGGATAGGAACCAACTGGACAAAATACTGGAAATCTTTCCAAACCTGCCACATCTCGAACATATCATCCATTTCGACAAACTGGAAATAAATCGGGAACACGTCGCTTCATTTGAATCCATTCTCGAAAATGGAGCTGATTTTGACGATCAGCATCCGGATTATTTCCTGAATTCAGTCAACCATATCGAACCCAATTCGCCGGCGAGCATCATATACACATCCGGCACCACTGGTGAACCCAAAGGCGTGGTGCTGAGCCATCGTAATTTTCTCTCTAATATTGAAGGTGGAATCGCAACACTGAATGTAATGGAGAGCGACCGACTGCTTTCATTTCTGCCACTGAGCCATGTGCTGGAAAGGACAGCCGGATTTTACGCGCCCGTATATATGGGCGCCTGCATTGCGTATGCCGAAAGCGTTGAGCTTGTCGCCCAAAACATCGCAGAGATAAAACCGACGATCATGATCAGTGTGCCCCGCCTGTTTGAAAAAATGCACGCCAGAATTCTGGAAAATGCCCAAGCCGGTTCTGCAATAAAAAAGATGATATTCAGTTGGTCCCAAAAAATCGGTGCAAGGTACATTCAAACCAAAAAGAATGGAAAAGTGAATCCCATTCTGGCATTGAAATATAATTTCGCCGATAAGCTCGTTTTCACCAAAGTAAGGGAAAAAATGGGCGGACAACTGCGCTTCTTTTTGTCCGGCGGAGCGCCGCTCTCCAAAGAAATCGGGGAGTTTTTCTATGCCATGGGAATCACTATTTTAGAAGGCTACGGTCTCACCGAATGTTCGCCCTGCATTGCTTTGAACGTTGAAGAAAACCCACAGTTTGGATCGGTTGGTCCGGTTCTTTCCAAAGGCGGGGTCGAAGTGAAAATCGCACCGGATGGTGAAATTCTCGCGCGTGGGCCGAACATCATGCTGGGGTATTACAAAAAGCCGGCCGAGACAAAGGAAGTGATTGATGACCAGGGCTGGTTTCATACCGGCGACATTGGTTTGCTCACCGAGGAAAATTTCCTGGTCGTTACGGACCGGAAAAAGAGCATCATCGTAACGGCAGGGGGAAAGAACATCGCACCGACGCCCATCGAGAATGCGATGCTCACCAGCCCGCTCATCGAGCAAATTGTTGTGTTGGGCGACAGACGAAAATTTTTATCCGCCCTTATTTATCCCAACATTGAAGCGCTTAAATCGTTTGCCCATGAACATAAAATTGATATCAGCGATATCAAAAATTTTCTTGGAACACCGAAAATTTTTCAGTACGTGAGCAATGAAATAAATCGACTGTCGAACCAGTTGGCCAGGTTCGAACAAATCAAAAAATTCACTCTTCTCAGCGAACCATTCACCATTGAGAATGGGGAATTGACGCCAACGCTAAAAATCAAGCGAAAATTTGTCGAACAAAAGTATTTGGAAATTGTAGATCGAATGTATCTTTAAACGCCCGTTTCAGCCATCCTCTAAATGGCTGTTTGGAAATAAATCCAGGGACAAAAACTGATCGGTGCTGCGCGTTTTTAGCATCTATTTTGATTTCATAAAAATGGAGGATTTGAGCATGGCTGCCTCAACTTTGATTGAAATGTTTCTAAACACTGTCGAAAATCACGGTTCAAAAACTGCTATCATGCACAAGGTGGAAGATCAGTATCAGGGATTTTCCTACCAGGAATTGGGTGAACGCGTTAAAAATTTCGCACTGGGATTAGCTTCTCTGGGCGTAAAAAAAGGAGACCGCGTTTCCATTCTCTCAGAAAATCGTCCGGAATAGGCCATTGCAGATCTGGCGATTCTCTCCCTGGGAGCAATCAACGTCCCGATTTATCCATCACTCATTCCGCGGCAAATCGAATATATTTTGAACGATTCCGAGGCAAAGATAGTCATTACTTCAAGTTCGGATCAGACAAGCAAAATTGTAGAAATATTACCTGATCTGCCTGTCCTTAAAAATCTAATATACATGGATCCGGTAACTTCAAAAAAAGATAACATGCTGTCCTTTACTCAAATGATGGATATTGGTAAGAGCTTTGACAAAGATAAACCGGATTATTACTCAGAAGCGACCAAGAACGTGTTATCGGATGATGCCTGCGGAATCATCTACACGTCCGGCACCACCGGCAATCCCAAGGGGGCTGTGCTCAGCCACATGAATATTCTATCGAATGTAAAGGGCGGAACAGCCACATTGCGCATCGGACCCGACGATACCTTTCTTTCATTCCTTCCACTTTGTCATGTTTTCGAGCGCATGGCCGGGCATTTCTGCGCGCTATCCCAGGGATCGACCATTGCCTATGCGGAAAGCATCGACACCGTTGCTCAAAATCTGGATGAAATAAAACCGACCATCATGACAAGTGTTCCCCGGTTGTTTGAAAAAATGTATTCCCGAGTCGTTCAAAATGCGGAATCCGGCTCCCCGATAAAGAAGAAAATATTCCGCTGGGCTTTTAAAACCGGTAAAAAATATGTGAAAGCAAAAGAGAAAGGCAAAGTCAGCGGGGCGTTGCAGCGCAAACACAATATAGCTCATAAACTCGTTTTCAGTAAAATTCAGGAACGCGTTGGCGGTCGATTAAGATTTTTCATTTCAGGTGGCGCGCCTCTGCCAAGAGAAATTGGTGAATTCTTCCATTACGCCGGCGTAAAAATCCTCGAGGGATATGGGCTCACCGAAAGTTCCCCGGTCATTGCCGTAAACGTCGAAGAAAAGTTTAAATTCGGAACCGTGGGACCGATTCTCACCAAAGGCAACGTTGAAGTGAAAATCTCAGATGATGGGGAAGTCCTCACCCGCGGACCGCATGTCATGAAAGGATATTACAAGAAACCGGCCGAGACCAAAGAAGTCATCGACGAAGATGGCTGGCTGCACACCGGCGATATTGGCATGCTGGATGAAGATGGCTATTTGATCATCACTGACCGAAAGAAAAATATTATCGTCACATCGGGTGGTAAAAACATTGCACCGGCGCCCATAGAAAATACCCTGCTGACAAGTCCGTTGGTCGATCAGTTACTCATCATCGGAAATAAACGCAAATTTTTGTCTGCGCTTATTGTGCCTAATTTTGAAATTCTGAAATCCTATGCCCAGGAAAACAGCATCAATTACAGCAGCATGGAAGAACTTGTCAATCACCCGAAAATTCATCAGTACGTCAACAATGAAGTCACGCGATTATCTGCTGATATGGCCCGATTCGAACAGATAAAACAATTTCGCTTGCTGCCTGAAATGCTGACGATTGAAAAGGGAGAATTAACGCCCACACTCAAAATCAAACGCAATGTGGTTGAAAAGAAATATGCGGAATTGATTGATAGTATGTATTCCGGTTGATTTCTTTCTTCATGTTGAGCAATGGCGTTCTCAGTCAAAAATGAATAATTTCAGATTTCGCATGTGAACCATTGAAATTGGAAAAGTGTATTAATTGAGTGCCTTGTGCATCGATTTAATTTGAACCATACGTGAAAGGATAGATTGAGCATCTGAATAAGAGTATTTGAGGAGGAGAGATGAAAAATATTTCTACGAAACTTGCGGCGCATTTATTATCCTCAGGAATAAAACATTTAGCCACGAAGAAACCATTGGCCATTTCATTCGAAATAACCCACTCGTGCAATGCCAATTGTTCACACTGCGATAAAGAGGGCATGATAAAGGATGAAAACCTTGCGCCCCCCGACAAATTCAATGAAATTTATATGGAGCTGCGGCCGCTATTTGCCCAGGTTTCCGGGGGAGAACCCCTGCTGCGGGACGATTATCTTGATGTAGTCAGATTATTTCGCAGCCACGGCACCATACCCATGATTAGTTTTGTGTCCAATGCAGCTTTGATGACGCCGGAAAAGTACAAGGAATTAACCGACACCGGCGTGAATCAGTTTTCATTTTCACTGGACATGCCGGATGACCGCCACGACCGGAATCGCCAGATCCCCGGCCTGTTCAGCCATCTTTCAGACATCATACCCAAAATGACGGCCATGGGGCATCACAACATATCCATGATCAGTGTTATCCGCAAGCAAAGTCTCCCGTACTTAACCGACATTGCCGAAACCGCTTTCAAGTGGAATGCTTCCATTATCTTCAGCTCCTATACAGCATTGCGCACCAACAGCGATGAACATTCCCTGAAAACCGAGGAAGACCTGCAGCTCCTTCGCGAGCAGATTCAGAAACTCATTGAAATGCGCCGCCAGGGAGCTCCGATTTATAATACAGAAACAGTGTTCCAGGGAATGATCAAATTTTTTGAAACCAATAACATCCCCAATTGCAAAACAGGAATCCGGCACCTGGTGGTTAACCCGGATGGCTCGCTGGTTCCCTGCGCCATGCACAAAATCAGCTTCGACACCCAGAGTGACCTCATAAAAAAATTCACCAAGAATAACAAGTGCGGTTCCTGCTATGTGCCGTTGCGCGCAAATTCAGAATTGTCCTTCGGTTCCCTGTGGAGCGAGCTGGTTATGGATTATGTCAAAAAACGATTCCGGAATTCCAACGGAAACTAACCCTAAAAATACAATTCAACGTAATACCAATCCCTGTTGCTCAAAAAGGCGGCAGGGATTTTTATTTCTATTTCCCAATTCCTAATTCCCATTTCCTGTACCATCAAGTACATTTTTCTATGAATTCTGCCTGAACAGGTACATCTTCTCAAATTCCCCAGAGATTCGTCTCCCTGGCATTTTTCGAATTAACAGTCACTTATAATCCCTCAATCTTTGGAATTGAACAATGGCCCGGCATTTGCAAAATATCGAAGCAAATACGGGATCCCAAAATTCAAATAATTCAAATAACAAAAACAGGAGAATTCATCATGAAAAAATATGCCATTCATTCACTGCTCATTATTGCTTTGTTCGCCATGATTGTGATTGGCGGATGTTCCAAAAATTCACCCACTGAAGCAGAACCCACCGAAGAGACTGAACTCGATAAAGCTTTTGGTGGGTATGACACTTCTGACGAACTGCCGGCGTTTGGCGATGCCAGCATTTCTGCGGACTTTTCCGAGGATGAAGATGTCAACGACCCGGTGGCAGAAGACCCGGAATTCGTTGCTGCGCTCGATTCCAATACCGTGAACGCCTATTTCATTCGTATCACATGGGGTTTGCTGGAACTGGATTCAACAGCATCGACCATTATCGACTGGTCCGGCGCCGCCAGCATCAACAAAGGCGCGCTGGGAGTATTGAGAGCGATTAAATTTGAAAATCCCGATCATATTGTCTTCCCAAGACCGGATCGTCAGAATGTACAGTGGGTGTCTTTCACTGGCCCGCATTACGATGGTATTTCGCTCGTCATTCTGGATCGCGACAGCGTTGATGTGGAAGGCGAGTTCACGTTTTCGACCAACCTGTTCACCCGAACTTTCACTTATGCAGAACTGGATTCCATGGATCTGGTGGAGGTAGTGACCGAACAGGGACACACCGTTTCAATTCAGGCGTACAACAAACAGGTCATTCCGTTCGGCGGTGGTTTTCTTGATGGTCGCTGGGTGAAAACAAAAGCGGACGGCGGTAAATTCTTTGGCCGCTGGATTAACAGCATTGGCACCCACGCCGGCCACCTGAAAGGCATCTGGGGTGTGAACAGTTATGGTGAAAAGGTGTTCCACGGAAAGTACATTTCACTAAGCGGACAATTTGGCGGACTTCTCTCGGGACACTGGGGTTATAGCACTTCGGACAACATCATGGGCTGGATGCAGGGCCGCTGGGTCAACCGAAGCCTGACCACCATTGGCGCGCTGCGGGGCCACTGGAAAGCCAGTGCAGAGAACGGCCGCCACGGTTTCTTTCACGGCAAATGGAAAAAAACTCAATTAAACATGCTGTACCCATCGGTACCCTGATTCACTTTTCCCTCTCTTCGTTTCGAAAACAAAGCCGCGGATGATTGTCCGCGGCTTTGTGGGTTATTATCGAAATTACGGTCTGAATATTTTCAAATCAACTTCTTTAATCATCTTGTAAAGTTTATCGTTGCCCGTGATCAAAGGCAAACCATTCACTGCCGCTGTGGCGCCAATCAATGCGTCCGCCAAATGCAGCGAATGGCTTAAAAAATTTCGTTCGATATAAAACATCGCTTTTGCTGATATTTCTTCATTGATGTCAGCATCGTCCGGTTAGGTTTTTGCTGTACGATTCAATTTAAAAAAAAGTGAG
>CAZSBG010000177.1:0-7319 GCA_964605145.1 uncultured Cytophagia bacterium | reverse complement strand
TAGTAAACTATGTATTAAAATGCAAGATTTAATTTAAATGTCGTTGTAGGGTTAAGAATTGTTGGAAATATTGGTGCACATGGGGTAAGTAATTCTATCCATCCTTTGCAAGCTAATGCTATAGATGACTTTTTTAGAGCAATTATTGAATATGTTTACATTGCCCCTAGTAAACTAAATGAATTCAAATTGCAAATGAAGAAACATACCGATAGCAAACAAAAATCCTGATGAGCACAAGTTTTGATATATCAGAATTAAAACAAACCAAAGGACTTTTATAAAAAATGGCTCAAAATAACAAAGAAGAACCGATCGAAAAACAACTATGGAAAGCAGCGGACAAACTTCGCAAAAACATCGATGCTGCCGAATATAAGCATATCGTGTTGGGATTGATTTTTCTCAAATACATTTCTGATGCTTTCGAAACCCATCATGATCTTTTAGAAAAAGGAAAGGGTGAGTTTCTCGGCGCTGACCCTGAAGACCGTGACGAATACAAAGCGGAAAATATTTTCTTTGTACCTCCTTCGGCGCGCTGGTCCTATTTACAAAAACGGGCAAAGCTACCGGAAATCGGCAAAGACATTGATGCAGCGATGGATTCTATAGAACGCGATAATCCTTCTCTGAAAGACGTGCTGCCCAAAGTCTATGCCCGAGGCAATCTCGATCCGACCAATCTTGGCGGATTGATCGACCTGATTAGCAATGTCTCCATGAGTAAAAATAATGGGAAAGGCGATTTTCTCGGAAAAGTGTTTGAGTATTTTCTCGGCGAATTTGCCCTGGCTGAAGGAAACAGAAAAAAAAATTACAGAGTTAGGATTACAAAATAGTAGCACAAAATTGTTAGAAAAGGATGATATAATTATTTCCGCGAGAGGGACAGTTGGTGTTATTGCTATGCTTGCGAGAGAGATGGCATTTAACCAATCTTGTTATGGAATTCGTGCCAAAAAAGATATTTCTACCAATCATTTCATATATTATTTATTGAAGGACACCGTTGATAATTTCCTTCAAATTTCTCATGGTGGTGTTTTTGATACTATAACACGTGATACATTTAAAGAAATTGATATTCTTCTCCCCCCACTCCCAGAGCAAAAAACCATTGCTGATGTGCTGAGCAGCCTGGACGACAAAATAGATCTTCTCCATCGCCAGAACAAAACCATAGAAGCCATGGCGGAAACGCAGTTCAGACAGTGGTTTGTTGAAGAAACGAATCATGATTGGGAAAAACGGACGATTGGCGAATTTGTCGAAGTAATGAGAGGGTTGAGTTATAAAGGCAAGGGTTTAACACAGGAATTGGATGGTATACCCATGCATAATTTAAATTCAGTCTATGAAGGCGGTGGGTATAAATATGAAGGAATAAAATATTACAACGGTGTTTTTCAAGAAAGACACAAAGTCTATCCTGGTGATATTATAGTTGCAAACACCGAGCAAGGTCATAACTTACTTCTAATTGGATATCCAGCGGTAGTGCCAAAATATTTCGGAAATGAAGGGATATTTAGCCAGCATATTTACAGATTGAAAATCGCTAGCAGTGCTATTACAAACCAATTTCTCTATTATTTATTAATTTCACAAGTTGGTAGAGAGCAAATAACCGGTGCAACAAATGGAAGCACAGTTAATATGCTACCACAAGATGGTATCAAATGGGTGAAATTTAAACTGCCACCAAAAGAATTGATAGACAGGTTTAGTATCCGAATTCAGCAATATTGGGACAAGCAAGAAAATAATATCAACCAAATCCACACACTGGCAAAAATGCGGGATATATTATTGCCAAGATTGATGGGTGGTAAAATAAGAGTTACGATTTAGTAGCCAAGCGTTTACGAAAAGTATTACTATCACACTCAAATAAGAGACAATTTCCACCGAATGTATTTTTAGGATTATCTTAATAAAGGAGCTGCGTAATGTCGAACGAGTTGAATGAACCAATTACTACTTTCGAAGAATTTAAGCAAGAATGGCTTGATGAAATTCTCCAAGACAAACCTAATTCAATTCAAAAAGGAAATCGATTCGCAAGAAAGATGCTGTTGCAGTGGTTAGATCTGGATAGTTATTCAAATGAGATTATATTTTGTGATGGATCTGGAGATGGTGGTATTGATGCTGTCTATCTTCATAGAGGCGAATTTGAATCTGATGAAAATCTTATAGAAGGCGATACCTGGTATATTGTTCAGTCTAAATTCGGAAAAGCCTTTTCCAGCATCGATACCTTACTGACTGAAACCCAAAAGATAATCGAGAGCCTTGAAGGAACCAGGAAAAACTTATCTTCCTTAGCGACTGAAATTGTTGAGAGAATTAATATCTTCATTAAATCTTCATCTGAAAATGACTCTATAAGATTTGTATTTGCCACCACGGATAGATTAACTGAACATGAACAAAGCATGCTCGAAACAATTAAAAAGATTGCTCAAGAGCGTTTAAGAATCAAGTGTGAGGTTGAACATGTTTCAATACATCATATTTATCAAAGGGTAATGACTATTTCTCCTGATTTAAAAAAACATGAAGTAAAAATTACCGCAAATCTAGTTTCTTCCGGTACAGATGTTATGGTGGGATCCGTCAAACTGTTTAATCTTTTTGTATTTTTAAAGGAATATAGGGATTCAACAGGTGACCTTGATATGATTTATGAGAAAAATGTTAGAAAATTTTTAGGAAGCGGCCGACAAGTAAACCGTGGGATCGCAAATACTCTTAACAATGAACCTGAACGTTTTGGTTTATACAACAATGGCATTACTATAGTTGCTGAAGATTTTGAACAAGAAGAATCGGATGTATTCAAACTCAGAGAACCATTTATCGTTAATGGGTGCCAAACTACGCGCACTATTTGGGAAGTATTATACAACAAACTGGAATCTGGTGGGACGGGAATTAATCCAGAAATTGAAACATGGAAAGATCGGCTGAAAAAAGCCATCGTTGTGGTAAAGGTTGTAAAAGTAGGTTCAGATGGTGAAACTATGTTGACAAATATTACAAGATATACAAATAGTCAAAATGCTGTGAGTAAAAAAGATTTTATTGCTCTCGAACATGGTTTCAAACAATGGGCGAGAGAAATGGCAGAAAAGTTTGATGTTTACCTAGAAATTCAACGCGGAGGCTGGGATTCTCGAAAAGCATTTCAACGTTCGAATCCCAAGATTAAACAATTTGAAAAACATTCCAATGCGTTTGATTTGTTGAAAGTATTTGGGGCTGCATGGTTAGGAGAACCTGGTATTGCTTTCGGTAAAAACCCACCTTTTGCACCTGGAGGGAGTATCTTCAAACGGATTGTTGAAAATGACGAATCTCCCTTATCAGTTGATGATCTTTATGCAGCTTTCTTGCTAAATGTGGTAGCACAAAAAGTAAAATTTGGTCGTGCCGCTGAAAAAGAAACCAGAGGTCAAACTAGATTTTTGTTTCTCTTTGTAGTGAATCAGCTTTTAAAAGATTGCATTGATGCTGCAGGCTTATACTCAGGAGACAAGAATCAACTATCGAAATCTGTAATAGCTATTTTTAAAGAACCGAACGCAGAACAATCAAATCAACTTATACAGATAGCTTTAAACGTTATTGATGATTATTTGTCACGTAATTCTGATGATTCTCTCTATAATGAACCGACGTTTAAAGGTGACTTAAATGCGTTTTTGAAATGGGATAAGTTGGCTAAAGGTAGGGAGTATACGCCAAAATTTGAAACTTTGCTCGGAGCAAATATATCTTATATGAGAATGAAAATTGGTGGTCAAGAACCGGTCAGAGACTTAGTGGTAAATAAACTGCGTGAACATTAAAACAGCCAAAAGTATTTGCTCTGAAAAACAATAATTGGCATAGATACGATACACAACCACACCGTCTGCAAGTTTTCAAATTGAAAGGGAATTGTATTGTGCCACATCAGCGCGATTCATTTTTTATAAAAACTGATCTTTTTTGGGTGATAGGATAATTATGCAGAAACTTGCTGAATCCGATATCGAACAATTTTCCATTGAGCAACTTGAGGATCTCGGCTACCAATACATCTATTCTCCAGAAATTGCCCCCGATGGTGCAAAACCTGAACGGCAATCCTTTGAAGACGTACTGCTGCTGGAACGTCTGCGGGAAGCCGTAGGCAGAATCAATCCTAATATTCCGTTTCACACCAGGGAAGATGCGCTCAAGCAAATTCAGCGGCTAAACTCCCCCGAACTCATTGCCAACAACGAAGCCTTTCACCGCATGCTCACCGAAGGCATTACCGTTACCTATCAAAAAAACGGCAGCAGCCGCGGCGATCTCGTCTGGTTGATTGATTTTGAACATCCCGACAACAACGACTTTGTCGTCGCCAATCAATTCACGGTTGTCGAAAACGGCGTCAACAAACGTCCTGATGTTATTTTATTTATCAACGGCCTGCCGTTGGTCGTAATGGAACTCAAAAACGCTGCGCATGAAAACGCTACCGTGCAAAGTGCCTTCAAACAGATACAAACCTACAAAGAGACAATCCCGTCTCTGTTCACATACAATGGCTTTGTGGTCATTTCAGACGGTCTGGAAGCCAAAGCCGGCACCATTTCTGCTGGATACAGCCGTTTCATGAGTTGGAAAACTGTCGACGGTAAAAAGGAAGCGTCGCACCTGGTCAGCGAACTGGAAACGCTGATAAAAGGAATGCTAAATAAAAAAACACTGCTTGATCTTATCAGACATTTCATTGTGTTTGAAAAGATGAAACGGGAAGACCTAAAGACCAACCTCACCATCATTGAAACCACTAAAAAGCTCGCAGCTTATCATCAGTATTTTGCAGTCAACAAAGCGGTAGAGAGCACTATACGGGCTTCTATGAACAGTGGATCGCGTAAAGGCGGTGTAGTCTGGCACACTCAGGGAAGTGGCAAATCTCTTTCCATGGTTTTTTATACAGGTAAGATCGTTTTGGCGCTGGACAATCCAACCATTCTTGTCATCACTGACCGTAACGATTTGGACGACCAGTTGTTCGACACATTTGCGGCTTCTAAGCAGTTACTGCGGCAGGATCCAGTTCAGGCCGGATCAAGGGATCAACTCAAAGATCTGCTAAAAGTGGCCTCTGGTGGTGTGGTGTTTTCCACCATTCAAAAATTCCAGGTTGATGAAGGAAATGTGTATGAGCTGTTATCCGACAGAAAAAACATAGTAGTGATCGCTGATGAAGCACACCGCACTCAGTATGGTTTTAAGGCAAAAACCATTGATGTCAAGGACGAAAAGGGTAATGTGATCGGCAAAAAGACGGTTTATGGCTTCGCCAAATATACACGTGACGCTTTGCCAAACGCTACGTTCCTTGGCTTTACAGGGACACCAATAGAAAGCACTGATGTAAATACCCCGGCGGTGTTCGGCAATTATGTGGATGTGTATGACATTGCCCAGGCAGTAGATGACGGCGCCACAGTGCGTATTTATTACGAAGGCAGGCTGGCAAAGATCAATTTGAGTGATGAAGGCAAAGAACTTGTTAAAAAAATTGACGACAATCTTGAGATAGAAGATTTGCCTGCAACACAAAAGGCCAAAGCAAAATGGACACAGCTTGAAGCGTTGGTGGGCAGTGAAGATCGAATAAGACAAATTGCCGCTGATATTATTGCTCATTTTGAACAAAGGCAGGAAGTTTTTGAAGGCAAAGGAATGATTGTAACTATGTCCAGAAGAATTGCCGTTGAACTATATAATGAAATTATAAGACTGAAACCCGAATGGCACAACGACGATTTGAAAAAAGGGATCATTAAAGTCGTGATGACCGCGTCATCTGCTGATGGCCCCGATTTGGAAAAACATCATACTACGAAAGACCAACGACGAATCTTAGCGGATCGAATGAAAGCACCAGATGATGAATTAAAGCTGGTCATCGTACGGGATATGTGGCTCACCGGTTTTGATGTACCATCCCTGCATACGCTTTACATTGACAAGCCTATGCGTGGACATAATCTGATGCAAGCTATTGCTCGTGTAAATCGTGTTTACAAGGATAAACCTGGAGGTTTGATCGTTGATTATCTGGGTATAGCTTCCGACTTGAAAAAGGCTTTATCATTCTATTCTGATAGCGGCGGCAAGGGCGATCCAGCGATTGCACAAGAAAAAGCTGTTCAATTGATGCTTGAAAAACTGGAAATCGTCTCGCAAATGTTCCTTGAAAGGCCATTTAAAGCTTATTCGCAAGAGTATGAAAATATGGTTAGTGATCAAACCATTCCCTATCTCGGCAAAGAAAAAGGATTGCTTTATGAAGAATATTTTACAGCGGACACCAAGACAAAGATGGATATAATATTAGCCGCTGAAGAGCATATCTTGAGCCTTGAAAATGGCAAGAAGCGCTTCATCGATGAAGTGACGGCATTATCGCGGGCGTTTGCTATTGCCATCCCCCACGAACAAGCACTGGATGTAAAAGAGGAAGTATCATTTTTCCAGGCAGTAAAAGCGAGGCTCGTAAAATTCGATACAACTGGAGCAGGCAAAACGGATGAAGAAATAGAAACGACCATTCGCCAGGTTATTGATAAGGCGCTTGTAACAGAAAAAGTGATTGATATATTTGATGCTGCTGGTATTAAGAAACCTGATATCTCTATCCTTTCGGAAGATTTCCTTTTGGAAGTGAAGAATATGGAACACAAAAATGTAGCGCTGGAAGTTCTGCGAAAATTATTAAATGATGAGATTAAATCTAGAACTAAAAAGAATTTGATACAGAGCAAATCATTAATGGAAATGTTAGAAAATTCTATAAAGAAATATCACAATAAAATTCTAACTGCGGCGGAAGTCATTGAAGAACTCATCAAACTCGGTAAAGAAATTCAGGAAATGGATAAAGAACCTAAGTGGTCTATTTCATAAATTCGGTGACGTATTTTTATGCTACTTTCTTCATAGTCACCGAATTATCTGAAAATTTAGCCATCATTTTTGTTAATTTATTTTTAGTAAATTTCCATTTAAATGGTTTTGCGTGTTGTTCATATCGGTTTTGAAAATTAATAATCGTCTGAGCCAAGTCGTCAACAGATGAAAAATAATTGGGCGTTAATACTTTTCTTTGTAAGATTGAAAAATAAATTTCTATTTGATTGAGCCAACTTGCATGAACTGGTAAATGTACCAAAACTAAATTCGGCCATCTCGTTTGTAATTTATCAAGAGAGGTTTGTCCCCGATGAGAAGAACCATTGTCAACAATCCAAAATACTCGTTTC
>CAZSBG010000176.1:0-7457 GCA_964605145.1 uncultured Cytophagia bacterium | reverse complement strand
ATCTGCGACGAAAAGCAAAGTCTGCATTCATTTAAAAATATAATGAAACTTTGCAAGCATGAGGGAATGACATTGGTGAAAAATCCAAGTTTCTTGAAAGTTACAAAAAACGAATAATTTCAGATGACCAAAGTGATATCCCCTGATTCATGCATTCAAAAATTACGAAAAAAATATTAATATTCATTTATTGAAACTTTTTTATCAAATATGCATAAAATATTTATAGTGTTTTTAACTGAATCATATTCATTAATCGAGTAGGACGTACATGAAAAAAATTGCTTACATCATTACAAAAGAAAGCACGTCGGAGTTAATTGAAGAAAGTGTGTTCGCTCCGATGGCGAAGGGGGAACATGGGGGGCATGTTAAGGGAGTGTTTTTTGTAGGAGATGGTGTATACTATTTGCTCAAAGGGAGTAGAACTGCGAAAAATATTAAGACGATTGCGGAAAATACAGAGACTGACATTTATGCCTGTAAATCTTCTGTAAATAATAGAAAATTGCAGAATATACTGTTAAATGGTGTTGTAGTTACTACATTGAGCGAATTTTACGAGGCCATGTCCGATGTTGATCACATTATCAGTTTTTAATTTTTTGTATTAACTTTGGATTTTATTGTAAAATCGATGGGACAAAAAAATGGATTTATTGAAAAAAGAGCATCATTCATGAAAGTATGCTCTTTTTTTGTATTTGGAAATTAAGTTTAATTACGTATGACTAAAAAACGTTAAATTACGCCCGGATAGATTGGGTAAAATAGCCTTGTGGGCAAAGTGAAATCGATTTTAAGCGTCAAATGTCGTTTATAAAAAATTTTTGTAATCTATTAGAAAATTATTGACATTTTACACCTGTTTTCGTATTATAAATTATCCTATTAAATGATTAAAATAATTAATATTAGATAAAGATGTTACAAACCGGGGAATAATATTATTGAAATAGTGTATGCACCTTCATTAAAAAGATGATTTTTATGAATGAAGTGGTTTTTTCTAATAGATTAGATGTGACTCTGGACACATTAATAAACTGTAAGTTAATTAAATTAAAACAATGACGATCAATAAGAAGTTGTTGTAAATAAATAAATTTATCAGAAAAAGGTAATATCATCGCATATTCATCGAAGCATACGGATGAAAATGTTGAGTTATGGGGAGGCGTAGAGTATGGAACTTAGATTCTGGGGAACGCGAGGTTCTATTCCTTCTCCTGGGCCGGATACAGTAAAATATGGTGGGAATACGACGTGCCTTGAACTAATCCTGGGTGACGGCACGTTGGTTGTTTTCGATGCCGGGACAGGGATAAGGGGACTTGGTAGCAAACTCATTAAAGATAAAAATAATGGGATGATAAATCTTTTTCTGACACATTCGCACTGGGATCATATTCAGGGATTTCCGTTTTTTGCCCCGGCCTACTCTGCTGACACAGAACTCAAAATTTTCGGCTGCCCGCCAACCTATAATAAATTAAAAGAAATTTTAACGAACCAGATGGAATCAAAATTTTTTCCTGTAAATTTTGAACAATTGAATGCAAAAATTAGTTTCCAGGAAATTTGTAATGGGAACCACAATATTGGCAGAGCGAAATTTTCATTCATTCGAAATAATCACCCGGGTGTGGCTTATGGTTTTCGAATCACTGAAAGTGGAAAAACCATAGTATTTATCACGGATAATGAATTATCCCCACCTAAAAATGCGCATACAACATGGGGGGAATTTGTAGATTTTTGTAAAAACGTGGATTTATTGGTTCACGATGCTCACTACCTGGCGGATGAAATGGAACAGACTGCCGGCTACGGTCATTCTTCTTACGATCAGGCTTTCAATCTTGGTGTTGAATCCGGGACGAAACACCTCGTATTTTTTCACCATCGCCCGGAAAGAAGCGACGCTGAAATTGACCCAATAATAGAAAGTTACAGAGATAAGTTAAGAAAAATGAATAAGGATATGAAACTTGATGGGGCTATTGAGGGTTCAAGCTATAAAGTGTGATTGTCAAATTTGAACGAATCAAAAATTTGGAGGATTTGGATGACACATAGTTTTTCAGGTAATGAAATTATAGAGATGGCTATTCAAATAGAAAAAAAAGGATTCGATTTCTATACAGGAATGAAAAACAGGACAAAAGATGATGATTTGAAAAACCTTTATAGTTGGCTCGCAACTGAAGAAGGGAAGCATATCGATGTTTTTGAAAAAATGAGAAGTTATGTTGAAAATTTAAAATTATCCAGGCCCTATGATCTTCAGGAAGTTATGATGTACTTCAGGGCTTTGATTGAAACGAAAGTTTTCCCTGACTCTCAAGAAGGAAGTTCATTGCTAAATGAACTCAGGGATGAAATTGGCGCGATACAAATTGCTATCAGTTTCGAGAAAGACAGTATTTTGTTTTTTCAGGAAATGAATAATCTGGTAGATGACAGAGAAAAGGAAATTATTGATAAATTAATCGTCGAAGAAAAAGGGCATATTTTTAAACTTTTAAAAATGAAACAGGACATTACATCAACACGGAATTAATGGTAGCAAATTTGTAATTAAAAGACTCAAACTCCAATTATCCATTAACCAGAATTAAACCAATAGTGAGGTGATTCACTCCTTAACTGAAACACAATTTACCTCTCAGAACCACATCTTTGAATTACAACCACAATATATTATTTATCCATTTATCTCAACAAAAAGTGAACGATCTTTATTCTTTTAAATATGGTAATCCCATTCTAACATTACTGAAAATATGTTATTCAGTACAAAATTATCTAATGATGGCCCACACTTTATTTCATATCTCAATTAAAAAGGACATGATATGAAAAAGAAATTCAATTCCAAAAACGTAAATACAGTGTTGTCCAAATATTTGCATGACATCGAACGGATTCCCCTCATTTCTTCAAAAGAAGAAGTGAAATTGGCCAAAGAAATTCGAAATGGGAACAAGAAAGCGATGACAAAATTAATCAATGCCAATTTGAAGTTCGTTGTATTTATTGCGAGGGATTATCAGGACCGGGGACTGCCTTTGGACGAATTAATTAGCGAAGGAAATGTCGGATTACTCGAAGCTGCCAAGCGGTTCGATGTCGACCGTGGTATCAAGTTCATTTCATACGCAGTGTGGTGGATCAGGCAGTCAATTTTGCGTGCATTGGCCAACCACTCAAGGCTCGTGAGGTTGCCCATAAATCATGTTTGGGCTTTGCAAAAAGTGGTTTCTACTATCGAAACGCTGGAACAGAATTTAGGCCGATCACCGGAGTTGGAGGAAGTCGCAGAAAAATTGAAAATCGCTCCACGAAAATTATCCAAGAATATGATGTACTGGGGACGTGAACTATCCCTGGAAGATTCAACCCGGCCGACTGAAGAAAGCCTGTCGCTCATCGAACGATTGAGCAGCGATGAGTTTGCCGCACCGTCCAGCAATTTGATTGAAGAATCGATGAAAACGGATATCAACTTAGCGTTGGATTCATTGAGCAAAACTGAGTCCGAAGTGTTGCGGTTATATTATGGACTTGATAATGATCGCCCCATGACGTTGCTTGAGATTGGAAATGAAATGAATTTAAGCCGGGAGCGCATCAGGCAAATTAAAAATAAAGCGTTGCGGAAGTTACGATACATTCATCGTCGGGAAAATCTCAGACCTTATCTGGACAGATAATGTGGATAGTCATTATCTTACTCGATCCTTCAATTTATTCATTGCACTATTTTATTGAATTGATTTCATTTAAAAGCAATTTAGCGGTTTTGGGGCTTTCAAATGGAAAGTGTCCAGCCAATGAATTGCTTTTTTGTTAGGCCGAAATTGAAGATATATGGCAAGTCGATTTATATCTCATCCTCGAAAATGAATTAGATCAGGACTCAATCGATGCTGATTGGTGCTCATGTTTCAGTAAGCGGCGGTGTTGAAAACGCACCGTTCCGCGCTCAAAATATCGGCTGCACAGCGATGCAGATTTTTACGCGAAATCAACGGCAATGGTTTGCCAAACCACTGACTGATGCTCAGATAAAAGGCTATCAAAAAAATCTTTCAAAAAGCGGCATTCGCTCTGTTATTGCGCATAATTCATATTTGATTAACCTGGGAACTTCGCAAAGGGAAGTGCGTGAAAAATCCCTTAATGCTTTTTTCGATGAAATGCAACGCGCCGAGCGATTGCAAATCTCCTGCCTGGTCTTTCATCCCGGGGCGCATAAAGGGGATGGCGAAGAAAAAGGATTGGCAAACGTGGCCGAGAATCTGAATATTATTCTTGAAAAATATCCTGACTTCGATATAAAATTGCTGCTGGAAACTACTGCCGGCCAGGGAAGTGGTTTGGGACATACATTCATGCAACTTCAGCAGATTTTAGAACAAGTGACGATACCTCATCGTGTGGGCGTTTGTTTGGATACATGCCATGTTTTTGCTGCCGGGTATGATCTTCGTTCGTCGGAAACCTATGAAGCAACCATGAACCAGTTTGACAATGTAATTGGATTCGATCGATTGTACGCAGTACACCTGAATGACTCCAAAAATGAACTTGGCTCCCGTGTCGATCGGCATGAGAACATCGGAAATGGACATATTGGAGCAGATGCATTTCGTTATATCATGAACGATTACCGATTAGCCGACGTCCCCAAAATAGTGGAAACGCCAGGCGGTGAACAAAATTATAGAGAAAATTTGAATTTGTTGAAAAGCCTGGTCGATCTGTGATAAAGACGAATAGAGAATTTTTTCAAACCAAATAAACAATTCATTTTCAATAGAATTCGAAAAAAAAAGGCAGGAGAAATCATGGGAGAGCATAAATTTGATCTGGTGGTTGTTGGATCCGGTCCGGGAGGATATGTCGCGGCTGTGCGAGCTTCTCAGTTAGGGAAAAAAGTGGCTGTCATTGAACGGGACGATGTGGGAGGCGTATGCCTGAACTGGGGATGCATTCCCACCAAAGCGCTGCTGAAAAGTGCGGAAGTGTATACATATTTGCTCAAGGCAAAACAGTTCGGTTTGTCCGCGGAAAATGTATCTGTCGATTTTCCGGGAGTAATCAAGCGAAGCCGGCAAATTGCTGACAGAATGTCCAAGGGCGTTCAGTTTTTATTCAAGAAGAATAATATCACTCTTTTTCAGGGAAAAGGAAAGTTTGAAAGTGATAACTCTGTTTCAGTCTACGACGAATCCGGTGAAAAAACAGATGAAATCAGGGCAGACCATTTTATCATCGCGACCGGAGCGAGGCCCCGTTCCATACCTGGCGTAGAAATCGATGGCCAAAAAATTATCTCAAGCCGGGAAGCCATGTCACTGGAAAAAATACCGGCGTCAATGATCGTTATAGGGGCTGGCGCCATTGGTGTGGAATTCGCTCATTTATATCAGGTATTTGGATGCAAAGTCACTGTGGTCGAAATGCTGCCCAGTTTATTGCCCATCGAAGATCGTGAAGTCACCGATGTATTGAATCGGGCCTTCCGTCGCGCAAAAGTTGCTGTTCATACCGGAAGTATGGTGAAAAATATCGAGGCGAACCGGGATAATGTGAAACTCAGTATTGAAAAAGATGGAAAATCAACTGAACTCGAAGCCGAAGTGGCATTGATGGCCATCGGTGTTCAGGGCAATTATGAAAATCTCGGTCTTGATGAACTTGGAATAACAGTTGAAAAAAGCTTCATAAAAGTGAACGAACATTACCAGACAAGCGTAAAAAATATCTATGCCATTGGTGATATTATCGGGCCGCCGCTGCTGGCTCATGTTGCTTCTGCAGAAGGTATAAATTTAGTGGAGCGACTTGCAGGTGTCGATGTGGCGCCAATAGATTACAACGCCATTCCCGGGTGTACGTATTGTCATCCCCAGGTTGCCAGCATTGGGCTGACTGAAGAAAAGGCGTTGCAGCAGGGTTTTGAGCTCAAGATTGGGCGGTTCCCCTTCATTGCCAACGGCAAATCGCTGGCATTGGGCGAGCGGGATGGTCTGGTCAAACTCATTTTTGATTCGAAGACAGATAAACTGCTGGGCGCGCATCTGGTGCATGCGGAAGCCACCGAGCTCATTGGTGAGTTGGCAGTAGCAAAATCGAATGGCCTGAAAGGTCACGATATCATTAAATCCATTCATGCGCACCCCACGCTTTCCGAGGCTGTGATGGAAGCGGCGGCAAATGCGTATGGTGAAGCTGTGCATGGGTAAAATCAAGGGGTGATGGGGTCCACCTGCGACTGCGTTTTTGCTGATGACTCCTGTGTTTTTCATCTTCGGAGTTTCTATTGTATAAAATTATTAGGGTTGGCCACAATCGAGAATGTGAAAATCAGATTTTACCGAAGCGGAAAAAAAAGTTGAAACTGTCAGGGATTTTTTTCGGCTTCTAAATTTATTCAAAGGATATTATGAAAATACGACGCGCACGACATCCGAGCTGGCTGAAAGTCCCGCTGCCGGCCGGGGACAATTTCAACGAAGTGAGAAAGTTACTCAAAGAGCAGAATTTGCACACAGTCTGCCAGAGCGCGCATTGTCCAAACATCGGCGAATGCTGGGGGCATCGTACATCAACATTTATGATTTTGGGAGATATTTGCACGCGGAATTGCCGCTATTGCGCTGTTGTTCCCGGGCATCCGGAACCGCTTGATTTGGATGAACCCAAACGGGTAGCCAAAGCAGTAAAGACGCTAAACCTCCGATACGCTGTGGTTACTTCGGTAGCACGGGATGATGTGCCGGATGGCGGCGCTTCCATTTTTGCGGACACGATTGGTGAAATCCGCAAAGCCGTGCCGCATTGCCAGGTGGAAGTTTTGATCCCGGATTTTTTGGGTTCGCGAGAATCGCTGGAAATTGTCCTCAATGCAAAACCTGATGTATTGAACCACAATCTGGAAACCGTGCCGCGACTTTATTCCCGCGCGCGTCCGCAGGCGAATTACCGGCGTTCGCTGCAAATTTTGGAGTGGGCTAAGCAGGCCGGGCACATCACCAAATCCGGCCTGATGCTTGGATTGGGCGAGACAAATGATGATGTTATTAACGTCATGAAAGACCTGCGAGAAATTGAGTGTGATATTTTAACGCTTGGACAATATTTGCAGCCTTCCGCGTCACATTTGCCAATTGATCGATACGTCACCCCGGACGAATTTATGATGTTCCGGCGTCAAGGAAAAAAGCTGGGCTTTCAGCATGTGGAAGCCGGACCGCTGGTTCGAAGCTCATATCATGCTGCAATGTGCTACGATGAAATGACAACTCAAAAATAAATTCAGATTTTTAGCCTGAATTATTCACAAATTTCAAACAAAAGGTAACCATTCAGGTGATTGATAATATAAGAAAATGATTTTAATAACCTTAGCACCTTGTCATATCTCGACTCCGCTCGATATGACTTAC
>CAZSBG010000175.1:0-7527 GCA_964605145.1 uncultured Cytophagia bacterium | reverse complement strand
GTATAGCCATTTTTTTTATTAACGGCATCTATAATATAGCAAGCTTGGAGGCTGAGTAGTTACAAACAATTTATTACACGCATAAATTCCGAAGGTGAGATATGAAAAGTTGCAGACAAAAATTTATAGACTTGAGGAATTTATTTATTTTGCTTTTTTCAAAAATAGTTGACTCGAATATACATGGACTAATCCTGCAAGCCAATAATTCATGCAAAAAGGCGCCTTAAGAGGGGCCGCGAATAAAAATATTTGATTTGTTTCCGCCCATTGTTTGTCCCAAGCTATGCTGAGCGGCAACCCAACGCTGATGAAAACGGAAAATATAACTTGATTTTATTCTTTTATTTTTATAAGTTTGAAGAAAAGAAAATTTAATGTCTCGAAGTCTCAAAGGCTCGAAAAAAGGAACCACTAATTACGCGAATTTCGCTAATTAAAAAAGTATTCATGTAATTAGAATAGGTATGAAACAGATAATTTTTGTTGCCCTGAGTTAAAAATTCGTCTATAGAGGGCGGACTCGAAGGGTGATAATTCCCTGTTTTAAAACACATCTCGACCCCGTCCTCCAGAGGCGGACTTTCAGCTCGATGTGACAGTGCGAATATTCGAGTCTTCGAGACTTGGCGGCAGATAATATGAAAGAAAAGCGATGGATAAAAATAATCGTCAACGAATTGTGATCTCCGGCGGCGGGACCGGGGGGCATGTCTATCCCGGCATTGCCATCGCCAACGCGGTGAAACAAATATTGCCGGATGTTGAAATTACGTTCGTGGGAGTCAAGAATCGTATCGAGGAAAAAATTGTTCCGCGGGAGGGCTATCCGCTCAAGACGATTCATGTGGAATATATCAGCCGCAAGCTCAGTATTAAAACCTTCACGTTTGTTTTTTCGCTTTTGATCGGCCTGATCCAGTCGCTGAATTTCCTGCTGCGCTACAAGCCGCAGGTTGTTGTGGGAACCGGCGGGTATGTGTGCGGTCCTGTCGTTTACGCAGCGCGCCTGCTGGGAATTCCAACATTGATTCAGGAGCAGAACAGCTATCCCGGCATAACCACAAAAATTTTAGCGCCGCGGGTCGATGAAATCCATCTTGCGTTCGAAGAGGCAATTCAGCATTTGAAAAAAGTCAAGGACGCGTCGAAATTCAAAATCTCCGGGAATCCGGTGCGACTTACGACCGACGGGATTTCGAAGAGCGAGGCGCTGACAAAATTTCGGCTCAATTCGAATAAAAAAACGCTGCTGCTGTTCGGCGGCAGTCAGGGAGCGGCTGCGCTGAACAAGGCCATGCTGGAAACCCTGCCGATCCTGCCGACGGAAATTCAACTCATCTGGCAAACCGGGGAAGGCGATTTCGAAAAAATGAAGGAAGCGTGCGCCGATTTCCCGCACACCATTTACATTCAGCCGTTCATTTACAATATGGCCGAAGCGTACGCAGCTTCCGATTTGGCGTTCTGTCGGTCCGGGGCGATCACCATTGCGGAATTAGTGCAAGTCGGACTCCCGGCGATTTTCGTTCCGCTCCCCAGCGCTGCCGAGGGACACCAGGAAAAGAACGCCTGCGTGCTGATGGATGCCGGCGCCGCGGAGATGATTCTTCAAAAAGAATTGACGCCGGCATTGCTCGCGGAAAAAATTCAGCGCCTGATTTTTGATCAAAAAAAATTATCTCAATACGCCCAAAACAGCCAGAAATTTTATCACCAAAATTCTGCGGAGAAAATCGCGGACAGCGTGATAGGTTTGATGCAGCAAAAATGAAATCTCCATGAAAATTTGTGCCATTATTCCAGCCTACAATGTCGAATCTACCATCGAAGAAGTCGTTCGCGGAGTCAACCGATTTTTGCAGTTTCAGGATATTGTGATCATCGACGATGGCTCCGGCGATGACACAGTCGAGAAGGCGAAACGCACCGGCGCTACAGTTCTTCGGAATGAAGTGAATCGCGGCAAAGGCTATTCGCTGAAGCGCGGTTTTGAGTACGCCATCGATAATTGGTACGACGCTGTCATTTCACTCGACGCAGATTTGCAGCACGATCCCCTTGAAATTCCCAAATTCATCCAATGCTATTCTCAGCAAAACGCTGACCTCGTTTTGGGCGACCGCACCCACGATCTTTCTTCCATGCCAATCGACCGACAATTCAGCAATAAAACCACGTCGCTCATTATTTCGCTGTTGACCGGCCAGCGCGTGCGGGACAGCCAGAACGGCTACCGGTTAATGAAAACCGAGGTGCTGAAGCGCATCCATTTGACCAGCGACCGCTACGAAATGGAATCCGAACTGCTTGTGAAAAGTTTGATCAATAAATTCAGAATCGCCCATGTGCCCATTGGAACGATTTACGGGGATCAGCAAAGCCATATCCACCGGTTTGTGGATACGCTAAGATTTATTCGAGTTGTGGTGAGGAGTTTGATTCAGCGGAATTAATTTATTTAATGAAGCCACGGAGTCGCGGAGAACACGGAGAAGAAATATGAGCATTTTTTTTCATTCTATAAAGCTTTGTGAACTTTGAGTGCTTTGTGGTTTATTATTCAATAACCGAAGAAACCGATTCAAATATCTCAATTTAAAAAAAGATTGAAATCCAAACATAATCGCGGAGGTATTATGTTCAAAAAATATAAAATGCTCATCAACGGCGAATGGCTGGACGCGAAGGAGAGCATCGACGTCCTAAATCCATACAACCAGGAAGTGATCGGCACTGTACCCAAAGCGTCGAAGCAGGATGTGGACAAGGCCATTGCCAGCGCCCAGGCGGCTTTCAAAATTATGGCTGATATGCCGGCGCATGAGCAATCCGCCATTCTCGAAAGAACCTCGGAACTCATTCAAAAACACCGAAATGAAATCGCGAAGATCATTGCCAGCGAGGCCGGCAAGGCGTGGAAATACGCGTACGGCGAAGTGGGGCGCGCCGTGGAAACGTTCAAATTTGCAGCCGAAGAGGCCAGGCAGATTCACGGCGAAACCGTGCCCATGGACGCCAGCCCCGGTTCGGAGAATCGCATGGGATTTTACATTCGAACGCCGCTGGGAGTGATTGGCGCCATTTCGCCGTTCAATTTTCCGCTCAACCTTGTGGCGCACAAAGTGGCGCCGGCCATTGCGGCCGGCAATTCCATCGTGCTGAAGCCGGCCACAGCCACGCCGCTCACCGCGCTGAAATTGGGCGAATTGCTCATGGAAGCCGGGCTGCCGGACGGCGGCATCAACATTATCATGGGCGGCGGGTCCACGGTTGGTGATTGGCTGGTGACCGATCCGCGCGTGGCTATGATTACCTTTACCGGCAGTCCGCCGGTGGGAAAATACATTGTCAGTCGCGGCGGCCTGAAAAAATACACCATGGAGCTGGGGAGCAATTCCGCGGTGATTATTTGCGAAGACGCGGATCTGGACAAGGCCATTCCCCGCTGCGTCATGGGAAGCTACGCCAATTCCGGACAGGTGTGTATTTCGGTGCAGCGAATTTATGTGCACCAATCCATTGTTGAAGAATTTTCGGCGCGGTTTGTCGATGCCACGAAAAAGCAGGTGGTGGGCGATCCGCTGGACAAGAATTGCGATGTGGGCCCGATGATTGATGTTCACGAAGCTGAGCGCGCGGAAATGTGGGTGAACGAAGCAGAAGAGGCAGGCGCTGAAATTTTAACCGGCGGCAAGCGAACTGGCCAAATGTTCGAACCCACGGTGTTGACGAACGTGACGCCGGCGATGAAAGTGGTGTCGGACGAGATTTTCGCGCCGGTGGTGTCGATTATCCCGTACGAGAATTTCGACGATGTGTTAGGCATGGTCGACGACTCCAAATACGGACTCCAGGCCGGCATTTACACGCAGGACATCCAGCGGGCGTTCACGGCAATTAAAAAGATCAACGTCGGCGGAATTATCATTAACGATGTGCCCACGTACCGCGTCGATCACATGCCCTACGGCGGCAACAAAGACAGCGGAATCGGCCGCGAAGGCCTGAAATACGCCATCGAGGAAATGACCAATATTCGGATGGTGGTTTTTGATATTTGATACTCGATGTTGGATGTTGGATGTTGGATGTTAGATTTTAGATATTAGATTTTTGATATTTGATTTTCGAAGAAAAAATTAACTCATTCTTGAAACGGAGGCTCGGTGAGTTATAAGAAGCTTGAAATTTGGCAGTTGGCCAGGGAGGTTGTTGTTGAAATTCATGAAATGACTGTGCACGAACTTCCAAAATTTGAGATGTACGAGGTCGGCAGCCAGATCAGGCGCTCTATTAAATCTGTAAAATCCAATATCGTGGAAGGCTATGGCCGCAAATACTATAAACAGGAATTCATTCGATTTTTGATTTTTGCGTTAGCTTCGAACAACGAGACAATCGATCATTTGGAAACTCTGTTTGAAACAGGTTCATTAAAGAATGAAAAGCGTTACAAAGATTTACAAATTAAACTGGACAAATTAGGCCGTAAAATAAATTCATTTATACAAGCCGTCCAAAAAGGTCACAAGAGTGAAAAATAATAAAGGCTAAAAGACATTGGATATTTGATACTCGATGTTGGATGTTGGATGTTGGATTTTAGATATTAGATTTTTGATATTTGATTTTCGAAGAAAAAATTAACTCATTCTTGAAACGGAGGCTCGGTGAGTTATAAGAAGCTTGAAATTTGGCAGTTGGCCAGGGAGGTTGTTGTTGAAATTCATGAAATGACTGTGCACGAACTTCCAAAATTTGAGATGTACGAGGTCGGCAGCCAGATCAGGCGCTCTATTAAATCTGTAAAATCCAATATCGTGGAAGGCTATGGCCGCAAATACTATAAACAGGAATTCATTCGATTTTTGATTTTTGCGTTAGCTTCGAACAACGAGACAATCGATCATTTGGAAACTCTGTTTGAAACAGGTTCATTAAAGAATGAAAAGCGTTACAAAGATTTACAAATTAAACTGGACAAATTAGGCCGTAAAATAAATTCATTTATACAAGCCGTCCAAAAAGGTCACAAGAGTGAAAAATTACGAACTCAAAAAGAAACGAAGACCAATCATCATCAAGAATCCAACATCGAATATCCAATATCGACCATCCAATATCCAACATCAAACATCAAACATCCAATATCCAACATCTAATATCCATTATCGAAAAACGTAAAACGAGGAAAACTCATGCTATTTAAAAAATTGAGCTTAACCCACTACATCTTCATCGGAATTGTTCTTGGAATTATCGCCGGCAAAATTTTCGGTGAAAGCATTTTACCCATTGCCGATCCGCTGGCGAATCTGTTTCTGCGGTTATTACGCATGGCCATTATGCCGCTTATCATTGTTTCGATTATTTCCGGCGTTCTCAGCGTGGGCACAGGCAAGGGACTGGGCAGCCTGGGCTTGAAAACATTCCTCTATTACATCACCAGCAGCTTTTTTGCCATTGTCACCGGCCTGTTTTTGGTGAACCTGTTTCGTCCCGGGGTGGGCGCCAACATCGAATTGCAGCAGGCGCCGGAACAATTGGACGCCGCCCAGCAGGGAATCGGCGAGCTGCTGTTTCGCATCATCCCTGAAAATCCCTTTCAGTCCATTGCCGAGGGCGACGTGCTGCCAGTGATTTTCTTCTGCATCCTGTTCGGATATTTTGTCACGCGCATCAAGGATCCGTATCGGACACAAATTTCCACGTTTTTCCAGGGCGCGTTTCAGGCCATGCTGAAAATGACGCTGTTCATCGTCTGGGCCGCGCCGCTGGGCGTGTTTGGCATCAACGCGCGCATTGTGGCGACCACCGGTTTTTCCGCGTTCAAATCGCTGGGATTTTATTTCATCGTGGTGCTGATAGGACTGTTCATTCACGCGTTCGTGAATCTCCCCATGCTGCTGCGTTTCGTTGCCCGGGTGAATCCGTTCAAGCATTACAAGGGCATGCCCCCGGCGCTGATGATGGCGTTTTCCACCTGCTCGTCCATGGTGACGCTGCCGCTGACCATGAAAGGCGTGATGGGCAATTCCCGCGTGTCCAAAAAAGTGGCCAATTTCCTGCTGCCCATTGGCGCCACCGTGAATATGGACGGGACCGCGCTGTACGAGTGCGTGGCAACCATTTTCATCGCCCAGGTGTATGGCATTGAACTGACCCTGGCCCAGCAGGGGATTGTTGTGCTCACGGCCCTGCTGGCGTCCATTGGCGCGGCCAGCGTGCCCATGGCCGGACTGGTGATGATGTACATCATCCTCAACGCGGTCGGGCTGCCCCTGGAAGGTTACCTGATTATTTTGGCCGTGGACCGCGTGCTGGACATGTTCCGCACCACCGTGAACGTGCTGAGCGATTCCTGCGGCGCCGTGGTTGTGGCCCGCCTGGAAGGGGAATCGCTGGAAGGCATGGGCGAGCCGGAGGCGGAGGATTAATTTTAGTTTAGTGTAGCGCCCATCTGAAAACGATAATAAAATTGATTGTGAATATTGAAACAAATCTCGCAAAAATAGTCTTGACATACAAAATTTAAAAGAGTATATTATTTTTTTTGACAGGGCCAGCCAGTTTTAGGTGAATGGATGAACGCCGAGGCAATAAAGGATTTCTACTTGACAGAATAATTATTTTCGGAAAATCCATAATCGATATTTTTAACACCGAAGGTGTTTAACATTTGTAGCAACCCGGTTCACAACGTATTAACAACCCTGAAAGGGTTGAATAATTGGTTATCAGGCAATTGTGAAACATATTTCGAACGTATTTTCATTCGATTGAAGTCCAACTCCTTCGGAGTTGTTTGTTTTTGTCGCGCTGGACTCTGCTACAAATGTAGAATCCCTTCGGGATTTTTCCAATTTCCTTCCATGAACAAACCAGCGCGTAATAATTGGATGAAGCTTAAAGGAATTATTTTTGAAATACATATCAACAAAACTTTTGGATAGAAAATAAAAATGCAAATGAACAGAAAACACATCGCGGTTCGTAAATCTAAAGTTCATCAAAATGATGAATACGTGGATTTATCGCCAGAGGAACGTCTCTCTTTTGTTTGGGAGCTGACCAAAGAAATTTATGCATTGTCCTGAGAGTACGATGTTGAATCAAGATTACAAAGAAATGTCATCCATATTATTAAAAAAAAGGTTGAATTTTTATTGGTGGGGAGCCTGTGAAGATAAAACCAACGTACGCATTGAGGGACTCGATGTCCCGATAATTTCGAAACATAAGCTAATAATGAATAAAAAATCGACTGGAAGACCAAAGGATAGTCTTGACGCAGACCGCCTTGAAAACTTGTAAAATTAAGTTTCTGTATTAAAACAACTCCCGCAACAATATTCTTGACAACGCCAGGCGATTGTTGTATATTGTTTTAGCCTAATTTTACATGTCACTTAGAATTTTCCGATGAATTGCTTATTCGGCTATAAATTTGAGGGAACTGTAAAGCCCATAAAATTATCTCCTTCCTCAACCAATTTCAGGTTGTTTTACCCGGGAAGTTCAACT
>CAZSBG010000174.1:0-7593 GCA_964605145.1 uncultured Cytophagia bacterium | reverse complement strand
TACCCCGGGTAAAGTCCAGAGGAAATGACAGAAAAAGGGTAATCTGACGAAGTAGCAAAAAAGATCATTGAATAATTCGTTCAGCCCAAGACAAAACGTAATCTGCAATTTCAACCGCTCTCAAATATTCATCCGCATCAACAGGTTCAAGATCATGAGGATATCTGGTCATTACTGCATAATCACTTAAAATTGCTGACTCCTGAACTAAATCTGGGACAACTAAATCTTCAGGTAAGAGATCGAGTAAAACTCCAATATTATGTGTTCTTGGAAATGATACATCGAAGTAAATCAGCAGCGCTTTTAGCGATTTTTCAACTGCTTGTTGTGCATGAAAACACAATCCTTCCAATAAGACAATGGGAGGTGGATTCACACGCGCAAGCTCAAGATCGCTTTTTGCGTGCCTGAACCAATCTTGTGGACTTCCCGCGTTTTGTCTATTGAACAGCATAAACTTCCAAACCCTCTTTCAATACCGTTGAATAAATCAAACCTTCATTATTTTTGTGCTTCTCTAAATCAGATGGTGTTGCAACTAAAATATCAAATGGAATTTTTCTTCCTCGAATATTTCGATATAAAAATTGTGATGTTTTTCTTCGATGTGTACCCTCAGGCATAATAACCATGACATCAATATCACTGTCAGTCTTGAAATCTCCTCTTGCTGCTGAACCAAAAATAATAATGCGTAATGGATGAACTTGTTCAACAATATTGTTAACCAAAGATTGAATTTTTTTATTTATATTATTCATCTTCTACTCATAAACTTTGCTATTTTCAAAAAATGTGCAGATATCTATCAATTCTTTTTCAACCATTCAATCTCATCCCGAAGTTCTGCCGCACGCTCGAACTCCAGTTTCCTGGAAGCTTCCTGCATTTCCTGTTCCAATTTCTCGATGAGTTCCACACGTTCCATTTGAGACAGACTGACATCGGCTCTGTCGCGGCGTTTCTTTCGCTTCGCACCCCACTTTTCTACTCTCTCATCTGCGACCCGCGTGGATCGTAGCACATCATCCACTGATTTATAAATTGTTCTCGGTTGAATATTATTCTCTTCGTTATATTTTTGTTGAATCGCCCTTCGACGATTGGTTTCATCCATCGTTTTTTTCATAGACCGGGTTATTTTGTCCGCATAGAAGATCACCTTGCCGCCAACATTTCTCGCCGCGCGGCCGGCCACCTGCATCAACGATGTTTCAGATCGGAGGAAACCCTCTTTATCAGCGTCCAACACTGCGACCAGTGATACTTCCGGTAAATCCAATCCCTCGCGCAACAAGTTGATTCCCACCAGGACATCAAACTCTGCAAGCCTCAAATCGCGGAGAATTTCCACACGATCCAGGGCATCAATTTCGGAATGCAAATATCGCACCTTAATATTCATTTCAGCCAAATAATCGGTCAAATCTTCAGCCATGCGCTTTGTCAGCGTTGTCACCAGCACGCGTTCTTCTCGTGCTGCCCGCACATTCACTTCACCGATCAAATCATCGATCTGTCCTTTGATGGGGCGAACATCGATTTCAGGATCCATCAAACCGGTGGGACGAATTATTTGTTCGACCATCACGCCTTCGCTTTTTTCCACTTCATACTCTGCCGGTGTTGCTGAAACAAACACCACCTGTTTCAGCATGGACTCGAATTCTTCAAAATTTAGCGGACGATTGTCCAGCGCGGATGGCAGCCGAAATCCATGTTCCACCAGCGTTTCCTTTCGCGAACGATCGCCGTGATACATGGCCCGAACCTGAGAGACCGTCACATGCGACTCATCGATGATCATCAGAAAATCTTTCGGGAAGAAGTCCAGAAGCGTAAACGGCGGCTCCCCCGGATTCTTGCCTGAAATGTGGCGTGAATAATTTTCAATGCCGGAACAAAATCCGATTTCTTCCATCATTTCCAGATCATAGTTTGTCCGCATCTCCAGCCGCTGGGCTTCGAGCAGCCTGTTTTGACCGCGCAGCAATGTCAGCCGCTCTTCCAGCTCCTGTTTGACGGTACGAATCGCCTGATCCATTTTAGGGCGCGTTGTCACGTAATGCTTGGCCGGGTAAATGGCTACCGAATCACGCGTTTGTATTGTCTTGCCGGTCAGCGTGTCGATGATGGAAATATTTTCGACCAAATTTCCGAACAGCTCGATGCGCACGCCTTCCTCTTCGTAGGCAGGAATAACTTCAATCACATCGCCGCGCACGCGGAACGTTCCCCTGGCAAATTCAAAATCGTTTCGACTGTAATGAATATCAACCAATTTTTCGAGAATCTGGTATCGCTCCATGCGGTCACCTTTTCTCAAAATCAGCAGCAATTGCTTATAATCATCCGGCGAACCCAATCCGTAAATGCACGAAACCGAAGCCACGATCACCACATCTTTCCGCTCCAGCAGGGAACTGGTCGCCTTTAACCGAAGCCGGTCGATCTCATCATTCACGGAAGTGTCTTTGGCAATATAGGTGTCGGTGGTTGGTACGTACGCTTCAGGTTGATAATAATCGTAATAGCTGATGAAATACTCCACCGCGTTATTCGGAAAAAATCCCTTGAACTCTCCGTACAACTGGGCAGCCAGCGTTTTATTATGGGATAATACCAGGGTCGGTTTTCCGACGTTAGCAATGACATTGGCCATGGTATATGTTTTACCGCTTCCGGTGACCCCCAGCAGCGTCTGAAATCGGTCGCCACGCTGAATGCCTTCGGTGAGTTCACGAATTGCCCTCGGTTGATCGCCGGTGGGCTGATAATCGGATCTAAGTTGAAACTCTGTCATCGACTTCCTTTATCATTAAGTATATCGTGTAAATATAGCACTGTTGTGACAAAATGTCAAGCATAAAGTTGTGAAAGATAGTTAACGAATACACATTTAACTTGAAAAGAACTTGTAATTTACAAATTAAATGACAAATTTGTGAATCGTTTTGACTCCAAAAAAGAAACCCTCCTGTTTTGATAAATTCAGGAGGGTTGAACGGAAAAATTTTTATCAACTCCGATCCGGCCCTTCAGGCTTCTTCAATTTTTTGGGCGGATTCTTCTTCAACTCGTTTAGAATGTATTTCACTGCTTCCTCCAACATGGGTTCGCGACCAGTCTGGATTAACGTGGGATCGTCGAATACCTCGATGTCCGGCTTTACACCATAATATTCCACGTCCCATTTGCCGTCCGGGGTCACGTATGCAGAGGATGGAACGGCCATGCGACCATTATCCACAAAGCTTGGGCTATAGCCGTAGCCAATGAGTCCGCCCCAGGTTGTTTGCCCCATCAACGGACCCAGATCCATGGTTCTGAAATACGCCGGGAACGCATCGCCACCGGACGATGACCGGCCATTAATCAGCATCACTTTGGGGCCGACATGCACATTGCCGGGCGTGGGGTATAAGGCCAGATTTCGACGCGCCCAGTATTGCAGCACAGGATGCGCCAGATCGAAAATCATCGGGCTGGGCAATGAACCGCCGCCATTATAACGTTCATCGATGATCAGACCATCCTTGGTCGATTGCTCGTACCAGCCGCGGTAAAATTCCTTAAAACCATCGAACGATGTATTGGGCACATAAATGTAACCGATTCGTCCACCGGAAAGTTTATCTACCAGCTCACGATTTCTTTTAATCCAGTTGAAGTGCCGCAACGCCAGTTCAGATGTAGTCGGCGTGATGACAACCTCACGCGCGCCCTTTTCAGTCGGTTCATTATTTATCAGGAGCGTCACCTGAACATCGGTTTTATTTTCCAGGAAACGATACGGATTTGTATCCGTTTGAATTATTTCACCATCAATGCCGATCAGGTATTCCCCTTCTTTTACGTCCACACCAGGCATGGTGAGCGGAGAGCGACGATTGCGCGTCCAGTTTTCTCCCTGGAAAATTTTCTTTATTTTGTAGAATTTCCCATCTGCGACGAGCTCGCAACCTAACACCCCGACAGGCACACGCTTCACCTGTTCCATATCGCCGGAAAAAACATACGTATGGCCGGCGTTCAACTCCCCAATGAGCTCGCCGAGAATATAGTCCAGATCAGCTCGTTGAGCAACGTGAGGAATGAGCACTTCGTATTTGTCGTGCATTTTTTCCCAATCCACGCCATGCATGCCGGGATCGTAAAACCAGTCGCGCATGATTCGCCAGGCATCAGTGTAAATTTGTTTCCATTCCACGGCCGGATCAATTTTCATTTCCATTTTACTCAAATCTAATTTGCCGGCGCCGGGCTTCTGTCCCGGCCTCAGGTCGGCGATACCATAATTTCTGCCGCTTCGGTACAGAAACTTTTTCCCGTTAGCCGTGACATAATAGGAACCCACCTTATCCATTATTTCCGACTCTTTTCGTTTCTCCATATCAAATTTATAGAGCTTGCCCTCACGGAGGTAAAGGATACCGTCCTTAACGGCCGCCAATCCACGGTATCCGCCTGTTTTCAAAGGATAGGCCACCACACGATGTTGGAAACCGGCAACATCGACAATCATCTTTTCCGGCTCCTCTTTATCATCCTTCGACTTTTTATTATCCGCATTCTTTTCTTTTTTATCCGATTCTTCCTTTTCCGGAACTTCATCATCATTGCGCGGTGCGAACGGCGATATCATATCGGAACGCAGGGTACCGATGTATAATTTGGCGTCAAAATTTCGGTTACGCCAGTTGAAATCCCGACGCGAAATGAATGAAATGGTTTTTCCCTCGGTATCAAACACCGGGTTATATTCATCTTCCTGGTCAGTCGTTAACTGGAATTTTTTATCCTGATCCAGGGAATAGATCCAGATAGACGTGATATGATTTTCCGAATCTTTGGTATAGGCAACCCATCGATCATCCGGCGACCAGACATAGCCGCTCACCGGCGAATACATACCCTGGTCCACCAGCTTCATATTTTTGGACGACACATCCAAAAGCCGCAGCCGATTTTTCTTGTCACCAATGAGAATTTTTTTGCTGTCATGCGACCAGACATACCCGGTAATCCACGATCCACTGTTTTTGGTCACCTGTACAGCCGGCGCATCGCTGTGATATTCCTTGATGAAAAGCTCGTAATCCCCACTTTCTTCTGAAAGATAAGAGATGTATTTTCCATCCGGCGACCAATCCACGCTCATTTCGCGATTATCCCCGGTTTCTGTCAGATTGACAATATCGCCGTGCTCTGCCGGCACCGTAAAGATATCTCCGCGGGCAGAAAAAATAGCTCTTTTCCCTGTGGAAGAAACATACGCGCTTTCAATGAATTTTGACACATTTTTGTACACCGGGCGCATATTTGGTTTGTCATCGTGAATGGTCACAGATATTTTTTTCACTTCTTCTGAAGCCGGATCAAGATGGTAAATGTACCCGCCATTTTCGAATACAATGCCGCCGTTCCCGCGGCTCGGCCACAAGCAATCGAAATCCGTGAAATCCGTTATTTTATCTATCATTTTTGAATTCAAATCATAAGCAAAAATATTGAGTGTCCGGGGATTGTCCGAATCTACTGTTTCCCGGTCCGATGTAAAATAAATTTTCTCTCCGACCCACATGGGGAAATTATCCGTGCCGGAAAATTCTGTGACCCGCTCGATCTCGTTGTTTTTCAAATCATAAATCCAGATATCCTGCGCGCGACCGGCCTTGTATCGTTTCCATGTTCTGTATTCGCGCGATTTAATGCAGTAACTCAGCCGGGTGCCATCCGGCGAAAGGCTTGCCGGACCGCCTTCAGGAATTTGCAGCGGTTGTTCCAATCCATCGTTGAAGGGATCGACGAGAAAATACTTACTGACCCGCTGACCATACGGCGTCCGATTGGACCGAATGAGAATTTTCTTTCCGTCCGGCGTCCAGTCGATGGGGATATTATCCCAGCCTCCGCGTGGCGGCATTTGGCCGACATCCGGGTAAAACGTCAACTGTTTGGGCACACCGCCCTGTGATGGCATGAGGTAAATCTGCCGCGTCCCGGAATATTCTCCCGAAAACGCGATCCATTTTCCATCCGGCGAGAATTTTGGAAACACCTCGATTCCTTCAAATGATGTTAATCGCCGAGCCACGCCTCCTTCCGCCGACACAGACCACAAATCTCCGGCATACACAAAAACAACCCTGCCATTGTTAATATGAGGCTGGCGCAGTAATCGTGCTTCTTCTGCCTGGACAACAAAAACAAAGAATAGCGCTGTAACTACAATTAAATATTTTTTCAAAGCACCCCTCCTTGTTAAATGAAAAAATGAATGAATGATTTAATCGTTGATAATAATAAAGTAATTACAAGTATTCAAAAAATCAAGGAAAAACATAAGTAATTTCTTACGGAGTGATGAGATAATTGTTTCTTCCCCTGCGACATACGCAATTGGTAAATTTTGATACAATTTCGTTCATCAGTGAGTCAGTTATAATATTCTATAATCTTTCTCAAAATTGTACATGAATTTGTTTTAATTAGAATTAAACCAAAACAATATTCCTGGCATTAAAATTGCAGTAAATAATTGTTATTCCTAATTAAAATCTGCGAAACAGGATAGATTGACTATGAAAAAGAAAAGATACAACCTTAAGAATAGAAATTTGAACTTTGCTCTCAATCGCTACATTACTAACGAATTGTTTGAAAAAAGGATTCTCGAACATCCAAAACATGCATTGGAAAGAACATCGTTGCGCCACGAATCTCGAATCATCCAGGAAATCAAATCTAAACATTTGATGAAAAAATAATCCGTGGTTAGTACATTTACACCACCTTGATGCCCGTCCTCATTTATTTCTCTTCTGTTACACATGTTACAATTTTTTATATTTTTCCTAATCTTTCTCCTCCAAACTACCGATAATAACAATGAGTCATGAAAACAAGATTATTGCGGTGGTCAAATGTTATCAACTTTTTACATGTTGGTTATAATTTTAAATATTTCACAACCGATGTTGGGGGAACTGGGTGCGGTCACCTTTGGGGGAGTTGCCGGTTATAGCGCCGGATATGCGTTAAAAAAGGTGTTTAAAATTCTATTGATTATCACCGGCCTTGTGTTTGTCATGTTCCAGGTGCTAAGCCATTACGACATTATTTTGATCAACTGGAGTAAAATTCAATTTTTCTTCGAATCGATGGTCCATAATGAAACCCGGGTGAATACATTCAAGGATATTTTGATGGCCAATCTGCCCACTGGCGGTGGATTTATTGCCGGCCTCATTTTCGGGTTCAAAAAAGGGTAGTGTTATTCATTCCCGGCGCCGAATCATTATTTTTGGGGATTGCTCCTCAAATTCCGACCGTCTACTTTTCCCCTTTGGCAAACAAAACCTCATAATTCATCCACTTCCTATTTCCAAACCGAAATTATTTTAAATATATATTTCTATTGATTACTTTTTAACTTGATTATTTGTGTCATTATTGTTATAATCATAGGTATATTTTTTGTAACTTTCAAGAAACTTGAATTTTTCTCCGATGTCATTCCCGCATGTTTTAATCGGGAATCTCCTCGTGATTTAGAATGAGATTCCTGTAAAAAACATACAGGAATGA
>CAZSBG010000173.1:0-7942 GCA_964605145.1 uncultured Cytophagia bacterium | reverse complement strand
GGGAATATTGCCTTGTTTCTCGATACGTTTTTCAATCTGACTAAGTAGTATTAGATTACAAAATAAATTATTCAAAATCAAGAGAAAATTCGGATTGCATTGAAAAATGTTTTTGGTTATCAGAGAAAAACACCGCAGCGAATACTAATTAATTCGTTCAAAGTTTTACATTGGCGAATAGATACTGTGCAATCACCCCGGCAATGGGCGGGAAGAAAAACGTGCACGCCAGCCGAATCAGTGTTAATCGCCAACCTAAAATTCCTAATTCCATGGGCAAACGGCTGATGGCCCACAGGGACCAGCCGGTGAGATATGCGACCATAGTGCCCACGCCGGCGCCGGATTTCAGCAGGCCGACTGCGATGGGCAGACTCACGTAAGGGCCGCCGGGCGAGAGTCCGCCGGCAATGGTTCCGATCAAAATCCCGCGGAAACCTGACTCGGCGCCGACCCATTTTGCCACCAGTTCGCGCGGCAGCAACACCTGAATCATCCCGGCGATGATGAACGCAAATATCAACATGGGCAGAATCTGGTACGTCATTGTCCACGCAGATTTCAATCCAATGAGGTGTTGACTTTCTCCCTTGTTGTACGCCAGATAAGCAAGAACAAGGGCAATTATTCCCATAATAATGGTTGGAATTAACATATCGGATTTTCTCCCTGGCTTGGCCATAAAAAATCTCCAGCAAAGAATTTATAAGAATTTTATTCCCGGGATGCTTTTTTGACTAACAGTAAATCACTGTAGGAAAGATGAATGAAGTCATCTTCTTTCAATTCAAACAGATTGATGTATTTCTCGCATTGCGCTTGCAGCTTTGCCTGTCCCATTGTGCCATCAGAATCAATGGCTTCAATTTCAACGAATGAACCCAGGTCTTTCACCTCGTCGATGTGAAATTTAACGTTATCGATGAAATAGATTTCCCGCTTTTTATCGACAACGACGAGCACTCCCATTGCATTGGTGAGCACCTGTTTCAAATCCGATTGCGGATTTGGCCGGTACAGCGTTACCAGCGACTTTTTCGGGCCTGGCTTATCTTCCCGATCGTAGTGAATGAGGTGATGCTCGATCGTACCTTCGCGCAGTTTCAATCTGCCGTGCCGACAATTGAAATAGGTGTCAATTTGATGGTCGACGCCCTTGAATTCGGCGTGATGCTGTTTGAGAATTTTTCGAATTGATTCCGGGCGATTGCAGCGCGCTTTGATTTCGATGTTCAGATGGCTCATATTTTATTTTTTCCCACGGAATACGCAGAACCACACGAAAGAAAAGTAGGACATGTAGTCAACTTGTCCTACTTTAAAATAGTTAGAATTCCTTTAGTATGAAAATTTAATAGATTATTGATAATCAATTTTTTTTAACCTGAATTATTCACAAATTTCAATCAAAAGATGTTTAACTTGATGTTATTAATGTATTTAATAAGATATATGAAAATTAACAAAGTTAGATATAATGAATTCGGAATTAAGCACCATTCAGGCTACCTGGATTCCTGAATGCATTACAATGAATAATCCAGGTTAAATATTTCTTGATAAAGAATAAACGTCATTGTGTTAAAATGGAAGTAGGTCAAAATACCATTTTGACCTACAAAATAATTTCGTATTTTTTTGTGTGTTTCGTGGGCAGAATTTTTTAATTCAATTTTCGAATGCGGACTTCGATGTTTTTCTCGTTCGCCAATAATTTTACCAGCTTGCTGGTATCGGTATCTCCAAAATGATAGGGATACAGAATCATCGGGCGAAACGCTTGGGCTGCGTCGGCGACCATTTCCGGGGTCATGGTGTACGGCATATTCATGGGCAGAAATGCAATGTCGATTTTCTTCAGCATTTTCATCTCTGGCGTGTTCTCCGTGTCCCCGGCAATGTAAAGTCGCTTGTCACCGAAAGTGATGATGTAGCCATTGCCGTTTCCCTTGGGATGAAACGGCTTTCCGCTGGAACGTTTTTGAACGATGTTGTACGCCGGCACAGATTCAATCCGGAATCCTTTCGTAGTTCGAACTTCATTGTTTCCCATGACTGTTCCGTGTCCTGTTTTTTCGTGACAAATTTCGGTCAGAATAATGTCAGTGCCCTCTTTTTTAAGAATATCGATGACCTCCTGATCCAGGTGATCACCGTGTTCGTGTGTAATTAGAATCAGGTCGGCTTTGGGCAATTTAGTGTAATCGGCATAATCGCTCACCGGATCGACGTGAATGACCTTGCCATCGAACCGGAACATCAGCGTGCCGTGCCCAATGAAAGTGATTTCCAGGTCACCGCCGGCTGTTTTAATGGTGTCTTTTTCGAACGTTTCTTCGAATTGGGCCTGCATTGCCAGCCCGAAAATCAAAAATAAAATTAAAATTAAAATGGATTGACGCATTTTCTCCTCTCCTTTTTTTTCTTTAGATCTGGAATTTATTTTACCAGCAAAAGTTGTTTCCGAATTGTTACCTCATTAGCCTTTAGTTCGTAAAAATAGTTCCCGCTGCTTACGACCTGCCCCTGTTCATCGCGGCCATTCCACAAAATTGTGCAATACCCTGGGCTGCTGCTTTCATCCACCAGCGTTCGGATGACTCTTCCCTGCACGTTGTAAATCACCAGTTTGACTCGGCTTGGTTCCGGGATTTCGTATCGAATGGTCGTGGACGCGTTGAACGGATTCGGGTAGTTTTGCGACAGGTGAACCTTTGATGGAAGATTCATTGTAACTTCGATGGCCGAATAAATGGTGAAATTCCCATCCGTGTCGATTTGCTTGAGTCGATAGTAATAACTGCCCGTTTCATTTTTTGGCTTATCCTTGAATGAATAGGAGCGGGTGTTGGCGGTGGTTCCGTTGCCGTGAACAAACCCAATCTTTTCCCAATCCGAATTTTCGGTTCTTCGCTGAACTTCGAAGCCAAAGTTGTTGGATTCACTGGCGGTCGTCCATGAAAGAATGACAAATTCGCCCTGCACCCGCGCTGAAAAATCCGCCAATTCCACCGGCACAATATTTTCCGGATCGATGGAGAGCTGCTGATTGTGAACGCCCAGGCCATCGTTCAAATCCTCCATAGTAATTACCACGTCCTCTGCTTCAGTGTCTTTGATGAAGAAATTCATCATGCCCATGTCAAGTAGCACCGTCAGTTCAGGCGACCAGTTGCTGGAGTCACTGGAAAATTGTAGCATCGAAGAATTGGATGTCAGGCGCACATTGGTGAAAAGAAGGTAATCCCAGGTGCTATTGCCTGAGAATTGCGCATCCATTCGGATTGGATTGGCGATATCTTTTTTCAGCGTATCGACCTGCGGGATGAGCACGAGTTGATCCGCGGCAGGATTAGAGAGATCAACATCTTCCCAGAACAATGTTGAAGTGACGCCACGGGGATAATGATACCCGGCCGACGCTTCGCCTGTGTTGCTGAAAAGCTGTTCGGACCAGCAATCGTGCGCCGTGATAGTATTCATTTGAAGGTTGGCGTGAACTTCGTCGACAGCTCCGTTTATGGTATCACCTGTTTTTCCAAGAATTTTTTCTGAAATGTACTGGCACAGATACACTTTGCTCTGCCACGTCCGCGTGGTGTCGCTGGAAATTTTCCAGGCCCCGGTCACTTCATCCAGACAAATTCCAGGTTGCAGTACAGTGTCAAGATGGTTTTTCAACAGCGTAATGAGTGAACCGAATCTGCCTGTATCGGATACTGCATCGAGATCCCCGAGTTTAAAGGGGAATATCAAGCCTTCGATAGCCGGAATGATGCGGGCTTCAATCATTTTGTTGAACAGCGAGGGAATCCATGTGCCGGATTCGTCTTCGATTTTGTAGCTTTCGATGGTGGCGGCTGAGACGTTGGCGCGCGAGCGAGCCAATTCGGCATCCTCGGTTAAATTCAGGTGGGTGAAAATTAAATCCAGCGCCACGTACGAAGCCCACGTTTTCACGGCCAAATACAGATTTTCGAACGGCTGCTTCAACGAGGGATCGAGAGCGTCGTAGGTGGTAATTTCCTCTACAGCGCCGTCGTAGGTCGTAATCAGACTTTGAACGCCATCTCGCAAATTTTCATCGAAATGGTCGCGATTGATGAGCGATTCCAGGCAATCCTGAAATATGCTCGCGTTGGATTGCAGCCAGTCGTCGTCGCTGCGAATTTGCCAGTAAAGCGCGGCGCACAGAATCCAGTTGGTCAGCTCCTCGTGCGCCATGGAAATGTACGTCTCATAATCCGAAATGCCCGGCGGTGTGAATGTGGTGTATCGACCCATGTCGTGATTGAACGAAATACCGCCGGGATACCTCTGGCCGCTTCCTTTGGGCACCATGACCTCATCATAATAAAAGTATCGCGATGTCCACAAATCCAGCACATTGCGCATGGTCCAGGGGTGCATTCGAAGTTCGTAGAAAACCATGTCCGCGGTCAAATCCAGCGTATTCATGTACTGAAAATCGCCTTCGGAGATCATCCAGATCGGCCCGATTTCCGATTGCAGGTAGCAGGTGTTCGCGAGATAGGTGTGCGTGGAATGCGCTACGAGAAACTGTCGGGCAGAATTGATACCGGAGTTGATTAATTTCTGATCCTGTTCCTGACAATATCGTTTGATAGAATGGGCCTGTTGATATGCAAAATCAGCGACATCGATGTAGCTGTCGAACAACTCGGTGAAGTAAAATTTGGAGCTGATGCCATCGGTGATAATTTCATCATTATAATGCACGGTCAGCAGAAAAATACTTTCTTTTGAACCGGGTGGTATGGTGAGCAAAATGGCGCCGCTGTCCCAGCCGCTGGTCGCATCGCCATACGCAAAATATTTGAGCACATTATCATATTTGATGGCGTCGACATCGCAGTTTGCCTGACCAGTAAGCGCCATGAGAAATCCACGTTCTTTGTCACTATGCCGAAAATCGAAACCGCGGAGATAGTTATCACCTAACGGATCGTACACATTATCGTAGATGCTGGAACGCAGTCCGAATAAAATTTCAGCAGATTCCGCGCTTTCCGAATTATCCCAACTGATTTCAATCCATTGCGCCGGGCAGAAGATGAGCCGTTTCTGGGACACGTACATGGTCGCCGGGTCAGGAATGCTCCACACCGGCGAGTAGACAGTGATGTTGAAATCAGGCGTTGACCAGACGTCAGTGCAGTACCCCAGGGTTCGATTGACTTCTTCATCAAGGTAAAAATCGGACGCATTATATTCCGAAGGATCTATCACAAAAGGAAGAATTCGCACGCCGGTGCTGGCAGATTTGTAGGCAATAAAAATATCCTTGCTCGATGGCGTGGCTTTGGTCTGCATGAATCCGCCGCCCTGGTTTTTCATCCCGAACACAAAAGTGCTGAATGCGCCGGTTGGGGCATGGTCAGCATTGAACCATTTCAGTTCAGCAACCAGGACATTGTTTGAACTAAACAGGCTGATATGGCTAACGATAAAAATAAGAGCAACAGTAGCTGTGAAAAATCGGATTTTCATTTTTCCCCCATTCTTTGATGGATTAAATGGTGTCATCATGTGAGTCTTCCTTTAATCGTAAAAAAAGTGCTTTTTTTGCTGAAAATGTAAACTACCACTATCTATTTTCGCCAATACTAAAAACAAGTTTAGCCGAAAAAGAAAAAGGTAGAGGCAGAGATAAAGAAAAGAAAGTACGCGCGCAATTAGAGCATACCTTCAAGCCCTTTTCATTCAGGCAATTCCCCGATTCCCGATTCCCGAATCATGAACCTCTATTTCCCTTTTTCCGGAATGAAATTCATGGCCCGTTCGGCGAGCGCCGTAATCGTCAGCGACGGATTCACGCCAAGATTTGCCGGAATGGCCGAGGCATCGACCACGTACATATTGTCGTATCCAAACACGCGATGGTATTTGTCGATCACGCCTTTCTCTGCATCTTCGCCGATGCAGGCACCGCCCAAAATGTGGGCCGTCATCGGTATATTTAATAATACTTCCGTCAACGCGTTTTGCGGAATGGCATCCAACCGTTTGGCCATTCCTTTCACAGCTTCGTTGGCTTCCGGAATGTAGGTCGGTATTTTCTTGCCGCGATTCTTCGAGCTCAGCCCCTTATTGAATAGCGTCCACCAGCGCCGCTTGCGCAGGAGGGTGATGTGATTGTCCAGCGTTTGCATGACCAGCAGAATCACGCTGCGCTGTCCCCAGCCAAACGGCCACAAGGTTCTCAAGAATTGAATGGGATGAAGCAGAATGTTTCCCAAAAATTTGACCGGCCTGGGAATTTTCGAGCCGCCATCTGTGAGCAGGCTTGCGAGAATTCCCATTACATCCGAACCTTTGGGATAGCGCACCAGCTCGATGTGAGTGTTGTCGTTCACAAAAAGGCTGGACGTGATGGCCACGCCGGTGGACAGGTATTCATCGCTTTTTTTCGCGGTAACGCCGGCCAGCACTTCGCTGTTCGTTCGCACCACATGTCCCAGCCGGTCTGAAATTTTGGGGAGCGAATCGTTTTCCTTGCATTGCATCATCAGTTCCAGCGTGCCCATCACGCCGGCGGCAAACACGATTCCTTTTGCGCGGCAGATATCTTTTTTCTGAAACAGAACATCGGTCACTTTTTTCGAGGTGACAATGTATTCTCCGTTTTCCTCCCGGACATTCATAACTTTATGCTCAGCGATAATTTCAACGCCCAATTGCTCTGCCAAATAAAGATAATTCCGATCCAGCGAATTTTTACCACCGTCGCGGCAGCCGACCATGCAGTGGCCTGTCTGGGTGCACCCGGTTCGCGCCGGGCCTTTGCCGCCAAAATAGGGGTCTGGCACAGTCACGCCCGGTTCGCCAAAGAATACGCCCACTTCGGCCGGTTTGAAATATTTTTCTCTGCCAATTTCTTTTCCATAATCCTGCAAGGAATAATCGGATGGCCAGAATTTCGGATTTGTCACCACGCCCAGCATTTTTTTTGCCGTATCATAAAAAGGCATCAATTCCGATTTCCAGTCGTTTTCCAGACCGTTCCATTGGGGATCGGCGAAAAACGGATCCGGCGGGACGAACAGCGTGTTGGCGTATACCAAACTTCCGCCGCCAACGCCGCTGCCGCCGAGGATCAACACATCATTCAGCAGCCGAATCCGCTGAATGCCGTAACAAAAAAGTTGCGGCGCCCAGACGAATTTCCAGAATTCCCAGTTCGTTTTGGGGAAATCGAGTGCCTGCCAGCGCTTGCCCGCTTCAATCACGCACACGGTATACCCTTTTTCTGCCAATCGCAGCGCCGCCACCGAACCGCCAAAACCGGAACCAATGATAATGTAGTCGTAGGTCATTTCAATCTCCGAAGTAATTTGTCAACCGAATTATTTATACTTGTATTGTGATCCTTTTCCGTAAAAAAATACCCTATCAAATGAATACAGATGATAGGGCGAGGAAGAGAGGATGTATTTTAAAATAAATATCTCAATAGTTTTCAATTAGCTTTTATGCTCGTCGAGAATTTTGCTCCATCATACGCCGCATGATCGATCCAATATGTAATTTCCTTTTCCATTGTTTAAAATATAGCAAATCATTATTTGATTGTCAATAAATTTGTTTAATTAAGCCGAGCTTGTTTGGCAATAATTGCAGGTTAATAATTATTTCTCTTTTTGTCAACCAAGTTCAGGACGCTACACCGATACCCGATACCCGATACCCGAATAAGGTAAGATATGGAAAGATGTCAATAGAAAATCACATTTTTGTGAGATTTGACAGGAGTATTCGCCTGTATATTAAAAACGAGGAGGACAACTTATTTTGTGTGTAAACAAAAACCCTGGTTGTCCGATCGAAGGGAGGTCACCCGGTGTCTGAGATTGATGATTTTATTTAAACCTAAATTATCAGTTAAGCCATAAAAAATCATTTGAAAAGTCATTCTAATTCA
>CAZSBG010000172.1:0-7992 GCA_964605145.1 uncultured Cytophagia bacterium | reverse complement strand
GTTTTTTGAGATTTTTTTGCCAAAAATGTACAAAAAATTACTTGTCAGTTACTAAAAGCCCAATGATACCATTCGCGAAAATTATTTCTTCCCCCATTTGAAAGTCAAAATACTGATATCTTTTTGGGTCCGTTTTGTGAATAAACTCGCAACGTAGCCAATCACGTAGCAGCTCACAATCCCGATGAGGGCGTACAAAAAGAAATGAATGTCCGTGTAGCTTTTCACCAACCAGAGAATAATAGCGCTGGACACTGCGCCAGTTAAAGCGCCGGCGCCGGTCGCCCGCTTCGAAAAAATACCCAGCGCGAACAGGCCTGCAAGGCTTCCGCCGAACAATCCCAAAATTTCCCGGAACGCATCCAACAGGGATTCGATGTTGAACGTGGCCAACAAAATAGCGGTCACGGTCCCAACCGCGCCGAACAGGATGGTCAACCATCGGGCCAGGTTCAGCGAATTTATTTTTACGGTATTTTTCTTCAAGCGAAGGTAAAAATCAGTGATCACCACGGCAGCCATGCTGTTGAGGCTGCTGTCCAGCGAGGACATGGACGCAGCAAAAATGCCGGCGACTACAAGTCCGGCAACGCCGGCCGGTAATTGATGCACAATGAACAGCGGGAAAATCGCATCGGTTTGCAGCGTGGGATCAAGCAGGGCCGGCTGGCTTTTATAAAAAACAAACAGGGCTGTTCCCAATCCAAAGAACAAAATGGAAATGGGGAAGGACAGCGCGGCGTTGGTCCAGATAGCTTTTGCGGCCTGCTTTTCCGTGGGGGTTGTCAGGTATCGCTGAATCACAGTCTGGTCTGATGTGTACGGAATAGCCGTGGCGAATATATTTCCGATGACCACAATCCACAGCATTTCCATCACGCCATTCCATGTGAGGTCGAACATATAAAATTTACCATGAACCAAACCTTCGCTTACGATACCGCTGAAACCACCGTCCACATTGGCAGCAATAATGATCAGCGACACCAGCGCCCCGCCGGCGAGCACGAACACCTGTGTAACGTCCGTCCAGATCACCGCTTCGATGCCGCCCATGGCTGTGTAAATGGTGGCTAAAACTCCCATCACAATGATACAGGCGTACACGTTGATTCCCGTGGCCGTGGAGAGCACAATGGCCGGCAAAAACAGCACAATGCCCATTCTTCCGATTTGAAAAAGCAGAAAGGCAATGCTTCCGAACAGCCGAACAGCCAGGTTGAATCGCTGTTCCAAATATTCGTATGCGGATGTGATTTTGATTTTGCGGAAGAACGGCAGGTACAAATACACCACGAATGGCGCGATTAAAATGATCGTCATGTTCACAAGAAAATAGACCCAGTCCTCGGCATAACTTTTGGCAGGGGCAGCCAGAAATGTGATGGCGCTGAGCTGCGTGCCAAAAATGCTGATGCCGGCCGCCCACCAGGGAATTCGCTGGCTGGCGATGAAAAAGTCATCCGTGCTCTTTTCCCGACGGGCGAAGTGCCATCCCATGATTATCAGTAAAATGAAATACAGCAGAATGATGAAGTAGTCGATTCGCGAAAAAGCCGAAGCCTGTTTCTGCGGCAGCCCGGAAAGTACTTTTGTCCCCCGGTGCCCCGGCCGGTCTTCGCCGCCGGCAATCACAATGCGATTTTCAAAATACGTGGCGTTTGTGGTGACGTACGCTTCGGGAATCTCGCCAATGACAGACCACTCATCCGTAATGGTGTGATAGGCGTAAATATCGCGGACAAATCCCGGGTAGTTGTCTTTCAATTCAAATGCCTGTTTGAAGATCGAGCCGTCATCGCCGCCGAAAATGAAAATGTGGGATGGGCCGAATTCAATGCCCGGCGCGGCGACCATGGGCCTGGGACTCGATGCGATTTGTTTCCAGCCTCGTTCCGGGGTGAATTGATAACCATCCGTGAGATAGGTGCGTGTGGTTTTGCCGGTTGAGTCCTGATAAAGTTCCGCGCCGCTGAATAAATAGAATGACCCGCTTTGCGCCGCAGCCACAGGCAGAATTCGCGCCGGCCCCGGCCAGGGCTCCAACTCCTGCCAGCCTGTTTCAGGATTTGATAAATCCAGCGCCCAGAAAACTTTGAGCGCTTCGGTGGAAGAAGGTTCTGCCTGTCCGCCGGCGACATAAATGATGTTTGCCAAATTTGCCGTTGCGAAATATGCGTTGGGCGCCGGCAAATCCGGCAGAGTCTGTTTCTGAATTATGCCGTTCTCCCATTTCAATTTGAAAACAGAAGCGAAGTGCTGTTTTCCGTCCGAACCACCGATGAGAATGATGCTATCGTCGGTTGAAATCGCCCCGCCATACGCTCGCGGATGATCGAGGTGGAAGTTGGTATTCCAATGATTGCTGCCGGATTCCAGAACGAAAATGTTGTCTAACCACACCTTGTGCCCGCCTTCGAACAAAGAAGTCGGGAAATAGGAACCGCCAGCCACAATCAATGCGTTATTGTGAGTCCCGACGAATTGCCCGGCAAGCGGATTGGGCAGCTCCGGCAATTGCTCCCATTGAAAAATATTCGGTTGATTGGTTTGCGCGATGGTAAATTGAAAAGTGAAGCCTAAAATGAGGATTGGAAAGAATCGCTTGAAAAACTTCATTATAAGAAGATCTCCATTCTTTTGAAATGAATTTAACGCTTTATTTTGGGAAATGTTAGCTCATGAATAACTAACCACAAAGCGCCCAGAGATTACAAAGATTTTTGAATTTAAAGAATAATTCTTTTAATTCCATTCTTAATCAACATTTCATTGAAATTAATGATCAAACCCAGCTTGCTATTTGTCAATTTTAAGTATGTCAACAACCAGGCTTCATGGATTGGATGGATTCTTTCAACACTTTTTAGCTCTAAAATAATATTATTCTTCACAATGAAATCAGCTCGGAACGCACAGTCAATGTTATTATTTTTGTATTTAACCGGAATCGGTTTTTCCAACTCGAATTTGATATTCGTGTGTGATAGTTCAAAGGCCATACATTGTTGATACGCAGTTTCGAGAAGACCCGGTCCTAAATTTCGATGAACTTCAATAGCGAATCCAATTATTTTATTGGACAAGGCATTAATATCGTTCATTTCCATTTATAATCCCTTTGCGTTCTTTGGGCGCTTTGTGGTTAAATTTTCTTTTAAACTCCAAACCGTTCCCAATACGGTTCCAGATCGACAACGTTGCCCTCGCGCATGGATTTGTCGATGAGCAACGCGGTGATGGAACTGATGAAACCTTCCATGATTGAAACAGTGGGACACGAGCCGGTTGACATATTGTTCACCAAATCGTCGATAAGCAGCGAGTCGCCGCCGCCGTGCATGTTGCGTTCATCGATTTGGAAAATCTGCTCTTTCTCGTTTCGTCCAATGCGCTGCACGCGGATTTTGCCGCTGTACAGTTCTGCTTCCAGCGTGCCCTCCAGCCCGCACAGCATCAATCGACGCTGCTGGAATGCATTGCAGCAATTGGTGTGAAATGAAACGCGCGCGCCGTTACGGTATTCCAGAATAATGACCTGGTTGTCCTCCACGTCCTTATCGCTCAAAAACGGATCGATGTCTTCCCAACTGTTCCAGGCGCGGTACATGGGCGGATCATCGTCCGGACGGGACAGCTTGTCTGCGACCGGCTTGTTGGCTTGGGTAAAAATATCCAGCCCGGCGAACGAGGCCACCCGCGTGGGAATGCTGTTGATGAGCCAGTTCAAAATGTCCAGATCGTGACAGCATTTTTCCAGCAAATACGGGCCGTTCCGGGATCGGTGCCGGCGCCAGTTCCTTAAAATATATCCGCCGTGATCAAAATGCAAGTGTTCATTGGCTTCGGCTGAAGTTATTTTGCCTAACATGCCATCACTGATGAGATCGTAAATCTTCCGATAGAGCGGGGCAAAGCGCAGCACGAAGCCGGTCATAAAAAATGTGCCGGCTTTTTGATAGGCATAAAGAATATCCTCGCACTGTTCAACGGTGACAGCCATGGGTTTTTCGCAGAACACGTGTTTGCCGCGCGCAAACGCCGCCACGCAATGGTCGCGATGAAGATAATTTTTCGAGCCGATGAAAACCCAGTCGGCTTCAACTGCATCTAAAATTTTATTGTAATCTGTTGATGCGGGGATGTTTTTTCCGAATAAGTCTTTGGCGATGCCTAATGCAGCGTCCGATTCGTCGCTCATTCCGCTAAGCTCACAGGTATCGCTGTGGCGCGTGAGCAAATCTTTGAGAAGCCCGTTCAACCGTTCCCCTGTTCCGATGGCAATAATTCCGATTTTAGACATAGATTCCTTTCACACTATTTTGTTTAGTATTTTTAGCCAAGAAAAAATGAATGCCGCGAAGACTCGAAGTCTCGAAGTTTTATAAAAATAATTTCTTTGAGTCTTGGCGTCTTCGAGGCAAAATATTTTTTGATTACTCAAATAAATTGAAATCATATCTGTTTTCATTTTCGTCATGGCTGAATCAAATACATCTCCGCTAACTTGTTGGCAATGTCGGTCAAAGGCGGCTCGGCCCGGTTCGTTAAAATAATTGTGGTGAACGAATCGTCAGGGAATCGCTGAATGATGGTGGCGAATCCGCACGTGCTGCCGGTGTGGTGAATCCGGCGATGGCCTTTGTATTCATCGATGCGCCAGCCAAAGCCGTAGATCAGTTTTTCGCCATTTTTAAGCGTACCTGGTGTGAATGCCTGTTCCAGTGATTGCGACGAGATCACTTTTTCCGTGTACAATGCCTGATCCCATTTGAACAGGTCGTTCACCGAAGAATAGATGCCGCCGTCGCCAAGCACGGCGCTGGTGAGACTTTGGTCTTTTGGCGTCATGACTCCATTTTCTTCAGCATAACCGAACGCGCGATTCGGCACTGTGGAAATCCCTTTCTCGTAGGCGACCGTGTTTGCCATTCCCAATGGATCGAAGATATTTTCTTTCAAATATTGAGCAAAGGTTTTTCCTGAAATTTTTTCGATGACCATCGCCAGCACAGCGTAGCCGGAATTGCTGTAGCGGTATTCTGTGCCCGGCTCAAAATAGGTGGAATCCTGGGCCTTCATCATGTTCAGCACGTCGCGGTCCAGCACCTGGATGGTAGCCGTGTCCGGGATCAGCGGCTCATAATCGATGAGGCCGGATGTGTGATTCAAAATATTTCGGATTGTGATGTTTTTGCCGTAGGCCGGGAAATCCTGGAAAATGTCGGTGAGGTTTTGATCGTAATTCAATTCGCCTTTTTCAGCCAACTGCATGATGCACATGGCCGTGAATTGTTTGGTGAACGACGCCAACCGAAAATTAGAAGCCGGTTCAACAGGAATGTTTTCTTCCACGTTGGCAAGACCGTAGCTTTTCACCATCAAAGGCTGACCATCTTTGATAATCATCATGGAAGCGCCTGGGACCTGGCCTGTGTATGGTTTGAAAAGTTTATCGACGGTGGCGAGTTTGTTTTGGCTGCAAGCAAAAAAAAGAGTAATACTTAAAAAGAAAAGGAAGAATTTTTTGAGATTCAATGACATGATATTACTCCTGTCCTGATTTATTGAAGGAACAATTTTTTTATGGTTTGTGAAAATCTGACCGCGAGCGATCAAGTTCAAATTTTGGAATAACACTTTCTTTATTCAAAAATTAATATGCCCGAACCAGACCGCCATCCACAAGCATTGTTTGGCCGGTGATGTACGTGTTGGCCTCGGAACAAAGAAACACTGCCAATCGGGCGATTTCCTCCGGCGCACCGTAGCGTCCCAGCGGTATCTGCGCGTTTACCTGCTCTACGATCTGCTCTTTTGAAATGCCACGCGATTTCGCATTGGCATCATCGATTTGATCCACGCGTTTGGTGGCAATTCTACCCGGGCCTACGACGTTCATCAGAATATTGGATGAGCCAAGTTCCTGGGACAGCGATTTTGTCAAGCCAACAATGCCCATGCGGAAGGTGTTGGATAAAATGAGATTATCCAGCGCATGCTTAGTCGATGACGAAGCGATATTGAGAATGCGGCCTGTGCCGGCCTTTTGCATGATTGGAATGACCTCGCGAATGGTTCGAATGTAACTGAGCAGTGTCAGCTCGAAAGCATTTGTCCAGTCGCCATCGTCGAATTTGGAAAACGTGCCGGCCGGCGGACCACCGCTGTTGTTGACCAGCGCGTAAACCGAACCGAATTTTTCGACTGTTTTTTGAACAGCGTTTTGGATGTCGTCGTAGCGAGTCAAATCACCGACAACGAATGATGGCTTGTTGCCTGTGATTTCAGAAATTTCCGATTGTGCCTTCGCGAGCTTTTCCCCGGAGCGGGAGAAGATCATCACCGGCGCGCTTTCCCGAGCGAATTCCAGCGCGATGGCCTTGCCGATTCCCTCGCTCGATGCGCACACAAGAACAGGTTTATTTTTCAGATGTAAATCCATTTTACCTCAATATGGTTTCAGAAGTAGTTTGAAAAATGAAATTTGAAGTTAGAAATATTGTTTTTTAAATTTGTTCGTATTTTGCTTTTTGAGTTTTGGAATTTTATGCTTAATTTAAAGCACCTTCAAATCCCGGACTTGATTGGCCAGCGTCTCAAATCCATCGATGCGGCATTCGACAAAATCACCATCGTTGATGTACACGGCGCCGGGTGTGCCGGTTGAAATAATATCCCCGGGAAGAAGCGTCATCACTTTGGAATGGAAGGAGACCAGAAAATCCGGGGGAAAGCTCATGTTCGAAACCACATTTTTCGCGTGTACGTGGCCGTTAATGACCGTGGAAACATTCAAATCCATCACATTGTCGATTTCATCCGGCGTAACCAGCACCGGGCCAAAGCTGAAAAATGTGTCGAAACTTTTGGACATGGTCAAGTATCGCGTATTGCGCCGGAGAATGTCTTCCGCAGTCATGTCGATGATGGTGGTGAATCCGGCCACCACCGAAAGCCAGTCTTCCTGCGGCACGTCCTTACACATTTTCCCGATGATAATTCCCAGCTCGCCCTCGGCCGTGGTCTTTTCGGATTGAAGCGGAATCTGAATGGCGTCGCCGTAACCGATGATGGTCGTGTCCGGTTTTATGAAACTGCCCGGTTCGCCTTTGGGCGTTGTCTCGTCCAACTCATCGGCGTGCTCCTGGTAATTTAATCCAATGCCCCAGATTTTTCGGGGATGGCGATACAATGGGGCGAAATAGGTTTTATCGTCATCAATGGCAAGCGCTTTCAAATCATCTTCGATCCCCTCGAAATCGGAATTGTACCAGGATTGCATCTCATGGATTTTGCCGGACTTGAGCAACTCCATAAAATCGACCGGCCATTTCTGCCCGAATTTTCGGTTCACCATTTCAATGGGAACACATCCAAATGGAGTGAAAAAACATGCCTGTTCCGCGTTATTTCTTTTGATGGTAGATAGTCTCATGATTACCTCGTTTCATTTTATAAAAAATGTTTTAGCCACGGATTTTCACAGATTGAACACGGATTTTTTATAAAGAATCCATACGGAAATATTTTGGAATTATTTGTAGACAAAGAATACCAAGCAAAGATTTTTTTGAAAATGAATTATTCTTTTTTATTTGTTTTTTATCCGTGTTTCATCCGTGTGCATCCGTGGCAAAAAAAATAAATGAGCCACAGATATTCACAGATCAAACACGGATTTTTAATAATGATTCCTGACAAATAAATTATAGAATTATTTGTAGACAAAGAATACCAAGCAAAGATTTTTTTGAAAATGAATTATTCTTTTTTATTTGTTTTTTATCCGTGTTTCATCCGTGTGCATCCGTGGCTAAAAAAATAAATGAGCCACAGATATCCACGGATCGAACACGGATTTTTTAAATAGTGATTCAAACCTTTGTAATGTACGTTTTTTTTACTATCACAGAAATAAAAGCAAATTGGATTATTTTTGTAACTATTCAGTCCCATTTTGATCATAAAAAAAGTTAAAAAAGTACTGGC
>CAZSBG010000171.1:0-8056 GCA_964605145.1 uncultured Cytophagia bacterium | reverse complement strand
TATTTTTAATATGTCAAGCAATAAATACGTCACTGTAATTATAAATTAGACCACTAAGTAGTACTATTATGACGAAATTAAGTTTTTTAAAATAAATTAGATTCTATGATCCACAGAATCCCTGACACTATTCAGCCTCGAGTCTCAAAGACGCAAAGAAAACATTATATAGAAAAATTGTAACTATTGAGCTTGACTTCAATAAAATTTAGATATAATGTAATAATTCTTTCCCTCATCCCCGCCCCTTATTCCAGTGGGAGAAGGGAGTTCAATAGAACCTGAAGGAAGGTAAAATGATTTATCGAATTTGCAATGCCTGAAGACAGAATTAAAGTAATAAATTAAACTTCGAGTTTTTGAGTCTTGGAGGCTAAATAGTTACGAATATCTATTTCAGCTTTGAGTTAAACACATATCGAAAAATGAATGACTCGTTTATCAGGTGAGAAAGATACTTTTATGGAAGGAAAAATCGCTGCAATGGAGATAAATATTTTAGCATTTTAATACTTGAAAACAAACCCACCCCCACTCGCTCCTGCCCCGTGCGCCATAAAAATCACATTCATGCCTCTTTTCAATTTGCCTGATTCTATCATCTCGTGCAAATTGATCAGGCTCATGGCAGCAACGGTGTTGCCGTACTTGTGGAACAGGCTGGCGCTTTTTTCTTTGGGAAATTTTAGTCGTTGCAATTGAGCTTCCCAGGTCATCGTGGTCTGATCGCAAGTAATGAAGACATCGATGTCGTTCAGCGTCAGATTCGTTTGAGCTAGCAGTTTGTGTGTCACCAATTCACAGGAATCGATTACCGAATTGTGAACGAGCATTCCGTCGGGCATCTGCATGTTGAACATTTCGTTGTCAAAAGTTTTGGTCTTATTCAATAGCTCGGTGCCAAATGGGATGTAGGAATAATCGAAATAGGTATTGTCGGTATAAAGATACGACGCCAGAAAGTGCTGGACGTCGGAAACGCCGAGCAGCATCCCAACGACAGCATCGCTCTGTAAGAAAATCGTTCGGGTGTCCTTTTTGTTTTGGGCATCTGCCAATCGGCTGGAGACATCGCCGCCGAGAATCAGGACGTAATCATCCCCAGAATCGATGTAGCGGATCGCCATATCGATGAGGTGTGCGAAACCACTGCACGCTGCCAGAATATCGAATGCAGGAATGCCTTTTTTGATGCCGAGTTTTTTCAGCACTGCAATTGCCGTGGCAGGCACAATTTGATCGCCCATAAGTTTCGTATAAATTATCCGATCCAGCTTTTCGGGATCGACTCCTGCTCGATCCAGGCATTGTCGGGCAGTCTCGGTCAGCAAATCCGAAACCAGCGTATTTTCATCCACCCAGCGCCGCTCCTTGATGCCAATGGCAAATTGCACCGCCCGATCCGTGGCAATCAGATCGTAGCGTTTGATAATATCATCATTGGTCACGACTTTGTCTGGAACGACGACGCTGGTTGATAGAATTTTGGCATATCTATTTATGTTGAGTGGTTTGGCTTCATCATATTTTAATTTGGATAACATTTTGCTCCTTTGAAAATGGAAAATCACAAATGACAAAAAATAAAATACAAACCTGTCCGACTTTTGGCGGATAATATTCAATCTTCAATAAACAAATTTCAAACCAGAGCAATGCTACGTGAATGGCAAGCAAGCTTGTTTGGAATTTAAAAATTTGGATTTGAGATTTATCCGCCAATAGTCGGACAAGTTTTGTTATTTGTCGTTTAAAGTTTGGAATTTTCCTGGATATATTTCACCAGATTCTTAAAAATGAGCTTATCATCACTGGTATCCACCAGCGGTACCCCGAATTTTTCTGATATTTGAAATCCTAATTCCACGATCGCCAGGGAGTCAGCACCAATATCGTCAACGATGTGGGAATCAGGTTGAAGTTCATCTTCTTTTAAGCGTAAATAATCGCTGATCATTTTTTTGGTCGTTACATAGACATAATCATTTTTGTCAATTTCCATGATTTAAATTCCTTCTTCATTTCATTTTTCTTATAAAGGGACACGGAATAAATCTCAATAGACAAATACTAAAACTCAAATAAATTCCAATCCTCCAATTTTCAGATTCCAAACAATGAGGCTCATCTAATAATTAATTCAGCAAAATGTTTGAATTTTGGTGTTTGCATTTTGAATTTTATTTGTTATTTGTCTTTTGATCTTTGTGATTTTCTCAAACCTTGTTCTAAATATTTATACCCGATAAATGATTCCCCCTCCACTGGCGCCTTCGCCGTGGGAGATCAACATGATATTCATCCCCTGTTTCAGCCTGCCATCGGCAAAAGCCCGATCCATCAAAATGGGCAGCATGGCGGACATGGTATTGCCATATTTATGAATAGCAGACAGACTTTTTTCATCGGGAACACCTAATTTCTCCAGCGTCAGATCCCTGATCTTTTTATTATTCTCGGTGACCAATACAAGGTCGATATCCTTCATTGTCAGGCCGCTTTCTTGCAGCAGATTGTCCCTGGTCACTTCGGCTGCCTGCAAATAGAAATCGAGCGATTCCTTCCAGTTGTCCATACGATAGAGATTGTACAGCAACTCATATTCGCCTTTTTCATAGATTTTTTGCGACACCCACTCGTCCATTTTCAACATTCGTGAGCCTGCTGTATCGTAATATTCGTAATTGGTGTAGATGTATGACGCCAGAAAGTGCGGTTCATCAGCAACCGCCAGCAAAATCGCCGCAGCCCCATCGCCAAAAAGAAAGGCTAAACGTGGATCGGTTTTGCTGATGGGAGCGACATGAATCCCGCCCGATAAAATTAAAATATACTGTTCTTTTTCTTCAGTCGTGCTGATATAACGAGTCGTCAGATCCATGGCATGTAAAAACGAAGTGATGCCCCCTTCAATATCAACAGCATGAAACGCCATCTGGGAATTCAACTTTCGCTGCACCATCGAAGCGGTCATCGGTAGAATGCGATCGCCCAGGAATTTGGTCACCAGCAATTTCGATAATTGATCCACGCCAACGTCCGCCTTTTGCAGACATCGCTCAGCCGCTTTCACCAACAGGTCCGAATCGGCCACGCCATCTTCAGCGACCCGTCGGCGTTCCACACCCAATGTTTTTTGAATGACGACATCGGTCACAGGGATCTGATTGGCGTCAATTATCTCCTGGTTGCTCACCATCCTGTCGGGAAAATAGGATGCCGTGGCAATGATCTGGCAGTGTTGTTTGATGTTGCGTTTTTTGTATTCGGGGAAGATATAATTTTGTTGTTTCATTATCGATCCATTTGTTGATCTAATAATTTTTTAATTTTTTTTCCGCCTTCAGTTAATCTATATTTTTGATTTGGGTGATTCGGCTGTTCGGGAATTGTCATTTCAATCAATTTTTTCTCTATGGCAGGTTTTAGAAAGGCTCTACGAAAATGATCCCTGTTTTGCATTTCAAGTTTACCCATTAATTGTTTTATCGTCATTTCACCCAAGCAACTTATTATCAGTTTCTTAACTTGCATGGTAGCTTGCATGGTAGCTTGCATGGTAGCTTGCATGGTAGCTTGCATGGTAGCTTCGGGGGCTGCGTTTGGTGTAGCATCAGGTTCTTCAAACGAAACAAGCGTCTGAAACGTGTCCCCTTCAATCAATTCGAATTTGGACTTTTTTGAATAGAGCGGAAGATATTGTTTGATATTTCGAATGCCAGAACCCAACTCCTCGGCTCGTCCCAATTGCTGGAAAAATTTCATGATGGCTGGATTTTTGGGATGGGGCGAGAAATTTTCAGGATCAATCGCACCCGATCCAACGGAATTATTAGCATTTTCAGTGACCAGTTTATTTCGATAGATGATAAATCTCGCTGGCGCCGCATTGGTATATTCACGGTGAATAAGCATATTTGCCACCACTTCCCTGAAAATTTTTTCTCGCAAATCGACCCGAATATCGCCTTGCAGGTAAAATTTATCCTTCAGGTGGGTTCGAATAAATAGCATGAGCTCATCGTACGCATCGATCAAATTGGTGCGAATTTCTCGGCGGTCATCATAGTGAACCAGGTCATCTCTTCTCAACAGCGCATCAATCTTGTAAAAAGGAAGGATCTGCTGGATCACCTCATCTTTTCCAAACAGCAGCGCCGCCGCCAGCGTGTAGCCCTGTTTGCCCGTTTCAAAATCTTTTTTATAGAAGCCAGCAATCGATAACATGTCCCGATCCGATAGCCTAAGCCAGGGGTGATCGGTGCGATGACTTTGCATCAAATTCCTGATTTTGGGAAAAAGTTTTTCATTAAAATCCGAAAATTCCAGGTAAGGGTAAATTTTATTTTCTGTGAAGTAAGCATTCTTGCGGGTATAAATACGGCTGATTGCCTCATGTGTCCGCACCCGAAAATCGCCGTCCTCGCTGCGATCGAAAATAACATTAGCAGTTTTATGAACCTGGGAACTCTGCGGCACACGGATGTAGATAATTTTCTTTCCTGAAATTTCAACATCCTGGGGATAAAGCACAAAAGGCGGCTCCAGCTTGTTCGGATTATTGGATTGACTCACCAACTGATTTTTGAGATGCTCCACTTTGCCTGGATCGATCCCGATAACTTCTCCGATATCATTTACACCCAATAGCAGATCACCACCAAGCCGATTTAAAAAGGCACAAACGGTTTCGAATAGATTTTCAGGTAAGTTATCCCGTGCTTCTTTAAATTCAACGGCATAACCTTCACCCTTTGACAATATTTTTTGTATTTCTCTTTCATTCATTGATCAAACACTCCGATAAAATCACTTCTCTGTGACTCGTTTTAAAACCTTCGTGATCTCGCAGGTTTCCCTTGAAAAATTGATCGGGCAGATTCCGCTTGATCAGGCTCAGTCCCACCAAAATCCTGATTTTTTCGATATGCTCAAATGATTTATACAGTCGAAAAAAGCCGCTGGAGCGAAAGTATCCCACCAGAATATCAAAGAATCTGACATCTTTTAAAAGATGAATGAATCTATCGAGCAAGGTACAACCAGGTTTTTTGGTGAAGAAAGTTAAACGGGAAATCGTCGATAAAAGCCTGCCCGACGCTGTGGAAGCCACAATTTATGACCGTCAAAATTATCGATCAATCATCCTCATCGCTGCTCAATCTATCGGGATAATCTATGAACTTTTTATCCTCTGATTTCACTCGACGCTCTAATTTCTTGATGTCTTCTTCTGGTATAAGTTCCTCGGGTTTAATCCCTCGTTCCAGCAAAAGTTTTCTCACGCTTTTGTTGTTGACAATATGTTCCCAGGTGATTTTATCGCTTTGGTGAATATCTTTATCTTTGACATTAAAAATGGTAATTTCAGTGGCAAAATCTTTGGCTTTAATGGTAATTGTTGGCAGGAAATCAGCCAACGGTCGGCTCGGTTTAATGCCCAGTTTTTGTTTCATCTCCCCCGTTGTAAAACCAAACAGCGCCTGATCACCTTTGCTGCGAATGATGCCAAAATCCTTTTCATTACCAGTTCTTTCAAAGATCAATTCGGAAAGGTCTTTTTCAGACAGGGTGAGTTTGTGACGTGCCTGCAGCCGTTCCCAATCATTGATGCGCTGTTCGATAATTTCATATTTTCGGGTTTGCACCGCAAAATAATTTTGAGCAAATGCAATCTGTTCCTTTTGCGGGTCCCCGTTTTGGGCAATCAGGTAACAGGCAAAACGGGTCAACATGAAATCCTGAATTTCCCGATCTGTTTCCGAACCAATTTTGACCATTTTGTTGACGTCAACAAAATGGTCTGATATAGCATGACCAGATGTTTCACAAGCTGTTTTTGCCTTGAGAATAACTTTATTGAAGTTTCGCCATTCACTGTACTCCAGCAGGTGCTGCAAATCCCTGGCAAACCAGAATTCAACGCCATTTTGGGTGTAATTAGCATAAGATTCAAAGTCGCTCGTTAAATGTTTGATGACCTCTTTTTTCATTGATCAAATCTCCTTTTCTATCCGCTCTGTTTTTTGAAGAATATAATCGAATAAAACATGAGATGCAAACTTTTTTTTGGCACTAAAAAGCCATGATTGGTCGTGACAGAAATTCCAATAGACAAATGATAAATTTCAAACAAATTTCAACCCCTAAAATTTCAAACTCCAAATATGGCAGCCCCGATTACCCAATCACCTAATTACACAACCTGGACCATCCAGAACCAAAAAGACCCTGGACCGCTAATTTCGCGAATTAAACCAATTTCGCTAATATGCTAAAAATAAAATTCGCGTAATTTGAATAATTCGTGAAATTCGCGGTCAAAATTTTTTGCTCTTTGGGAATGGATTTCACTTTTTAGGTACCAGTTACCAAATTTCCTAATTACCAACCCCTAAGAGCCTTCTTATCAATCTTGCCCATATTATTCCTGGGAAAATCATCCACAAAGACGATGGATTTTGGCACCTGGAAATTCATTAACTTCTTTTGAAGATAAACAACCAGATCACGTTCATCTTGCTCAGCGCCTGGCTGCAATTTGACATACGCTTTGACCACCTCGCCGTACATCTCATCATCCACGCCGACCACAGCCGATTCGTTCACATCGGGGTGTTCATTTAGTTCTGCTTCGATCTCAAATGGCGCCACTTTGATGCCCGCCACATTGATCACGTCCTTGATTCTGCCAGTCATGATAATTTCGTTATCTTCAGTTTTGAATCCCATATCGCCCGTTCGGAACCAGCCGTTTTTGATCGCCTGATCGGTCTCTTCGGGCTTGTTGAGATAACCGTTCATCACGCTGTCGCCGTGAACCACAATCTCGCCTCGCTCGCCAGGCGGCAGGAAATTAAAATTATCATCCACGATTTCAATATCGACCAGGTCTTTGGGATACGTCCCGATATGTCCCAGTTTGATGGGCATGGCTGCCCGTCGGAATGCCACGCCTGTGCAGGTTTCGATCAAGCCATAGCCTTCATCGAGATAAAAACCGATCTTTTCTTTCCATTCCCGTGCGGTTTCCAGCTTAAGCAGCGCTGCAGCAGAAAAGGCTGCTTTCAATTTTTTTAGTGAAGGAAAAAATTCATCCCTTCTGAGCAATTGCTGAAAGTGGGATGGCACACCAAAAATATGGGTGATGTTTTCTTTTTCAATCGTCTCCACAACTTTCAGCGGATGAAACGAACGCATGATCACAAACGTGGCGCCAAAATAGATGCACGGAATGAAAATCGACTTCGAACCATAGCCATGGGAGAACGGCACAAAGCACAGCAAACTATCGCCTGGTTCGTAGGTGTAACAGCCTTCGATGAAAATTTTAAAATGCGAGTGAAACGTACTTGGTGGCAGCATGACGCCTTTGGGTCGGCTTGTCGTGCCCGATGTGTAAAAAATCGCTGCGACTTCGTCTTTATCAAATGGGAATGGTTCTGTTAGAATCTGATCCTTTTCTTTTTGGGTACTTAATTCTTCAATATCCGCCATATCGAAAATCGTCACTCCATCGGGAACATGTTCCGTCACATTTTCTTTGTTAAAATGCGTCAGCAAACATTTTGTCTTCGTATCTTCCAGATAATACCTCAATCCTTCAGCAGTCGTGAGCGGATCCAGCAGACAGGTGGTGCAACCCGCATATTGAATTCCCAAGTGAGCGATCACAGCTTCGGCCGAGTTATACAAATGGGTGGTGATGATATCACCATGCTTGAAGCCTGATCTCCTCAGGTTATTTCCGAAAATGCGGGTTACCTCCTGTAATTCCCGATAGGTATATCGTTTTGTCGAGCCAACATCGACCAGCGCAGTGTTGTCAAGCCATTCTTTTCTGGTGTTAAAAAGATAGTCGCAGTAGTTCAATTCTCTATCCTTTCCTTTAGAGAACCGATTCCATCGCTCGAAGCGATGGAATCGGTTTGACAGGTTCTTAGCTTTTGAACCTTAGTAACAGATAACCTCAAGAAAATGCATAACCTTATTACCTTATTTTAGTATCCGCTCAATAATTTATGGTAAAAAGTTCTTTGATAATTTATTTTTCACT
>CAZSBG010000170.1:0-8086 GCA_964605145.1 uncultured Cytophagia bacterium | reverse complement strand
ATATTGCCTTACATTTTGAGATATTTTTTAATTTGACTAAGTAGTATTAGATATTAGATGTTAGATATTAGCTTTTGGATGTTTGGATGTTCGATGTTCGATATTGGATTTTAGATATTAGATTTTGGATGTTAGATATTGGTGAGTTGATGTAAAATCCCAAATTCTATTCCATCCTGCAATATAGTGACCTTTAATTCTGGGGTCTGTGTTTTATGAAATATGTCACCCCTGACGGGGTTTCTCATTTAGTGGCTTACTTTTCTACCCATATCTTATCCCTACGGGATTTGTTTATGATTGGATGTTCGATTTTGGATGTTGGATATTGGATGTTCGATGTTAGATTTTGGATGTTGGATGTTCGATATTGGATTTTAGATATTAGATTTTGGATGTTCGATGTTAGATATTAGATTTTGGATGTTAGATATTGGTGAGTTGATGTAAAATCCCAAATTCTATTCCATCCTGCAATATAGTGACCTTTAATTCTGGGGTCTGTGTTTTATGAAATATGTCACCCCTGACGGGGTTTTATTTTCTATGGGGCTTACTTTTCTACCCATATCTTATCCCTACGGGATTTGCTGGTGATTGGTGATGCGTTATTAGATATTGGATGTTTGATTTTGGATGTTCGTTATGGTAATTTACGGAGACATCCGGCATCGGATATCTGGAATCTGACATCTGGCATCCGGGATCGATCATTCCACGACTTTAATATCGCGCAAATCGATATCCACGGATATGGCCTGCATGATGCTGTCCAGCCGCACAACCAGGCGGTGGCTGTTTTTTATTTCGGCGCAGATTCCTTTCACGCCTTTGAGCGGTCCCTGCACCACCTCGATTTTCTGGCCAGGTGTTAGATAGTCGATGTGGTCGATGGTGTGGCATTTTTCCAGAATGAGTTTCACGGCCTGAATCTGGGAGTCCGGGATGGTGGCAGGGATGTTGTTGAACGCCACAAATTTTACCACGCTGTCTGTTTGTAAAACATCTAACCTGTCTTTTAATGCGATTCTCACAAACACATAACAACTGAACAGCGGTTCTTCGATTGTTTTGTATCGGTCGCTCCACTTTCGCGACAATTTTTGAAGCGGCAGGTAGGTTTCAATTCCTTTTTGCTGAAGCGTCTGATATACTTTTTTCTCATGCCGGGGCTTTGTGGACACAGCATACCAATTTGGATTGACATTCAGATCGCCGAATATTTTTTTGGAGAGTTCATTCATTGAGTGTTTTGCTCCGGGCATAGCTCCGCCCTGTCAGTCCCATTTTTTGGAAAGACCAGGGCTAATTCGATGTTGGATATTGGATGTTCGATGTTCGATGTTCGATTTTGGATACTCGATAGTCGATATTGGATATACGATTCTCGATGTTCGATTACAAACATCTGATTCATTATTCCTGTTTCAACCTTTCATTTTGTTGAAAGCAGATAAAACAGGGACAAAAATTTCCATCACGGGATTTTGCACATGATGTACACACCCGTTTCGATTTTTTCGACACATATTTTTTGCTACTACAGAACAACCTGGTTTTTACAATCAGCGTTAAAAAAGGTGAGCTCGTTAAGCTGAAGTTTATTTACAGGATCGCAAAGGATTTAAATCATTAAAATGCTATTTTAGTGATTATTTTCACACGCCCTCTTCAACCATAATATAGTTTCAAATAATTGAGAATACAATATAAAATTTTTTATTTAATAATCAATCCTTGTGACTATTTCTTAATATTTTTTATCTGTTTAATTTATTTGAGTTTACATTATTTTTTTCTTGAAGTAAATAAAACATTTTGCACAGAATAATCTTACATAAAAAGCAGGTTTTAATATGTGATATAGCTCATATTTTCATTATATTACAGCTATTTTATTTTTTTCTTATTTATTTTCAATGCTTTAGTCGTTATTTATTTGTTTTTATTACTAAACATTAATATTTAATGAGATAGCCTTGATTCATTATGTAATTTTAATATATATTGAAATTAATACCCAGCAAATAATAATACATGATGACCGATTCATTATAATTATTTTTCACAAATTTGCAAATGTTGCCGTGTAATAACATAACGGGGCGATGAAACATCAGACGTGAGATGATAGACGTAAAAACAACCTCCTTGGCTTTCGCCCGGCTTTTCAATTTGCACGTTTCACGTTGTTCAACAGGCAAGATTGAATATTGTGACAGAACTTTTTGTAATAAAATGAAGAAGTTAGTTTGTGATACTATAAAATTATTAGCCCGTATCTCTCTACAGGACTGGGTGATGGTTATATATTAGATGGGTTACCTTCTATTTTCTGCATGGGTTTCTGGAACAATGGAATATTGGAATGGGATTTTGAAACATGAGTCTACCATTTAAACCGCTATTACGCGAATTACGCGAATTTCACGAATTGGAATAACTATATGTTGCATAAATCGCCTGACCCAGAGCGATTTGAAATTACAATAAGACCATAATAAAATACAAATAACTTTCAAAAAATCAAATGCTGGTTCAGAAATCTATAAATTTCATAAAAAAAATGTTTAACTTTATGTTATTAATGATTTTAATCAGATATATGAAATTTAACAAAGTTAGATATAATGAATTCGGAATGAAGCACCATTCAGGCTATCTGGATTCCTTAATGCATTACAATGAATAATCCAGGATAATGAAAAAGCCCAAATCTAAATTTGAGCTTTTCGTTTTTTTAAATTCTATGTAATCAAATATATCGGTCGGCGGTTTCGCAGGTTCTTCTCAGCAGGAAATTCAATCCTCATAGAAATTCTAAAATTATAAACGCTTGCAATATTCTGCGTCATCATTAATAATCGCGATTGCCCCTGTTGCGCTGTCGGGAAGGTTTGCCACCAAATTTTTCAATTTCATTTGAATTATCCCCGAACGTCGCCTTTGCTGCGTTCCTAATTCTTTTTGTCAGGTCCCAGACTTCTTTCAGGCTCTCGTTCCTGACCTTGACTGCGTTGCTTCTTTCTTCCTTCAATTTCTCAGCCAGATCCACTTTTTCAGTCGCGTAAGAGATTTTCTCTTCAAAGTCATCAACAGATAAATTCGGAACATTCAATTTTTTGATGAGATCTTTCCATCCCTGCAATGCCAATTCTGCCTGTCTTAACGTGTTCCTTGGAAAACTATCACTTGATTCTTTCATTGTTCAAATCCCTGTTTCTAATTAAGCCTCACCCAATTATTTATCGTAATTCTTTTGATCCGGACATTTACCCGGATACGTTTCTCATTCTTTAATAATGAAAATATTCTTTAATCGGATGAAAATAATTATTTTTTCTGTAAAAGTCAATGTTTGTTGCAATATTTTAACTATTTTATTAATAACTTAACAGGATAAAAATTAGGGTTCTATGGTGATAGACACGGGTTTTTTTATTATATTTCTAACTCTATAAGGGATTTCAGGCGTTGTATAAATCGCATGAGGCAGACCGACAGGAAATTCCAAAAATCAAAAAACAAGATTCAAACATGGACCGCGAATTGCAAGAAATTGATAAACTACACGCTGGATAAGTCTGAGAAAACGGGAATTCCAATGGACAAATTGCCTGAGCCAAAGAAACCGGAAATTCCAATGGACAAATAACAAAATTCAATTGGTTTAATTTCCCGGCTGTGAGCATGGGACGAATATATTCGTCCCCTACGTGTATTGATTGCAAGTCAGTGGCAGAGGCCACTGACTTACCCAATGTAGTATTTCAATCTGGCAATGTAACCTGAATTATTCATGTAATTATAATAAAATTGATTCAATTAATTGATTATTATCAAATTGAATTATCAATTAATTTAAAACTCAGTTTTAGACGTAAAAATGGACTCATCTCTAAATTCAGCACCATTTAAAAATAATTTATTACGGTTAGGCCCGCTTTATTCGGCGGGATTTTTTGGTGCCGTCCTTGCCATAATAGTAATAATGATAGTAATAGTAATAATATGATCCGTAAACGCCTTCCACATTGACGACATTGAGCAGGGCGCCGAGGATATTGTTTGGAATATTTTTGAGAATTTCATAGCTTCTGGCCACGGCGTTTCTGTCGGTTTGACCGGATTTCACAACCAGGATCAATCCGTCGACTTTGGAGCTGAGTACTGCGGCGTCGGTCACGGCCATGATCGGCGGGCTATCGAACAGGACAATATCAAAAATTCCTTCCAGCTCTTTGATACAATTTTGCATGGCTTTTGACCCGAGCAACTCGGAAGGATTTGGCGGCAATGTGCCGCATGGCATAACGTGTAGATTATCGATTTCTGTCTTGAAATAGGCTTCTTCAAGGGGAATTTTGCCGACAAGATAATTGGAGATGCCTCTGGACCGATTGAGATTGAAAATGGAATGCAGTATAGGACGTCTCAAGTCTGTATCGACCAGCAGGACTTTTGTTCCCATTTGAGCGATGGTGATGGCCAGGTTCGCCACAGTGGTGGACTTTCCTTCCTGGGGGCCGGGGCTTGTCACTATGATTGTTTTAACCGGCGTATCTGCTTTTGCGTATTGAATGCTTGTTCTGAGGCTTCGGTACGCCTCTGAAATGGGTGATTTTGGTGCAAAGTGCGTGATGAGCCGTCCGGCAATGGTGCGCGCCTCATGGGCGTTCAATTGTTTCCTGCCTGAACCGGCTTTTCTGGTTTGATGGATTTTCCGGGCGGCTTCTTCCAGCTTGATAACAGGAATTGAGCCCAGAATGGGAATGCCCACTTTTTCAACATCATCCACGGAGCGAACCGAATTGTCGAAATATTCCAGCAGAAATGTGATGCCGACTCCCAGGCCGAGCCCCAGGATAACGCCCATGATGAGGTTCATTTTTTTCTTTGGTTTGATGGGCGCATGAACCGGTTTGGCCGGATCGATAATTCTGACATTGCCCAACTGCCCTACTTCGGATATCCGGGATTCTTCATATTTCTCTTTCATCATCAGGGTAATTTTTTCATCGAGACGCGCTGACCGTTCCAGTCGGGCTAACTTGAGACTTCGTTCAGGAATTTGTTCCAAACTCTGATTGTATTCATCGACTATTTTCTTGAGAGCAGATACTTTTGGCAACAACGACTGAATTGTTGCTTCGACTTCGATTTTTCTTTGAAAAAGGGTTTCAGACAGAGAAATGGGGTCGCCTGTTTCCGCTGCCGCCAGTTGCGTAATGCCATCGCGAAGCTTATCGGCCAGGGCTTTCTTTTGCTCTTCATATTTTTTAATGGTCGGATTATCCGAATCGTATACATTTTGATTAATTAAACTGGAAATGAATTTTGCTTTTTTGGTTTCCAACTCGGCCATCTGTTCCTGTAATTCCTGCACATAAGGCGCTGTGAGTATACTCTCCATATTTAAATTTTTCTTGTTTTGATTGAGCTGATTATCAATGTATGATAATCGTTTACGATTTGAGTTCAATTCCAAATCAGCAGCATGGTAAAGTGACTCGAATTCAGCAAGCTTGCTCACGATTTCTTCAATTTCCTGGGGCAATGCAACTACTTTTTCCTTTTCCTTATATTGCTTCAATTCCTGTTCGGATTGCTGGAGCTGGGCCTGGAAAATTTTCAATTGCTCGGCCAGGAAGTCCTTGACTTTTCGAACTTCTTCCTGGCTTTCCATTTGATTTTGTTCCTGATACACAATGGCTACAATATTTGTCACATAGGCTGCCTCTTCCGGGGATGAACCGGTGACGCTGATTTCAACCATATCTGTATTTCTGATGGGTTGAACGCTGATTGAACCCCGCAAAGATTCGGCAAATCGATCTGCTGGCTCTTGTTCATCCCCGGAAAAACTTGAGGTTGTGTCTTTCTCTTTTGAACTCCAGAAACCGGCCACAAATTTCTTAAGCTTTGATTTGAAGCTAAAATGACTTCGTTCATCTTCCGGGACATAACCCAAAATTCTGAGTTTATCCGCTTTATCTGACACCTGCAATTTTTGGATGACTCTTTCGGCCAGGGTTCTGCTTTTTAATATTTCCACCTGGTTGTTGATGATTTTATCTTTTTCCCAATAATTATAGCTAAGCGCACCGAACAATTGATTCTGCATTCCGCTATTTTCCCTGATCATCACCTTGGCAGTGGCGCGGTAGATCGGGGCGGTTGTAAATGTATAGTAGGTTACGAATCCAACGACAGTCAGAAAAGAAATGATTATTATCCAACGTCCTTTGTAGAACATTCGTATATAATCATGAATGGTTGCTTGTCGTTCGTGTTGCTGTTCCATGGATGAACTCCTTAGTGGTTGTAAATAATTGGCTTTAGACTGTATTGTGCGGGTTGTTTTTTTTTGTGAGTCGTAACAATATTCAGCCACGAGTCTCAAAGACGCAAAGAAACATTGTATCGAATTTTTTCGACTCTGAAAAGCTGGATTTGGTTTTAAAAATAAAATTGAATATCACAGTATAAGAATGAATAATGTAATAAGGTTTGTTATCAGGGCTTCCATTGGCTACTAAGGTGATAAGATAAAAATAAGGTTTAGAAAATATTTTCTCACTTATCAATGGTTCCGATAACCAGTTACATATTTTCCAAGAGACAATAATTAAAAGAATAAAATAGATTTTTTAAATTTATTTGCTGAATAAAAAATAACCACACTTTTAATTTACGAGGTAGTTATTGGACGAATATATTCGTCCACTACATGTTTTGTTGTAAAATATATATTTATGAATCGGTTATCACGTATTTTTATTTGCGGCTTTGCCACACTGGATTATTTCATTCTCTAAAAATGTTTAATTATTGAGTTTTTCATCTCAATGAAAAAACATACAATAATACTAATCTTTTTCTCTTTAGTCAAGCGAATTTATATTTCTTAAGAAATCTTAATACTTTAGACTGGTGAACTGGTATATTGGTTAGTGGTGAATTGGTGACAGATGGCGGATGGCTGAAACCAGATGCCGGATTCCTGATTACTGATCGCGGATGCGAGATGGCGGAAAAAGACTTGAATTTACATATTTGGATAGGGAAACCGTGGAGCGAGGGACTGTTAACGGATTCAGGATACCAGATGCCTGATTTGGTTTTTAGATTTGGGATATACAGATTTTTTTTAACGCATGTCGATGACTTCGACGCCGGGTTTGCTTTGATATTTGAAGAAATTGTCCGGGAGATCAGTGTCAATTTCGATGCCGGAGAGCATGTAGGTATTGATATTGTCATTGAGGTCGGTTTGTTGAATTTTGACAGGAATCCGCAATTTGGTGTTTATCCAGATCTTCATGTATTTGATAAATATGTCCTGGGTATCTGCGGTAAATTCCAGCAGATGGCAGTCCGTGTTGTTGACTTTTTCATTTTTAATATATTTGGGGACGTATTGTTTCGAATAGTTCAGGAGCAAATCTTTTGGCAATGTGATGTCTTCACTTTTATCCACGTTGTCCACTATCACCTGGTTATTGACGGCTGAGTATGTCCATACTGTCTTTCCATCTGAGACGATGATTTGATCATCTGTTTGAATTTTGAATTTATCTTTTCCTTTGAGCCAAATCATTCCTTTTTGCTCATGCACATTTTCCGCCAATTTCCACTGGAATATTTGCGTGAAGTCCGCTTTCAGAGTTTTCAAATCTTCGTATTTTTTTCTGGCGTCTTTTATGATGTCTTCTGCTTTGTCGTCGGCAGCGACTGATTCTGTTATCGAAAAAATTAGGATTGCTATTATAATGAATCGTGCATTTATTTTTGTCTTGTACATTGGAACCTCATTTTTCATTCTGGTTGGGTTTCATTTTATCTATAAAGGTTTTATTAAAGAAACCATTAATACTACTAAATAAATAGTGTCTGAAAGAAAACACCCTTTCTTGTCATTTCGACCGAAGGGAGAAATCTGTTTATTCCCTTGAATTTAGATAGCTTACAGATTTTTCGACTCGGCTTCGCTCCGCTCAAAATGACATATTCTATTTGTTTTCGTTCAAGCACTAATACTACTTAGTCAGATTGAAAAACGTATCGAGAAACAAGGCAATATTCC
>CAZSBG010000169.1:0-8178 GCA_964605145.1 uncultured Cytophagia bacterium | reverse complement strand
TGGGAATATTGCCTTGTTTCTCGATACGTTTTTCAATCTGACTAAGTAGTAATAAAACAACTAAAAATCAAACTCGGCCTGGTGATAGGTAATTGCATTTTCTAACAAAGTTTGATATTCGAGTTTTTCGATTTGGAATTTTTTGGTATTTATTCGGTCCCGAGTATAGAGTAGTTGATACGTTCTATGGTTCACTTCATTTGGATTGAATCACATTCTATCATGTTCGCGGAAAATTCAGGCTACAAAGTTCATGCCGAAATTAAACCAAACTTGATTGAATGGACTTCGATTCAAATGCAATTGTGAAATCGAAGCCCATTTAGAATAGATAATATGTCGTGATCATCTATTTCGCGCTCAGCGCTTCAATCCCCGGGAGCTTAATCCCGCCCAAAAATTCGAGAGATGCGCCACCGCCGGTGGATACATGAGAAACTTTATCGGTCAAATTATTTTTTGCAAGCGCGGCTACGGAATCGCCGCCTCCGACCACTGTTATTGCGCCTTTTGAAGTAATTTCGGCCAATATATTGGCAATTTCAAGTGTGCCCTGCGCAAATGCGTTGATTTCAAACACACCCATAGGGCCGTTCCAGGCAACAGTGTTGGCATCTTTCAAAATGTCTTTGAATTTTTCAATGGATTTCGGGCCGATATCCACGCCGGCCCAGCCCTGTGGGATCGATGCGTCTTTGGTGGTTTTCGTATCTGCGCCTTCAGCGACTTCTTTGGCGATTAAGTGATCGTTCGGCAGATTGAAATTTACATTGTTGATTTTCACCTTATCAAGCACTTCTTTTGCCAGTTCAATTTTATCCTGTTCCAGCAGTGAATTGCCGATCTCGAAATCCTGAGCTTTCAGAAATGTGTAGGTCATTCCGCCGCCGATTAACAGGGCGTCCACTTTGCCCAACAAGTTGTCGATGACATCGATTTTGCCGGAAATTTTGGCGCCTCCCAGAATTGCCACAAACGGTCGCTTGGGTTTTTCGATTGCTTCGCCCAGATATTTCAGCTCTTTTTGAATGAGATAGCCGGCTGCGCATTGGTCGAAAAATTTTGTGACTCCCTCAGTTGATGCATGAGCGCGATGAGCTGTGCCAAACGCATCATTAATGTAAATATCTCCCAGGCTGGCCAAATTTTTAGCGAAATCAGGGTCGTTATCAGTTTCCTCGCTGTGGAAGCGAAGATTCTCCAGAAGCATGATATCGCCGTCCTGAAGTTGGTCGACAGCAGCCTGAACCTCATCGCCGATACAGTCTGTAACGGTTGCAACCTGTTTGCCAATCAATTCAGATAGCCTTTTTGCAACCGGCGCCATTCGCATGGAATCGATAATTTTACCTTTAGGCCGCCCGAGGTGAGACATGAGTATCGCTTTTCCACCCGATTCAATGACTTTCTTAATGCTGGGCAATGCAGCGCGAATTCGGGTATCATCACTCACTTTCAAATCATCTGTTAAAGGAACATTGAAGTCCACGCGGATGAGGACGCGTTTATGTTTTAAAACTACATCGTCAATTGTCAGTTTTGCCATAGAGCATTTTCCTCCATTTCAATTATATTTTTATCACGAATATTTGTATGGATTAAATGGATAAATATCGGAAACTTTTAAGGTCCTGTTTTTGGGTGAATTGAATCGATAAAACGAGTTAAAGAATTATATCAGGTTAACCGGATTGCATTGTAGCAGTGATTTTTCATGCAAAATGCAGGAAACGATTAACCAAATAAATGATCGAACGATTGAGCAATTTTGAACATCCCCCTGCTCAATGACAGGGGGATGAATGTTCAAAATCAGATAATTTTCCTGTCTCGTGCGAAATGTGTTAACTCGTCTCTGAAATTGGGGTGGGCGATGTTGATCAGAGCTTCAGCGCGACGTCTGAGGCTTTTTCCATGAAGATAAGCAACACCAAATTCTGTTACCACATAATGCACATCACCTCGACTTGTTACGACACCCGCACCTTCTTTCAAATGTGGAACAATTTTACTGATCGTATCATTTTTGGCAGTGGAGGGTAAGGCGATAATGGGTTTACCATGTTTGGACCTTGCTGCGCCTCGAATGAAATCGACCTGTCCGCCAAAGCCGGAATAAATTCTGTAACCGATTGAGTCTGAGCATACCTGGCCAGTTAAATCGACTTCAATGGCCGAGTTGATGGCGACCATGTTATCGTTTTGTGCGACGATAAACGGATCGTTCGTGTACTCAACCGGGTGCATTTCAAACAATGGATTGTTATGGGCAAAATCGTACAATCGTTTTGTGCCCAGTAAAAACGTGGCTACCACTTTGCCTGCATGCAGCGTTTTTTTGCTCCCGGTGACAAAGCCACTCTCAATAGCGTCCATAATTCCGTCTGAAACCATCTCCGTATGAATGCCAAGATCTTTTTTGTTCTGCATGGCGGCCAAAGCGGCATTGGGAATACCGCCAATGCCAAGCTGCAATGTGGAACCATCTTCGACGAGGTCAGCAATATATTCGCCAATTTTTTGTTCGACTTCAGTGGGCGGCTTAATTTCCAGCGTGGGAAGTTCATCCGACGTTTCCACGATTTTCGTTGCGCGTGATACGTGAATGAAGCAGTCACCCAGGGTGCGCGGCATTTTTTCATTGACCTGGATAATGAGTGTTTTCGCGCTTTCTGCTGCGCCTTTTGTGGCAAGATCTTCCACGCCAAAAGAAAGGAATCCATGTGAATCCGGCGGAGATGTTTGAATAATCGCCGTATCCAGAGGTAAGGTGCCGCGATCCCGATAGAAGAGCGCTGGTATTTCATAGAGAAAAATCGGGAAATAATCAGCGTTTCCTTCGTTCACCGCTTTTCTGTCTGCCGGTCCCACAAATAAAGATTTATGCCGAAAATGGCCTTCCATGCCCGGGGCTGAAAGCGGATCTTCACCCAATAACAGTACGTGTACAACATCAACATCGACTAATTCGTCTTTTCTCTTTGCTAACGCGTTTACAAGTGGGTAAGGTGTTGCAGCATTGCCTGAAACATAGATTCTTGTTCCACTTTCAATGAGTTTAACAGCATCTTCTGCAGTAGTTAATTTTTTCTTATAATCTTCCATCCATTTCATTTTTCGACTCTCTCAAATTATAATCAATTATTAACATTTATATTCCTGGTATTTAAGGTCAAATAAATCAGCTACGCCTCTGTTGGTGCATTTATTTTCATGGATATAAATTCCGGATGTCAAAATATCGTTAGTACAACAGGCTTCCCGAATTCCATGCCGAACAATCGAGAGAATGAAGGGCAGAACGAGATTGCCCATGGCTCGAGAGCTTGTACGTGCAACGGCTGCTGGAATATTTGGAACGCAGTAATGTAGTATTCCATCTTTGGTGAAAATCGGATCCGAGTGAGTGGTGGGACGACTTGTTGCAACACAGCCACCGTGGTCGATCGAAGCATCGATGATCAGCGATCCTTTTTTCATTAACGATAAATTTTCTTCTTTGATTAAAATCGGGGTTTTTCTGTTTTTCTGATAGATTGCGCCAATAAAAACATCCGAAATTTTAAGTGCGCGTTCCAGGGTATAATGATTTGTGATGGACGTAATTGCCCGTCCGTCAAGTTCGCTGTCGATGTAACGCAGTCGGGTGATGTCTTCATCCATAACAATGACCTGTGCGCCCAGTTTCAGGAATGATTTCGCAGTATTGTAACCAAGGTTGCCTGCGCCTAAAATAACGACTGTCGATGGCGGAATGCCGGGGAAGCCGCCGATTGCAATGCCACGACCGCCCTGGTCGCATTGTAAAAAGCGCCCCGCGATTTGAGGCATCATGTTGCCGGCAATTTCACTCATAGCAACTAAAATAGGTCGGTATTTTGGAGCCATTTCAATGAGATCGATACCGACTGCTGTGACCTCGTTCGCAAGTAAGGTCTCTATGGTTTCCCGGGTTTGGAAACCCAATTGCAGAAAAGAGAAAATCATTTGGTCTGAGTGTAGCAGTTTAGACTCTTCAACTGTTGGAGGCATCACCTTTACTATCAAGTCTGCTCTTTGAAATGCTTCTTCATGAGAAAACACAATTTCGCCACCCATTTTCTGGAAATCTTCATCCGAAAAACTGCTATCCAGACCGGCTCCTTTTTCAATGTATACCTTATGTCCTTCTTTTACCAACGAGTATACGCCGTGAGAGGTCAAAGAAATCCGTTTTTCTTCCGCGAGAATTTCCTTTGGGATCCCTATGTTCATTTTTCTTCCTCCAAAAAATGTATCGATTTTATTAATTTTATTAAAAAAGGACAAATCTATAAGATAGATTTTTTATCATAAGATGCAAGGAAAATATTATATTTTTTGTGTTCATTAAATTATTTTAATCATTCATTTTTATGAAGATATTTCTGTTTATTTTCATGATTTGTTCAAGAAATTTATTTTTTCGAAGAAACGATTCAGATTTTTGAACGCGAACGGGTAGACATGTGACTATTATTCGTTTGAACTCTGCTTCCTCAGTGTTTTTCGATAGCAGATGCGCGTGCAAATAAAAAATGATGACGGCTGAATTTTCCCTTGTGAAGCAGATTTGGTGGATTTCAAAAATGTATTATCTAAATAAATGATTTTTCATAAGTTGTAGTTTTAATAGATTGAAATGTGACAATTAATAAAAAATTTCTCTAACAAATTGGATTAACTCTAATTTTATTCTTGACTTTTATCGATAATAGTCTATATTATAGGATTCGTATTTAGGCGAATCAGCATGATAATCTTTTGGAGACGAGCGTGAAGCACAACATCGAGGAGAACAACGCCGAAAAGCGGATGCAGGATACAGAAAAAATTGAATATACCGATCATCAGAATTCAGAGATTGAATACGGATTAAATCTGGATAAATTTCCCAGCGAATTCAGGAAAAATATTTTAAAAGCAATGGACAAAAGATTTTTCCTGATTTTGCTCGCCTCGGTTATTGTGAATATCGCTGTCATTTTCATTTTGAGAGATATGTTCCCACTTCATGTGGATTCCAAAACCATCACAAAGATACAGGAGCAATACGCCAAACTGTTGCTGGATGAAGACAGGCAGGTTACGCCTGTGAGAACAACAGAGGGACTCAGCGTTCGCGACAAGCTGGATACCGGCGTGATTACCGGCCTGAATAAATGGATGGATGCGTTTACAGAAGATATTATCGAATCTATCGCTGATCTGCCTGGTCCTGAAGAATCGTCAGAAGCAGAGGATCCAAAAGAAACAAAGGTTCCGACACGTGAAGATAGAGGAACCACCCGAGAATCCATCGCCAAATTGCGTGAGATGTCCAGAGAAGATCTGGAAAAAGAAATGAGTTCCGTGGGCCTGCTCGGCTTGATCGCCAGAAAAGGCAATGCAGTTGATTACGAGTATGTCGAGGATTTGCTGGAATATGCCAACGAAAATTCAGACCACCTGGCAAATGTGCTATCCAAGCTGAATCGTATCGAGGTGCCGCGGTATGGTCGCAGTCAGTATCTAAAGAGATTTGACCGAAAAACCGGCACTGATGATCTTGCGGAATTAAAACGCGGTCGTGTTAGCGCAGATGAAGAAGTGAAAAAAATTATAAGAAATGTTGAACCATTAGAGCCCGCGAAAACAAAACCGATTGCTCGGAATGTGCAATACGAAGACGTCCCATCCAGTTATTTGAGTAAACTCTCCCGCTCCAAAGGGGACGGGAAAAAACGATCTGCCAAAGATGTGGTCCGGGTTGTTCAATCACATAAACGCGCTTTGCAGGATTGTTACAAACAGGAATTGAAGTATAATCCGGAGATTAAAGGAAAAATCATCGTTCGGTTTGTCATTAATCCGGATGGCATCGTTACCAGCGCATCCATTATTTCTTCCACCCTAAAAAGTCCCCGCATGGAATCATGTATCATCAATCGTGTTCGGCGATGGCGTGATTTTCCACCCTGTGATCCGTCCTTCGGTGATAAAACATATCGCCAGACTTTTAGCTTTGGCGGAAAATAAAAAAATATTTCCATATTTTTCGAAGGATGAAAATGATACCGGGGATTTCGCTGACCCGAATCAACCGCAAATACTCCCAAGCAAAGTTCGAATACCAAATAAATTCCAAATACAAAAGTTCAATTTTCTAACTTTATTCGATAATGTAGAGCCAATCGGTCCTGTCCGAGTTTGATTTTTTGAAATTTGCTTGTTATTTGGTTTTTGAGTTTTGCAATTTCCGGTTTATCCGGCTTAGAATGATGGACTTGATTTATGTCTAAAATACACATTTTATTTTCTCCAAAACTAATTTGTTATTGCATTAAAATAAAAATTTTGATATAATTAAACTGAAATTGCTGTTCATTAATTTTTTAGATAAAAAATGAGGGAGGAGCTGTGTCTCACTTATTTGCAGGAATTGATTGCTCCACGCAAAGTTGTAAGCTCGTTGTCATTGATTTGGATCAGTCGGCTATTGTTTTTAACGATCAAATAAATTATGATGCTGATTTGCCGGAATACAAAACTCAAAATGGCGTAATGCAGGGTTTGGATGAAGGCGTTTCAGAATCGGATCCCCAGATGTGGATCGATTCGCTCAATATGCTTTTCGAGCGGCTTAAATCGTCGAAGGTTAATATCGCGGAAATAGCTGCCCTATCCGTTTCCGGGCAGCAGCATGGACTTGTCGCGCTGGATGCAGAGGGTAATTTATCGCGTCGGGCCAGTAAATTGTGGAATGACTTTTCCACAGGGGACGAATGCGAACTACTGACAGCCGCTGTTGGCGGCAAAGAGGCGATGATCGATGAAGTTGGCAATACTCAGCGAACCGGCTACACTGCTGCAAAAATATATCATTTTATCCGGCATGAACCGGAGCGTTACAAACGTACGTCCACACTTTTTCTTGTCCACAATTATGTCAACTGGTATCTGACAGGTGGTGTACGGGTCATGGAACCGGGCGATGTTTCCGGAATGGCGTTATGGCATCCTGAAAAGCAGGTTTGGTCCGAAAAATTGCTTGACTTCATGGCCGAAGACCTGGCTGCCAAACTTCCTCCTATTCTGCCTTCAGACCAGATGATCGGAAAAATTTCCCCTGATCTGGTTGAATCTTTCGGCTTCAGCCCTGATTGCTCTGTGGATGCCGGCTGCGGAGATAACATGTACGGAGCGGTTGGCACCGGCAATGTCGGGCCCGGCATCGTAACCATCAGTCTGGGAACCAGCGGCACTGCCTATACATTTCTGGAGAACGCTTACATTGATCCTGAAGGTGAGATTGCTGCCTTCTGCGATAGCACCGGCCATTATTTGCCGCTTTTATGTGTTTCGAACCTGGCCAATGGGTACAATGCGGTTTTGAGTCAATATAGCTTATCTCATGAGCAATTCAATGAAATTGCCGAACAAACACCTGCCGGCTGCGGTGGGAGAATGATAATCCCCTGGTATGCCGGAGAGCGCACCCCGGATGTTCCCCTGGCCACGCCGATTTATTTCGGGTTCGGGCTGGACGATTTTAAACCGGAATACCTGTGCCGGGCAGTTTTAGAGGGACATATCCTCAATCTGTACAATGGCTTCCTGCGCATGCCAGTTGATGCCAGAGAAATTCGGTTGACCGGGGGATTGGCAAAGTCAGAAATCTGGTGCCAGACAATCGCCGATGTTTTTGAAGCCTCAGTGGTTCCGGTTCAAGGCGAGGGAGCCGCTTTGGGAGCGGCGCTTCATGCAGCGTGGGATCATGAAAAGGAAAAAAATCCTGAATTGAAATTGAAAGATGTGACAGCTCCATTTGTCATTCTTGATGAGGCGCGCAGAAAAGAACCCTTACCGGAAAATAAACAGCGCTATGAAACAGTCAAACATCTTTTTTCCGGGCTGAGTGCGCGGATGAGAGGCCAGAAGTTCGATCAGGATTTATTTGAATTAAGAAATCAATTGCTACTTTTATCCTGAAGCGTTTTCGTTCGATTTCGTTTATTATAAAATATTGGCAACTTTCAAGAAACTTGAACCAAGGTAAAGTGACTCATCGAATTTGCAATGCCTGAAGACAGAATCAATATAATAAATTAAACTTCGAGTTTTTAAGTCTGGTTTATTAAAGTCAAGTAAAAAGTAGTAGTAAGTATATAAGTTTTGGGC
>CAZSBG010000168.1:0-8178 GCA_964605145.1 uncultured Cytophagia bacterium | reverse complement strand
GAATAGTTACTTATATTTTAACAAAAAATGATGGGATTTTTAACCTCGTATACATTTGAGCAATTATTGATCATTAATTTCTGATTCTTCGAATATATGTGATAATTGCGCAATTAATCAAAAAAAAATATTAGAACTATTAATCTCGGATAGAACAACCACAAAAGCATTTAAAATATACTATTTACTATCGCAGGTCAACATCTCTAATCAGAGGACAAATTATGGAGAAAACAGAGAGCCGACTTATACAAGATAAATATGAGATCGTCTCAAAAATCAAACAAGGGGGATTCGGAATTGTTTATTATGGCTATGATCATGTTTTTGAGAAGCCAGTCGCGATTAAAGCTATAGAGCCAAGTTTGCTCAAGGAGGCGAAATGGGTGGATATGTTTCTGGCTGAAGCGAAAAATGCAGCAAAACTCAGCCATAATAACATTGTTCACATTTATAACCTTGTCACGGCTGAAGATGGTCAATTCTACATTGTCATGGAATTTGTGGATGGAATGGACCTTGGCAAAATTCTTCGCCAGGCGCGCAAAGCCAATGTTAGGCTTCCTGTTGAGTTGAGCATTTATATCATCAAAGAAATATGCAAAGCTCTGGAATATGCCCACAACAAAAGGGATATCATGACGGATAAACCATTGCGACTGGTTCATCAGGATATTTCTCCCTCGAATATTATGATTTCGCTGGCCGGTCATGTAAAACTCATTGATTTTGGGTTAGCTAAATTCCGGAATCAAAATTCCGATTCAGACGAGTTGGTGATTTCCGGGAAACTGCCCTATATGGCTCCTGAACAATTAAACGTTACCAATGGCCACATCGACAGACGCACCGATATTTTTTCGCTTGGCGTTACATTTTACGAGATGTTAACCGGCACCCGTCTTCTAACTTCAGAGGATCCGGAACAGATTATAGACAGCTTGAAAAAATTACGGATTGATACATCCAAGCTCAATGAAAATGACGTTCCTGCACCCATCCAGAAAATTCTGATAAAGATGCTTCAAAAGAGTCCTGAAGACAGGTACCATGGCGCCAATGGTGTGTATCTGGATTTGGTCGAATACCTCATGTCTTCAACCCATGCAGTTGAATTATCCGAAGAACTTGGGGATTTTCTCAAATCTCTCTATGAGAAAAACTTATCACCTGAAGCTGTTTCTGTATCCAGTTTGAAGGAAGAAGATAGCGAGGCAGATCAACAAATCAAACAGCTTTCTGAGGAACTGGAAAAACTGATTCAAGAGAAAGAAGACAATGGCAAAGGTTCTGAAGCACATGTTGAGAAAGAATCAACTTACTCGAAGATATCTCTCGATGATATTCAAGATGTAAAAACTGCTTCAGTAAATTATGATGCTGCCAATGAAAAACCCTCTCAAGACTCAAAGCCGCAGTCTGAATCTGATTCTCAAAACAAAGAGAAGCAGCCAACTCAACGAGCGAAAGATTCCGGTGCATCTTTGGGACACGCATCATCCACAAAATCTGATGAGGAATCCGAAATAAATGTTGTTACTGAAAATGAAAAACCGAATATAAAACCGGAATTTTCCGATGAAACACACTCGGAACAAAAACCAGAAAACGATAATGGTGTTGCTGAAGAATTGATTCCAGAAAATGGAAAATCAGAAATTGATGTAAAAAGCGCAGAAAAAATAATTGCAGAAAAATTCAGATCCCCGGAATCTCAGGAGAAAATCCACAAAGGCACGACACTTCCGGCATCCACAGCCAGCTTTGATGAAGAAGAAGGCGAAGATGATTTGAAAACAGTTATTGACGTCATTCGTCTTTCCACACGTACCCACAAAAAGGCGATTACTATCACAGCACTTTCTACGCTTGCTTTTTTGGTTTTATTTTTAACGCTCGACATATTTTTACAAATGACGAGCCTCGGTGAAGGAATTTACAATCGGCTGTTTCCGCCGGCCATCAAAATCATTACGGCACCAGGCGGAGCTGTTGTCTACCTCAATAAAGAACGGGTTCCGGGCGAGACGCCATTATCCATTCCAAAGATAGAACCCGGCGTGCATGAAATAACGCTGACACATGCCGGTTTTGCACCTTTGGTGAAATCCATTCATGTGCCCAGCAAGGGTGAAATAAAAGTTGCCGGTGAAGAAGCGCGAAAAGGCCACAATCCCTATTTATTCCGATTCAAAACTCAAATCGAGCTGAATTCAGAACCTTCCGGCGCTGTGGTTTATTTGAATGATATTCAATATCCGCATCGAACCCCTGCATTGGTGGAATGGGAAGTGGGTGAGCCTCTTTCCGTTGAGATGGAACTGGATGGATTTCAAAAGCTATCCGGATTTTCGCTGGATACCATAGAAGGTCTGGAAGAAATCGAAGACCGGCGCCTCTGGGAATTTGACAGGATTCAGGGTGAAAGCAAACGCTATATCGTTCAGGGCAATTTTAAAAAATTCATCAACATCGCTTCAATTCCTTCGAACGTTACGTTTTATCTTGACGGCGCCTCCAGTCCATCCGGCCGAACCGACGTCACAAAAGTTGTGGCATTAAGTACCGGCAGACATCAAATCTTGTTCAGAAAAAATGGGTTTAATTCGCGTCGACTGACAATCAATGTGGATAGAGACGGACCGGAAAACATTTCTGTCATGTTAACGCGAAATGTGAGATTTTACGCCAAAGATAAAAATGATCCAGAAAATAATGAACTTGGCGCCACAGTCACAAAAATTATTCGAAACAATAAAGTATATCTAAGAAATGAAAAAACACCCTGTGACATCGCGCTTCCTCCTGTAAACCTGCAGGTCGTACTGAGCCGGGAAGGCTATAGAGATGCCGTGGTTGGTGTTTCAGCAAATGAGCGAGACGTACTCGTCGCCATGGAACCTGCATTGATCGATGTGAAAATAAAAGTCAGTGATGCGCTGACAGGGCTTCCACTCAAAGACGCGGAGCTTTCATTTCGTTCATTGACCGATACCAAAGCACAAGAAGTTATGTTCGGGAAAACCGATGCAAACGGCATGATTTCGAATACACTCGCTCCCGGCGAATTCAGTTTTCGGGTAAAAAAAGCCGGGTACTTTGAAAAATTTGCAATTTTGAATACGAAAAAAGGTGAAGATACCCTGGAATTTAAATTGATCATTCAGTAAATATGAATACCTATCGCATTATTAAATAAAGACATTGGAAGGATAAAAAATGCCAAAAATCGTTGTCAAAAGGAAAGCCGAAGTCTACAAGGAATTTCCGATTCGACCTTTCCAGAACAGGATCTCAATTGGGTCAGAGGGGGACAACGATCTGATTATTGCGGACAAAAAAGTGTCCATGCATCATTTTACGATTGAAAAAGAAGGCACGAATTATTTTATTCGGGATAATAACAGCGCTTTCGGTACATTTGTGAATGGAGACAAGCTTGCCGAACGAACGTTGCTATCCAGCGGTGATGAAATTCAGGTTGGCGAGCATTCTTTGATTTTCGAAAATATTTTATTCGAGAAAAATTATAAAACTGAAAAACACACAGAGAAAACACCTGTCACCGCTGAAAAGGAGCTTGTCGGCGCAGAGGGACATTCAGGGACATCAGTTCCTGTTGCTGAGACCGAAGTTGAGCTTTCCGAAGGGCTGACACCGGATCAAATTGGCGATGGAGACAAAAAGCCCGGTCAACCGATAGCGGAAAGAACAGATGTCCTTCCGCATTATCTTGTCGCGATTTACGGCCCCTACACAGGAAAAAAATATCGGTTGAATTACGACATCACAAAAATCGGGCGCGATACATCATTGAATGACATCGTGATTCGGGAAAATAATAAAGGTCAGACAGACCCAAGCATTTCCCGAAGGCATGCCACGATTTTCTTTGAAAACGAAAATTTTTACATCACAGATAAACGAAGCAAAACCAGAACCCGTGTGAATCAGCGCCAATTGAGCGAAGACGACACGGTGCAGCTATTCCCCGGGGATGAGATTGAAATCGTCAGCGATCAAAAAAGCACCATTTTCAGGCTTGTACCAGAAACAAAGATGGATTATTCATCTCCGAGGAAAGCTGGTGTCTGGTGGGTTCGTCAAAGTCAGTGGATTCAAAATGTTGCATTTACCGCGGCGATCATTCTTTTTGCGTTTCTTCTGATTAAGAATTGGGGGGTGCTCAGCGTTATTAATCAGAAACCTTCCGAATTGGCCTTTATCGAAACGCCGATCATTTCAAGCCAGGACCTTGAAAGCATCCTTCTACAACCCATGGAAGTACTGCCCCTGATTCCAAGCCTGGCGCCGGCCACAGCCGACTTCAACGGCGATGGTTTTGTAGATATGGTATACCTGGATAAAATCGGTTATCTGAAAGCCTACGATGGAAAAACACATAAACCATTATGGCAGATATCGTCGCTGTACCAAACCCAATTACCATTGGGAATCATCCTTGCGGATTTGAATAATAATGGTTTGAAAGATATTTTAATCCCGTCCAACAATTCCATCATTTATGCTGTGGATGGCCAATCCGGCACTGAAATATGGGCCAGCCCTTTATTGGGGGGCACGTTTTCCGGGAATCCGGTCATTGCAGATCTGAATGGCGATAACCTTAAAGACGTTTTTATTTGCAACCAAAATGGAAAGGTTCACATTGGAATGGGGTCTTTCACATCCCCGGAATGGTCCATAATTGAAACAGATAATCCAATAAAATGTACCCCATCTGCCGGCGATATTGACGGAGATGGACTGCCTGAAGTGGTATTCGGGACCGAGAATGGATATGTTTATGTGTATGATGGAACCAAAAAAGATTTTTCAAATATTCTGAATATTAATGAAGAATTTCAAAAAGCCAAGGGTTCATTTTTTGAAGAACACCCAATTCGACAGCGCATTGCACTTGGAGATCTGAATCAGGATAAACATATCGACATGATAATCACCTCTGAGAAAAATCACATTCTTGCGCTCGAAGGCAGCCAGTTCAAACGGTTGTGGTTTGATCAATTTCAGGCAGATCCTGAGATCAGCTCGTTTTCACCGCCACTTTTGGGGGATTTAAATGGAAATAAAGCGCTTGATGTGATTGTCGTTACCAATGATAATAAAATAATTGCTTACGACGGACTGGGAAAAGGCGGCGGACAGAAAAAAATTAACTGGGGATTCATTTCTGAAAACGCAGAACAATTCGTCTCGCAACCTGCATTGGTAGACATCAATAAAGATGGCAATACAGACGTTTTAATTGCCGGGTATTATCATGGATTATACCTGTTCAACGGGCTCACCGGCAAACAAATTAACGACAGGGCTTTGCCCGTCGACTTAACAAGTGAAATTATCGGAACCCCGGTTGTTGCGGATTTTAATAAAGATAAAAATCTTGACATCCTGATTCGTAAAAACAATGATGAATTCTCCATACTCACCTCGAACAGCAAAATACAGCATAGTTCGGTGCTCTGGGGACAATTGAACTACGATTCACAGCAGTCAGGGTGCAAGCCGCTTGTGAAAATTTCAAAAGCCAGGTATTATTTTTTAATTCTTATTTCTGTTTTAATCATTCTGGCGTTGGTTTTGACAATGGTTTTAAAACCCATGAAACGGCGTAAGCTTTTTAGTCTATAACCTGGATTATTCATTGTAATTCATTAAGGAATCCAGATAGCCTGAATGGTGCTTAATTCAGAATTCGTTATATCAAACTCTGTTAAATTTCACACATCTCGTTAATATCATTAATAACAATTATATATATATGTTTTGGTGTAACCATTCAGGTGATTGATAATATAAGAAAAAGATTTGAATAACCTTAGCACCTTGTCATATCTCGACTCCGCTCGATATGACTTACGATATGTCACCTTGAGTTGAAAATCCGCCTCGGGAGGACGGAGTCGAAAGGTGACAATACACGGTGGGTAGCTGAATAGATACGTTTTGGTTAAAATCTGTGAATAATTCAGGCTAAAAAGCTTTTCTCAAAGATTTACAGTCGGTATAAACTGGTTGCCTGTTGAGCCAAATTGTATCGTGTTATTAGCAGTGGTCCAGAAAATTTTCTGATTTTAAAATACGTACTCATCCAAATTTATGAATTTAGCATTAAACAGAAAAGAAGGCTTCTCCCTGATTTTTTTATGTTCAAATTGAATATGTTCACAAAATCAGGATGAGCAGCCTTTGTTTTTGAAGTTACTCGTGTGTTACATGTACAAAGGAGATTATTGATACTCCCTTTCTTACTATTCATTCGAAATAAGCCTCTGGAAAAGGAATTCGCGCGCGTTCTAATATGGGGAAACTATGACACTTAAAATGATGGCCAAAAGTGATGTCGGGGTGATGAGGTCTATCAACGAGGATTTTTACGGGGTATTTGAAGAAGAGAAACTGGCAATTGTCTGTGATGGAATGGGAGGACATAAGGCAGGTGAACAAGCAAGCCGACTGGCAGTATCAACCATTCGCTACATGTACCTGTTTCTCGATTTATCGCTGCACCAGAAAATTTCAAAAGATGTTTCGGATAAAAATCTGCAAATCGCAACTCGTCTTATCAGTTCAGTTCGACTGGCCAATCGGAACGTTTACAAAAAATCGATTCAGAATCAAGACCTGAGAGGCATGGGTACCACTGTTTCTGCGCTTACAGTTCAGGATGACAGGGTGGTCATCGCGCATGTGGGGGATAGCCGGGTCTATCGAAACAGGAAAGGCCAACTGGAACAAATCACCGATGACCACACCTGGTTGAACGAGTTAATTCAGGACAAGGAAATAAATCCTGAAGACGCGATAAATTTTGAACGGCGGAATGTAATTACACGCGCACTGGGACAATCCCCGGCGATAAAAATTGATGTGCACATCGAGCCGGTCGTTCAGGGCGATCTCTACCTGATCTGCACCGATGGTCTGACTAAAGCAATGCCCGACGAGGAAATTCTCTCGATAATCAATTACAACCATGGCCTGGACCATACGCTAAATCACCTGATTGATAATGCCAACATGCGAGACGGATCTGATAACGTCACGGCAGCCCTGATAAAAATTAATGAAAATGTAAAAACTGTGAATTCTTTCCTGCCGGTAAAACTTACCATAAAACAGGAACCCAAGGCTCTGAGCAGGCTTGAGGACAAGGTTTTGAAACGCGAGATGCAGAATCAATCCGAAATGCTGAAATCTCCAAAAAAAATTTCACGAGCTTTTTCATCACGACTCGTTCGATATGCCAGCCTGACTATTTTTCTAACTTTGATTATGATATTTGTTGTTACAAAATTTAAGAATAAGGGACAGGATGATAGCGTGATAGGCATGAATAAAAGCAATTACGCAATTGCAAAATCAAAAACATTATCAGATCAATCAACTGAATCTATGTCAATGATCGGGCAAAGTCAATCCGACACTGCCGGGCAAATTTCAATACCGGATTCGGTGATTAATCAACTGGTCTCGACCTCGATTCAAAGCCCAAACATTTCAGTTGACTCAGGTCTTGAAAAAACAAAAATGACATCTAACACGCGTAAAAACCGCGGCATCATATTCCTGGCTGGATTCGAGAAATCGAAGAAAATCGAAGCTTCGTCTCTGTTCATTAATTACAAGTACTGGGGCAAAACAATAGATTTCAGAGAGTCCGGTCTGCAACTGCCGCCTGGAAAATATTCCATTACCATTCGCGATTCAATGAACAATTTAATTTTCAAACGAAACGCGATTGAAGTCTCTTCCGGAGATGTGAAAACTATTGAATTAAAAAATGAATAAACATAAGAAACGCAAATTATTTTTAAATGAAATTGGATACGTTTTCCAAACAATACAAAATTCGGTTCAATTTAGAATTAATGAAAGATGTTCATACTTGCACAAATTCAAAAAGAATTGAAATGAAATAGTTTTGACGAATCTGGTTGAAAAGGACTTTTACTTGCCATTTAACCTCGATTATTCACATTATATCGCTAAAGGTATCGAGATAACCTGAATGGTGCTGAATTTAGAGAGTAGTACATTTTTACGTCTAAAACTGAGTTTTAAATTAATTGAGTAACCATTCAGGTGATTGATAATATAGAAAAAGATTTTAATAACCTTAGCACCTTGTCATATCTCGACTCCGCTCGATAT
>CAZSBG010000167.1:0-8553 GCA_964605145.1 uncultured Cytophagia bacterium | reverse complement strand
CATTCAGGCTATCTGGATTCCTTAATGCATTACAATGAATAATCCAGGTTAAAGACGTTTTTCGATTCCATCTTATTAAATACCCACAGTGTGTTTAAAATTTTTAGTAAATCCAATTACCGAAAAAATTCACACCCATGAAAGGATTGAACATCACCAATATAACGATTACCCTCACACCAATGTTCAACTCCTTCGGAGTTGTTGTTCTTTGTGTCTCCACTCTACTACAAACGTTGAATCCCTTCGGGATTCTTCCCTGTCGTTCAAAACATGGTTCGAAAATAAAATCAGATGAACTTGTTGTTAAATAAATCAAACACAATCTCTTTAAAAAACACCGAAGGTGTTTAACGTTTGTAGTAAAGACCAATTCCAGAAATATTTCACAACCCTGAAAGGGTTGAACATTTACGTATTGATCCATTTAGCATCATATTCGATACCAAATTTATCTAAAATTTCAACATATTCCTCTCTAAAGGTTTTCTTTTTATGATGCTCTTCCTGGTTTTTAATATAATTTATCAGCGGTTCCAATTGTGAACGGGAATAGCTAAACGCACCATAACCATCCTGCCAATAAAACTTGCCCCTCACTAATTTTTTCTCATTAATAAAATTAGTGGATGATCTTTTCACTTCTTTAACTAAATCGGAAATGGTTTTTTCTGGATTCATACCGACAAGAATATGGCAATGATCTGATACGCCGTTTATTGTAATGGGTTTATGGCCGAGATTTTTTATTATACCAGTCATATATTTATAAATCTTTGTGCGAGAGTCTTTTGGCAAGGACATTTGATAATTTTTCACTCTGAATACTATATGGATGTACAATTGCGTATATGTACTCATTTCGTTTTCTCCGGTTATCATGTTCAACTCCTTCGGAGTTGTTATTCTTTGTGTTTCCACTCTACTACAAACGTTGAATCCCTTCGGGATTCTTCCCTGCCAATCAAAACATGGTTAAAAAAAATCTGATCAACTTAATTCTAAAAAAACACCGAAGGTGTTTAACGTTTGTAGTAAAGACCAATTCCAGAAATATTTCACAACCCTGAAAGGGTTGAACATCACCATTTTAACGATTACCCTCACACCAATGTTCAACTCCTTCGGAGTTGTTGTTCTTTGTGTCTCCACTCTACTACAAACGTTGAATCCCTTCGGGATTCTTCTCTGCCAATCAAAACATGGTTAAAAAAAATCTGATCAACCTAATTCTAAAAAAACACCGAAGGTGTTTAACGTTTGTAGTAAAGATCATTTCCGGAAATATTTCACAACCCTGAAAGGGTTGAACAGGGACGCATCAATGCATTTTAGAATCACTTTATAAATAATTTTGATAGATGTTGCACAAACTCATGACTGGTCACTCTTTTTAGTACCACTAATATAGATATCTTTCCGCGCTTTTCCACGTATTCCATGGACATATTCTATTACGAATCCTAAAAATCAATTTTCAATTCTTTTTCCGCCAGCACATTTACAATAGATAGACAGGACTCGGAAACATGCACGTGAAACTCTGATGCTTCTACCTTCACCTGCCAGCCCTTTGGGACTTTTTTCCACACATGATGCGTCTCTGTTTTTTTCTCTACCGCAAACAAAGTCAACAATCGACACTTACGACTATTAAATTTGGCTTCGACATAACTTTCATTCCGTTGTTCCAGCGGTTCACCCAACCTATTCTTGTCGAACGGTGGATTGTATCCGTGCTCATTTCGCATCATTTTCATTTCTTGCCCGTTCAAATTGGCAACCCGTCCGACCAGCCTTGCACCTTCTCCTTCCACGATAAAATTCCCGGACTCATCAGGTACGCTGCGGTTAATTGTATGCCAGCGCAACGATATTTCTTCTACCCTGAAAAGCGCCGCCTCATCCAGCACGGCAACGATTCCCGGAAAAAAATGCACCACAGTTCGAAACACCGATTCGACGCCCGAGTAAGCTTGCGTTAAATCGCACCGCCAGTAGCTGCCAATTTCATCATCAAAAAAAGACTGGACTATTTTTCCCTGAATTTGTTTCAATGCCTCGCCAAACTTCTCGCCCCTCTCCCGCTGCGGGACCTTTAATTCGCGTCCGCCAAACATGAGGATGTTATGGCCTAAAATCGATGCGTTATAATACTTCCAGCGATTCTCATCAAAGAAATCAACCGGATAGCCGGAGGGAGAGCCCAGATCAACAACCAGCCGTTCGCCGTACCCATCGATGCACACCTGTCCAAGATCGTTGTGCTCGTGATTTTCTTCACGACCGGCCTTCCCATAAACAACGCACGCCGCTGCGTTCGGGTTCCAGTTCGATCTGCTGCTGACACAGGCGCCATGGGCAAAAGATGCTTTACCCAACGGCAATTTGCCCTCGGGACTCTCCGGCTCAAGCGTCGGATCGTACCAGAGCAGTTGCAGCGGATCTGCGGTTTGCGGCGCGTTTTGCAGATAAAACCACTGCAATATCCGATCGCGAACCACACCTGCAACCGCAGCCACATATTTTACTTCAGGGAAAGCATCCACGTGCGCATCGCCGAAAGCGGCCACACGACCCGGGGGCAGGGTCAAATACATTTTCCAGTAACATGTCTCAGGGAATGGTCGCTGGGCTAATCGATTATCGCCGCCGCGCGACCAATAATACAGCGCCAGATAATAATTCACCACCAGCTTGGTTGCGTTGGCATAGGCCACAGATTCGTTAAACTCGCCTTCCGGCCCGTAAATGCTCATATATTTTTCCATGAGCGGAATGGAAATATCAATCAGTTTTCTGGAATCCGGGTGATCCTCGCCAAGCGCCATGCCGGCAATGCCGAAGCCACCGACGATTACAGTGAGCCAGTTATTCAAATCTTTTGTCCACCACGGATTTTGGGCGATGGAAGTCAAATACGGCTGTACGCCCTGCCGGTCGATTCCATCGATGATGAATGCCCGCTCCGACTCCGACAGCGATGTGTAAAGCCAGTCGAACGCCAACGCCACATCCAACGAAAGCATGCCGGTTCGCAAGTCTGCCGTATGACCGAATCGCTCATGCGCCTGATCCATCCATTTCGGCCAGAGTTTCTGATCGAATAACGCTTCCATTTGCTGCAGCGCGTTTATCTTGAAATCTACTTCTCCTGTGACCAGATGAACCAGAGCAGCGCGCAACATTCGTCCCCCGGCTTCATTACACACCGTCCAGTCAGGATTGCTGTGTTTTGCTGCGCTTTCATTTCGTCCCGGGAACATGGAGGCAGGAGCGAGCGGGTTCAGCCGGCATTCAGCCTCGGCCTTTGTTTTAATTTGTTCCCACAATTCCTTTGCATGCCCGGTTTTGACTTTGTTCTTCAATTGCGCCATGGAATTCAAACCGGGAATTTCTTCACCAGTCACATAAATTCCTGGCCGAGATCGCTTCACGATATTTTTTTGCATTCCCGAAGCAGCATCTCCGACTGAATTTAAAATAATACCAGGGAGAAATGCGGCTCCCCCAAAAACAGCCGACTGTTCCAGAAAATTTCGTCGTGTAATTTTTTTTCCCATCGCTGACTCATCGAAATTTTATTTTTCAATCTTTCAAAAGATTTTTTGAAAAGAACATGCCTAATCCGATCACAAACAAAATGGCGCTGACGGCAATGTTGATGCCAATGCTCTCCCGGGCAGCAGGTGCGATTAAAACCAGCAAGGACAGCACGGAAAGCGTCATGGAAACACCGCCGATGAGTGGAAAAACATTTGCTTCCTTTGCACCGCGCGACAGTACCTCTTTTTCAAAATCAATGGGCGTATCCATCTTTTTGAAAAAAGTTTTCACATTGTCCTGGCTGCCAGTCAGGTCTCTCGCGTAGATACCGGAAAATTTATAGGACAACAGAATAAACGCTATTGCGCCCAATGTCACCCAGAAAAATGCTGAACCCAGGATAGAAGCGAATCCTGAAGAGAGCACAGTTCCAATCGTCTCAAAAGACAGATTCGAATTCATATTCACCGACAGGAAGAAAACCCAGAGCAATGCACCCAACCCGACACTTCCGGCCAATGCATGACGTCGATCTTTGAGGTATAACCGCCCCGTGGGATTGGAAAAGAAAATGAACAGCAGTGTAATGCCAACCGTCACCAGGTATTGCGGGCCCAGGGAGAATTTCAACGCGAATCGAGCCAGGGATGCCATGAGCGTCCCGGCGATTATTGAAGAAATCGCTGACCAGCGCGACATTTTTCTTGATATTAATCCAAGGAAAAGCGGTATGGCCACAGGAATGCCGGTGAGGCCAAAAAAGATATTGGTGAAGGTGAAAACACCGTGTTCGCTGTGAGTGATTGTCAATGCCATGGCAATAGCGAACGCGCAGAGAAAGATCACCACAATCCTTCCCACCAGCAACACCTCTTTTTCAGTGGCATTTGGTTTGAAAATAGTTTTGTAGATATCAATTGATATGATGGATGAAAGCGCATTCCAAGCACTGTCCATGGCAGACATGGACGCTGCCATCATGGCAGAAAGGAAAATTCCCACCATGCCAGCCGGCATGTAATGCAACACCACAGCGATATAAATGTTTTCATCTGCTTTACTGATATTGGCAAAATATTGGAGCATGTTAATATCCGGCCAGAGTACCTTGCCAATGAGTGGCGGCAATCCAAACAAGAGAGGAGCGAACAGAAACAGGGCAAATGCAGTCCAGCCAACTTTTTCGGCTGATTTTTCATCCTTTACACTGTAATAGCGCTGCGCATTTCCGCCGGTGGCATAACTGAAAATATACGCTGCGGGAATACCCAACAGGTACCAGAACGAGTAAAAAGTCCCGCGAATTTCATGGTTGAACTTCAACGGTGGGACGCTATTGATAAATTCGCTGACTGATCCCAATTCTTTCGACATGAACGCCACAGGAATGAGGACTGCGCAAATCGCAATCAAAATTAAAAATTGAACGACGTCCGTGATGCAGACAGCCCAAAGCCCGCCGGAAAACGTATAAATAAGGATAATTATCCCAAGGACGAAGATCATAATATCAATGGCAAGCATGGAATTGGGAAACAGGGTTGGCGCGCAAATTTTTGCCACAGAAGCCAGGTGATGGGCCGGCCAGTACATGGTGCTTAGCGCCAAAATAATCGTCAGGAAAAGATGGGTTGTTTTATTGAAACGGGATTCCACATACTCGACAGGTGTGGTCACCCGTGTCCGCCGCCATCGTTTTGCCATGAGTTTGAAACCGATGAAGAAAGAAACCGGCCACGTGCTGAAAAAAAGGATTCCATACCAGCCTGTGTTATAGGTGAAACTGGCCGCACCGGTAAATGTCCACGCTGAAAAAAGCGTCATGTAAAGTGAAATACCGGCAACCCACCAGGGAATGAGATTGCCGCCAATAAAAAAATCCTTCCCCCCCTTCATGAACCGAGAAAAGTAAAAACCTATACCCAGCATGATAATCAGGTAAAATCCAATCACAATGTAATCAATTGCAGGAAGTCCAAGAGTCATGTATCAGGCCCTTTTTTCTGGTTTAAAATATATGAGGAATTAAGTGTAATTCGTCGGTCAATCTATTTATGTTTGGAACTCAGGTAATGATCTTATATTTATCAGGGGTGATGACATTTTTCACCTCACGCCCATGAATATAATTTTCGATATTCTCAACAGCTACATAACCTATATCCATTCGGCGATCATACGAAGGTCCGGCCATGTGCGGAATGAGCAGACAGTTTTCCAGGCCGCGGAATTCTGAGTTCGGATCCAGCGGCTCGATTTCAAATACATCCAGCGCGGCATCAATCCGGCAGGACTTCAGCTCGGCGATAAGAGCGTTGTCATCGATGATGGCGCCTCGAGCTGTATTAACGATGAGACCTCCATCCGGAATCTTCGCTAAAAGGTCACGATTTATGATGTGATAATTTTCCGGTGTATTGGCCGCATGAACCGAAATGATGGGATTGGATTCAAACAACTCATCGAGCGAAGAAACGCGCTTAACTCCCATTTCGTCGAAAAGTGAATCCGGGAAAAAAGGATCGTAGGCAGAGACCTGGCAGTCGAACATTTTGAGCAATTTGACCAGTTCCCGGGCAATGGCGCCGAGCCCGAACAAACCAACTTTTTGATAAAGCAGCCCCATATTCTGACGATGCCCCAGCCAGCCCATGCGAATGTGCATTTCCATTTGAAAATAGGTAACCCGGCGCAAACCGGCCAGAATCATCATCAATGCACCTTCGGCCACACTTCTGGCAATCACGATGCCCCAGTTGGACACAAGCAGGCCGGCTTCAATGGCTTCCAGTTCAACAAACTTCCGCACCGTACCGCACACGTGACACATGTATTTGAGCCGGGGATTATCCTGATAAATTTTCAGCGTGATCCGGGGACCATGCCAGCCGGTAACCACAATTTCAGCATTGCATTTTTTAATCAGCGAATTATATTCCGCCTCAGAAGTTTCCTCGTTCAGGTCGCTGCGATAATAAATATTCCCGAGTGATTCCAGCCGGGCTTTTGCATCGTCGTTGATTATACCGGGATAGTGAGTGGGATTGAGAGTAACCAGGATGTTCATGTATAAAACCCTCAAAAGCGGTTAGTTATTAGAAATTAAGTGTTTGTCTAAAATCTAACGACTAACACCTAATCACTTATAATTTTTTCAAGAATAAATTCAATAGAATAAAATTACGGCAAAAGACATCGGTCAATAATTTTTCGCATATTCCGGCCGAGGACATTTCGTTTTTCATCCTCTGAGATATCCGCGTAAACAACCCAACCAAACTGCGGGATGGGATCGCGCATCACCGTGTCCGAACCGTAAAGCACTTTTTCTGAACCGATCTCGCGGACGAGATATTCGATGATGCCATTCGTTACGGCGGTGAACGTGATTTCGCAGAACACATTTTCGAACTTTTTGGAGAGAGCTGCATGTTCGCGGGCCACCTTCCACGTCCAGCCGGAGTGCGCCAAAATGAAACTAATTTCAGGATACTTCGGCGCCAGTTCTTCCATTTCCCGAATGAAATTCTCCGACATGTGCATCAGTGCAAAAAGGTGGTGTTCGTTTCCGTACTCGAACCATTTGTCGTACAACGGATCGTTGTAGGGCACGCCATTTTTCGGAAAATAGGGTTTAACTCCCTTCATGCCAGCTTCCTCGTAGCAGCGTCTCAGTTCAGTGGGCCAATCCGTGACAAATCTCGGATCGAATGTCGCGTAGCCGATGAATTGATCAGGAAACTCCGCAATTGCCTGTCGTGTGCTCTCATTGCCGGATTGGAATCGCCCGGCAATGCCATTCCACGGACTGGCGCAGGTGATATCCACGCCAATGCGGCTGTTTCGCTCGATCAGGCCGGCAGCGTCGGATTTTCCCATCAAGCCATCGACTATATCGTAGCGTCCCTTTTCTGTGAAATGCGCGTGCGAGTCGATCACCTCCATATCATCAATCGGTTCAGCAGTTCTGGCCTGGAGCAGAATTTTGTCCTGGATTTCCACCTCAGGATAATCCTTTAAAACTGAATCCAGCTTCAGCAGGCGTATCAAATTACCGCCGGCGATTTTTCTCCGATGCTCGTCACTGATATCCGAATAGTCGACGAACGCTTTTGCCGCGCCGGGACTCTTTTGCATCATGGCCGTGCCAAACAACAGTTGATCCGACCCGATTTTTTCTACCAGAAATTCAAAGAACAAACTTCCCTGGCAGGATGAAAACTCCAGATGCAGATTGGGAAAATCTCTCAGTAACGGCAGAAAGAATTTGAGCGCTTCCCATCGAACATTGTGTAAAATGATTTTCAATTCAGGGAAATCGTCGTAAAGTGGAGGAATTTCATCCCAGTGAATTTGCTCTAACTCCGGCGCAAACATGCCACAATCGATGAGCATGGGAATTTCCGCTTCCTGTAATGCATTCAGCATTGAACCCATGGTTCGCTTATCCAGAAAATAGCGATGCAAACGCGGGAACAGCTTTACCGCCTTTACACCGTTATCCACCATGTCGCGTACAAATCGAGAGCCTTCCGGCGATTGACCGCTCACATCCGGGAATCCCACCCAGCACGGGATCAACCGCGGGTGTTCCCGGCATATCTCCAGAATTTCATCATTGCCCACGGATGGCTGAAGCTCTTTGGCGAAATTGTGATACACCAAAGCTCCGTGAATGCCGCACCGTTCCATGTCGTCCAGCATACGATCAACCGAAAACGGCGCTTCCGCTTCCATATTCGACCATTTACCCAGCGACGCGTGACAATCGAAGTATTTTATACCATACATTTTTTTTCCTCTTAGCAAAGGGTTTTCAAGTTGCAGCCCAAATACGTGGATAAAGGTAAAGAAAAAGATAAAGAAAGCTTTGAAAAATACCCTTTATTTCAGTCTTCTTCTTTACTTCTATCTCTGGCTTAACCTTTGATCACTTTTTTTCTTGAGTGCGCTCTAACCTGGATTATTCATTGTAATGCATTAAGGAATCCAGATAGCCTGAATGGT
>CAZSBG010000166.1:0-8632 GCA_964605145.1 uncultured Cytophagia bacterium | reverse complement strand
TTAATGTTATTAATCTAATTAATCAGATATATGAAATTTAACAAAGTTAGATATAATGAATTCGGAATGAAGCACCATTCAGGCTATCTGGATTCCTTAATGCATTACAATGAATAATCCAGGTTAAATATTGGTCGTAAAAAAAATAAAACCACGAAGCTCACGAAGAAAATCAATAATGAAATAGACTCTTGTACTCCTAAAAAATTTGAGTATAAAAAATTATCCTGTCGTTTAATTCTTCATATTTTTCTTTATGCTCTCTGCGCCTTTTGTGGTTAATCAACATGTCCAAAAAATTCGGCAAAAAAAGGGGATAATCCATGGCAAAGAAGCAGGTGCATGTCATTTCCCACACCCATTGGGATCGCGAATGGTACATGACGTTTCAGCAGTATCGGCTGAAGCTGGTCGACCTCATCGATAACGTGCTCGATTTGATGGAGGCGAATCCGGACTATCGTTATTTCCACTTGGATGGGCAAACCGTGGTACTGGATGATTATTTCGAAATGCGCTCTGAGAACAAACCGCGCCTGGAAAAACTTGTCCATGAGGGCCGCGTACTCATCGGCCCCTGGTACGTGCTATGCGATGAATTTTTAGTCAGCGGCGAATCTATCGTTCGGAATCTGCTGCTGGGACATCAAATGGCTGCTGCAATGGGGAACGTGATGAAAGTCGGCTACGTGATCGACGCGTTCGGCCACATTTCGCAAATGCCACAAATTCTCGCCAATTTTGAAATCGACAACGCCATCATGTGGCGAGGCGTGGGCGGCCCGAATTTCAAATCAGAATTTTTCTGGCGCGCGCCGGATGGGTCCACCCTTCTCACGTACAAAGTTCAGGACGTGGGCGGATATTGCTTCGGCGTATTTCTTCCTTCGGAGCCGGAAGAACTGAAAACCCGGCTCACCGAAATTTTCCAGGAGCGATTGCACCACGCCACCACGGATCACATCGTTGTCATGAACGGCTGCGACCACATCGATCCGCAGCCAAATCTGCCGGAGATCATCGAAACAGCGAATGAATTTCACCCGGATGCGGACATTTTTCACAGCACGCTTCCCCAATTATTCGAGCGACTCAAAAGGGACGTCAAAGATATTCCCACGCTCAAGGGCGAGTTGCGGGACAATCAGCACGTCAATTTATTAGCCGGCACCATTTCCACGCGCATGTATTTGAAAAAAGCCAACAATTATTCCCAGACACTGCTGGAGCGTTTTGTCGAGCCGATTTCAGCCATTGCCTGGTCGCTGGGCGGCCGCTATCCTTTGGCGCAAATCTGGCAGGCATGGAAATATCTGCTGCAAAATCAGCCTCACGACGACATTTGTGGGTGCAGCGTGGACGCGGTTCACGAGCAGATGCAGACGCGATTCCAGTGGTCGCAGGAAATCTCGCACGATCTCATCGACCGCGGATTTTACACTATTTTCAATTCGCCGAATCTGGAGCGGTTGAACGCAGAAAAAGCGACTGTTGTGGTTTTCAATCCGCTGAACTGGAAGCGCAGCGAAGTGGTGACTGCCCGCGTCGATTTCCCGGCAGGAACCGAAATTTTTTCCATTGCAGTTTCGGACTCGGAATTTTCGTCCATCTCCTGTCAGGTGGAACGCATCAAAACCGTGGAAAAACTGCAAGTCGATCCGCGATTCGGTCCCAAATCGGTGATGGTGAAGCAGGTGGTGTTTTCCTTTTTGGCCGAGAACATTCCATCCTGCGGCTACAAAATTTTTGAGGTGAAGCCGGTCAACGATATTGCAGAGCCGGAAACCGATCTTATCGTGGAAAATTTTTACGCGGAAAACCAGTTTTTGAAAATGCAAATTAAGGGGGATGGCACACTCGACATCTTCAGCAAAATCACGTCCCACAAATATTTAAACTGTCATCTTTTCGAAGACGGCGGGGACAGCGGCGACGAGTACACGTATTCGTTCCCGTTGAAAGACCGCATCGTTTACGGGTATGCTAGCGCACCTCACATTTCCATCGAGCAGCAGGGGCCGGTCAACGTTGTTTTTCGAATCGAGGGAGAATTGAAGCTGCCGGAATCGTTGAGCAGCGATTTCCAGTCCCGCAGCGACCGCGACATTTCCTGCCCGGTGGTGAGCCGCGTGACGCTTAATTCGAAATCAAAGCTCGTTCCTATTTCCACGGAAATCGATAATCGCGCCAAAGACCATCGGCTGCGGATTTTATTCCCCAGCCAGATTCAGGCGGAACATTCATTTGCCGGCGGCAGTTTCGATGTCATCAGCCGAAAAATTAAACTGTCGCCGCGAAAGGGCTGGATGGAAGATCCCATTCCCACGCATCCGTTTCAGCATTTTGTTTCCATCAACGATTCCAATCGCGGCCTGACCATCGCCAGCCCGGATGTAACGGAATTCGAAGTAAAGCGCACCCCGGACAGTCCCATCGCGCTCACTCTGCTTCGCTGCGTAGGCTCGCTGGCGCGGTTCGATTTGCTGACGCGCAAGGGCAGGGATGGCTGGCGGTTCAAGACGCCGGGGGCACAATGTGTGGGCAAACATGAATTTTCCTACGCTATCATTCCGCACGCCGGCAACTGGCTCACCGCGGAAAGTCACATGGCAGCGATGAATAATTCGACACCCATGCTGGTGAAACAAATTCAAAACAAAGCAGAGCGGCTGCCCTCGACCGGCGCGTTTCTCACCATTCAACCGGCGGAACTGGTTCTGACGTGTTTGAAACGCAGCGAGCGGAACGAATCCATCATTGTTCGTATTTTCAATATTTCCGGGCGCGAAGTGCCTGGCCGAATTCATTTTTTCCAGCGGCTGTCTTCGGCCCGAATCGTCACCATGGCGGAAGAGCCGGTGAGCAACGGAGAGCTTGTCATCGATAGTCACCACACATTCTCGGTGAATTTCCCGGGCAACAAAATTTTAACGATTGAATTATTCATCTCCGAAACCGAAATCCATCCCGGCGAATTTACTCCGCCCATTTATAAAATCATGGAAATGGATGGGTGATTTTTGGTGCATCCATTTGTTGATTATTATAAATCTTTTACCAAATAAATGGTGCATGATTGGAATGATATTAGATATTGGATATTGGATATTGGATATTGGATATTAGATTCCGCTAAAAATGTTCAGAATTTTATTTTTAATGTATTAAATACTTAGGTGTTGAGCAGCAAAAAATAATCCGTTATTTTTTTTTCAATCAGGGTTCCATCCGTGCAGATCCGTGGCAGATAAAATATGAAAAATTCCAGACTCTTACAGGTTTCAAATCTTAAAAAATATTTTCCTCTGAAATCCGGCGTTCTTTCGCGGGTCACCGGGCACGTGTTCGCTGTGGACGACATCAGTTTCGAACTGAACGCCGGCGAAACCCTGGGGCTCGTTGGCGAATCCGGCTGTGGCAAATCGACAGCGGCCCGGGTTATTCTTCGGCTCATCGAACCAACTGCCGGGGAGGTGCTGTTCAACGGGAAAAACGTTTTACAATTGAATCGCACCGAATTACAGCAACTTCGCCGTGAAATGCAAATCATTTTTCAGGATCCCTATTCATCGCTGAATCCGCGCATGACAGTGGAAACGATTGTCGGCGAAGCGCTTTCTTACCATAAAATTGTGAAAAGACCGGAGCGGGAGCATCGCGTGGAGCAACTGTTGGAGCGCGTGGGACTTCGGCCGGAATTAATGAAACGGTATCCGCACGAATTCAGCGGCGGCCAGCGGCAGCGAATCGGCATTGCCCGCGCGTTGGCGCTCAATCCAAAGCTGATTATCGCGGACGAACCGGTGTCTGCGCTGGATGTTTCCATTCAGGCCCAGGTCATCAACCTGCTCATGGAATTGCAGGAGGAATTCGGGCTGTCCTACATTTTTATCGCACACGATTTGCGCGTTGTGGAGCATATTTCGGACCGCGTGGCCGTGATGTATTTGGGCAAAATTGTGGAATTAGCTCCGGCTTCGGAGTTGTACCGAAATCCGCTGCATCCGTATACCGAAGCGCTGCTTTCAGCCATTCCCATTCCGGATCCCAAAAAGAAAAAGGAGCGCATTTTAATTCCCGGCGACATCCCTTCGCCAATTTCACCTCCGCCTGGCTGCAGGTTCCACACTCGCTGCAAATACAAAATGAAGGAATGCGAAATCAACGAGCCTGAGTTCAAACAGATTGAACCTCAGCACTGGGTCGCCTGTTTTCTCAGGAAATAAAAAAGTCTTGTGATAGATTGAACAAACTAGTCGTTTATAAAATTTGAACATCTAAATTTTGATTCCAAAATATATTTAAAAACTTGCAAAAGAAAAGTTATAAATTTAAAAACGGAATTCCATTATGACAGAAAAACAAACCGCCATCAGGGCAGCAACCGAAGCAGGTAAATTTATCAAACAGAATTTAGGCAAAATTACCAATGCAGATATAGCCAATAAAAATCCGTTCGACTACGTGACAGAAATCGATAAACAATGCGAGCAGCAAATTATCGATATTATTTTGCGCGAATTCCCGGCGCATGAAATTTTAGCCGAAGAAAGCGGCGCAACAGACAATAACCATTCTCACCGATGGATCATCGACCCTTTGGATGGCACCACAAATTTCATTCACGGAATGCCGCATAGCGCTGTATCCATCGCTTATGAAATCGACGGTGAAATTAAATTGGGGATTATTTTTGACCCTTACCGCGATGAATTATTTTTTGCAGAGCAAGGACGTGGTGCGTATTGTAATAATAAAAAAATTCAGATATCCCATGAGCACAATCTTAATCAATGCCTCATTGCTACCGGATTTCCGTTTCGAAATAAAGACATGTTGAATAATTACTGGCAGGCGTTGTCGCAAATTTTCCTCGAAGTGAGCGGCATCCGCAGGACCGGGTCAGCCACGCTCGATTTGGCGTATGTTGCATGCGGCCGTTTCGATGGATTTTGGGAACTGAAATTGAGTCCATGGGATATCGCCGCCGGCCATCTCATCATAAAAGAGGCAGGTGGAGTCATTTGCGATTTCAATGGCGAACAAAATCATATCTGGTCAGGAAATGTCGTCGCAGGAAACAGATGTGCCCATAATTTTATTTTACAAAAGGTACAGACCATTTTCAACAATGTATGAATTAACCCTTGCCTTGCTTAATTCGGAAATACTTCAGGTTTTTGGATGAACACTGATTATCATTCTGGTAATTACCTTCAAACAAAAAATTGGCCGTAAAAACGCTGATTTTATAACCATAAAAATATCAACAAATTAGAAATATAATAATTAAAAATTACTAACCAGTTATGATTGAAAATGTATATTTGTTATTGAAATGAAAATCAGTGATGAATAAAAAACCCACAATACTCTTAATTGATGATGATTCGGTTTTACTCCGACTTTTTTCTGATCTTTTTGAATCAGCCGGTTACAATGTACTCTCTGCGGATAATGGCACAACAGGCCTGTCAATTTTTCGAGAACAGACCATCGATGTCATAATTTTGGATTTAAAACTGCCGGACATTGATGGATTCGATATACTGAATGAAATACTAAAAGTCAATCTTCTGCAGCTCATAATTATCATTTCCGGTCATGGCACCATTGAAAAAGCGGTTGAAGCGACAAAGTCCGGCGTTTTTGATTTCCTGGAAAAGCCGGTCGAACCGGAACGCATTCTGCTCTCTGTTAAAAACGCCATGGAAAAAACTAAGCTGCTCAATGAACGGGAACTTCTCATCAAGCAGCCAGAACGGCGATACAAAATGGTTGGTGTGAGTGCTGCCATGCAAAAAATTTTTCAAATCATCGACCGCATTGCGCCCACCAACAGCCAGGTCCTGATTTCAGGGGAAAGCGGCACAGGGAAAGATTTGGTCGCTCAGGCAATACACCTCAACAGCCTTCGCGCCGACAAGACTTTTTATAGACTCAATTGCGCGTCTATTCCGGATGAATTGGTGGAAAGCGAACTGTTCGGACACAAAAAGGGTTCGTTCACTGATGCCATCTCAGATAAACAGAGAATATTTTTACTGGCAGACAAGAGTACACTTTTTTTAGATGAAATTGGCGATTTGAGTTCAAGGGCCCAGGCAAAAGTGCTTCGAGCGATTGAGAATGGTGAATTCACCCCGGTAGGCGGGGATTCGGTCCGCAGGGTGGATGTACGCATCACCTGTGCGACGAACAAGAATCTGGAAGAAATGATCGATCAAAAAAATTTCCGGGAAGATCTTTTTCACAGAATAAATGGTGTGAATATTTATATACCACCACTTCGGCAGCGAAGAGAGGATATCGCACCCCTGGCAATTTATTTATTAAATAACGCTACCAAGCAAATTCAAGTTTCGTCCAAACGATTCACTTACGATGCCCTGGAATTGCTCAGTGATCAGCCCTGGAAAGGCAATGTCCGCCAGTTGAAAAATTTTATCGACCAGTTATGCATTCTTAGTGACGCAGAAGTGCTGACCGCATCCATTGTTTCAAAGATTCTAAACTTAAAAAATTTTTATGCAGAAACAATGGAAATTGAAAACTTCAACGATGCCAGGGCTAATTTTGAAAAGAATTACATTCTGAAAAGTCTCATAAAATGCAACTGGAATGTGACGTTAACTGCTCAACATGTTGGCATTGAGAGAACAACCCTGCACCGAAAAATTAAACGATACGGGATCAACGAAAAAAAATAAGTCAGGGGAAAATTAAATTTTGATTCATTGAATTAACCATCCAATAAAAAACCGGAACAACTGAATGATATATTTTCAATTGTTCCGGCATCCAACTCAACACTGCGACAATCACAGTTTCAATCATATTTTTATTTCAAAACATCAGGAAATTGCTTTTTTTGCCATCGCAATCTCGGGCAAATTCTTATCCGCATTTTTCCAAATTCTCAGAAATTCCTTATATTCAGAAGTTGCTTTTTGTTTATCAAACTTTTTTTCATAAATTTTTGCCAACAGCAGATGCGTGAGTGCGTGATTGTTGTTATATTCAAAAATTTTCTGACATTCTGCAATGGCCTTATCGTACTCACCTTTGTGGTAATAAGCATTCGCCATATAGTAGCGATTGTTGAAAGCATCTATCTTCATGGCATCTTCGAAATACAAGATCGCGGCGTCATACAGCCCCTGTGCCAATGCCACCTTCCCTAAGAGTGCGCTGTAATTTCCCTGATAACCATGCAACCCATATTCTTCGATGACCGATTTCATTTTTTCAGCTTCAGCCAGCGCCTGGTCGAACTTCCCCTGTTTCACGAAGACAAATCCCCGCCATTCTCGCGACCAAATCGCCTCCGGTAAAATTGTCAAAGACGCGTTTAACATCCTCAATGCCTGATTCAAATCGCCCTTTAGGTAATAAATATGGCCTTTCTTGGCAATGCCCCAGGATCGATGAAATGATGATTCCGACAGATCGATGACCTTCTCGACATTTTGGAGGGCCTTGTTATACTGTCCAAGTGATATATTTATCTGAATTAAATCGGAATAGATATCCCGTTGCCACTCCTGTTCCGGATTCATTCCGAGGTATTTTTCGTATGTTTCCAGCGCCTTATCGTAATTCCCCACAGCGATATAACACAATCCCAGATTTCTGAAAGAAGCATAGAAATCCGCCTTGACTTCGAGAGCCTTTTTGTATTGTTCTATCGCCTCCAAAAATTTTCCCTGGGCTCTGAACATGTCGCCAATACTATCGTATGGATTGGGTTCTTCCGGTTCCAATTCTGCATATTTGTTGAACGCTTCAAGGGCTTTTTCATTATCTCCCTGTTCATAGTAGGTATAACCCAACTGATTATAGGCAGGAGCATATTCTGGAACTGTGCGGATCAATTCTTTTAACGCCTCTATCGACTCTGGATATTTTTTCATGAGCCGATAGGTTTTTCCAATGACAAAAAGTGCGTGTTTTTCTTTTGGATATTCTTCAAGAATTTTCTTATAGCTTTTTATTGCACCGGTATAATCCTGATCCAATCTATATTTCCAGGCCCCGATATACATCCATTCCAGCGGCGTTGTTATAACGCTATGCTTCAACGCCTTCTCATACATTTCTCTTGCCCTCGCCAAATTTCCGGAACCTTCGTTGACGCGGGAAATATAATAATATGCCATTGCAAACGTCGAGTCCAGCTCTATTGCTTTGTTCAATTTGTTAATGGCTTCAGCGTCACGAAATTTCTCAGCAAGCTCAACTCCTTCTTTGTAATATTTCAGCGCTTCAGTGGAAGATGTGGTAATGGTGAGTTGTTGTCTTTCGCAGGAGACAAAGGATAAAATCAATAGGAGCATTGCTAGAAGTGATATGCTTTTAGTTCTCATAACTAAACCCTCCTATGCAATTAGTGTATTTGATTATTATAAATTTATAATACCAATAATTCGTTAGAAAGTCAAGCGAAAACATTCATTTTATTTCATTGAAAATGAATTAAACACAGTGATGAAGAATACATTTGTTGGTAACAAAATAAACATTGAAATATTCTTTTAACCTGAATTATTCACAAATTTCAATCAAAAGATGTTTAAATTAATGTTATGAATGAAATTAATCAGATATATGAAATTTAACAAAGTTAGATATA
>CAZSBG010000165.1:0-8654 GCA_964605145.1 uncultured Cytophagia bacterium | reverse complement strand
ATTCAGGCTATCTGGATTCCTTAATGCATTACAATGAATAATCCAGGTTAAAAAGTAAGTATTCACTGTTTGGCAATCCTATTTACAAAAAATGATGGCAATTTTAGATTGAATTTTTCTCCGTGTTCTGTGACTCGGTGGCTGAATGATTACAAAAAATAATTGAAGTGCGAACCCAATAAAAAACGGTGTTTAACAAAGGAATTGGTTTACAATGAACGTCAACCTTACGCAACGCATGGGGCTGTACATGAAGCAATCGCCCCAACAGGTCTTGTTATCGACATTGCTGCAGTTGCCAATTTTAAGTCTTGAACAAAAAATCAAGTTGGAATTGGAGCAGAATCCGCTTCTCGAAGAAGACCTTGAAATGGAGCAGGAGCTGGAGCAGGAAATGGAGGAAGAGGCCAAGCTGGAGGACTTGGAGGTCAAACAGGAAAAAGAAGGTGAGAATGAGGATGGTGAAGAGGATTCATTCAAAGAGGAAAATGAAGACGAGATTGACTGGGACACCATATTGAACGATGAAAATCAATACGAAGTGAAAGCGCCCAGGGATGACAGCGCAGAAACCTTCGAACGTCCAGAAGTGAACCAAACCACATTACCCGAACATTTGCTCAGTCAGCTCCACATGTCCGATCTCTCTGAAAACGAGATCGTGATTGGAGAATACATCATCTGGAATATCAATGAAGTCGGTTACCTGACCTGCACACTGGAAGTAATCTCTACGAATCTGGATGTGCCCATCGAAGAGGTCGATAAAGTGTTGAAGGTCATTCAGAAATTTGAACCAGTGGGCATTGGCGCCAGAAATTTGCAGGAATGTCTGTTAATTCAGCTTCAGGAATCAGCCGATCCCAATCCACTGGCAATTGCTGTCATCGAAGAGCATTTCGAAGATTTTAAAAATAAGCGTTTTGAAAAAATCGCCAAAAAACTGGGAATATCAATCGATGAATTCAAAGAGGTGCTCAATGTAATCACGCGACTCAATCCCAAACCGGGCGAGGGCTATTTAAATATTTATGATAACACCATCACCCCGGATGTGATCGTGGAAAAAGATGGCGATGCTTTCAATGTCATTTTAAATGACTGGAACATCCCGCACCTTCGGATTAACAACAGCTACCGCAAACTACTGCTGGATAAAAAGAAGACGCCGAAGAAAACCAAAGAGTATATCAAAAATCGCCTTGAATCAGCACGGTGGTTGATCAATTCAATTCATCAGCGACGGGTGACGATTACGCGTGTCGTTGAGACCATTATCGAAAAACAAAGAGAATTTTTCGAAAACGGCCCCACATTCATTAAGCCAATGATTTTGAAAGATATTGCCGATGAAATTGGCATGGACATTTCAACCATCAGCCGCGTGACCAATGGAAAGTATGTTCAAACAGATTATGGTGTTTTTGAATTGAAACATTTTTTCAGCGAAAAGATAAAACGGGATGGTGGTGAGGATGTTTCCAATAAAGAAGTAAAAAATAGAATCCGTCAAATTATTGAAAAGGAGGATCCGAAAAAGCCTCTGAATGATTTGAAAATCGTCGAGTATTTGAAAAACGAAGGATTCAATATCGCTCGCAGAACCGTAGCAAAATACAGGGAACAAATGATGATCCCTGTTTCGCGTCTGCGAAGAAAAATCTAATAAACCGAGGGAGGGTAGATTATGCAGCAACATCGTCGAGGATCGTTTAATGTTGGTGGAGAAGAAATTCAGCTTCCACCCATCAACAAAAATCTGATCGTGTTTGGCGTAATTATTTTAATTGCGCTGATACTTATTTTCACATCGTTTTACACGGTGAAAACTGAAGAAGTGGGCGTCATAAAAAGGTTCGCAAAATATGTGAGAACTACGTCGCCCGGATTGCACTTCAAAATTCCTTTTGGAATTGAATCCATTACAAAGGTCAAAGGAAGGCGCTATGTTTTCCGGGAAGAATTTGGCTATGTTACCACAAAGCCGGGCGTGCGCACACAAATAAGACGCGATCGTTCGCAGGTGGCAGAGTCCATGATGCTGACCGGGGATTTGAACATCGCCACAGTTGAGTGGGTGGTGCAATATCGCATCGAAAATCCGCAATCCTACTTGTTCAATGTCAGGAATATCAAGAAAACAATTCGGGATGTTTCCGAATCCGTGACACGGCAAGTGGTTGGCGATCACAGCGTGGATGAAGTGTGGATTTTGATGCGGCCTCAAATTGCTCTCAAGATCAAAGAAAAACTGCAGGAATTATTGGATTCATATCAAACCGGCGTTCGAATTGAGAACGTGGAATTGCAGGATGTCAATCCGCCGGAACTGGTTCGGCCGGCAGTGAACGAAGTCAATCAAGCGCGCCAGGAGATGGAAAAGTTAATCAACCAGGCAAACCAAGCCTATAATAAAGCCATCCCCAGGGCAAAAGGCGAGGCTGAAAAAACAATCAGGCAGGCGGAAGGATACGCCCTGAACCGAATCAATCGCGCGCAGGGTGATGCCTCAAAATTCATTGCGGTTTATCAGGCCTATCGCCAGGCCAAGGATGTCACCAAAAGGCGATTGTACCTGGAAACCATGACCGAAATTTTGCCAAAGATCGAGAAAAAATTCATCATCGATGAAGATCAAAAAGGTGTTCTGCCGCTACTGCAACTACAAGAAAGTGGAGGGAAAAATGAATAATAAAAATTTATCCATATATCTCATTGGAGCGATCGCTCTGATTTTATTGATACTCATTTCAAAACCTTTTTATATAATCGACGAAACCCAGCAGGTTGTCATCACGCAATTTGGAGAGGCAATTGGTTCTCCCATCACCGAAGCCGGACTTCGCGTGAAGATGCCTTTTATTCAAAAAGCGAATTTTTTTGAAAAACGCTTATTGGAGTGGGACGGAAATCCGGCTGAAATATTAGCAAAAGATAAAAAATTCATCCTTGTTGATACCTATGCCCGTTGGGAAATTTCGGATGCATTGCGATTTTTTAGGTCCGTGGTGAACGAATACGGTGCGCAATCACGGCTGGATAATGTCATCGAAGCCGCGACCCGCGATGCTATCACAGGCAATGTACTCATCGAGGTTGTGCGAAATAGTAATCGCGAGCAGCAGGTGGATCAAACTGACCTGGGGTTGGCGAGTGAGGGAGTCATGGATTCCATCAATGTGGGACGAGTGAAACTGGCAGAGGGTATATTAGAAGCTGCAAAAAGCAAAGTCAATGAATTTGGTATTGAACTGGTGGATGTTCGGATTAAACGAATCAATTATATCGAAGAAGTTCGCAATAAAGTGTTCGATCGAATGATCGCCGAGCGCTTGAGAATTGCTGAATATTACCGGTCTGAAGGAATGGGCAAGAAAGCTGAAATTGAGGGAAAAATGGAAAAAGAGCTTCAAAAAATCAGATCAGAAGCATACCGCACTGCCCAGGAATTGAAAGGTGAAGCCGACGCCAGAGCCATAAAAATTTACGCGGAAGCGTATGAGCGCGATCCGGAGTTCTATTCATTCATGAAAAGCCTTGATTCCTATAAAGCCACACTGGATGAAAAAAGCTTGTTGATTTTGTCAACAGATAGCGATTACCTGAAATACATGAAAGACATAAATGCAAAATAAACTGGTGAGGAAGACGATAATGGTCCGATCGACAACGATAATTGGGGTGCGCCACAATGGTGGAGTTGCAATGGCCGGAGATGGCCAGGTTACATTTGGCCATACTGTCATGAAAAACAGTGCGCGAAAAATTCGGAAAATGTACAATGATTCGGTACTGGCCGGATTTGCCGGCGCTGCGGCTGATGCATTGACCCTTTTCGAGAAATTTGAAGGGAAACTGACACAATATAACGGGAACCTCTCAAGGTCCGCAGTGGAACTGGCAAAGGAATGGCGCACCGATAAATTTCTGCGCCGGCTCGAAGCCCAGTTGGCTGTGATCGATAAAAACAACAGTTTTCTGATTTCCGGAACAGGGGATGTTATCGAACCGGATGACAGCATTCTTGCCCTGGGCTCAGGTGGCGCTTATGCGCTTGCCGCCGCGCGGGCATTGATAAAACACACCAAGTTAAGCGCCGATCAGATCGCGGAAGAATCCATGAGAATCGCTTCGACCATTTGTATTTATACGAATGATAATATTGTCATTGAGATACTTTAAAAAAGCCGCAAATTGAAGCAAAGATGCAAATAAATAATAGACTATGCAGAATTGAATTTGATGATGGTGCGGAACGGAAGGAGAATTATGAAAAACAGTTCTGATGAATTGACACCCAAACAAATTGTATTTGAATTAGATAAGTATATTATTGGTCAGGATAAGGCTAAAAAATCTGTGGCCATTGCGCTTCGCAACCGATGGCGGCGTCAGCAGGTTGAAGAAGATTTGCGCGAAGAAATTATGCCGAATAATATCATACTCATTGGCCCCACAGGGGTTGGCAAAACAGAAATCGCGCGAAGGCTGGCCCGGCTATCCAATGCCCCGTTTCTGAAAGTCGAAGCTTCGAAATTCACCGAAGTCGGGTACGTCGGCCGCGACGTAGAGTCCATTGTTCGTGACCTGGTCGATCTGGGCGTATCCATGGTGCGCAACGAAAAAACGGTACTGGTGCAACAAAAAGCCTCGGAAATGGCAGAGGAAAGATTGCTTGACTTGCTTCTGCCGCCACCGAAAATAGGCGAAGAAAATGTGTATCCGGAAACAGAAGAAGAAGAGCTCAAATTAGAACAGTGGAATCGAACCAGGAGTAAACTCCAGAAGAGCCTCCAGAATGGCAAGCTGGACCACCGCACCGTGGAACTGGATGTGCCTTCGGAAACTTCTCCGATGATGCAGGTAATTTCACCCATGGGCGTCGAGGAAATGGGAATGAACATTCAGGACTTGCTTGGTCCCATGTTCCCCAAAAAAATGAAAAGACGTAAAATGAATATCCCGGACGCCCGAAAATATCTCATCCAGGAGGAGACTCAGAAATTGATCGATATGGAGGATGTGGTTCGCGAAGCCACACAACGTGTCGCTGATTCCGGTATCGTATTCCTGGATGAAATCGACAAAATCGCCGGAGAAGATTCCAGTCATGGCCCGAACGTGTCGCGCGAGGGCGTGCAGCGCGATCTGTTGCCAATTGTCGAAGGCTCAAGCGTTGTGACCAAATATGGCATGGTCAAAACCGATCATATTTTGTTCATCGCTTCCGGCGCGTTTCATGTGTCCAAACCATCGGACCTCATTCCCGAGCTTCAGGGGAGATTCCCCATCCGCGTGGAATTAAATAGTCTGACCACTGAAGATTTCGTTAAAATTCTCACCGAGCCTGAAAATGCGCTCATCAAACAATATACAGCGCTGCTCGGCACCGAAGGTGTGAAGGTGAAATTCACCAAAGACGCAATCTGGGAAATCGCCCGAATCGCCAGCGAAGTCAATGAAAAAGCAGAAAATATCGGTGCACGGAGGCTTCACACTATTTTAACCACATTGCTGGAAGAAATTCTTTTTGAAGTGCCGGATGCAAAAATCAGTGAAATAAAGGTCACTCAGTCGATGGTCAAAGATACACTCAAAGACATTGTCGAAGATGAGGATCTGAGCCGTTATATTTTATAATTCAGCTTAGACACAACGAAACGCAGAAAAGACAATTTACAGCCGTCAGTCGTATGGTTCACTGGCGGCTGAATAACAATAACCGATGGTGTCGTTCGAACATCTCATTCGTTTATTCACCAGGAAATATTTAGGAGGATTTCGTGAACAAAGATTTTATTTCCATTGCTGATCTCACAAAAGATGAAATATTCGAGTTATTGGATCTGGCTCTTGAGATAAAAGCCAAACAAAAACGCGGCGAAGAGCATCATGAACTGAAAGGACAGACATTGGCGATGATATTTCAAAAACCATCCGCCAGAACGCGAATCTCGTTCGAAGTGGGCATGTTCCAGTTGGGCGGTCATGCGCTGTATCTTTCTCCCAACGATATTGGATTGGGAACTCGCGAAGCTGTAAAAGACATCGCCCGAGTACTTGCCCGATACAATGATGGTATTATGGCGCGGGTGTTCGGCCACAATGATGTGCTGGAATTGGCCGAATATTCATCCGTGCCGGTCATCAACGGACTCAGCGATTTCAATCATCCCTGCCAGGTTATGGCCGATGTGTTGACCATTCTTGAGCACCGAAAAAATCTGGATGATTTGAAGGTGACGTTCATCGGTGATGGAAACAACCTGGCGCACTCGTGGCTGAATTTTGCGTCACGGGTTCCAATGAATCTGGCGCTGGCAATTCCCGAAGGATTCGATGCTGACAAAGAAACCGTGGCCGAAGCAAAGAAAACCGGTATCAGTGAAATCAACATTTTGCGTGATCCCAAACAGGCGGTGAAAGACGCGGATGTCATTTACACGGATGTCTGGGCCAGCATGGGCCAGGAAGCCGAAGCTGAGAAAAAAAATAAAGCATTTGCTGATTACCAGGTGAACGATGCGTTGATGGCTGCTGCAAAACCGGACACCTATGTGATGCATTGTCTTCCTGCGCATCGGGGACAAGAAATTACGGACAGCGTCATCGAGAGCAAAAATTCCATCGTCTTTGATGAAGCTGAAAACAGACTGCATGCTCAAAAGGCAGTCATGGTAAAATTAATGGCCGGGTAAATTATGAGTATTACAATTGAACCATTTAAAAAATCATTCTCCGATGCATGGGACGAATTTGTCTGGAGCGCCAATAACGGCACCATTTTTCAAACGCGTCAGTTTTTGAATTATCATCCCGCGGAACGATTCGAAGATCATTCCCTTGTTTTCAAAAAAAATGATAGGGTTATAGCCTTGTTTCCGGCGACGGTTCGTTTTCAGCATCAGAGGAGAATTCTCACGTCGCATCGTGGCTCGTCCTACGGCGGACTGGTGACCAAATTCAATTTGAGCATCAAGGATTCGTTCAGGTTGGTGGAGTCGCTTTTGGAATTTGCCCGTGACAATCAATTCCAGGGTGTGGACCTGACGCCACCGCCGATCATTTATTCGCTGCGGCCCAGCAATTACATCGATTTTGCATTGGTGAAAAACGGCTTTGGCTATCGCAAGCGCGAAATATCCAGCGTCATTCCATTGACCTTTGACGAAAAAGATACGCTGATGACATTCTCGTCCGAATCGCGCCGCGCCGTTCGCCGCGCTGTAAAGCTGGAAGTTGAAGTTCGGGAGAGCGAGGATTATGAGTCCTTCTATAAAATTTTGAAACGAAATCTGAAATTGCGGCACAATGTTCAACCAACGCATACTCTGGATGAGTTGTTGCTGCTGAAAAAGATATTCCCGGATAGAATAAAACTATTTGCCGCCTATGCAGAAGGAAAAATGGTCGCAGGGGTGGTCATGTTCGCATGCAACGAACGGGTGGTGCTGGCGTTTTACATCAGCCATAATGAAGATTTCCAAAATTACCGTGGCGTGAATCTTCTGTTCTACGAGATTATCAAATGGTCCATTCAAAATAAATTTGGCTATCTCGACTTCGGCATTTTTACCGTGGACATGGATCCCAACTGGGGCTTGGGGCGATTCAAAGAAAGCTTTGGCGCCCAGGGCATTTTCAGGGACACATTTCTAAAATATCTGAATTGAAATTTTGCTTGAAGCTCTCTCCCACGGTTTTCGTGGGAGAATTATTTATTTTGGAATGTATTCCTTCGCGCCTCTGCGTTTTTGCGTGAACCTATTTTTTAAAGAAAATCATCAAACCAACAATGAAAATTCTTCACATCGCTCCTTTCAATGTGGCCGGCGTTCCACTGACTTTCGTAAAAGCTGAAAGGTCTATGGGGCATTACAGCCGGCTCATCACCTTCGCTAAAAATCCGCGCGGCTACCCGGAAGATATTTGCCTGAACCTGCCATTTCTGAATTTCAGAGGATTCACTTCATTCAAGCGAATGATAATGGGGAAGAAACGGACCGAAATCACCAATATCAAACCGAAACTGTCGGAAACACCGCCCACATGGCAGCCAGGGGAGCCTGAGCAGTGTCTCATTCATTTTCGGGAGAAAATCTGGAGCCAAAAAATTTCACAAGCCTTTGAACAATATGAAATCGACAGTTTCGACGTCATTCAACTGGATGGCGGTATTGGATTCTTTCGCGATGGGCGCGATATAAAAAGGCTTCATGAAAAGGGCAAAAAAATACTCTGCTGCTACACCGGCAGTGATTTGAGGACGCGCGGCATTATTCCTGAAATCGATAAAATTTCCGACCTCAACATCACTGTGGAATTCGACCACTTGCCGTTGCACCCAAACCTCCATCATGTTTTTTTTCCATTTGATGGGAGCAAAATAAGACCTGCAAGATTCAGCGAGAATGCAGTTTTGAGAATCGGCCATGCGCCCACCAACAGGGCAGCCAAAGGCAGCGATGACATTATTGCTGTGGTGAAAAAACTGGAAAATAAATACCCTGTGCAACTGGTACTCATCGAAAACATGTCTTACGAACAGGCGCTTGAAATGAAATCGGCATGCCATATTTTTATCGATCAAATTGGCGATTTGGGGTACGGCATCAATTCGCTGGAATCGCTGGTCATGGGCATTCCTACTTGCT
>CAZSBG010000164.1:0-8662 GCA_964605145.1 uncultured Cytophagia bacterium | reverse complement strand
ATAGCCATTTTTTTTATTAACGGCATCTATAATATAGCAAGCTTGGAGGCTGAATCGTGTCCGAGATTCGGAAATGCATCGAATCTAATTTTATAAGAGAAACGCCTAATTCGTCAGTTGTTGATTTTTCGACATGCATTTCAACATCTATAAAATTAATGGATTCTCGTCCTCCAAAAAGATGGCGGATCTACGACTAAAAGCAAAGTCTGCATTCATTTAAAAATATAATGAAACTTTGCAAGCGTGCGGGAATGACAACGGGAAAAAATTCAAGTTTCTTGAAAGTTACATTTAATCTTTGCATAATTCTACTTTGTCAGATTAAATTGAAGCAGCGGGTAGGTCAGTGACCTCAGCCACTGACTTTATAATTCTCCAGTTTTTTGTTCGTTGCAGCAGATAATTTCATCGATATTTTGTTAACAGACCAATATAAAATCAATTTCTCACCAGTGGCAGAGGCCACTGGTTTACCCGCTTTTTAAATATGCTAAAGTAAAAATAATCAATAGTGATTAAAAACAGAAGGGATTGGATATGGATCGAACAATTGCTTTAGTCCTGGCAGGAGGCGAAGGAAAAAGATTAGGTGCAATGACTCACACGATACCAAAGCCGATTGTCCCTTTTGGCGGAGATTATAAACTGATAGATTTTACATTAAGCAATGCACTGAATTCCGGTGTTAAGAGGCTTGGCCTGCTGATTCAATCGAATCAGGATTCGATAAAAAAATACGTTGAAAATGGGAAGTCGTGGGGATTTCTAAAACAGGGTAAAGAGTTTTTAGTGCTAACGCTGCAATCAAGTCGCGGGATTCCCCCCCAATATTGCGGGACAGCCGGTGCGGTGCGCCAAAATTTGGAACGCATTCGAAATGATCCCCAGTGCGATACCGTGCTCATTCTGGCGGCTGATCATATTTACAAAATGGATTATCATGAATTGATTAAATATCATCGAACAAGCGGGGCTGATGTGACGGTTGCAACCACCAATGTGCCTCAAAAGGAAAACCATAAGTTCGGCATTGTGCACATAGATGAGAGAAACAGAGTGGTAAATTGGGAGGAAAAGCCCAGGAATTCCGTGAAAACAGATGCGTCTATGGGAATTTATGTGTTCTCAAAAAAATATCTCATACATGCCCTGGAGCAAAATTCGGGCAGTGATTTCGGCCACCATATTATACCGTTTGCCTGTCAAAATGCCAAGATTTGCAGTTATCGTTTTTCAGGCTACTGGCGAGATGTGGGAACGCCGGATGCCTATTGGCAATCAAACATGGATGTGCTAGCACCAGTAAGTCAGATAAAATTGAAGAATTGGAACATCAAGGGAAATCGCCATTATGATTTTAGTCATAGAACATGTAAACGACGTTATATAGCATCCTGCGCAATAGTTGATAACAGCATTATTGCTGATAAATGTTTAATCAAAGGACGAGTCATCAATTCGATAATTTTTCCGGGGGTTTACATTGGAAAGAATGCCTACGTTTCCAATAGCGTTATTATGAATAATGCCATGATTGCGCCCAATTCACGAATCGAAAATTCAGTTGTCTGTCATGGAGTGAACATAGGACGGGGCGCTCTCATCGGCTCAACGTATTCTCCAATGACTCAGGTTGAAAATATCGAGCTTCCGAAAAATGGATTAGTGGTTGTTGGTGAAAATATTTCCATAAAATCAGGAGAGTGCATCCACAAAAACAGCATGTTATTTACACAAATGCAATATCGTGAATACAGTGATGCGTCGCTTATGGAGGGAAATTTTTTTATTAAAAGAAACCTGAACAGACAGGTGGTTTTGAATTAATAATGTTGATGACCGGTTGGAATCTTTGGTAAATTATTTTTATTAAAGTTAAGTTTGTGGGGGACGCATACATGCGCCCCTTACATAAATAAAAACATGATTATAAACAAATGTTTCATTAACAGGTCATTCATATTAATAATTTAGTTATTACATGCCTAAGCCGGATAAACCGGAAATTGCAAAACTCAATAACCATCCCGCAAGGCGGGAACAAGCAAATTACAAAACCAAATTCCAAAAAATCAAACTCGGACAGGATCGTTTGGTTGTTCATTCTCGAATAAAGTTTGAAAATTGATATTTTGTATTTGGAATTTATTTGAAATCAGCTAAAGGCTTGTGCGTCCTCTGGCGCACTGAATTTTGTTGATTGTGATTTTCTGCCAAGAAGGGTCAGAATTCTATTCTTAAGGTACTAAATTAGGATATGTGGTTTAGTCAATTTTAATTGTTCGTTATCGATAGGCCTTTTCACGCATAAGGACAAATGAGGGAGAGTGAATTTTGGATAATTCAAATTCGAGGATAGAAAAAAAGGACAAAAATTCACAGCACGAGGAACGACTCATCGGCAGTTCAGCCGAAATGCAGCAGGTATATAAACAGATCGAAATGGCGGGATCTTGCGATGTGCCTGTTCTGTTAATCGGCGAAACCGGAACAGGAAAGGAAGTCGCTGCCCGCACGATTCATCGGATCAGCGCTCGAAAACAGGAAAAATTTGTTCCTGTGAATTTGGGCGCAATTCCGGAAGGGCTTGTGAGCAGCATGCTATTTGGACATGAGAAAGGCGCGTTTACCGGAGCAGATCGTGCACAGAGCGGTGTGTTCGAACAGGGAAATGATGGCACGGTATTTCTGGATGAAATCAGTTCCATTGATCACAAAGCGCAGATTGGTCTGTTAAGACTTTTGGAGGAAAAAAACATTGCGCGACTTGGAGGCGCAAGGGAAATTGCTAACAATGCCCGAATCATTGCAGCCACCAATGAGAATTTGAAAGAAAAATGCCAATATGGTTCATTCCGCGAAGATCTCTATTTTCGGCTCGACGTGTTCTCCATAAAAATGCCCCTGTTGAAAAATCGATCCGATGATATTCCTGAACTGGTTGACCATTTTTTATTTAATTTCAATCAAGCAATGCAAAAAAACGTGAAAAAAGTTTCAGACGACGTGCTGCAAAAGTTGCGGGGATATGATTGGCCCGGAAACATTCGGGAATTAAAGAACGTTATTCAGCGAGCGCTTATTGTATGCGATGGGAGTGAGATACAACTGAAACATTTACCCCCGCGATTCAAAAAAATCAGCCGATCTCCCGGTAAAGTCACCATCCGTATTGGAACCACGCTGGAAAATGCTGAACGTGAAATGATCGTCAGCGCTCTGGAAGTTGCAAAAAATAATCGGACTCATGCAGCATCGCTTCTGGGAATAAGTCGTCGTGCAATTTATAATAAGTTGAAAAAACATGATATTCAATAAAACAAAGGAACAAGAATGAATATACCTGGTCTCATCAACGTATCGATTTGATGAGACTAAAAGAAATACTCAAACTGCATTCCCTAAAACGCATCTGGCGCTCAGAAATGAAGATGCAAGATAAGTATCTATTTTATTATAAATAAGATATAATTCTTATGTGATGTATAATGTTTATCAGTGCCAGGTGCGTTTTTTTTCATCCCCTCATTGCCAACCTTTGAAATAATTTCCCTGAAATATTTTTGAATGCTGCCTGTCAAGAGAGAAGCAGTTAAATGTAATCGCAAGTGCAAAAATGGTACACTTATATTTACAATATTTTGATAAAAAAAATATATTAACTACAAATAAATCAGATTGATAAATTAGATTTATTTGCAGAGACAGTCAGTAGAGTTTTGGTTTGTGTACCATATTTTCATGGTAAGGCCTGACGAATAAATGGTTCTGTACTGGTTATGCACATTTTTCAAATTTCTTTTATCGATTTATCTGAAAACAGGAATTATAGTGATTTATGAAGCATTAATAAGTTACAATAAAACAAGTATTAATGTGTATGTTTCAAGGGCATGGCACATCTATTGCGATATATGCGCGTGAATGATTAATCAGATATTTTTTCGACAACGGAAAGAGAAGTGATAATACTAATGAGAATACGATTGAATATTTTTCATTGGCTAACACGTCGAATGAAACCCATTATGCTGCCAATTATGTTGATTCCATTTGTCATAAGCGCTGGTACTATGTTTTTCCTGAATTGGGAAGTGGATGAAAACCGAAATCGATTGGCTGATATTGAATATCAATTAAAGCGAATTGGACGAATGACAGAAATTGATGATGTTCGAAGGGAACAGGTGAGTAAAATTGAATGGATTGTTGATCAATATAATGAGAGTATGACGGAGAATGAGAAAATGGATGTGGCTCGGGTGATTCTGGATATGGAAATGAAATACAACAACCTGGACATTAACCTTATTTGTACAACAATTTCTCGAGAATCCGGATGGGAGCCGGAAGCAGTGTCTGATGAAGGGGCGATGGGGCTGATGCAGATTATGCAGGAAACCGGCAGGGAAATATCGAAATATAAGGGACTGGCATGGACCCGTGCCGAGAATGTTCTTTTTAATCCTGTCACAAATATTCGTATCGGAAGCCAATACTTATCTGCGCTAATTTATGATTACGAAGTGAAAGGCGGTCTTGCCGCTTACAACGGGGCCTGGTGAAAGCCGAGGAATGGGTTCAGACCGATCAGGAAAATTACCGGTTGTTGTATAGGGAGACCCGAAAATACATTCCATTGGTATTGGCTCTGTATGAAAAATTTCAAAATAAAAATATATTTTAAACTCAATCAAATCAAGAGGTGGCAAAAATGAAAAGACAAGGAATGTACATTTTAATTTGCGTTGTTCTCGGAGTGTTTCTGATTCACACAAGCGCTTTTTCAGAAGAAAATCTTCAGCAAAGGGTAGAAACCGCAATTGCAAATTCGTTTTATGAAGATTTTACCGTGACAGCAAATGAAAACGGAGAAGTAACAATCGAAGGAGAGGTTGAGACCCTCTTTGATAAGTTTGAGATTTTCAACATTGTTGCTAAAATACCCGGCGTAAGGACGATTTCGAATAAGATAATCGTAGATACTAAAATTCTCCCGGATAATATAATTGAAGACAATATTCGCGATGAGATGAAATATATTTCAACCATTTTGGAACCGGACAGAATCCTGGTAAAGGTAACCAATGGCATTGTTTTTCTGGATGGTTTTGTAAGTTATTATCGCGAGAAAATAATGATGCAGACCATCGCCTCATGGCAAAAAGGTGTAAAAGGAATTGTCAACAAGATAAATATTTTACCACCCAGAATTGCAGTGAGCGATGAAAATTTGGAACGAGTGCTGGATCAGATAATGAAATATGAATTTTCACTTGAGGATAATGTTACCTATACTGTTGACATGGGGGGCGTAAAATTGCGCGGCACAGTGACCAGTCTGTGGGCGAAAGAAAGCATCGCCGAAGCGTTTTCAAACGTTATCGGCATTCTTGATGTTGAAAATAATTTAAGAGTTGAATCAAAAATGTAGCGCTTAAGGTGGAGGCTTATCAGTAATGTCAGAAAATAACCGCTATATCAAATGGCTCGAAAATTTGCGTTCCAAACATGTTTCCATGGTTGGGGGTAAAAATGCATCTTTGGGAGAAATGCTGCAATCGCTTAAAAGCGAAGGTGTGAGAGTACCTGAAGGCTTCGCAACGACAGCGGAGGCATATTGGAATTATTTGAAAACCAATGAGATTGGTGAAAAGCTCGAAGAAAATCTGAAGAAGCTCAGGGAAGATAACAGTAATCTCGACAAGGTTGGAAAATCCATCCGAAAGCTATTTCTGAATAACAACTTCCCGGATGAAGTGGAAGAGGCAATCCGCAATTCATACAAAAAGCTCTGTGAGATGTACAAAAAAGATGATGTCGACGTTGCTGTGCGAAGCAGCGCCACTGCGGAAGATTTACCAGAAGCAAGTTTCGCCGGTCAGCAGGAAACATTTCTGAATGTGACCGGGGAAGATGAATTGCTGGATGCATGTCGGAAATGCTATGCTTCATTATTCACAGATAGAGCGATTGCCTATCGCGATGAGAAGGGATTTGATCATTTGAAAGTGGCGTTGTCCGTTGGCGTGCAAAAAATGGTTCGCTCGGACAAAGCCGGTTCCGGGGTCTTGTTTTCCATCGATACAGAGACCGGTTTTGAAGATGTTGTGGTGATTAATGCTGCCTGGGGATTGGGAGAAAATGTCGTGCAGGGCGCTGTAAATCCGGATGAATATCGGGTGTTCAAACCTCTGCTGAAAAAGGAAAACGGCTTTGTACCAATCATCGAAAAGCACATTGGTGATAAAGAGAAAAAGATGGTCTACGCCAAAGGCGGATCGCACAAAACCAAAAATGAAGAAACTACGAAAAATGAACGAAATCGCTTTGTGATTGATGACAGGGAAATATTGAAACTTGCCCGGTGGGCCGTGGTGATTGAAAAACATTATGAAAAGCCCATGGACATTGAATGGGCCAAAGACGGCGAAACCAGTGATTTATTCATCGTCCAGGCGCGGCCTGAAACCGTGCAATCTCAAAAAGAAGCAGGGACAATGAAAACCTATTCGCTCAAGGAAAAGGGAGAACGCCTGGTCTCCGGTATCGCGATTGGGGAGGCCATTGCTGCCGGGAAGGCTCAGGTCATTAAAAGCGCTGATGAAATAGATCAATTCGAAGATGATGCCATTTTGGTCACCGGAATGACCGATCCGGATTGGGTGCCTATCATGAAAAAAGCATCCGGAATTGTGACTGATTATGGCGGCCGAACCTCCCATGCAGCAATTGTCAGTCGAGAATTAGGTATTCCGGCTATTGTTGGAAGTGAGGACGCCACAGAAGAGTTGAAAGACGGACAGGAGATCACTCTTTCATGTGCAGAAGGTGACCACGGATATATTTACAATGGCATTCTTGATTTTGAGGAAGAGGAAGTGGATCTGGAGAAAATACCTGAAACCGACACCCAGATCATGATGAATATTGCCAGTCCGGCTGCTGCGTTTCGCTGGTGGCGTTTACCGTGTCAGGGGATTGGTCTGGCCAGGATGGAATTTATCATCAATAATATCATAAAAATTCATCCAATGGCGCTTGTTCAATTCGATGACTTGAAAGATAAAGCGGCTCGTAAAGAAATCAAAAATTTGACTCGCGGTTATGAGAATCTGCCGGATTATTTTGTGGAAAAATTGGCAAGAGGAATTGCCAAAATCGCTGCAGCACAGTATCCAGACGATGTTATCGTGAGAATGAGCGACTTCAAGACGAATGAATACGCGGATCTCGTCGGGGGGGATCAGTTTGAACCCGAAGAAGATAATCCCATGCTTGGCTTCCGTGGCGCATCCCGATATTACAGTGAGCATTATCGAAAAGGATTTGATCTGGAATGCCGCGCAATCAAAAAAGCCCGGGATGAAATTGGTATGAAGAACATTATTATCATGATTCCATTTTGCCGGACGTTGGAAGAAGCGGACAAAGTGCTTAAGGTGCTCGCAGAAAATGGAATGGAAAAAAGCCAGGAAAAAGATGGACTCAAAGTTTATGTGATGTGTGAAATTCCGTCAAATATCATTCTGGCTAAAGATTTCGCTGAGCGATTTGATGGCTTTTCCATCGGTTCGAATGATTTGACACAATTAATGTTGGGAATTGACCGGGATTCGGCCGAGCTTGCAGAATTATTTGATGAACGAAATGAAGCGGTTAAAAAGGTCATTGAAAATTTGATCGAGACTGCGCACAGTTCAGATCGAAAAGTCGGCATTTGCGGACAGGCGCCCAGTGATTATCCTGAATTTGCAGCTTTTCTGGTCAAGGCAGGAATCGATTCGATTTCCTTGAATCCGGATAGCATTGTTGGTGTGAAAAAGCGCATTGCCGAAATCGAAAAATAGCACGGATTCTTAATGCGCTAAGAAAATTAAACATTGCAGGAAATTACTGAAAAATAATTCCACAAATTTTGTGAAGGAGAAAATCATGGTAAAAACAGATGAAACAATCAAAAAGGATACAGTGGAACAGCTATACTGGGATGACAGAGTGGACGCATCAGATGTTAAAGTAGATGTGAATGATTGTGTTGTCACACTCTCCGGAAAAGTGCCAAATTATAACGCGATGCGATCAGCGTTGGAGAGTACCTATGCATTGCGCGAGGTCGATTCAGTGATTAATAATTTAGCTGTTGAATATCCTGATGCAAAAACACTGCCGACCGATTACAGTCTTCAAACAAATATTGAAGGGGTGCTGCTGCTGAGTTCCAGTATCGATTCATCGAACCTGAATGTATCCGTGCAAAGTGGAATTGCCACGATTGATGGTTCCGTGGACGCCTATTGGAAAAAACTGAAAGTCGATGAAATGGTGATGGATGTGACCGGCATTATAGGAGTTGTCAATCGTATTTCTGTGGTTCCTTCCAAAGATTTTTTGGATAAGGCAATTGCAGAGGATATTGTGCAAGCATTGGACCGCAACGCACTCATTAATGTGAATGAAATCGATGTAATTGTAGAAGATGGCGTTGTAACGCTCTCAGGGACAGTTCAGGATTGGCCTGCATTGCAGGCTGCATTGAATACGGCGAAATATACATCCGGTGTTGTGGATGTTATGGATGTGCTTGCAATCGGTTAATAAATGGGTTCTATCCTGTTTTGTGTGGGTAAATAGATTCAACGCAAGGAACGCAACGATT
>CAZSBG010000163.1:0-9106 GCA_964605145.1 uncultured Cytophagia bacterium | reverse complement strand
ATGTTGAAATGTGTGGGTTGTTTTAGTGAATTGAAACCAGATTACTGATATTTTCCAGCGCGGTGAAAATGCAAATAATAATACCAGATGATTATTTCATCTATGAATTATTTTGTACAAAACAGAATAAAAGTAACCGATGTAACCGATGCATATTGACTAACTCCGCCTTTCAAGGCGGAGACCAACGATAAAAAGGCTTTCGGGATTTAGCCCAGCATCTTCGAGCAAAGTGTAAAAGTTAAAGGGCTAAAGCCCGGCGTGCTGGAATTTGGCACCTCCGCGCTGAAGCACGGAGTTAGTCAGGCGTTTTTCTCTCCTGTGAACGGTTACGGATAAAACTGGATAATAACATAGATAACAATAATCTATCTGTATTCGGAAAAAGGTGGCCTGTTATTCTGGTGTTTGATTTTAAAAAATATGTCACCCCTGACGGGGTTTACCTCAATCCGGTGGCTGATTTTTCTACCGATATTCCATCCCTACGGGATTATTTTGTGATTGGCAATTATCAAAACCGCATAGCGGTTGTATATTGGTAGCATAAGTGTTCCGCATATTCATAAAACCACGGAGTGGTGAAATATGATAAACCCAAGCGTTATTGTTTATCATTGCGATCATTTATTTAGCCGTTGTGTTCCTTGCGTTGAATCTATTTACCCACACGAAACAGGATAGAACCCAAATAGTAAAATTTAGCAAACGATTCTTATCCAGTAAAAAAATACGCCCGGCTATCCTTTGGACAGCCGGGCTGTTTTCTTGAAATATTCCATCGAAATTTATGAGATACCGGTTATTTCACCATCATCATTTTGCGGGTGAAGTTTTCATCAGCGATCCGCAGGTGAATTAAGTACACACCTGAACTCACCAATTTGCCGGAATTGTCTTTTCCATTCCATTCAATTGTTTTTCTGCCGGACGGCTGGATCTCGTCTATTAACGTTTTCACTTCCTGGCCCAGGGTGTTATAAATCTTCAATCTGACTCTTTCCATTTTTGGGACGTCATAGCGAATGGTTGTCGCCGGATTGAATGGATTGGGATAATTCTGATACAATGCGATTTTGGTTGGCAGCGGAAAATTATCATCCAGATCTGTATCTGTGGTTATGGTCTGAATTGCATAACAACTATCCGGTCCTGGCCAATCCGTGAGCGGACTTAAATCTGTCACGATTTCGCCGGCCAATCCCATTCCGCCTGCGGCAATATCGTAAAAATGATAATCGCCGCCAATATGATCTTTAAAACCGATCATCGCGCCAATGTCTCCACCACCAAATGTTCCGCGAACAACAGGCCCGTAGTGGTATTCGATTAAATTGGACGTTTCATACAATCGCACCTGGAAATTCACACGCGTGGTGACCGACTGATCGAAATAGGCCCTCATATTTTTCCATTGAATGATGAAAACACGATTGGGCGATGTTCCTGTGGTCATGTAACTCACCTGGCCCGGGTTGCGTGAGTCTTCAGGATTTAAATCTTCCCACCATGGACCTAATGCCTTGTTTGGACGTGCCGTGCCGGCAAGTCTGCCATTTTCATTAGCTCCGATTGAGCCTATCTGCTGGCTGGAAGACAGCCCGCGTTCTGAGCCAATTGATCCTGTTCCAAATTCACACCATCCATTGGAGCAAATTTGAATTTTATCATAATCCCATAAATCGTACGAGAAAACAAATGGCAGATCGACCGGTGCAAAGCTATCATCCCCAAATGGAAGCACTGTGCCGCCCTGAATTTCATCATAGGGACGATATTCTTTCGATACACTCGACCGGGCAATGGTCGGCGCCGTGATTGCCGTGACCACCTGCTTAATCGTATCGGCGATGGAGGTTGGAACATCGCCAGAGGTAATAAATTGTACAGTGTATATTCCCACATTTTCCGGGATGAACGTTTCATCGTACTGAATATGTTCACTTGTTTTGGGAGATAAATTAGAAATCATTTTTAATTCAGAAAAAACTTCAACGTTTGATTGGTCCACCACCCGAATTTGGGCAGTCGATGACTCGGTCATGGTTTCGCTGCCAATATTGGTGACATGAACTGCGAATTCCAGTTCTTCACCCTGCAATACAACGCCGGGAAATGGATCCAAATTGAATACCAGAAAAACTTCAGGTCTGTATATCAGCGGTTTTTGATAGGCGCCATTCCCATGGGTGGCCACTCGCAAGTTACGATTTGAAGGCGAAACGTTGAGATCCATGGCGATGACTGCTTCCGGGAGTCCATTGCTGAAATTCTCCCATGTCAAACCACCATCCGTTGATGCGTACACGCCGAGGTCGTTGCCCACATACACATGGTTTGAATTTAATGGATCAATAGTCACAGATGAAGTTGGAATGTCCGGCAGGGAGCCGGTGATATCCTGCCAGTATTCACCGGAATTTGTAGTTTTGAATACATGCCCGGAATCGAATCCGCCAAAGACAACGTAGGCTGTTTGGTCATCATTGGGGTCTATGGCAATATCCATGGGATAGCGATCCGGTAAAAATCGCGTGACATTCACCCAGTTGTCACCACCGTCAGTGGTTCGGAAGATATGCGCTTCGGAAATGATTGGCGCGGTTCCAACATAAACAACATCCGGGTTGGTGGCGGAAATTGCCATGGATAACGCCGGATTTCCATCCAACGGGATGTTGTTGTTGGTTGCAAACCATTCTCCTGCGCCGTTGGTGGTCTTGTAAATCCTGCTTCTTCCGGAATACAGAATGGAAGGATGGGATGGAGAAATAACAAACGGTGCGACAAAAGCAACATTACCATCGGTCATTCCTGTTGTTGCTGAAGCAAATGACAGACCCCGATTTTCGGATTTCATTATATTATTTCTCTGCCACTCGCCATAAATAATATTGTCGTTCAGCGGATTAATGGCTGTCCAGCAACCATCGCCACCGATTACATGGTTCCAGCCACCGATGGCGCCTGAATAAAGATTTACGCCATTGTCCTGAAAACCACCAATGGCTAAATTGGAGTCACTGGAAGAACTTGAAAATCCATTGTAAAATTGGCCGGTCTGAAGTCCATAGCCCAGGTTCTGATAACTTTCGCCAAAATTATCCGTCCGATATACGCCACCGTCGCAGGCGATATACAGGACATCAGGATCGAATGGATCGTGCGTGTAATTATGATGATCCACATGGGGGCCGCCAATTTCCTGAAATGAAAATCCGCCATTGTTTGATTTGAAAATGGGCACACCTGCGTACACGATTTCAGAAAGGTTGTTGGGATGAACAGCCACCCAGTGAGAAAACCAGCCCTGGTAGCGAGGAACGTCTATATTCGTTTTATTGTTGTACAACAGAGTCCATGAGTCGCCAAAATCATTTGTTCGGTAGAGCCCGATGCCGGCGAGGCTGTCTGCGACACTTGCATAAACGATATCCGGATTTGATCCGAACATGTCCATCAGCGTCTTTCCGGTATAAGGGGGAATGCTGGTCACTTTATCCCAGTTCTCGCCCCCATCCAGTGAGCGGTACACGCCGGTGCCCGAACTCCCCAAATTCCCGCAGGAAACCATCACCATATTTGTGTCCGCCGTATTAATGACAATGTCCTGTCCCATCAAAACATCAAGGACATTTTGCCAGGATTCACCGCTATCTACTGACTTGTAAATTCCCTCTGTGGTTGCTGCAAAAATGGTATTTGGATTGAGTGGATTCATGCGAAGACATTGCACGCCTCGCTGCTGATAGTATTTCCAATCCAGACTTGCTTCCCATGTGGCTCCGCCATCGGTTGTTTTCAGGACCCCAATACCATAACTTCCCCGCGTGGTTCGAATAACAGTTCCGCCGATGGACTGATCGAATCCGTACACCTCGCCCGTGCCAATGAACATTTTATTGGAATCCGACGGATCGATGGCAATTGCCATGACTCCCAGGGTGGGGAATCCTGTTGTGATGCGCTCCCAATTTCCACCTGTTTCCGCAGAGAAAGTCCGCCACAAACCTCCGCTGGCGCTTCCGGCATAAAGCGTATTCCCATTTTGCGGATTCACGGCCAGAGATATCATTCGCCCCGGGACATTATGCGGGCCAAATGGTTTCCACTCAAATTCATCGACTGTGCTTTTTTTCAATTGCATTTTCATTTTACTGAAGGCTTTGAAATGCCGGTCCGGGGAAATATCTTTTCCCGGATAAGACCGTGATCGGGTCCAAAAAGTGAGCGCTTCCATAGCCCCTGACATTTTGGGATGTTTATCTTTCAACGGATGAGTGGATTGTAAATCCAGAAAAATTACGAGAAAGGGTAATGTAATTAACGTTGCCAATAATATGGTTGCAAAATAAAAGTTTGTCTTTTTCATCGATTACATCTCCTGCAAATAACTGAAAGTTACATTTAACGATTAATATAATATTCTTATTACTTTAAAACAACCATTTTCTGAACCGGGAACTTTTTATTATTCAATTGAATCATATAAAAATATATCCCGCTTCCGACAGACCTGCCAAGCTTGTCGCATCCATCCCATGTGATGGCGTGACTTCCCGCCATCTGATTTTTTTCAACGAGTCGCCGGATTTTCTGTCCCAATAGGTTGTAAATATCCAGCTTTACCAATCCTTTTTCCGGCACGTCATAACGAATTTGTGTTTCTGAATTAAAGGGATTTGGATAATTCTGATGCAGCTTGAATGAAGTTGGGACGTGCGTTTCCTCAGCAACACGTGTGATATAATCAAAATGAAGTGGTATAATTTTGGGAGTGTTTAAAAAATCATTATTTGCAATGACGATGTTGGCGTTGAACCTGCCGGCAGATAAAGCCTCAGGAAAAATATTCAGGATTATGGAAGCACGTTGAGCGGACTCCACCAGCCCGAAATTGGGCTCAACCTGAAGCCAGGGTAGATCTTCCAGGCCAAAAATAAAATAACCAAAATTATTATCCGGCGCAACGTCGTTATCCAGAAATGGATCTGTCAGACTCTGTACGGCAGCAATCATTGAAAAAACACTCTGTGACCTGAATGAAGAAAGCGGGAAGGCGACTGTGATTTCATTGTTCGACCGATCGATGTTTTCAAAGCTTGCCAGAGTAGCGAGTTCAAATCCATCACCGGTATACCTGGCCAGCGCTGAATACACACCACCCAAATCACTGACAACGATCACATAATCTGCACCGAACCATCCAACAGACATGCCGGTATCGGTGTTACCATCATCGTCAATTAGCAGATCAAATTCGAATTCGTTTAATTGACTGAATTGCTCAAACGTGGTGATTTTCAAGTACAGGTCACCCCCGGAAATCTGCATCCATACTTCATCGATGTCCATTGCACCTCCGGCATTGTCTGGCGGATCTTTATAAAGCATTTGCCAGATTGATGGGGGAGAACTTGCTATTTCACCGCTGCTGTATGATATAGATTTATCGATGGAATGTTTAAGAGAATGAGAAAGCACGGGTATCCTTGAAATGGGTGACGGTATATTTTCTGATTGTGTTATTTTTTCTTCCCCGGAGGTTGGTGCAATGCTGAAGAGTAATTGTCCGCTGCCCGTATTTTCGATATGCAAGGTATCTGTGTACGTTTCACCCTGATCCAGAAAGACATCGATTGAATCCTTATTTGTAGATATTTTCGGAGCAATGAGCACAACGTCAAGGTCGGTCATATTTCGGTCGATCTGCAGGTATTTCGGATGTGCCGGGAGGTATCCATCGGCCACGTGAAAAACTTCCATGGCGTAAAATCCGGGAATAAGCGCAATTGAATACTGCCCCAGGGAATTGCTGTGCACGCTATCGACAGAGGCGAGAGCGGATGTTGCCATATCTATGCGGGAAAAATAAATTTCTGCTCTTGGCAGCGGACTTGATTCATTCCCGCCAAAGATGGTGCCGCTAACATTGAATCGCTCTGTTGTGAGCAATTCTTTCAGCACCCAGTTTTCAGGATCGATTTTGAGATTCACCACCTCTTCGTCACTGGTAAATTGAAATGTTTGCGATCCCAGGCTGTCCCACACAACGAAAGTGGTGTCTCCTGACAGGGTGGCCAGTTCGATGTCGAGCGGCATTTTGAACAAACCGGTGCTCATTTGAATTTGGTTTAGCGTTAGCGTAACAAAATGATTTTGACCAGCGGAAGAGTCCGACCATGCATACTCATAAGATGGACGAAAATAACCATAGACCCACTGGTTGAAGAACCAGTTCAAATCAGCGCCGTATTCAATTTGGCAAATATCTCGAAAATCTTCAGTGGTTGCATTTCCGAATTCATGGGCCTCCCTGTATTTTATCAATGCATTGAAAAAGGAACTGTCTCCCATAACATGCCGCAACATGTGCAGCACCCATGCGCCTTTATCGTAGACGGTTCGACTGAAAAGTTCAGCGATATTTGTGGAGTCATACACGAAAACCGAGGTGGGGAAGAGGCCCTGATCAAAATCTTTCATATAGCTGTGAAGTGAATCTTTACCGCCGGTATGTTCAGCCCACAGCGCTTCGGCATACGAAGCAAAACCCTCATTAAGCCAGATGTGGGACCATCGTTTCATAGTAATGAGATCGCCGAACCACTGGTGCGCTAATTCGTGAACCAGATAGCTGTCGTATTGATGATTGCCCTGAATGAGTCCCCGGCCATAGCTGGTACAGGTCTGGTGCTCCATGGCGCCGCCCCATTGGAATTCCGCCATGCCATATTTCTCTTCGATGAATGGATACTGGCCGAAAATCGAAGAGAAATGCGTGATAGCTTCCACGGTGATGTTAAAATCTTCCTGAGCAGCGGCGACATGCTCCGGGTAGACGTAATAAAAAACCTCCATAGAATCTGTGTCTGAATAGCCGTAAAAGTTTGAAAATACTTCGTAATTGGTGATGGCCAGAGACACCAGATAGGTGCTGATGGGATACCGCTCCGCCCAAAAATAGGTTTTTGTATCATCTTCATTTAAAGTTTCGCTGGCCAACAAACCATTTGAGGCGACAACAAATGTGTCCGGCACAGTGATGACGATATCGACAGAATCGGCCTTGTCCGCCGGGTCATCCTTGCAGGGCCACCAGGCCGACGCGCCAAATGGCTGCGATAACGTCGCGACAATCGGGAATTCCTTGTGCCGCCCAAAATCGAACGACCGGAATCCACCCCCGGCTGTCGGGCGACCGTGGTAATAGACTTGCAGTCCAATATAAAAATCGATATCCATTGTCTGTGGCAGCGTGATATTCAGGGAATTTTCCGTGTGAGTCCAGCTTAGCGTATCGCCCTGGGCGACAACCGAGTCCACGATCATGTTGTCGAAAAGGTCAAGGGAGATTTCGGTCAGGCCGTTAATTTGGGAATAAGCCTTTACGAACACGCTTCCGGAAACATTTTCCGCGTAAGGATCGATTTTCAGGTCGATCCGATAGTAACTTACATCAAAATCCGATGGCTCTGCCTTCAGTGCAAGCATTGAAAAAGCGCTCTGATATTTCGCGAAACGGGCGGCCTCCAGTTCACGAATTTGTTGATGAACGGTTTGGGCAGAAACAAAAATAGGTACCAGCATTACAAGCATAAGAAAGACGAGTCTGCTTTTTGCGGTCATGATTTTGTCCTCCAAAAAATTTATATGAACTGAAATGGCGTTTCCTTACATTCTTTCTTTTGCAGCGATTAAGTTGAATAGGAGGGGAAATCTGGAGCTTTTTTGTTGTGTAAGTTTCAGTGAAAAAATAAACATGTGTCAGATTTTTCAGTTTCATAAATTTTTGTACGATGTATCTCTTATTACGTTGCAATTATTTTTATCCTGTTAACCTGAATTATTCAGGTAGTTATACTAAAATTGATTCAATTACCTGATTATTATCAAAATTGAATTCTCAATTATTTTAAAACTCAGTTTTAGACGTAAAAATGTACTCATCTCTAAATTCATCACCATTCAGGTTAACTCGATACCTTTAGCAATATAATGTGAATAATCGAGGTTAAATATGGGGGACACTTTTTTTTAGTGTTTCAAAAAAAACTGTTGACAAATTAGAAAAAAGGTATTATATTAAATGAAAGTTTAATTTCACAAAACGTTCTTTTGAAATTTTTATTACATATCCCATGAAAAAAAGAAAAGAACTTGAAGAATTAATCTACAGCATAGTTCATTCTCTTCCTCCGAATCAAAAAAAAGTAGCTGATTTCTTTCTTGAAAACATCGATCTGGTCGCCCTGCTTCCGATAAAAGATATAGCTCTTAAAGCCAATGTCAGTGAAGCATCCATTGTGAGATTTGCCCAATCTCTTGGTTATAAAGGATTCAAAGAGTTAAAGGCGGTACTTTCGACGACTCTCAAGAATAAACTTTCACCCACAGAATACTATCAATTTGCTGTCACTGAAAAGGAAAAGACGCCGGATATAATTACGCTTGTGGCGAACAATGTTATCACCAATATTAATGATACGCTGAAATCGATCAACTATCACGAGTTTTCCAATGTTGTGGATAGAATAATGAAGGCGCGTCAGATTTATTGTCTCGGTCTTGAAATTTCTTATCAGTTTGCATCCATGCTGACCTTCCTGCTGCGTTTATACGGATATGACGCTCACACACTGTCGCTAAATTTTTTGCATTATCAGGAACAAATTGCCTTTCTGACAGAAGATGATCTACTCGTTGCGTTCAGTTTTTCACCCTACTCTCGGCCTACAATTGAAGCTGTCTCTTACGCAAGTGAACGTAAAATTCCTGTTATCGCGTTTACCGATAAAAAAATCGCTCCGGTAAATAAATACTCAACGCATTGTTTACAGATAAAAACTGATAATATCATGTTCACCAATTCACTCGGTGCTGTAGCAGTCGTGATTAATGCAATTATTACAGAATTAAACTTGCAGGACAAAGAACGCACACTTCATGCGCTCGAAATCATAGAGAAAAATATAAATGACAGCAGGTATTTCATCACAGATTAAGTTCCATTTATACGATGAAATAAATTTATATTGAAATTTATTATTCTATTTTACATTCCGCACCCTTCAAAAAAGAAGGAGATATTTTTCAGTCGTCATAC
>CAZSBG010000162.1:7177-9203 GCA_964605145.1 uncultured Cytophagia bacterium | reverse complement strand
AATATCGAAAACACCAATAATCATCCCGTAGGGATGGAATATGGGTAGAAACAAAGACCGAACGAAAAACTAAAACCCGGTCAGGGGTGAAATAGGTCGATTTAGAAAATTTCAATGCAAAATGAACGAATATATTCGTTCACTACATGGTACAGGAAATTTTCCCATTTCGAAAATCGACTATCTAATATCCAACATCCAATATCGAATATCGACCATCAAATATCTAAAATCTAATATCTAAAATCTAAAATCTAATATCCAATATCGAAAACCCAATCACCAATTTACCACTAACCAATCACCAAACAGGATGCCAAAAATTAAACGAATCATCTTTCTGCTGATTCTCCTGCCCATTATGGCCTGGGCCCAGCAAACCGTTCCCGCATATCATTGGGCTTATGAGTACCTGGAGCAGCTCAAATTGCGGGGATTCCTGGACGAATTAAATTCAATTCAGAAACCATACACAACATCGCAGGTCGAGCAGAGTCTTGAGAAGTTAAACGAGGAATTATTAGCCGGCAAGGTGAAGCTGAATTCGCAGGATCGCTGGATCCTGGACTATCTGAATAAGGAATTTGGAAAAAAGTCTTCTGATACCGAAAAAGACATGCGCCTCCGCCTGGGAGTGTGGGCCGATGAAACCACCCAATTACAGGAAAATGAAAATAAAACATACACCCGGTTGAGAAGTCAGGTCGGATTGCGGTTCAGGGAAAATTTATATTTTTATAATGGCATGTTGTTGGACCAGTTCCTGTACAACGATCCGGAGTATACTGGAAACAAATGGCGGGGATTTGCCGGCTATGCGGAACAGGGCTATGTACGGTACACAAATTCATTTCTGAACATTACATTTGGCAGGGATTTTTTACACTGGGGCAGCGGAAAAACAGGACGACTGCTCTTTTCCGATAATGCCCGTCCGCTTGATTTATTAGCCATTACACTGAATTACAAAGCCATCTCGCTGACGGCCATAGCCGGAAATCTGGATCAGTGGACAATGGCGGATTCGCTGGTGCAAAAACACCACGTGGGAACGGCTAACAGGTATCTCTCCGTGCATCGAATGACCCTGAAACTCCCGGGCAATCTCAACGTTGGATTCACAGAATTACTGCTATACGGAGGTCCACACAGCACGTGGGAATTGAAATACCATAATCCATTGCTTTATTTTCATGGAGAGTTATTGAATCATGGGGGTTACAATGGAAATGGCATGCTTTATCTGGATATGGACTGGCATCCCTGGAAGAACTGGAAATTCTATGGCGAGTTACTGATCGATGACTACCAGCTTGAGAAAACTGTCCCGGGTGATTTGGAACCCAATGAAGTTGGGGTGATTCTGGGATTTCAAAAAAGTGGTTTCCCTGGAATGAGCGGTATGACAGTCGGCGCTGAATACGTGAGAGTCACAAATCGGACCTATAATTCAAATCTGGACTGGGAAAAGTATGTGCATTACAATCGCCCGATCGGATATTATTTGGGCAATAATTTTGATCGATGGCATTTTACAGCGGATTACTGGTTTCCCAAAAAAATGAAATTTGGACTCGCTTTTGACTTTATCCAAAAGGGAGAGGGCGCTGTATTAGATCAATGGGATGAACCCTGGCGCGCTTTCACGGTCGCTCAGGGCTACGATGAGCCGTTCCCGTACGGGATCGTTGAATCGTCATTCATCACAACCATGAATCTCCGATGGCACGTGAAATCGAATTTCTTTGTGGATGTGATGTATCGCTATCAGGATATAGAAAATGCTGAACACCAGACCTGCATCAATCAAAGCAACTGGGAGACAAACATAAAACTCCATTGGAACATTAACACCTTTTTCGACTATTAAACCGGGATACATTAGCAGCAATTCTTTTTCATCGAATATCAAACACCGAATCCCGAAAATCCAACATCGAAAAACCAATTCACCATTAACCAATAATGTCACGAATTTGCACGACACAGAATGAACGAATATATTCGTTCACTACATAATCAGGAA
>CAZSBG010000162.1:0-7077 GCA_964605145.1 uncultured Cytophagia bacterium | reverse complement strand
ATTTTCCCATTTCGAGAATCGAATATCAAACATCGAATATCGAGAATCGAACATCCAATATCCAATATCGAAAATCCAACATCGAAAATCCAATTCACCATTAACCAATAATGTCACGGATTATCACGACACAGAATGAACGAATATATTCGTTCACTACATAGTCAGGAAATTTTCCCATTTCGAGAATCGAATATCAAACATCGAATATCGAGAATCGAACATCGAACATCGAACATCCAATATCGAACATCCAATATCGAAAACACCAAACCAATCAAACAGGAAAACAACAATGAAATGTCTAGTCACAGGAGGCGCCGGGTTTATCGGCTCCCACACCGTTGATGCTTTATTAAAGAGAGAATACCACGTACGCATTCTGGATAATCTGTCCAAACCAGTCCATCTGATGGGAAAACCGGATTATTTACAGGACAAGGCAGAGTTTATGTTGGGAGACGTACGTGTCAAAGAAGATTGGGAAAAAGCCCTTGAAGGGGTCGATGTTGTTTTCCACCTGGCAGCTTACCAGGATTATCTGCCTGATTTCAGTAAATTCTTTCATGTGAATAGCGTGGGAACAGCCTTGCTCTATGAAATAATTGTTGAAAAGAAACTGCCCATAAAAAAGGTCATCGTTGCATCATCGCAATCCGTTTACGGTGAGGGTAAGTATCGCTGTCCTCGCTGCAACCGGATCAAATTCCCCGGCCTTAGATCCCTCGAGGATTTGGAAAAGGGCAGTTGGAATCATCATTGCTTTGATTGTGGAACTTCACTGCAGGCCATGTGGACCAACGAAAACCGGGTCAATCCCCAAAATCAGTATGCCCTGTCCAAATATTCACAGGAACAATTGAGCATCAACCTGGGCAAACGGTACCAGATTCCCACAACCTGTCTGCGCTATTCCATCGTGCAGGGACCGAGGCAATCGATCTATAATGCATATTCCGGGGCCTGTCGCATTTTTTGTCTGAGCATGTTCTTCGACCGACCCATACCCGTATATGAGGATGGAAAACAAATTCGGGATTTTGTGAATATCCACGATTTGGTAAAGGCAAATCTGACTGTTCTCGACTCACCGTCAGCCGATTATCAGGTGTTCAATGTTGGAGGCGGACAGACCTATACCGTGATCGATTTCGCCAATATTGTCAAAGATGTTTTTGATAAAGACATCGAACCAGTGATCACTGAAAATTACCGATTTGGCGATACCCGCCACATCTTCTCTGATATTTCCAGGTTGAAATCCCTGGGATGGAAACCAGCCAATTCAGTGCAGGACAGCATAGAGGCCTACGTGGACTGGTTGAAACAAATGGATCGGGTCGATAATATTCTTGAAAAAGCCGAAGCAAAAATGAAGTCATTGAATGTAGTGAGATCCTCCCAAAAAAAGCAGACGAATAATGTGAATTCTGCATCAGTATATGCCTGAAACACAGCCCCCGATCTAAACTGCCAGCTAAAAAGATGAATGTGTAAATATTTATTTTGGAATGTAATTTAACACGAATATCGAAAATCAAATATCCAACATCGAATATCCAATATCCAATATCCAACATCCAACATCCAATATTCAATATCCAATATCAAACATCGAAAGAAGCCACTCACCAAAGAGTGTACAATAATCGACCACATAACTCAAAATAATACATAATGTAAACTCATGAAAGCATTTTTACTGGCGGCAGGTCTCGGAACAAGACTGCGTCCTGTTACTGAAAATATTCCCAAATGTCTCGTGCCCATAAATGGCCAGCCCCTGTTGTATTTCTGGCTACGCTCTTTTGAAAAATATGGGATAAATGAAGTGTTGATCAACATGCATCACTTTCCTGAGTTAATATTAAATTATCTTAACGAAGTGAAATGTGGTCTGGATATTGTTACGGTCTATGAACATGAACTGCTGGGCAGCGCCGGCACTATTCGGAATAATATGGATTTTATTGATGAGGACGAACCATTTTTAATTTGTTATTCCGATAATTTGACAACTGTGAATATGTCCCAGATGATTGAATTTCATAATTCCCATGAAAACATCTTCACGCTGGGACTTTTTCACGCATCCAATCCAAAACAGTGCGGCATTGCAGAATTGGATGAAGCAAATAGGGTCATAAATTTCGTTGAAAAGCCGGAAAATCCAAAAACCAATTTGGCAGGCGCCGGGATTTACGTGACCGAAAAAGCAATTATTGATTTCATCCCGGATCACTTCCCGTCAGATTTGGGATACGATGTGATCCCTAAATTAACCAACAAAATGAGCGGCTATCATATCAGGGATTATTTCCGGGATATTGGTACTATAGAATCATACAACCGCGCCTGCGATGAAATCGCGGAAATCGAATTTTAATAAACTCGCCGATCGTTGTTCCGTGGCATCTACCACTGATTCTCAACAGAAAATAGGTTACATTTTGAATAGCCCCGACTTTTAAATCGGGGAGTAGAGTTCTCCCGTTAATCTTGGGCTTTAGCCCATTTCTATAGTGAACTTTCAAAAAATATAATAACGAACGACGAATCAATCTCGAATATTGAGCATCCAACATCCAATATCGAAAAACTAATATCGAACATCTAATATCGAAAATCCAATGTCCAACATCGAAAATGGAAAAAAATGAATATCCTATGAACATGAAGTTGAAGAAGGACAGTATGTAATGATAATTATGTCACAGACACCGTTGAGAGTGAGTTTTGCCGGGGGGGGCACGGATTTGGCATCGTTCTATCGAAAAGAAGAAGGTTGGGTGATCAGTTCTGCAATTGACAAATTTATCTTTGTCATTATTAAAGAACGTTTCGACGACAAAATTTATATTAATTATTCGAAAAAAGAAATAGTGGACACAGTGGATGAAATAGAACATGATCTGGTCCGCGAATCAATGAAGAAAACCGGGGTGTCGCATGGTGTGGAAATTACAACACTGGCCGATATTCCGTCCAGCGGATCAGGGCTGGGCTCGTCAAGCAGTGTCACAGTCGGATTATTGAATGCGCTCTACGCGTACCAGGGCGAATTGGTCACTGCCGAAAAATTGGCGCAGGAAGCATGTGAAATTGAAATCGATATTTTGAATAAACCCATCGGCAAGCAGGATCAATACATTGCTGCGTATGGCGGAATGAGGTTCATCAAATTTTACAAAAACGAGGAGGTGAATGTTGAAAGAATAAATTTGCACAATAGTCACAAACGAAAATTTGGAGCAGATCTTTTATTATTTTTTACTGGAAAAACGAGGAGTTCAGATAAAATTCTTACTGAACAGAAAAACAATACAAACGATAGAATGAATGTATTGAAGAAGATGAAATTCCAGGCAAAAGAAATAAGAGATGCGCTGGAAGCAAATGAATTCGATCAAATTGGAGATATCCTGTCAAGCGGATGGGATTACAAGAAAAAGCTGGCCAGTAAAATTTCCAACGGATTCATAAATGAAATGTACCAAAGAGCATTGGAAGCTGGTGCCTTGGGGGGCAAAATTTCAGGCGCTGGAGGCGGGGGGTTCCTGCTGCTTTATTGTCCAAGGGAAAAACAACATAAAGTCAGGGAAGCGATGAAAGGATTTCGCGAATTTCCGTTTTTCCTGGAAAGAGATGGAACCAAAATTATATTTAATTTGGGGAGATACGAATGGAAATGATGAGTGAGTATTTCAACCGGGTGTATGCAGCATGTAATTCCGTTCGGGTGGAAGAAAATCAAAAATTTATCCAGATACTGGAATATGCCTACCATAATAACAAACATATCTTCATTTTTGGAAATGGTGGAAGTGGCGCCAACGCTTCTCATTTCTGCGAGGATTTAGGTAAGGGCACGTTGAATGGCAAAAAAGATATCAAACGATTCAAAGTGATCAGTTTAACGGACAACACGCCCTATGTCCTGGCGTGGGCCAATGACGAGGGATATGATACCGTATTTGAACAGCAACTGCGCAACCTCGGGGATCCCGGGGATGTAGTCATTGCTATCAGTGGTTCAGGAAACAGTGAAAACGTCATCAAAGCGGTTGAATATGCCAATAAAAATAAAATGATCACTGTTGGACTCACCGGTTTCGATGGCGGGAAATTGAAAAAAATCGCAAAACATTCGGTCCATATTCCAATCAATGACATGGGTATCACCGAGTGCGTGCATTCAATCATCGGACACTACATCACCGATTATCTGCGCGAGACCATCAATACGGAATACAAGTACATCGACAAAGTGGTCACCGTCTTCGATGATGAAGTGGAACATCATCGCATGGTTGAAAAAATTAATATTGACTGATGAATCGAGAACAAAAAACTCGGATTATCTGATCCCGGCTTTGATGGTGTGTATTTTGTTTTGATGATTTATTTGTATTTTGGTAACCATTCAGATGATTGATAATATAAGAAAAAGATTGTAATAACCTTAGCACCTTGTCATATCTCGGCTCCGCTCGATATGACTTACGATATGTCACATTGAGTTGAAAATCCGCCTCGGGAGGATGGAGTCGAAAGGTGACAATACACGGTGTGTAGCTGAATAGATACGTATTTTGATTTTTGGAACGTCCAGTTTATCTGACTTGGAGTATTAACTGAAAAAAAATCCGGCAATTCCGTATTGATTTGCCGGATTTTTTTATTTAATTTTTTATCAACATGTTTCAGGACGCTACACCAAAATCGAAAATCAAATATCGAAAATCAAATATCGAAAATCGAACATCGAATATCAAACATCGAACATCGAATATCGAAACCACCAATCACCAATTTACCTAAAATAAAACACTCATCCCAACGCTGATTCGTGGCCCGCTGTAAATATCTGTGAACGCGATCATTCTGTTGAATTTTACATATAAATACCGAAATTCCATGGTTAAATACAGTTCCCGGTAAATATTGAAATCAAATCCCGTTCCCACATTAAAACCAAGCCCCATTTCCGACTTGCTGTCGAACTCCAGCAATGCATCCTCAGGAACGCTCTCACTGCCCAAAAACCAGCCGATCCCATAACTCACATAAGGAAGTAAACGCACATCCTGGATCAACCGATATTTAAGATCGATTAACAATGTCACAATCTCGAGTTTTTTTTCATCCACATCATTGTGTATGCCATTGTATTTCCAGTAACCAACGCTGGTTCGAAGCGTTAAACCATACCGCCAGGGTTTCATTAATAAAAAACCGATGTAAGGATGGTTTTTAATTTTTTTGATTGGCGTAAGACTCACCTGGTTATCCAGATTACTTGGACTCCAATTACCTATTTCAAGACCAAGGCCAAATCTGACCCGCTGTTTCGCTTCTTGAGTGTGCCCATGGACAGGATGCAGAAAGTTCGTTATCAAAACAAACCAGATAATGGCATGGATGTAAAAAGCGGGTTTCCTGTTAAAATATGTAAAATTGCTGTTCACACGAATGTCTTTATTTTTTTTCTGATGTCGAATCCTGGTTCGCGGCTGGTTTGAAACCAAATGACTTGTTTCGTGTATCATGCATGGTTTTGATTTCACCAAATTGACCTTCATATTTTTTTACATTGTCTTCCAGAGCCTTCAAAAGTGATTTGGCATGTTGCGGCGTCATGATAATTCGCGCGTAGACTTTTGTTTTAGGAACGCCAGGTAACATTCGCGTAAAATCAATGACAAACTCTGCCGGTGAATGGGTGATAAGCGCTAAATTGGAATAAATTCCTTCTGCTTCTTTTTCACCCAACTCAACGTTAATTTGTTGTTGCTGTGGTTGTTGTTGATTCATCATTTTCTCCCGGTTCTGATTCACAGAGTGCAGAAATTATTTATTTTATAAAGAAATCGAAATCTGAAAATTGTGCGTTTCACTACCGGACACTTTTCAAATTATGTTCGGCATAGCTGTCATTCCCGCAGGTTTTTAGGCAATCTCCGAAATTGTTGTCAAATGGATGCCTGATAGAAGCACAGTCTGTATTTCCTTAAAATACAATGTAACTGTACACGCTTTCGGGCATGACAATTTGATCAAAAATGCAGTTTTGCAAAAAGTGTCCGGTAGCGGATTGTGCATAAAAATATCATCATAAAACAGTTCTTTATTATAACAATATTTTTTTTCAGAGTCAATTAAAATCATGATAAAAATCAATGAAAAATTCGATGCTTAATTTCAATCCCTCAACGCGCCTTTGGTGAAATTATCGACTGTAATTAAAATCCAATAATAATGATAGCTGCAAAATTTAATCAAACTTTCAAATAGCGCAAGATATTTATGCGATTTATTACACCGATCATGCTAAATTTTTATCCGACGAACAACCAATTCACCATTAACCAGTCACAATTCCTGATATCGAACATCCCGCACGGATGCAATATGAGTAGAAAAAAATATTGAAAGAAAAGAAGATAACCCCGTTAGCCTGGATTATTCATTGTAATGCATTAAGGAATCCAGACAGCCTGAATGGTGCTTAATTCCGAATTTATTATATCTAACTTTGTTAAATTTCATATATCTGATTAATTGTATTAATAACATTAAGTTAAATATCTATTGTTTGAAATTTGTGAATAATTCAGGTTAGGGGTGAAAGAATCGCTCGTTGGTAAATTCATTTTTCGAAATGCAAAATGAACGAATATATTCTTTCACTACATGGTGCAGAAATTATCAAACTACAGAAATTGAAAATCACCCATCGACCATCCAATATCGAAAAACGACCATTAAATATCGAACATCCCGCAGGGATGGAATATGGGTAGAAAGAAAAATTGAACGAAAACTAAAACCCCGTTAGCCTGAATTATTCATGTAATTATAATAAAATTGATTCAATTATTTGATTATTATCAAATTGAATTATCAATTAATTTAAAACTCAGTTTTAGACGTAAAAATGTACTCATCTCTAAATTCATCACCATTCAGGTTATCTCGATACCTTTAGCAATATAATGTGAATAATCGAGGTTAGGGGTAAAAGAATCGCTCGTTGGTAAATTCATTTTTCGAAATGCAAAATGAACGAATATATTC
>CAZSBG010000161.1:0-9604 GCA_964605145.1 uncultured Cytophagia bacterium | reverse complement strand
TAATTACTACTACTTTTTACTTGACTTTAATAAACCAGACTCAAAAACTCGAAGTCCAATTAATCTCGATTATTTACATTATATTGCTAAAGGTATCGAGATAACCTGAATGGTGTTGAATTTAGAGATTAGTACAAGTTTACGTCTAAAACTGAGTTTTTAATTAGTTGATAATTCAATTTGATAATAATCAGGTAATTGAATCAATTTTATTATAATTCCATGAATAATTCAGGTTAATGGGTCTATAAAAAATCTTACCAATCATATCTTTTGTATTGATTGGAAATTGAAATTTCGAAATTGAAATTTATTTGATTTTTGAAAATTGTATTTTGTCATTTTCAGCTAACAATTTTTCCACCCCTAATTCGCCTCGCATCAGTAACAAAAATAACTAATCCCTCGGCTTCACCTTCCACAGCGAGGCTGCCAACAGCATGGATATGATCGATGCGCCGATCCAAAAGTAGATGACTTTGCTGAAATCATAGTGTCGCGTTGCATCGATTATCGTGGTTCCTTTTTCAATAAGCGCGCCACTGATTCTCTCCTGCAAGGCGGCTCCCAGATAGCTGAAAACGCCGATAAATCCCATGGCCGCGCCGGAAGCTTTTTTCGGAGCGATATCAATTGCAAACAGTCCCCCGATGGCCGCTAAAATCCCGCTCAGTGTAAATCCGTATATCAAAAAGGCGATGGTCAGCAAAATCGGATGGCCTGGCGGAAAAAAGAAAATGAAAAGCAAAGCAAAAACTTCAACAAGGCCGAAGATAAATGTCACCGGCGGACGTTTGGCGTTGAATAATTTATCAGAAATGAACCCGTAGGCAACGCATCCTAAGATGCCTGCAATGGTATTCAATCCAATAATGGCGCCGGCTTCCATCAGGGAGTATCCTTTGGCTTCCTGCAAATAGAGCACGCCCCAACTGTTTATTGCATAGCGGGTCATGTACATTGTCGCGCTGGACAGACCGAGAATCCAGATTGCCGGTGTTTTTAAAATCGTCAATTGTAATTTTCCTGTTTTGCCATCATCCACAGCAACAGATATCCCATGATCATTTTTCCAGTCAGCTACAACGGGTAACCCCAATGTTCGCGGACGATCCTGCATCAGCAAATAAACACCGAGCGCGACAAATAAGCAGAAAATTCCCGGCCCCCAGAATCCATATCGCCAGCCAAGCCAGTTGACAAGGGCAGCGGTGACAAAAAACGTGAGCCCCTCACCCATGCAATGGGCAGTGCTCCAGATGCCATAATACCTGCCGCGCTCACTGTTACTGAACCAGGTGCCAAGCGCGACTGCCCCTGTTGGCGCGCCAAATCCCTGGAACCAGCCATTTAATCCCCAAAGAACTATCCAGATGAGCAACATCTCCGACCAGCCCATGGCAATGTTGATGAGCGCTGTGACCACAATGCCGGTGGTGAAAAAGCGTTTCAAATTGGCATAGTCCGCTAAAAAACCATTGGTCAATTTTCCAAAAGCGTATCCATAAAATATGGCGGAGCCAATCACGCCAAGCTCGTCTGCCGTGAAAATGTTGCTATCAATCAATGGTTTTTTCACCACCGAAAGACCGAGTCTGCATGTGTAGACAAACCCATAGCCCACCGTAATGGCAAGCATCACCATGAGCCTGTATTTTTTGTAGAGAGGATCGATTTTTGTTTTGTCTTGAATGAGCGGTTTTTCTTCTCCGGTTGCCCAGAAGCGGAAGATATTTTTCATCATCATTTCCCGATTTCGTTAATGTCAACTATCCGATTTTCGTGATGCGAAATAGTCGCCGCCTGACTGACCACAAGCGCTGCTTCGCCGTCGGCGATGGTGACCGGGGGCTCTTTTTCATTTAGCACATTATTGACAAAGTTATCCAATTGATCGCGATAGGCCTGTTCAAAACGCTCCATAAAATAGGGGACAACGTCGTGGGCAACGCTGTTTTCTGTCAAGATGGTAATGGGATGTTCACGAAGATAACCGACTTTGATGGTGCCTTTGGTGCCCAAAATTTCCGCGCGAATGTCGTAGCCATACACGCCGTTTCGGCTCACATCCACAACGCCGAGTGCCCCGCTTTCGAAATACATGTTGATGATGGCATTATCGATATCATTGAGTGGTTCCAGTTCAGGATAGGCCAGAACACCGCCAACGCTGTACACACTTTTCACCTCGCCCATAAACATGCGGCTCACATCGAAATCATGAATGGCCATGTCGATAATCAGCCCGCCGCTCTTTTTGGGGTCAGCGTATTCCAGGCTGGGACGAAAAGGATCGCGGGAGGAAGCCTTCAGCACAACCGGATCGCCGATAACGCCTGCCTCGATTTTCTTCCTGGCAGCCACATATCCTTTGTCGAACCTTCGCTGAAAGCCCATCTGGAAAAACACGCCGGTCTTTTCGATGGTTTTCCGAATTTCCCGGGTTTCATCGAGAGAAATGGAGAGCGGCTTCTCACTGAAAATAGCTTTATTGTGATGCGCTGCTTCAATTATAATTTCGCGGTGCGTGCTGGTGGGTGTAACAATGACGACGGCTTTGACATCCGGATCGGCGATCAATTCAGAATGGCTGGCATACCATTTGGGAACATCGTGGTCTTCGGCAAACGTTTTGGCGCGGTCTTTCAATACATCGGCCACAGCAATGAGATTCGCGTTGGGAATTCGATGCGCAACATCGGCGGCGTTTATGCTGCCCAGTCGTCCCAGTCCAATGACTCCGACATTCAGTTTGGATTTCATGCAGTTTCCTTTCAATTTGGTTATTCAGGACAACAAAGTCACATGATTCGGTTATTGGAAAAAAACAAAAGGGAGAAAATAATTGTTGGATTCAAGCGTGATGTTTTTTATATTTTAATTATAACATTTTTTTTAACAATTGAAAGAAAAAAGTTAAAGCATTGAAAAATTTTTAACGCGTAAAGGCCGGGATGATGGCCATGGCAAATTCGCACAATGATTACAGGAATTGGGATGAAACAGATTACGCTGCAAGAATGCCAGCAGATAGTGGATGAGTGGATAAAAACAGTGGGCGTGCGCTATTTTTCCGAATTGACTAATCTCGCCCAGTTGGTGGAGGAAGTCGGGGAAGTGGCGCGAATTATGTCCCGCACGTATGGCGACCAGAGCTTCAAGAAATCAGATATGGAGAAAAAACTCTCTGATGAATTAGGAGATGTGTTTTTCGTGCTGGTGTGCATCGCCAACCAAACCGGCGTTGATTTGACCGCAGCTTTTTCCGAAGGCATGGAAAAGCGAACGAAGCGGGATAAGGAACGGCACCAGAATAATGAGAAATTGCGGGATTCCTGACTATAGCCTCGACGTCGCTGAGATGCAAAAAAACTATGCTACCGAATTTAAGGAATTTGCGGAAATTAAAGAAACTTTTTTGTTTTGAATCGTCTTAATATTATCATCGTTCATCAAAAATAATTTTAAAAAAGGAGTTCACTTCATGAAAAAAACTTTTCTTCTTTCCCTCATCGCCCTATTTCTTTTAGCTCATTCCTGCGGCAAAAAAATCGAAACAGCCACTGTGGAAGTCGTTGACGGCGTGAAGCTCGTTCACTGCACCGACACGCCGCTTCATCCCAAAAAGACTGTAATATTCGAGGAAGAATTAACCATCTCCGGCGAGGACGAAGTCGGCAATGTGATTTTGTACCAGCCAAGCACTTACACAGTCTCTGAGAACAGCGATATTTACATCAGCGATCGGTCCGACAATGTCATCAAAGTTTTCGACAGTGACGGCCTATACCTGAGAACCATCGGCGGCAAAGGCGGCGGACCTGGTGAGTTCGAGTCCATCGGGAGAATGGAGATTCTTCCGGACGGCCGGCTTCTGGTTATGGATTATCAGCTTCGACGGACGAGCTTTTTCGAACCATCTGGTGAATTCATTGAAAGTGTGCAATGGCGAACTTCCCACTATGATCTGTTTTTTGTGACGGACTCAACGTATACGATTAATGAATATACGTTCGGCGAGGATCGGGAGCTTTTGGTGAAAACCTTTGATTTCGCTCATAATGAAATAGTATCATTCGGAAAATTCACACCGTACGCGATGAAAATGATTCGTCAGGGAAATATGGCTTTCGCAATTTCCGATCCATTTCAACCGCACTCTGTATTTATCGGCGATCCCAACCAGCAGTGGCTTTATCATTGTGTGAACGATAAGTATCTGATCGAGGTTTATGATAAGGATGGAAATTTATTCCAAAAAATTGATCGGCCCTATCAACGGCAGCCATTCACGGAAGAGGATAAACAGGAATACATCTCCAGCTTTTCAACTAATGACAACACGGTCTTTCAGGACATGGCCAAAGATATGGATTTTCCCGAGCTGAAAATGGTGACGGATAGAATGCTCGTCGATGATTTTAGCAACCTGTGGATTGTGACGAACGAGGAAAAGGAAGAGGACGGCAAAAAGCTGACCGCCTACGAGATATTCAACAAGGATGGCTTTTACGATGCGAAAGTCTGGCTGGATTTTACCCCTGGCCGATTTGTCCGCGGAAAAATGTACCGCATGGACACGGACGAGGAAACCGACATTCGTTCTCTGAAGCGCTACAATGTGGTGTGGAAAGAGTAATTATGTGAGAAGCGAGACGCAAGATGCGAGACGTAAAAAAATAGCACGTCTCGCATCTATCGTCTATCATCTCGCGTCTAGCGGCTAATGGATGAGAAGCATTTTTTTCGTCGTAGAAAACTTCTCGGATTCCAAACGATAAAAGTAAACACCGCTGGAAACGCTGTTACCTGCATTGTCCCGGGCATCCCAGCGAACCTGGTAAGAACCTGCGCTGTGCGGCTCATGGACAAGTGTTTTTATTTCCCTTCCCATAATGTCGAAGACTTGTAATGTGACCATGGAATTCTCTGTCGCCGGTACATCGTATGTAATGGTGGTTTCCGGGTTGAAAGGATTCGGATAATTCGGATGAAGTTTAAATTGACCCGGTCGAAGCTCCAATTCTGATTTATCTGCAATGGATGTCGGTGATGGAATGAAAAGTTGTTCGATATTGTCAAAGTAAAGCGCTCCCTCTGAAACTCCATTGGATTTTAGCGTAAATCCGATGAAATACACATCGCTGCTGTCCAGCATTCCATTGCCCGGATTTTCTGTTCCCCAGGGCGACATGTTTTCTTGGGCCAAATTGATTCGAATGTTTTTCCAGCCAAGCCAGTCTAATGTTATAGGACATGAGGCTTCCAGACCTTCAGCATCTTCCAGCAGAAATCGAAGCTGATTCCCGCTGTTATCGCTGAACAGGTTAACGGAAACATAACTTCCCGGTTTCACCCAGACCGAATCCGAAGCGTGATTCACCCGCACTGCCAGCGATTCCGATTCTGCTGAAAATTGGTAGCTCAGCCCGGCAGCGTGGCTGCCGTGTGTGTACATTTCCGGGGAAAGCTGGAAATCGCTGGATTGGGTATTGGATTGCAACCCCCAGTTCAGCGGCGTCAAACCGGTTTCAGCAGTTGTTTCAAAATTTTCAATCGGATACACCGTGAGCTCCGGCGTTTGAACATCAAATGACCATTGAAAGTGATTATCCAGCATGTTGCCCTGAAAATCAGAAATGGTTCTGACAAGAGTCGCCACGTATCTGTTATCGGCATCCATGGGCAACCTGGGAATGATGGAAAGTATCCCGCGCCCGTCAAGTTCAACATAGTGAGAATTCACCGAAGTGCGGCGGCTCAATTCGTTCATGAGCAGTATGTTGGAGTTGGAAATGGATGATGGATCAATTCGTTTGTTGAATTCAACGCGAAGGATGTCATTCACAAAAATTCCGGTATCTGTTTTCACAGGATAAAAATCGATGATCATCGGCCGGGAAGTGTCCATTGGTTCTGTGTGAAATGAAATGGAAAACGTGCCGCCCTCTTCGCCGTCGCCATCGCCATCCAACTGAAATCCGTACGCGTCCATAGCGCCGGTCTCAATTTCGAGGAGATAATCCTGGTCGAATGCATAGCGCGTGCCCGGCGAAAATTTGAGTCGCCTTCCTGAATCTTCCCACCTGAGGGTTCCAACCACCGGGGGTGTTAATTGAAAAACATCCGCCACGGTCGCCGGCAGCATGGCCCGTGAGAAGTTAATTTCTATATTTTGAAATACTGAAAAATTCGAGTCTCCCTGCGCGGGAATGTGGGACACCACCACCGGTGGGATGTTATACACCATTTCAAATAGGTTGATCCGCGTGGATGTGGCTGCGTTAACATAAATGTCGAGCGTGTCGGTAACCAGGTCCGGCGCTTCAAAAATCAACTGTGCGTTACCCGGAGGAAATCCATTAAAAAAGTACATTCCGTTTCGTATTTCTCCCGGCTCAACGTATGGAAAGCCCGGCCAGGCATTGTCCTGCGCCGTCACGCCGATGTTTTGGGAATCTGTCACGTACACCATTTCATCAACGCCATTGGTCAGTGTCACGGTAACGTCAACCAGTTTCTCTCCATCGGTATTGACCACGACGCCATTCACATAGCTATCTTCACGTTTGGGAACAGTATAATAATCGAGATAGGAATGAATCAGGGCAAATGCTTCAAGCTTGAGATAGCCTAACGAATTGAGCCGATAAATTTCCGGGCGGTAATCCCAGAACGAAGCTTCGCTGAGCACACCGGGCATGGTTAAATATTTCAATACGCCCAGATTGAATGGCTCGCGCCATGAACCATAAAACGACCAGTCCCCGCGAACTGATTTTCCGGTCGTTTTAAGATACCGATAGAGGTAGTCCGCCATATATTCGCACATAACATCAGATTCACCATCCCATCGAACACTGCCATCCGGGTATTCCTGATACAGCATTAATGTTGAATTCACGCCGTTATTCACAGTGCCCGTTGCGTTATGATGAACGGACAGAAAAAAATCGACATTGTTGTTGTTGGCGATCTGGTCCCTGTCGTAAAGTGAAATGTCGGTGGCCGAATCCTGGCGGGTTGTAACTACCACACCTCCGTATTCTTCCAGATATTCTTTCAGATAATTAACCACATGCAAATTGATTCGTGTTTCAAATGGTTTGTCATTCGGGTAATCGCCGTGACCAGGATCGATACAAAATTTCAAACCGGTTAAATCTGTCTGAGCGCTGGTGATTGAAACAAAACTAATTAAAAATATGACAAATATTTTCTTCATTTTACACTCCCGATTAAATCGATCAAAATAATTTTTCCATTGCTGTCGCAAGCGATTTGTTTCCCGTCCGGCGACCAGTCCGGTCGCATCTCCAATTCATTTTTGCTGAAAGTGATTTGCTTGTTTTCACGTCCTTCGGCATCGACGATGAACAAATCCGATGAAATATACTGATATTGATTTTCCCGCGTGACAGCGTATAAAACATATTTTCCTGAGGGGCCCCACACCGGCATTTCTCCCTTTGCAATTTGTTTCAGATCTTTGCCGGTATGCTGCATGACAAAAATTTCCCGACCCTGTTTTTTGAACAAAATTCGGGATTCGTCCGGAGAATAAGCGACATCGAATGCACGCCCCTGCAGTGGTTTGAGCATTGAGATATCTTTGTTTTTTTCTTTGGTGAGAATTCCATTACTCGAAAACAGAGTAACACTTTTCTGCGGTTGACTGGCGTTGGGCCTCGAAAGCGTTTTCGTAGCAATGGTAACTGATTTGTATTTATTATGATGAAGAAACGCCACATCGTTATTCGTTACCCATTTTGGCGTACTGAATTCCCTGTCGTAGTCAATTAGTTGCGCAATTTTGCCTGAACCGATATCCACGCATTGGATAGTGGTTTGTTTGCGACGCCGTTCAATTTTATTGGCGCGGAAGGCGATTTTGCGGCTGTCTGGTGACCAGGCAAATTCCCAGCCAGCGCCATTCTGCTCGACCAGTTTTGTCCAGGTGTCCGTCTTCACATTGTACAGCCAGATTGAGCCGAAGTTATCACCTGCGGCTGCGATGTATTGGCCATCCGGCGACCATTTCGGCGCAGTAAGGAATTGGCTTCTTTCATTTATGATTTTAGAGCTTGCTGCTTTGAACGGAATCTCCGAAAACGCGTTTTGTGAAAACAAAATAAAAATTAGTAAGATAAAAATTCTTTTTGACATGAGTGTCCTCCAAAAATTGAAATTAAAGTAATATAAGTTTACTAATATACCCAATTGTCTCATAAAAATCAAGTTTATTGGAAGCAAAATGTTAGATTAATTCCAGCGTTTTGAGGAGGAAAATTCCCACGGAAATAGTGAAGATGGAGCCAAGCGTGGTCAAAACGATGATGTTACCGGCCAAACGGCTGTTGCAGTCCAGTGCATCCGCCATGATAAAACTGACAATGGCCGTGGGAGTGGCGAACAGAAAAAACGTAACGCCCAGCGTTTCTCCACGGAAACCCAGCAGAAATGCGCAATAGGTTAGAATCGCCGGCATTGCGACGATTTTAATGAGCGTCGAAATGAGGGTTAATTTGATATCGGATTTTAAGCTGGCGAAATTCAGCGAACCGCCGATGCCCAACAGCGCCAAAGGCAGGGTGAGTGCGGCCAAAATGTCGATGGTTTTCACAAGAAATTCAGGCGTCCCGATTTTGAAAAACGCGAACGGCAGCGAAAAAAACGTGGCAACGATTAACGGATTGGTGGCGATTTCGAGGAGTATGTGTTTGATGTTGAGCTTCTCTTCCCGTTTGACCGGAACCGTGAGAGCGATAATGGCCAAAACATTGAAAAGTGGCATGACAAATGCCAGAATGAGCGCTGCCTGTCCCAGCGCATTATTTCCGAAAGTATTGGCCACCAGTGCGAATCCCACAATGGCAAAATTACTGCGGTAGCTGCCCTGAATGAAGGACGCCCGGGATCGGGAATTTTTTGTAAAGAATGATGAAGCAAGCCAGATAAGCCCGTAGAAAATGAATACTCCTGTGTAAATGAAAATCACCTGTTTTGCATTGAAGGCAAGGCCGAAATCCGTTGTCGATAATTTGATAAATACGAGACAGGGAAGGGTCACTGAAAAAACGATCTTGGAGGAAAGTGAAATGAAGTTTTCGTTGATCAGTCCTTTTTCTTTCAGGACGAAACCCAAAAAGATGATGAGAAAAACAGGAGAGACAGTATTGAATGTGAAAATTAAATTTTGCATGGGGGACTGGATTAGCCTCTGATATGATAATATAAAAATAGATGCCACGGATCAGCACGGATGAAACACGGAAAAATAAAAAGATTTAGTTACTGCGTAAACGTGAAACATGGTATCGACTAAATGTCATAGATAAAAGGGGAATTAGAAATTAGGAATTGAAATGCAAAAGCCTCGGATGTTAGTCTGCAAGTTTCCAGTTTCTAATTCCAATTTCTATTAGTACCCTATTTCATAATTACGGCGACATATTTTTTATAAAATAGCCATGTTGTTAAACTTTATTTTAGTCCTTACACCTTAGTAGAAAAGGTTTTCCCCATACCCTAACTTATTAGTTTGGTTCTATGTTGAAATGTGTGGGTTGTTTTAGTGAATTGAAACCAGATTACTGATATTTTC
>CAZSBG010000160.1:0-9743 GCA_964605145.1 uncultured Cytophagia bacterium | reverse complement strand
TGATAACATTAAGTTAAATATCTATTGTTTGAAATTTGTGAATAATTCAGGCTAAAAAGGTTGTTTTATATAATAATTTAGTAATGCTGTCATTTCGAGGCGTTTTTTGCCGAAGCAATCTCGTTGTTAGAGAGGGAATTACCACGCTCTACTTCGTTCCGCTCGCAATGACAATACTAACTAATTTTAGTTTTTAGAGTGGACTCTTCTTAATTTATAAAAATGCAATCAGTCAAGAGCCACGAAAGTTATCGCCTTTCCGCCCTACCACATCTCAACCACAATATCATCTTGCGAAGACTGATAAATGGACTCAACGATCTTCAGCACCTGAACGCCTTCCTTTCCGGGAATGGGCACCGGCGTGTTGTTCAGAATTGAATGTGCCACCTCCTGCAGGTACAATAATCCCATGATGCCCGAATACCCGGGGACAGGATTTATTTCATATTTTCGCTGTTGAACCGGCGCGCCCTTGAAATCATCGGCGTCACTGCAAATGAACAGCTCGTCCTGCTCGCCTTCGTAAGCTGGAGCCCAGCTTAACACTCCCTTTGTGCCGCGAATGCTGATAAACAGATCGCGTCCATGGGGAAACGAAGCCGGCACCGTATAGCTGATATCCAGCGTTAACACGGCACCGCTTCGGAAGGTCAGGATGGAAAATGAATTATCCTCTATGTTATATTGCTCATTGATTTTCATATTCTTGCCGGACGCACTGATGACTTTATCGTCCAAAAGCCATGTGAAAAGATCAATCCAGTGAACGCCTAAATTGTACATAGGGCCGCCGCCGCTTTTTTTCGCATCCAGCATCCATTCCGCATGGCCGTCAATGTACCGATCGAGGCGTCCGGCAGCGCACCGCCCGGTGCAGCCGATGATCTCTCCCAGCGCACCGGATGCAAGCAGGTGTTTAACGTCCTTCACCACCGGGTGATATCGCCAAACATACGGCGTCGTCAGTTTCACTTTATTCTTTTCCGCCATTTCCGCAATTTTTTCTGCACTGGCCGAATCGGCTGTCATTGGTTTTTCAATTAAGACATGAACACCTTTCTTTACGGCAGCCATAGCCACCTCCGGGCAATCGACATGGGGAAGGAATATTGCAGCCAAATCAATGGATTCCCTTTCCAGTAAATCCTGCCAATTGGAATACGCTTTTACATTGTAATCCTTCGCGAACTCGTTGCAAAGCGTTTCATTCTCTTCAGCAACAGCCACAACGTCCATTTCAGAAATCATTTGAAAATGTGCCATGTACGATCGAGGATGAAGATGGCGCAATCCGATAATCCCGATTTTTATTTTTTTCATTCCTTGTTCCTCTGGTTATTCGTGCCTTTAGAACTTTCCATTTCGTTTTTCAAATTTCGTGGGCTTGCCAAGACTCTCTCCTTCATTTTTGGTCCACCAGGCGACCCATTCAATAATCTGATTCGTTGAAATGGCCGGCCGCCCAAATGTGTCGATTATTTCCGATGCATCACCCAACAGAGCAGTCGAACTTTCTGTACCAGTGAATTTTGGCTCAATTCCCATCAAATCACCGAGCCGCTGTGCCACATCGCGCACTGACAGCACTTCCGGGCCGGTCAGGTTAATTACTTTTGCAGGCACATCACACAGCAAAAATGCTTTGACAATATACGCGTTTGCATCTCCCTGCCAGATTTGGTTGAAATGTCCCATGCTTAAATCCAGCGTCTCCCCATTTTTCATTTTTACAGCAATATCCTGGATGACGCCATACCGCAATTCAGTTGCGTAAAACAACCGAATGATGCATGCAGGTATCTTCAAGTGGTTCGAATGAAACTCGACAATGCGCTCACCGCCAAGTCGCGACATGGCATATTCGCCGATGGGCTGCACCTCGGAATCCTCCGAAGCCCCTTTTGTATTGATCGATGTAAATTTATACACATTGCCGGAAGAAATATAGACAATTTTTGAATTTTTGAATCGATTCATAATTTTGCCAGGGAGAAAAGAATTCATCGCCCACGTAAAAGCTGAATTATCTGAAGAACCGAATTTTGTGCCGGCCATTAAAATGATATGTTCCACGTCAGGCAAGTCAGCCAACTGACGATCATCGAACAGATCACACTTTATTGTTCGTACTCCCTGGTTATCCAGGTAGAACCTGATTCGATCATCAGGAAAAATATCCACGCCGGTGACCCGACCCCCAGCCCTGACAATCAGTTCTGCCAACGTTGGCCCCATTTTACCCCCCACGCCCAGAATCATCACCGCATTACCAATTTTCGCGACAGCTTCTTTTACAGCGTCATCCGGAGTGGTCATATAGTCGATTAATTCTGCGGTTGATTGTATCGCACCGGATTGTTTGTTTTCCTCTGTCATAACAATAACTCCATTTAAAAACAAAGAAATATTTTCAATTACGAATTTTGTTTTGTGCTGTTAGTTATTTTGATGTTTAAGGCGAAATTTTTAGACTGTCGTTCAAACTTAAATTACCAACATTTCATCACGCGATTTACAAGATTTACAATATAAAAAATTGAGAACAAATTTCATAGTTTTTTTTTATTTTTTTCAATAATATGGAAGTCAAATACCTCCTTTATTCGAGCAACTTTTTCTGAAGAGCAGCGTATCCCATTAAAAAAAATAACTGAACGATATTTGAATTCTATCATGATCGGAGATTTTACTATGCCAAACAACCAGTCACAAATACCATGGATTTTCTGGCCTTTCAAAATTTTCTGGGATGTGTTAACAGGGATACTCAATATCACAGGTCGATTAATTGCATGTATTCTTGGAATTATTGCCATGGTTATTGGTTTGATTTTAACATTTACAGTTGTCGCAGCCCCGATCGGCATACCGCTGATGATAATTGGTCTGCTGCTTTTGATACGCAGCATTCTGTGAGAACTATTTCCGACGACAGCCACCGCCTGACTAACAAATTATCTAATTTTCGAACAAAAACAAAAATTCTATTAATTTCATTTATTTTTTAATGTCTCTTTATCATCTTAATTAACATTATTTTTATTCTGATTTCAAAAACTATTTTTTGTGGAAATAATTTTTTGCTTGACATAACATATTTAATTAACTATAATAATGTATATGATTTTTTTAATCTTAAGAATACGCGCCAATATTACTATTATCAAATTAAACTGGTTGGAATTACATTTTCGATCTTTTTATACATGGTAACAGGGGGACTAACCAAAGGGGGAAAATCAGACTGATCTGAATACAATGCATCCAGGGACGGTGGGTTCATTTCTTATCCAATTATGGAGGAAAAACCCATGGACAAAGTGAAACAACAAGAGCTTGACAAAGTCAAGCGCCAAATTCAATGTCCCCACAATTTTCAATGTTTAGCTTCCCATAATAATCAATACGGTACCACCAGGAGGGTCGGCTATACTGAGCTTTTTGAGTGCGAACGACCACACTCAAATGAATGCGAATTTATAGTGCATTTTGGAGATCGAGTATACTGTAACTGTCCCGTATGTTTATTACTCAACCGAAACAATTCACTTTCGATTTAGTAGCAATTCAAGAAACGCACAAGGAGGTGCCTATTGATTAAAATTATCAATAATTTGCTACTCAAGGTTGGCAAGGATGGTGAGATTATTATTGAACAAATCCATGCTGCCAAAAAAGGTAACAACCCTGAGAAAATACAAATTGAAAAAGCAGATATTGATCTGGTGATTAGCTATCTGGAACACGCAAAAGAAAAAGCTATTCAAAAGTAATTCGTCCAGGCTTGGACATAAAATCTGAATATCGAAAATCCTCAAAAAGTCCTTGACAATATAAAAAAAAATTTGTATATTTTCCTTCCATTTTTAATCCTGCGTAGCTCAATCGGCAGGGGAAAAGGGCAGAGAGATAAACGTTTTTTATCCCTTCTTGGAGAGATTGATCCTCACTTCTCTACTTCCATCTTCCTTTACTGGAAAATTATAAATCAGGTGTAAACTCTTTTCATAAAGCACTATCTTTTTAATAAACCGTTTTATTATTTCTCTTTTCGCATTCATGCGATATGAAGGTAGATTCGAAATTTCATCTCGCCATTCTCTTAAAACCGATACGTCTAAAATATTATCTTCCTGGGATAGTTCAATTAACTCGCTTTCAATAATAGCGAGATCGCCTCTTATTTTATTCATTCTATTCTCTATTTCTACATAGCTTAACAATCCATTTTCAACAGCGTCCATCAACCTTTCTTTCTTCCTATTGAGTTCTTCTCTATTTTTTATGAGATTCTGTTTTTTAGTATCACTATCATGTTTAATTTTTAAGTTTTTGTAGCCTTTTTCAAATTTCACTGCATCACTAACCCGCTTAATTATATCGTCAATCACTATCTTATCAATGATTTCAATATGAACACCTTTTGACCTTTTACAATGATCTCTCCCTCGATAATAGCCGCTACAGTAGTAATATACCTTCCAATTCTCTCTCTGCCTGTTGGCCGCCGTTTTTACGCTTAAGTCACAATATCCACAACGAAAAATCCCCAGGCCAGTGAGTAAATAAGCCGGATTGGTTTTAAATGTAGATGTCCTATTTTCTTTTGACTTAAGTAATTTACCATACATAGACTTGTCAATAATTGGATCCCATGTGCCTTTAATTTCATTTCCCTTTGAATCCAATCTCATTCCCGCATAAAATCTAAGTCTTTCAGTCTCCAAAAAACGTCTTACCATTCGCGGAGTGAGTTCATCTCTCGATCTAAATTTAACTCTATCTTTATTGATAATTTCACAAACTTTGACCTTTGAAAATTTAAGAGATTCCTCAAAAATTCGTCTTAAAATTTCCGCCTCATTCTTCTCAATCTTCAACGGTTTTTCTTTATCCGTTGGATCGTAATAATACCCAAAGGGAGGCCGCCCTCCTGTCCAGCCGCCCTTATCTTTTAAAGCGTTCAGGCCCATTATTGACCGCTCTCTAATTTTCTTTCTCTCATAATGACCTATTGAGCTTTTAATGTTCAAAGTCAATTCATGTTCTAAATTCGCTGGATCGAAGGTCTCGGACGGAGTTGCAATTTTTTTCTTATGTTTCTGTAAAAGCTCACATAAATCGATCCAAAAAGCCGTGTCCCTGAGCGTTCGATCTAAAACAGCCGTGAGTAATACATCGCATCCATTATTTTCAATATGCTTTTTTATTTCCAGGTAAAGCGGATGCCCTCTTAATTCACTCCCATGAGCGGCCCCAAAATTGAAATCTCTTACAAAATTCCACCCGCGTTCTTGAATGGTTTTTTCACATCTTTTTAACTGTTCAGTGAGAGAAATTTTTTCCGCCTGTTGCTCGGTCGATACCCTGCGAATTATTGAACATTTCATATATTTTTAATTCGATATAATATCTTTATTGTTTTAATCTTATGGTTTTAGACTTTCTCAACTTCTTTTTATTCAAAGGCTTTCGAACGTCCTGTTTTATGTCCCATTTTTCAAAATATTCACCGGTGTTTGTCTTTAAAATGAACTTACCATTTTTCCTGAGAAGTGCAATCCCATATAATTCGCTCATAATGCACCCTCCCGGGAATCCCCGGGGATCCCCGGGAATAAATCAAACTGTTCTTTTGCTACCACTTTGAGCGTTTCGATACCTGTTTTCTCTTGCCTGAGCTCATCGAATTTGAGTGAAATTCCTTCCGAATCCCTGCTCGATATTTTTTCTAAAATGACATCGGTCTTAATGTCTTTTACGGTGATTAAAAATTTATCATTCGGCATTAACCATAGTGTTATTGACTGGTCCGCCGCACTAAAACCATCTATTTTTTGAGCTAATTTCATCTCGCCCTCCTTTCTCGTTTCACTACTCTGGAAACATAAGAGGGAGAGATTTTCTTTCTATTGCCTTTTAAATTTTTCCCGGCAATTCTGCCTATCTCACTCAAATTTGAAAAACCAAAATCATAAAGCCATAGGATCGTAGCGTCACTTTTACCGGTTTTTTTGTACTCTCGTTTCAACCTGGTTAAAATGTGTTTTGGGATATCACTTTCACTCGGTTCACAATTATTTTTTTCACCTGGTTCAAATTTCTGATTTAAACCTGGTTCAAACTCAGTGCTTGCACTCGGTTCAAAGTGACTGTTTGAACTCGGTTCATACTTTTTGCTTGAACGTTCAAGGTTTTTGTCGTCTTTTTCACCTTTAACCGTGGGAGCTTTTGAAGTTATTTCAAAGCCGATTTTTTTCTTGTTTTCAGTGCCAGTTCCTTTGAATAATTTAAGGATTTTTGGCTCGGAATTTTCACCTGATTGATCTTTAACCGATTCCGATCTACGCTCAGGTTGAAACGATTCAACCGTATAATTCACAAATAAAAATTCAAGTAGAATAGCGAAAACAGAATTCAATAAAAAAGCGAAAGTCATAACGCTGTCAATTCCCAAAATTGAAGCGTAACTCCGGTATAACTCGGCATTAAGGCCGGCGCCCCGGTTTTTTATAACGTTCAATTCCGCCTGAGATTTATTTCTACGTTCCAATAAAATATTGGCTTCGTCCAAAGTTTTAACGCTTTTGGTAATATGGTTTATTCGTTGCTGCTTTTGGGCCGTTTCGTTTAATAGGGCGATCTGTTTATCAATCAAATCAATCTCTTTTACTTTCTGTTTGAATTCAGCGCTTTCAAGAGATCCCCGCATTAATGCCACTTGCATGGCCCCGACCGTAGCGCTAACGGAAATCGCAGCGAATATAATCCCAAAAAACAAACTTTTTACTCGTGAATGAATGACATAATCTATAAAAAAACCGATTTCACCAATATTGAAGATAATTCCAACGATAAAACCGATGGCACGCCAATAATTTCCCATCGGTGAAAAAATACTCACGCCTAAATTTACAGTCAATGAAATGCTGATAAAACCGCCCAAAATTGAAACGATTCCACCAATAATTTTTAAAAGTTGTTTTCCTTTACTCATGTGAGACTCCCTAAGTGGGCCCGGGTAAATAAATTTCTTGACTTTATTCACCCGGACTATTAAATTAAGAATAGCCAGGCAAAAAGATTCTGAGACCGCCGTGATCGGTCCAGGTCTGCAACCTGGTGAGAAAGCCGTTAAAAGTGACCGCTTTTAGCGGCTTTCGCCATTTATGGGAGTCTCTAAATTCTTTTATATGCCTGGATTGATTAATACATAACGCATGTCCGTGGAAAAACATTATCTACAATATCTTTGTGAAATAACTCCTCGATTACTTCCGGCCAATTCTGAGCAATATAGCCCATCAACTGCATTTGATAGCCTGTATTAAACTTCTGTTTGTCCTTCATGTAATCAAGTATCACTGGTATACAATCTTCCATGGTCACATCGTCATTTGGTTTGTTGAATTTTATCATCTTACTTACCTCCAGTTGATTCAACGATGACCCAGGCGAATTAATTAATTAAGTTTTTTCCAAAAAACGTCCGTTTATTAATATTCTTGGTAAACATAGTTTATAAGGCTTACAATTGGAATTCTTTTTTCACCTCCTGGCAGCTTTTTAATATCCAATAATCCTTTTTTGGCCCTGTCATAAATCGCTGTACGGCCTTTAAAATCAAGAAATTCCTGAACACTTTTAAAAGATAAATATTCCTGTCGCGGAAAATGTTTTCGTACTAAGTCAACGGCTTGGTCGTGTGTCATAGGCTTTCCCATATTAAAAAACTTCTAAAATTTCATCCCCGGGGTTTTCGTGAAAATAATATTCCAGCGTAGTGGCCACGCTCGAATGGCCTAAATATTTTTGAATGTACTGAGCCGATTTTCCCATTTCTTTTAAAAACATGGCCAGTGAATGCCTAAGCGTGTGAGGCGAAATATCAAAGCCGGCTTTTGATCCGATCTTTTTGAAATCCCTGAGTAAATTTTTTCTGTTATACTTGAACCCTGTTTTCGTTTCAAATAGGTAAAACTGGCCTTTAAATACATTTCTTATCTGTTCAATCAATTCAGGTTTTGCATATACAACGCGCTCTTTCGCTCCCTTACCAACGATTTTTATTTTCACAACGCCGTTGAATTTCATGTCCTCAAGTTTAATGTTAACTAACTCGGAAACCCTGCAGCCAGTTTGAAATAAAAATTCAATTATAAGACTCAGCTTTGAATTGGCAACGCATTTCAATTTTTCAATTTGATCCCGCGTTAAATACTGGTCCCTGGTTATTGCCTTACTGGTTTTAATTCGTTTCACGTCTTTTTTGAACAATTCTTTTACAGCTGCGATCTTCAAAAAATTACCGGTGATGTTTTTTTGATTCTGAATGATATTAACCAGGGCCTGACGTTTTAAATTCAACGTGCCCGGCTTCCAGCGCTCAGGATTTAAAAAGGCCTTAATTGAGTCGCTATCCATTTGTAAATCATTCTCGGAAAGAAATTCATTGAACTGTTTGCCGGCCACAAGATAATTGTTTCGCGTGCTGGGAGATATGGAGAGATTTTTATTTTTTTCGTTGTGCATATAGTCAACGACCGATAAATCCAAATAGTCATTGCTAAAATCGCGCTGTAATTCATGAGTATTCATATTTAAAATCTCTTATTTTTTTTGTGATTGTTCTTTCAATTCCTCGATATATTTTTCGAGATCAGCCTCATCAACACGCCAATCTCGGCCAAGTTTAAAAAAATAGGGAAGCTCACCATTTCGAATTTTTATTCTCACGGTGTTAAGTTTTAAATTCAATCTTTCTGCAGCCTGTTCAACGGTTAATAATTTACTCATTTTACTTTATTCCTATTGTTACTAATTATTATAATTAGTTATCGGTAGTTAAATATATACCTTTAATGTTATAATTGCAAGTTATATATTATGGTTTTTAGATCAATAGTTATCTCGTTTTTTTATTTTATTTTGATTGTGATAATCTTGTATAGAAAAATAGATTATTTTGTTCTATTTTGTTTTAATATGTCTTTGCTAAAATAATATTTTACTCAGTAATATTTTAACTGGAAATTAGTTCTCAAGCATAAAATCACATCAGTAGAAAAATGATCAATATTTTAATTCGTGCTTTTTTGTTTTTTTTGTTCAATGGCTTCAATGTACTGTTTTTATTGGCTTTATGTGTTATCTTTGTAATTCTATATTAATCAATATGTTATATACTATTGATGTGAAAAAAATCGCCATAGCGAAACGATCTTGATTTTAGCCTTACCATACCCCTAATTTTAAAATAAAATAGCTTAGAATCGATTTTTTACATTTTAGCATTCAGGAAATAACTAACCTGGGATATACTAATCAAGAAAACAATTCTCAATAAAAAATGATAATTTAGTGGGTATCCAATAATATAGGCTTTCCTTATGCACTTATGCACTCGCAAAAAGCTTTTGTCTAATTAAATCAACAAGTTATGGCATACTAAAAATAGTGCATAACAGTTCTTAACATGCAAAAAAAGTGCATAACTGGTAATTTTCGAAAATTAGTTATGTACTCTTATGCACTGCTATGCACTGCTATGCACTGCCTATGCACTTTTTTCGATTCAATGTTTTCAGATAGTTATCTACTAAAAGTGCATAAGTGCATAACTTTTTAAGGAAAATTGGTATACACCTGTTTATATAAAAAAATATCTTGAAAATTATTAAAAATATTTGTAACTATTCAGTCCAACAATTTTAAACAATAACCGGTTGATTTAGAAAGCA
>CAZSBG010000159.1:0-9963 GCA_964605145.1 uncultured Cytophagia bacterium | reverse complement strand
CTATCTGGATTCCTTAATGCATTGCAATGAATAATCCAGGTTAGCCTGAATTATTTACAAATTTCAAACAATAGATATTTAACTTAATGTTATCAATAAAATTAATCAGATATATGAAATTTAACCAAGTTAGATATACTGAATTCGGAATGAAGCACCATTCAGGCTATCTGGATTCCTTAATGCATTGCAATGAATAATCCAGGTTAGATTCCGCACTTAAATTTTTATTTCTGGAAGGTTATTAAACTTTGAAAAAACTTCTTGCAATTTATTGATTTCTATGTTATTTTTAACAAAAAGAAACATCGCCTGAGCTTTTCCGGGGCTACTTTAAAATTTTGACTGCTGATTGAAAATGAAGAGTACATGTGAAGCGGAGCCAGGAATGAATGAAAAATCGGACCCATTGCCGGTGGGCAAATTGCATCCCGAAATGCTTGAAAATATCCTGAAAAAATATACTGAGCACGACGGGTCCGTCATCGTAGGCGCTGAAGTGGGGGAGGATGCGGCAGTCATCGATATGCGTGATTTTTACCTGTTGGCCAAAACTGATCCGATTACATTTGTTACAGAAAATATTGGCTACTACGCCATCAATATCAATGCTAACGATATTGCCTGCATGGGCGGAGTCCCCAGGTGGTTTTTAGCCACTGTTTTGCTGCCGGAAAATCAGGCCGCTCCCGAACAGGTCGAAGATATTTTTGCCCAGCTCAACGTTGCGTGCAAGGCATTAAACATTAACTATTGTGGCGGGCACACTGAAGTAACATACGGCATCAATCGGCCGATTGTGGTGGGACAAATGCTTGGGATCGCTTATAAGCATAAACTTGTGGTGAATAAAAACGCACAGCCGGATGATGATATTTTGCTGACAAAAGGCATTGCTATCGAAGCAACCTCCATTATTGCACGCGAGAAACATGATGTTTTGGCTGAGACATATTCCACAGAGCTTGTGAACCGGTGTAAAAATTTTATCCATGCGCCCGGCATCAGCGTGCTCAAGGAAGCGCAACTGGCGGTAAATTCGGCTGAAGTGCATGCCATGCACGATCCGACCGAGGGGGGGCTGGCCATGGGATTGCACGAACTCGCACGAGCAGCCCGGCTGGGTATTAAAGTGTTTGAACACGAGATTCCTGTCTTCCCGGAATCAAAGCTTCTATGCGATCAGTTTGGAATTGAACCTTTGGGAGCCATTGCATCCGGCGCTTTACTCATTGTAGCAGAACCGAAACAGAGCGTAAAAATAATTTCTGAATTGAAGCGGAATAGTATCCAGGTGAAAAATATCGGAAAAATGGTGCCGGCATCCGGGGGCGTAAAACTGGTCATGAACCCCGGCGATGAGGTGGACATGCCCGAGTTTTTTCAGGATGAAATCACAAAGCTTTTTTTAAGTAATACGTCAGCGTGTAATGTGAAACGTGGGACTTGAGATTTAAAGGGTGAACCGTGGGACTTAAAACGTGAGTACAGGTGAACAGGATAAGTAATTTCAATTTCTCGCAAACCTACTCATCCCACTTAACTTGCCCACCTCACTCAACTTTCTCAACCTACTTAACTCACTTAATTCTACACTAACCTACATGGAGGAGATATGGAAATAGAATGGATTGAAAGTCAGTTTTTTGAGACGAATAAAATTGCCAATGATATGATCATCGTTCATCATACCGGCAGCACCAATGGTAAAATCAATAGTTTGCAGGGCACCATTTCCTGGTTCAAACCGGATGTTTGGCGGTCAACAAACCAGGTTTCGGCGCAATATATTATAGCCCGCGAGCAGCGACCGATCATTCAAATGGTTCGCGATGAACATACAGCCTGGCACGCAGGCAAAAGTGAATGGATGATCAATGGTGTTTTGAGGAAAAATCTCAATAATCGCAGTATTGGCATTGAATTGCAGGGTGATGGAAATCTCGCGCCCTACACAGATTTTCAGTATGAGGCATTGATTTGGCTGGTCAAGCAGAAAATGGATCAATTTAATGTGCCTATGGATTTGGTGCGGGGGCATGAGGAAATCTCCAGCCGCAAAGTCGATCCGGGCCGTATGTTTGACTGGGATCGTTTGAAGCGGGGCGTCTCCTCCACGTCCGTGCCGGTCGATGACGTGCCCGGCGGTGGTGGCAGCGGTGAATTGGTGGATGAGGACGGCGATGGTATCATTTATCTCGACGAAACCGATGATGTGCGTATTCCCCCGGGAAAGGACAGATCGTTATTATCCCAGATTTTTGATTTAATCGCGTCGCTATTTGGTAAATAATTTATCCCGAGCTGTTGGGAACCACGCAGAGAAAACTCAATCGCGTCGTGCCCGTATTTTTAAACTGATGCACTTCACCCGGAGGGACAAAGATCGTGTACCCGGCTTTTAAATCATTTGTCCCTTCATTGGTGATAGCCTGGCCCTCGCCTTCGATCACAAACATTTCGTGCTCCCATTCGTGGGAATGGTGAAACGTATAACCTCCCGGTTCCACATGAAAAAGCCGCATGGCGAAATTGGGCGCGCCATCATTTTTTGAGATAAGCATGCGCATGGAAACGCCGGAAACCCCCTCAGCTTTGACTGGATTGGATTCGATGTTTGAATAATGCATTGCCTTCATAGTTATTTTCTCTTTGTTAATATTTTCATCCTTTACGGTGTTCAGCCGATTTTTTGTGAATTAAGAAATCGTTCTAATTCCTCTTTTGAATATGTTGGTGTGGCCCCTGCGAATCGCGCGACAAAAGCTCCCAGCGCATTGCTGAATTTAGCCATATCGTTCAGCGATGCTCCCTGCAAATACTGATACATGAGCGCTGCGGCGAATGCGTCGCCACATCCTGTGGTGTCTTTGGGAACGATTCTAATGCCTGACTCTCGCGCCATGTCATGTGCATCCACCAAAATACAGCCATCGGAACCAAGCGTGAGCGCAATCAATTTGAGATTGAATTCATTGATCAAAAAGATAAGGAACGAGACATCGTCCATTTTCTTTTGCCACGATTTCTTCAAAATTGCCAGTTCATCGTCATTCAATTTAATGGCATTTGACAGTTCCAGTGATTTTTCAACGATTGCTTGCGTGGAATTATCCCACCCTCGAATATTGATGTCATACATCTTGAACGCAGTTTTTGCAGAAGCCAGAAATGCGTGGATTGTATCTCTCGTTCGGGCACTGCGTTGAGCAAGGGTGCCGAAGAGCACCGCATCTGCCGTATCAGCCAATGCGGACAATTTATCATCCATTTCCAGGTAATCAAATGCAACATCCGCGCTGCATTCAAAGGTTGGCTTTCCGATTTTGTCGAGCGTGACGTTGACTGTGCCGGTGGGATTTTTCGTATCATTTTGAATGAATGCCGTGGTCAGATTGCGTGAGCGCAGTTCAGTGATTATTTCCTGTCCCAGCGGATCATCCCCTACGCGGCTGGCAATGATGCCTTCTTCCCCCAATTGCTGACAGTGGATGGCAAAATTGGCCGGCGCGCCCCCGAGGTATTTGGCGTCCTCATACACGTCCCAGAGTATTTCCCCGAGACCCACGATTTTGAATGGATTTTTTTTCATGAATGCTATTCAATCTTTTATCAAATTCAGTTATTTTTAATCTGGAATTCGCCGTGAATTTGATGTGGTGTCTATATCAGTTGAAATATTGGACATATCTTTGACCGGCAATTCAGTTCCCACTTTCAACGCCACCTGCTGCGCGTTGGGAAATTCATCGTCCACTAATTCGCCGGTGGCGGGATCGACCCATCGGAACACGATGCCTTCCGGGATGGGAAAATTACGGTAACGTTCGTTTTCCAGCGCATCTTTCATGAAGCGCACCCAGATGGGCAGCGCAGCCCCGGCGCCGGTCAGTTCAATTCCGCGTTTGTCCTTGATTGGCCGGTTATCGTCAAATCCGACCCACACCGCAGCGACGAGTTCCGGGGTAAATCCGACAAACCAGGTGTCGCGACCATCATTGGTCGTGCCTGTTTTACCCGCAGCAGGACGCGTGAAGCCGAGCCTGCGAACGTTTTTCGCTGTGCCATTCTCCACAACGCCGCGCAGCATATCCAGCACCAGGTAAATTGATTGAGGGTCCACTACCAACTCACTTTGGTTCGTTTCTTCATGAAGAATTTTCCCCTGGGAATTCTCAATATATTTCAGTACCATGGGATCGCGCTGTACGCCGCCATTGGCAAAAGCACAATAAGCGCCGCAAAGCTCCAGCGGTGACACTCCAGACGTTCCAAGCGCTAATGACAGGTTTTCGCCCAGCGGACTTTTGATCCCCATTTTCTGGGCATATTTTATAACAGTCGGCGGGCCAATATCATTGATCACTTTTGCAGCAATCACGTTTCTCGAATTCATCAGTCCTGTCTTCAATGTGATGGGGCCCCAGAATTGCTTGTCGAAATTGGGCGGCGACCATTTCTGGCGGTCGAATTCAAATGTAACAGCGGAATCGACAACTATCGTTGCCGGATGATAATTTCCCTGGTCAATGGCGGCCAGGTAAACAAACGGCTTGAACGACGATCCCGGCAGACGATTGTTGCTGATGGCGCGATTGAACTGGCTTACTGAAAAATCGCGACCGCCCACCAGAGCTTTGACCTTCCCATTTCTGGGATCAATGGCTACCAGAGCAGATTGGACATAATGCTGTTTTTCTTCGCTGCTGGCAAGCTCGTAGTCTTCGAATCCGAGACGGGTGTCCAACGCTACCAGCCCATCGCGGACAGCGTCCTGTGCAAAATTCTGCAAGCGTGTATCCAACGAGGTGTAAATTTTTAGTCCGCCGTATGAGAGCAATTCGCTGGAATATTTATTTTCAACAATATTTTTGATATGATCCAAATAATAACTTGCCTTGCCCCAGAAAAGGTTGAGCCGCTTCAAATCGATGGGTTCAGCCAGTGCCTGTTCCATCTCTTCAGTCGTAATGAATCCGGCATGAACCATCCGTTTTAATACAATCTCCTGTCGCTTTTTGGTGATTTCAAAATGTCGATAGGGATTATAATTATTGGGCGATCTCGGAATATTGGCCAGAAATGCAGCTTCGGCAAGGCTGAGCTCGTCGGCGTGTTTGGCAAAATAGGTTTGGGATGCCTGCTCTACGCCGTAGGAATTGGAGCTAAAATCAATCTGGTTGCAATACGCCTCAAGAATTTCATCCTTGGAATAACGCCGTTCCAGTTGGCAGGCCAGCAGCGCGTCTTTCATTTTTCGGTTCCAGCTTCGATCGAATGAAAAGAACATATTTTTTGCCAATTGCTGGGTGATGCTGCTTCCACCGCCGGATGGCTTGAACGTGATTAAATGTTCAAAAATGGCTCTCAACAGTCCCTTTTTATTCAGGCCGTGATGTTCATAAAATTCAGTATCTTCCATGGCAAGTATGGCATGAATGAAATAGGGAGAAATTTGAGACAGTTTCACGCTGATTCGATTGGAAAGTACAATGATTAATTCGCCGGTGTCTGAATAAATTTCTGTGGGTGAACTGAGGCTAAGGTCCTGAATATTTTCCGGTAACTGAGGCAGTGAAAAAGTGATGATAAAGAAAAGTATAATCAGCGCGCTGAGAACAGTCGCTATGGATCCGAAAAATAACCACTTTTTTTTAGAAATACTGATAGGCACGATACTTTCTCTCCGGATAATCTAAATTTAGCTCGGGATATAGTTCATTCAATTTAGCAATGAAGTAGCCAACAGCAAGTTCGCTGGCTTCGAATGTATATATTTCGGTGTAAATGCCCTGGTTCACTTCGAATGCAATATTCACAGTATAATTTGATGTCGTATATTTGGAAACGCCTACCCGTCGTATGTTTTTATCCCATTTAATGAGTTGAAATGGATCATTGATCAATTGATATTTCGTGGCATTTGATGAGAGATTGTCAAAAGCTTCAAAAAATTGCTCTCTGGAAAAAGTGCGGTTTTTATAAATTTCCAGGGAATCCAGGGATACACGATGTTCGCGTTCCGTTTCCGAAACATTGTATAGCACTGAAAGCGGGGGATAGGTGTCCATGATCAGTTGCTTGTCGCCATCAAAGAAATAAATGTTGATGTTGTTCTCGCTTTTCACAAGTTTTGTCCAAATCCATTTATCGCTGTGGGTTAATTTTAGCAGGTCGAATGGTGAAATCACTTTGGATGAAAAGCGGGTCGGCATTTGATTATACAGGGCCAAAAATTTTTCCGCGGGAATGAGCAGTTTCTCTTCCTGTTCCAGTTTTTCTCTCAATTGAATGAGATCCTTGATTTCCGGGATTTTCATCTGCCGTTCCGGTATGGCGGATGATATTTCCTTCACCTGGTCGTTTGCCTTTCGGTCTTTTTCGTACAAATCCCAAATTGTGCCGGACCTCGGCCGAAATGGATTGGTGAGCTCAAGCACGCTGCCGACTGCAATTTCAACAAAATCTGTGGTGAATTCAATTGTTATGACAACAACGAGAAATATCACCGTCACAATGAACGAGGTATTGGTGAAAATTCTCTTCAGACGACTTTTGCGAGGCGTTTCATCAGTTTTGAATTCTTCAATCGGGAATTCTTTTTCATCCATAATTATCCCTTATTAATAGCCATAAAAATAGAATGGTCTCGGTATAAACGAGATAAGGAAAATAAAAAATGTCGCGTAACCAATAAATTTTCGCTTTCTGTCGATGGGAATATAATCATTTTCAGGTGGCGGGTGCCTGAAGCCGAACCAGAGAAGAAGCAGGATTATCAGCAACCAGCCCTGATACCAAAGAGCGCAAATGATGATGAAGACTAACATTGTGTATTTATAAATTTTTTCGCTCTTATGGCCGAAAATCGCGTAAAGTATGTGGCCGCCGTCTAATTGGCCAATTGGCAGGAGATTTAATGCTGTCACGAACAAGCCGGCCCAACCGGCAAATGCCATGGGGTGAAGAATGATGTCAAATCCATCCGGCGTCGGTCCTAAAATAAATCGTACAAGTTGAGAAAATAACAATGAATTCCCCAATCCCATCGTTCCTTCGGGCACATTGCTCAAGGAAATAAATGATGACTTTTTCAGCCCAATTATTAATACCGGTATGGTCACCGCCAAACCAGCGAGCGGTCCGGCAACGCCCACATCAAACAAGGCGCGACGATTGGGAATCCGGCTTTTCATTTTTATGACCGCCCCCAAAGTTCCGAATGGATTTACACTGGGAAATGGAAATGGAATGAAATAGGGCAGGGTTGCGCTAATGCCGTGACGCCTGCACATCAAATAATGTCCCATTTCATGGGCAAATAATATGGACACAATTGACAGGGAGTACTGAATACCATTGACGATATACGTGGAAAGAATTGTCAGTATGAACAATAAAATATGAAGCTTTGGCCCTCTTAATTTCAATTTATCGGGAATCTGAAATCGTCGCTTCCTGGATTCGTAGTAGGCAGTATATTCCGGGCCATAGTCGGAGTAACGCATAAAAAAATCACCAAATTGTTTATTTAAATTCGATTTGAACAGTTTCTCCCCGTTTAAGAGAAAGTTGTTCACTGGCATTTCCGTTTCGGACAGATATTTCTACGAATCCGGAGCTGCCTGTGATAGCGAGGGGTTTTCCCAGTCCAACGTCGGCGTAGGAATCTACCATGCCCGGCAGGGAAGTTGATCCTGCTGAAATGGACAAAAGTTTTTTATTTAACAGATCAGCGCTGATGTTGGTGATCAGGTTGCCAAATTTATCGATATGAACGATTTTTCCAATAATTTTTTTGGCAAGTATGACCGGTTGAGAAATTTCTCCTCGCTCAAAATCAGTCACTTCAGGTCCAAATTTCGAAACAGGCACACTTAGGGAGAGGTGCGCTGCCACCGGGGCAAAAATATCACGCCCATGAAATGTGCGACTGATTTCATCTAAAAAATATGTTTTATTTAACACTTCAACCACGGTGAAGGTTTCATTATTGTAAAATATGTGCTTCAATATTTGATTATCCGGCGCAATGAAAAAATAATCCTTTGTCTGAACCGCTAAAATTCTTCGGTCCGAGCCAACGCCGGGATCAACCACTGCAACATGAATGGTTCCTTTGGGAAAATACTTGTAGCTGTTGTGCAACACCAGCGCCCCGGCTTCTATATCCTGAGGGGGGAGCGAATTGCTGATGTCGACAATTTTCGCCTGGGCGTTAATCGACAGAATTACGCCTTTCATTATCCCGGCGAATCCATCAGCGTCACCAAAATCTGTTAAAAAAGTGATTATTCCATTGGGCTGCATTTTCTTCTCTCTTGTTGTTTATTGAAATGTGGCATTTAAAACATGACACCTTATTTTATTTTTAACCTGGATTATTCGTTGTAATGCATTAAGGAATCCAGATAGCCTGAATGGTGCTTAATTCAGAATTCAGTATATCTAACTTTGTTAAATTTCGTATATCTGATTAATTTCATTAATAACATTAATTTAAACATTTTTTGTTTGAAATTTGTGAATAATTCAGGCTAAATGTTTTGTCCCCGGTAAGTTCCATTAACATTATTTCGTTAAAGGTCAGCTTTTTCGAATAGTGTCCATTGGAGGTGAATGAGAATCTCAGTTTACTTCCGGGATTTGTTGATGGTGAGTTCGATTTTTTTCGGTTCCTGATCCAGTTTTAAGGTTGAAACAAGCGCGGTGACAACCTCTAAAAATACGCTGTGCACATATTTGTTAAGGTGAATTTTTTCTCCGTTGATGAGAAGTTCAATCGAGTCGTCATTCTTCATCAGAATATCCCTTTTTAAATATGGTTTCAATGTAAAACCTGAAATAGTTCTGGGGATTGAAGCCAAATTTCATGGCCAGCAAATCCAGATAGTATGTGGCGACATTTCTTACGCTGAGATTTTGCTTGTCATCAATTATGAGCTCGTCGATCGTTTTGATGTAATTGTTGCATTTGGTGCAGGCATCAATGCGGAACGGCTTATTGTTCGGTGGGAATATCAGGGTTGTGTATTTAGGGTCTTCGTTCAGGCAATACGGGCAGACCATATCCTGAAATGCCCAGGTTGTATCGCAAAAGCGGCACCAAAGTTGTCTCGAATGGTATTGTTCGTTCACCAGCGCGATGGATGGCTGAAAACCACAGATTGGGCAATATTCTTTCTTCCATTCCTGCTGACTCACTTTTTTATTGAATAGTTCAGCGCACAGCTCGAAATAGGGGCTGATGATCAGTTCGGTGACTCGCTCTAACAGTATATTGGAAATATCATATTTTGAGGAGATTTCCGAGAACAGACCGTTGCTTCCACTGACCAGGGCGCGAACCATATCCAGCAGCGCAATCCGTCGACGATCATAGAGTTCTTCGAAACGTTGAACCTGGCCTTTTTTCCGATACGAATATTTTTTGATCAACGGAAAAATCTGGTCGAAAATTTTTTCAAGGTCTCGTTCTGTGATAATCAGGTTGTCTGCATCAATGATCGGCTTTTTATTGTCCAATTTTTCAGCAACATCGATTTGATTTAATTCCTGGAAAGGGATGACAGCAACCAAATGCTGCATGCATTTCACATGAATTTTAAAAATATTTTCGTGAAATTCTAAATACATTTCAAAGAATTGCTGATTGTTAATAAATTTTTTGGCCATTAATTATCCAGTACTAAGATGCAGTGCGAAGTTGTGGATTTTTATCAAAGAGTCAAATGTCGAAAATCAATGCTAATATTAAGGTTCGTGAAATCGAATATTTTTTTTGGTAATTCCCACTTAGTCGGATTAACCGGGAAAAATTAAACTTCAAAACCAGAAAACAAATAATTCATAATACTACGTAGTCAGATTCCCCTTTTTCTGTCATTTCCTCTGGACTTTACCCGGGATACTTCCGTTGGTCGCCTTCGGTCGCCTGTATGTTTTTTACAGGAATCTCATTCT
>CAZSBG010000158.1:0-10159 GCA_964605145.1 uncultured Cytophagia bacterium | reverse complement strand
ATGCGCACCATTCAGGTTATCCTGCATCCTTAAAAAATATTATGAATAATGCAGGCTAAAAATGTAAGGCAATATTCCCCCATTATTGTCATTCCCATACCACAGGCACTCCTTTCAGTCGCATGCTTTTAGCGGAATCTCCTCATGATTTAGAATGACATCCTTTTCTTATCCTTAAAATTAATACTTATAATACAGCCCGCAATTCAGAATATTTTACAATGACACTAATTTCGCAAATTGATTCATTAGACTGCCGGCGTCCTTCAGGTAAACCGGGTGCTGGGAGAGCCGGGGTTACAGTGCAGTCCGGCAAATGATCAAAACAGGCCCATTTCCATGAGCTGTTCTTCGTCGATGAGCACTTCGCGGGCTTTGCTTCCATCAAAAGGTCCCACGTGTCCAGCATCTTCCAACTGATCGATGAGACGGGCGGCGCGGGCATAGCCGATTTTCAGTCGTCGCTGCAGCAAGGATACAGAACCTTGCTGATGCCTGACCACCAGTTTCAGCGCTTCGTTGAACAATTCATCGCGGTCGTTATTGCGCAATCTTTTGGCCGTGGTAGAGGCTATATCATCGTTTTCTGTGGGCAGTTTTGTTTTGGGTTCCTGAATTGGCTGCTGGCGCACATGCTCAATAATTCTTTTGACTTCTTCATGCGAAATGAACGGTGCATGAATTCGAATGGCCTCCGGGCTGGATGGCGGAATGAAAAGCATATCGCCTCGACCCAACAATTTTTCCGCTCCGTTCATATCAATTATGGTGCGCGAGTCTGTTTTTGAAGCCACCTGGAATGCGATTCGCGCCGGGAAATTTGCTTTGATGACGCCGGTGATGACGTCTACGGATGGCCGCTGGGTGGCGACAATCAAATGAATGCCGACGGCCCGGGACATTTGCGTGAGCCGGGCAATGGGTTCCTCCACTTCCCGGGCTGCGGTGACCATGAGGTCCGCGAGTTCGTCGATGATGAGGACGATGTATTCCAGGTGTTTGTGATTCTGGTTTTCCTCCTGCTGGGTTGGCGGCATGTTTTTGATCCACTGGTTGTAGTCCTCAATATTTCGAACACCGGCGCGCGCCAGGAGTTCGTAACGCCGCTCCATTTCCATTTCGAGACTTCTGAGGACGGACACCGCATTGGTCGGATTGGTGACCACTTCCTCGCGCAGGTCTTCCCGAAACGTGAGGTGATGATATTTCAGTGCAGCATAGCCGCTCAGTTCCAATCGCTTGGGGTCGATCATGACAAACTGAACCTGGGATGGCAGAGATTTATACAGAATGCTGGCGATGATGGTGTTCAGACAGACGCTTTTTCCGGAGCCTGTTGAGCCGGCGATGAGCAGATGCGGCATGCGGGCCAAGTCATCGATAAAAATATCGCCGGCAATGGTTTTGCCCAGCGCGATGGTCAGCGGGGAGTTGGCGGATTTAAATTTCGGTGAATCCAACACACCGCGCAGAAACACGACAGATGGTTTTCGATTGGGAATTTCGATGCCCACGGCCGCTTTGCCCGGAATGGGCGCTACGACACGAATGCGTTTGGCGCGCATGACCAGCGCCAAATCGTCTGCCAGGCTTGTAAATCGACTGATTTTGACGCCGGGCGCCGGTTCAATTTCAAACCGTGTGATGACCGGCCCGGGATTGATTTCCACCACTTTTCCCTGAATGCCAAAATCAAGCAGTTTTTCTTCCAGAGTTTTTGCGCTGATCATCAGTTCGTCCCAGGTGACCTCATCTTCCGCTTCCAGGGGTTCATCCAGCAATTGTATGGTTGGATAGTAATATTTTCGCGTTTTCGTTGTTGGCGGCAATGGCTCAGGTTTGGTCTGAGGCTTTTCCGTGCGTTGTGCCTGTCTTTCCATTTCGGCGTCCCGCTTATCGACAACTGGTCGGACAATTTCTTCCACGGGTTCTACAGGTTCCGGCGGGTCGGGTTTTCTAATGGGCACATCCGCAGACGCCGGGGGCGCCGGTTTTTCCTTTTTCTTTCTTCCAAGAATTTCATTCCATGTTGGGATCGGCCGATTGGGTTTAAACATGCGGGCATCGTACCTGAAAAAGATGAATGCAACCGTTTTTTTCAATCCCCTCTCCACCATTTCGAAAAACTTATCGAATTTGATATCAATCGCCACCAGTGCGGTGATAACCACGATTGTGGGAAAGATGACCACTGATCCGATGGTTCCAAACAAGCTGTAAAATACTTTCCCAATGGCAGCGCCGATGCGTCCCCAGTTTTCGTGACTGATCTGAATGCCGGTATCCGTCCCGGCAGCGGTAATTTTGATTAACTCAATGAGCGCCCAGCCAACTGAAAAATACAGGCCAAACAACAGGGAATCGAGTGAAATTTTTGTAAGCGATTTGATCTTCGTTTTTAATAGATGATTTATTCCCCAGAGAATAATCAATATTGGAAATATGAAGCTGGCTTTTCCGACAGTCTGGCGAAACAGAAAATCTGAAACGCGGAACCCGATGTATCCCATGGCGTGTTTCACGTTGCTCACATTGACATCGCTGAGGTCCGCCGGGTTGAAATGATAAAGGCTCAGAAAAATGAAGACCCCCAGTGAGATCAACAAAAAGCCGATAATTTTATATTTCTTCTTTATATCCATCCCTGATTCCCATGTTATTGACTATCAGAACTGTAATCCTTTCCAAATGGAACGTCTGCTCCCGCTATTCGGTGACGTATTTCAAATTAATGAGCAGATACACAACTTTACCTGGTTATATTTACAATGTAGTGTCTTAACGAAAGCTTCTATTATATACCTCACCCCGACCCGCTCCTGAAAGGTGAGGGAGAAACTGACCTACCCCGTTTTTTAATTTATTAAAGAGGCCATTAATAATATTGCATTCTTAATGTTGTCATTCTAAAATCCGATGCTTTTAATCGGATTGAAGAATCTCTTACTTCCCTAACCTGGATAAACCAGAAATTCCAATACTCAAAAGCCAAATTACAAAAAAAATTCAAAACAATATTGTTTAAAATTTTCTGCCAAAAACGTTCAGAATTTTTTTTAAGTGACTAACCTGGATTATTCATTTTAATTCATTAAGGAATCCAGACAACCGGAATGGTGTTGAATTTGGAGATAGTACATTTTTACGTCTAAAACTGAGTTTTAAATTAATTGATAATTCAATTTGATAATAATCAGGTAATTGAATCAATTTTATTATAATTACATGAATAATTCATGTTAAAGAATATGTCACCCCTGACAGGGTTTCTCATTTAGGGATGTGACTTTTCTACCCATATTCCATCCCTACGGGATTCGTTAGTGATTGACATTTTTCAAAAACCGCGTAGCGGTGATATATTGGTAGCCAATATGTTCACCGTATTTATCAAAACACGTCGTGGTGAAATAAAATAAACTCCAGTATTATTGTTTACACTCGCGCTCGTTTATTTGATCGCTGCATTCCTTGCGTTGAATCAATTTACCCTCACGAATGTGATTAGAACCAAAAATATGTCATCGAAATTACGAAATAGAGTACCAAGCAGCGTGGTCACAGATCCCTGTATAGCTACAATAGACTTTCAATGATTACTGGCTATGCTTCTCACGCTAAAAACGCGGGATCAGGATGACAACCATTTTTGTTTTCCTGCATTACCGATTATTGCCGAATTAATAATATATTCCCGTCCGCCAAAAAGATGGCGGAGCTACGACTTAAAACGTGCGGGAATGACATTGGAGAAAAAATCAGGTTTTTTGATCGGATCAATAATCCCGCTTATAGAATGGCGTTTTCACAGATCGCGCCGGAATTTTTCGACCGCGAATGTCAATTTCAAACTCGTTTCCTGACTTCGCGTATGGTTTTTGTACGTAGCCAAGACCAATGGGTTTCTTCAATATTGGGGAAAACATGCCACTGGTTACAATCCCGATTTCTTCATCATTTTTGACAATTTTATAACCGTGGCGCGGAATGGCTTTTGCCTCCAATTCGAACCCAATCAATTTTCGATTCAAACCGGCTTCTTTCACTTTCATAATCGCATTCCGGCCAATAAAGTCGCCTTTGTCAATTTTGGTAATCCATCCCAGGCCGGCTTCCAGCGGGTTTGTTGTTTCATCGATATCATTTCCATACAAACAATACTTGACTTCCATCCGCAGCGTGTCTCTGGCTCCCAATCCAATGGGTTCCACGTCGAACTCGCGCCCGGCTTCCAGAAGCGCATTCCAGACGTGTTCCGACCTCTCAGGTGGCAGCATGAGTTCGAATCCATCTTCCCCGGTGTAGCCGGTTCGGGCGATGATCATATCAACATCTGCGAGGGTCCCCTGTGTGAACCAGTAGGTGCCAATTTGGGCAACATCCACATCGGTCAACTTTTGCAGGGTTTCGGCTGCGTTTCTGCCCTGCACAGCGATCAATGTGAAATCATCGCTCCGGTCGGTGAGTGTTACGCCATCTTTCACGTGACTTTTCAGCCATTCAAAATCTTTTTGCAAATTGGCTGCGTTTACGACTATTAAAAACCGATCCGGCAGGCGATAGACCAGCAGGTCATCGACAATGCCGCCGTGTTCGTAACACATGGCTGAATATTGCGCCTGATTCACCTCAAGCTTTTTCACGTCATTGAGTGTCATGTACTGGATAAATTCTTCGGCGCCGGGACCGGAAATTTCGAACTCGCCCATGTGCGAGACATCGAAAAGTCCAACGCTGGTGCGAATTCTGATGTGTTCTTCATTAATCCCCTTGTATTGAATGGGCATATAGAACCCGGCGAACTCGACGATTTTTGCTCCGTGTTTCACATGCGTATCATAAAGCGCTGTCTTTTTCATTTCCAATTTCAGTTCCTTTCTTCAAGCACGTTTACTTTTTGATATCTTTCACAGCCTTTTCAATTTGATTCAACGCTTTTTGAATGTTCTCCACTGAATTGGCATAGGAGAATCTCAAATAACCGTCGCCATATTTTCCAAATGCGGTTCCGGAAAGAGCAGCCACACCGTATTTATCCAGCAACAGTTCGGAAAACTTTTTGCCGTCTATTCCCAGCTCTTTCACATTTGGGAATACATAAAACGCGCCATGGGGCCGTAAACAGGAAACTCCATCAATCGCGTTCAAGCCATCCACGATCACATCTCTTCTTTTCTTGAATTCAGCCACCATGTCACGAACATCATCCTGTGGACCGGTGATGGCCTCAACAGCGGCATACTGCGAAAAGGTGCTGGTGCACGAATTGCTGTTGATTTGCAACTGGGTCAATTTGGCGGCGAGATCTGCCGGCATGGCGCCATAGCCCAATCTCCAGCCGGTCATGGCGTAGGTCTTCGAAAAGCCATCGAGAATAATGGTGCGTTCTTTCATGCCCGGGAGGGATGCAATACTGTGATGCTCGCCTTCATAAATAATATTCAAATACACTTCATCGGATAAAATATAGATATCTTTTTCCTGTGCGACTTTTGCCACGGCTTTGAGATCATCTTCTGTCAGAATTCCGCCGGTGGGATTCTGCGGGGAGTTCAAAATGATCATTTTCGTATTGTCGGTGATCAGGGATAAAAATTCATCGATATCAAAACTGAATTCACGTTCTTCTCTCAGAGGATAGGGGACTGATTTAGCGCCGATAAAGTCGATCACGGATTCGTAAATGGGAAATCCGGGATTGGGATACATCACCTCGTCGCCTTCGTTGATGAGGGCAAGGATGGAAAAAAACATGATGGGTTTTGCGCCGGGGGTGACTACAATTTCATCCGGCGAAATGCTGATATTACGACGTTTCCCCATATCGTCAGCCAGCACATTTCGCAGTTCAGGAATCCCTGCGGCGGGACAATAATGTGTTTTTCCTTCATTCAACGCCTTGACAGCAGCGTCGATAATATTTCGGGGCGTATCAAAATCCGGCTCACCAATTTCCAGGTGAATCACTTCCTTGCCTTGCGCTTCCAGTGCTTTTGCTTTTGCCAACACTTCAAATGCTGTTTCTGTCCCCAGTCGCGACATTCTCTCTGCTAAATTCATCATATCTTTACCCCTTCTTATTTAAATCTTTCATTTGTTAAAATAATATTAGGTGGTTTGATAATTTTCTAATTTTTAATAAGGCCGAAAATAGAATTCTCAACTTATTATTTTAAAAAAGATAACAAAAATAAATTTCATTGTCAAGATATTTCTCTATTGCCGGGGAAAAGCAGGTTTTAGAAGATAGGTGTTAGGAGTTAGTATCTTACAAACAATTTTCTGACCATTTTGGGCAGAAAATTTTAAACAATATTGTTTTGAATTTCTTTTTTTGAAATTTGGATTTTATTTGTAATTTGGCTTTTGAGTATTGGAATTTCTGGTTTATCCAGATTAGGGATTAGGTGTTAGGATCTGTACACCTAACTTCTGTACATTTTTGGCAGGAAATCACAAAAATCAAAATTAAAACGCCAAATAAATTTCAAACACAAAATTTCAATTTTCAAACTTTATTCGAAACTGTACAATCATCCTGTCGTTTCCGAGTTTGATTTTTGGGAATTTGCATTTGGAATTTGCTTGTTATTTGGTTATTGATTTTTGTAATTCCCGGTTTATCCAGCTCAGGTTCAACCAAGAAAATCTAACACCTAACGACTAACAACCAACTCCTGCTTTTCCTACATAATTCTCCTAATATCATTCACGATCACAAAAAGCATGAAGGCAAGAAGAATCGCCATGCCGACCTGCTGAATAATTAATTTTGCTTTTGGTGAAATGGGTTTTCGAATGATGCCTTCAACCATGAGGAACACAATATGGCCGCCATCCAGCACAGGTATGGGAAGCAAGTTCAACAGTCCCAGGTTCAGACTTAAGAACGCGATAAATGCGATAAAGTTTGACTCTCCCTCGCGGGCGCTGTCTTTTGCCAGCTTGGCGATCATAATTGGGCCGGCAAATGCTTCCTTGAATTCCTGTTCTCCAGTGACAATCATCTGAATGGAATACCCGATCAGTTTGGTGATCTGCCATGAGTAGGCAGCGCCGTGACCAATGGCATGAGCCAGGCTGATATCGATTTCCTGCATGGGGAAGGCAATTCCAATGAGACCGATATTTTTCCCCTGAACGGCCTGATTCCGGGAAACGATTTCAGCAGTCAGTATTTCGCCGTTTCTTTTCCATGCTATTTCGAGTTTTTTCTCCGGGCTGTTGTGAATGATGTCCGTCATATCCGCCCAGGTTTTCACAGTATCGCCATCAATGGATACGATTCGATCGCCGACCTGCATGCCGGCCTTTACGGCAGGAAAGTCCTCCTGCAACGCCCCCACAACAGGCGGCAGAGTTTGTTCGACACTGTCCAGCAGAGCCGCCTGTACGGATGCAGACAATTCCTGCCCATTGCGTTCAAATGTGATATTTACCTGTTCTGCATTTTCTGTCAGCGCGTCTACTTCGCTCCAGGTTTTCACCGATTGATCGTTTACCGAGAGGATCATATCGCCGGCTTGTAAATTTGTTACAGTTGCGATTTTTGGATTGATCTTCCCCACGGAGACACCAAGCGGCTCATTCAAGCCGGTGAAATAGGCAATCAGGCCAAAAATCAGAATAGCCAGAAGAATGTTCATGGCTGGTCCTGCAAAAATCACCAAAAAACGCTGATAAATTGGTTTGGACATGAACTCCCAGGGTTCACCTTTTATAGCATCGGCTTCCATGCTTTCATCGATCATTCCTGACATTTTCACATAACCGCCCAGGGGAATCCAGGAAATACAATAATCGGTCTCGCCAATTTGTTTGCCAAACATTCGCGGCGGAAAACCCAGGGAAAATCGCTCGACACGAATTCCCACCAGTTTGGCCAGAATAAAATGGCCTAACTCGTGGACAAACACCAATATTCCTAACCCAATGATTAATCTTATCAATGCTTCCATATATTTACTCCATCTAAAATCATGATGCTGCGATGGCGCTATTCATTTTTATGCTCAAAGCAAAAAAATAAGAAGCAACACCTGACATCACATTATATTATTTTTTTAGTTAAATGAAAATTTCTACCCATATTATATCCCTACGGGATTCATTTTTTTCTACTATCCCTAAAACTTGTGAACAAAATTCACGTATATTAAGCTGTAAAAATCTAAAACGCCACGACAAGGACTTCATCATTTTCGACTCTGTCCTTTGCATATTCCCGCGCCCACAGATCGGCGGCCAGCACGTCTTCTAAATCTGGTTTTTGAACTGCTTTATGCTGATACAAGGTTTCTTCCACCAATTGAATTATCTGATTGAACCGAATTTTCCGGTTAATGAAATAATTCACTGCCACTTCATTTGCTGCGTTCAACACGGCCGGCGCTGTTCCACCAATTTCAAGTGACTCGTATGCCAGGGAGCACGCAGGAAATTTGTGAAAATCAGGACGCTCAAAACTCAATCCGGTTAACAAATTTACTGAAATTCGCTCGCATTCCAGTTGCTTACGGTCCGGGTATGTCAACGTGTACTGGATGGGAATTCTCATGTCTGGCGTTCCCATTTGCGCTTTGACCGAGCCATCCACAAATTCTACCATGGAGTGAACAATGGATTGCGGATGGATCAGCACTTCAATTCGGGATAATGGTATTTGAAACAGCCAGTACGCTTCGATCACTTCCAGGCCTTTATTCATCATTGTGGCTGAATCAATCGTAATTTTATCACCCATGCACCAGTTCGGGTGCTGAAGCGCCTGCTTCACGGTCACCTGTGTCATCTCGCGAGCGGACAGTTTTTGAAACGGTCCGCCGGATGCTGTTAAAATAAGCCGAGAAATATGCTCTCGTTTTTCGCCCTGGAGACACTGAAAAATAGCGCTGTGTTCGCTATCCACCGGCAGAATTTTTACATCCTTGCTTTTTGCCAGTGATGTAACAATTTCGCCTGCCATGACCAGCGTTTCCTTGTTCGCCAGGGCAATGTTGACTCCCTGGTTGATTGCAGTCAACGTTGGCAGAAGTCCGCTGGAACCGACAAGTCCGTTTACGAGCATATCGACTTCAGGCAGCGACGCAATTTCATTCAGCCCTTCTCTGCCGGTCACCACTGTTATTCCCAACTGCTTTATTTTCTCGAAACTTTCGAGCGGCACTTCGTCGCTGGATATGCACACCATTTCAGGCTGAAACTGCATACATTGTTCATAAAGTAAATCCACCCGTTTGTGGGTGGAAAGTCCTGCAATTTTGAAGTCCTGCGGATAAGTTTTTATAATATCGAGACAGTTTGTGCCAATTGATCCTGTTGATCCGAGTAGCGTAATTCGTTTCATGTATTTAATCGTTTACATCTTTTAAAACGTGACTATATTTTCATTGATATTAATTCTACTTTGTCAGATTAAATTAAAGCAGCGGGTAAGTCAGCGGCTTCCGCCACTGACATGATACTCCAGTTTTTTTTCGTTGTTGTAAACAGTTTTTTCGATATTTTGTTAAACGCTAATATAAAATGGTTTTCTCACCAGTGGCAGAGGCCCTTGGTTTATCCATTTTTTTTAAATGTGACAAAGTAATATTAACAATCTAATTCTTTTCTATGGAGAAAACTATTCGTTCATCAATCTACCGTAGTAAGTGGCGAAAAGCCAAAATTAACGACAGCTTTTGATCTAAAAAATTGAGCGGTAATTTCTTTAACAAATCGATTAAAATCTTCCAGGTCATCTTCGAGTATTTCATATATGTCATTCAAATCGATATCCCAATATACATGCACGATTCTATTTCTAAAGCGTGCCATTGTCTGATATTTTTTTAGTGAGATAGAATCAATTATATCTACCTGTTTTAAATACATTAAAAACATCAGCAAAGTCATTCGGGCTTCTCAACACAAGTCGTGATATTATATGATTTCCTGCCGAAATCATACTCTCAATTGAAATCTGAAGTAGTCTCAATCCAGCGCTATGAAGAATGTAATCATCAAGAAATTCATCTTTGCCTTTTGACCTGATTTCTTTAAGTCGCTCCACATTTTGACTGATTTCTGAAATGTGGCGGGTTAATATTTGCTTATCTACCTGCAACTTAGTGGTCTATTTCATAAATTCGGTGACATATATTTTATTTCACTACGACGT
>CAZSBG010000157.1:0-10163 GCA_964605145.1 uncultured Cytophagia bacterium | reverse complement strand
GAATATTGCCTTGTTTCTCGATACGTTTTTCAATCTGACTAAGTAGTAATAGATACTGTTTAACAATTTAACATCTTTACAATCAATGGATTCCCGTCCACTATAAAAAAGGCGGATCTACCAACTTATAACGTGCGGGAATGACATTGGAGGAAAATTCAAGTTTCTTGAAAGTTATAAAATAGATTACAAAATTAATATAACAATTCAATCCTATTTAATCAAGGAAAATAACAGCAAGTAAGCGGGGTTAAACGATTAACTGAATGTGCTCCCTAAAAAACGAGAGATATTGAGATGAAATAATTTGAAACCTCTTCTGTATTAAGCCGTAATTTTGACCAACCCTTACATGACCTGTCGAAACGGAAAAAATTCCAGGAGTAATTATGAGAAAGTGCCTGATTGTATTGGGCTGCATTGTCATCATTAATTCGTTTGTTTTTGCTTCAAACGAACCAAAAATGCTGGTGTTGAATAAAACAACAGAGCCAATTTTAATCGATGGTATTATTGATCCTGCATGGACGCAGGCAGATTCAGTTTCGGACTTCATTCAACTCCAGCCTTTTCACAATGCAAAACCCTCTCGCAAAACCGTGGCAAAAGTGCTCACCAGCGAACACGCACTGTACTGTCTTATGATCTGTTACGATGAAGAAGAAAATATTCAGAGGCACAAGGGTAAGCTGGATGATTATGGCGGAGATGTGATTTCTCTCATGATCGATACATTCAACAACAAACGAACCGCCTATAAATTTTCTGTGACAGCAACAGGCGTTAAAGGTGATTGCCGCATGCTGGATGATGCGCGAAACAGGGATTATTCGTGGGATGGCATCTGGTTCTCGGGCGCCAAAATTTACGCATGGGGATTCGTCGTTGAAATGAAAATTCCCTACAAATCAATTCAATATGATGAAGATTTGACGGAGTGGGGACTTGATTTCGACCGATGGATGCCGGCTCGAAACGAAGATGTTTATTGGTGCGCTTATGAAGAAAGCCAGGGACAGCGCATTTCAAAATTTGGTACGCTGGTGTTTCAGAACTTTCGTCCAAAAGTGAAAGGATTGCATCTGGAAATTTACCCGGTCGCTATTACCAAGGCGACTTATGTGAACGATAATGATTACGATATTGATCCGGATGCTGGTATCGACATTTTTTACAATCCATCACCAAAGTTAACCTACCAGCTTACCGCAAATCCTGATTTTGCCCAGATTGAAGCGGATCCGTTCGAGTTCAATATTTCCCGCTACGAATCATATTTTTCAGAACGGCGTCCGTTTTTTACAGAGGGGAATGAAATTTTTATGGCATCCGGGAAGCAGCGAAATACAGGTTTCTACCAACCACTTGAGCTGTTTTATTCGCGGCGAATCGGTAGAAAATTACCGGACGGGAATGAAGTTCCCCTGCAATTTGGCACCAAAGCATTCGGTAGAATCAACACATGGGAATACGGTGGATTCATGGCTGTAACAGGGAAAACTGACTATATCGATGGTGGAGAAAAATCTACCGAAGATCAGGCATTTTTCGGTTCAGCACGTGTAAAAAAGCAAATCCTGGGAAATTCATCTATCGGAATGATGATTGTTGGAAAACATACGCAGGACAGTGATAACGGGGTGATTGATATCGATGGCGCGTTCCGGTCTTCCAGTTGGCAGTTAGCGTATCAGTTAGCGCGATCATTCAAAAACAATGAAGGCGATTTTGCCGGTTCAGCCGGTTTTACCATGTTCAAAGAAAAGTCCCTGGCGTTGATTCGCGGGCGTTATGTTGGTGATAAATTCGATATTGATCAGGTTGGTTTTGTGCCGTGGAAGGGAACAGGCAATTTTGTGGGAATCGGTGGTCCTCGCTGGTATTTCAACGATGGCTTTATTCGGGCTATTTTGCTTTACGGCGGCGGCTATCTGGGCTATGAAAAAGTGGACAATTTTACTGACTATGGTGGAATTTTCGGCTTTAACATGCAATTCCGAAATAATTCGGGATTTGAAATAAACCTGGATATGGGAGATGCGAAAGACGAAGGAATTCGATTCACTTCCTACACGGCTAATTTCAGTTCATGGTTCAATCCAAATCCTAAATTTCATGGAAATGTATGGGGCGGTTATACCAGGACATATAATTTCAGTCGGGATTATCTTGCCTACTATTCATGGCTTGGCTCTCAGTTGAATTACCAGCTTTTTAACTCGCTTCTCATTGGAACATCAGTCAATATATTCATAGAACGGGATCCTGATGGCGCAATTGAAGACATTACCTACAATACGCGTCCCAATCTTTCTATTACACCCATCAATAATTTGAATATTCGTATTTATTTCGACAATGTTTATGTTCGCTCCACAGATCATTTAGAACAGGCGATTTTCGGTTTTCTGTTTTCATATAATTTTTCTCCAAAAAGCTGGGTTTATTTTGCCCTCAATGATGTTCGTGACCGCAGTGATCGTTATAACGAATTCGGGGAATTACTTCCAAAACGCATGCATGTCGTGGACAGAGCCGGTGTATTCAAGCTGAAATATTTGTATTATTTTTAGACAATAATCCAGAAAGAAGTTGTTAATTATTCAAAATAATTGTTAAAGAATCGCCATAATCTACCGATATATATGATGCAATGGTTACATATTTTGTCAAAGGGCAAACTTTCTGAAAGGAAAGGACGCAAAGCCACCAGCCTAAGTCCGCTGGATAGGGTCGTGGGGTTGCAAGGCAAATAAAAACAATCACATATATTTGAATGGAGTTTCTTCTTCATCATCTGCTGTTTTTATTTTCTTTTGATTCCCCAATCCCACTTTAAATTTCAGGAACCTATTTTGATCCGGCAGTTTGTCTCGTTTAAGTTGATATATTCAATGGAGTAGTTTCTTGTATTTAGCCTGGATTATTTATTGTAATGCATTAAGGAATCCAGATAGCCTGAATGGTGCTTAATTCCGAATTCAGTATATCTAACTTTGTTAAATTTCATATATCTGATTAAAATAATTAATAACAGTAAGTTAAATATCTGTTGTTTGAAATTTGTGAATAATTCAGGTTAGGGAGGAGGGATGATGATGCAGAAAATAAATGATGATACAGGTGAAGAATTGGAAAATATTTGCGCGAAAAAATTTCGAGATTCATTGAAAAATATCCTCATCAGAAGGTACAATATTATTGAAAACGATTTTGCATTGAATTTGCTTTTGGATGAGATAGAAGTTCTGCAAGGTAAATACTACCTGCCCCAGGATTTAGTCAAGCCCGGCACCATGTGTTGGGTTACATCGAAACGTACAGTAGGGGAAAACGAGGTCAGTGAAGAGAAAAAACATAATGGATTGATAAATGTCTATCTCCCGATCATCACTCATGAGAATATTAAAAAGTGGATCTACCATAAAAACTATGATGACGATGATGCCTTTGTAAGACATCCAAATGACCGGGAAATCGAAACCATGGCGAGGATCAGTCGAGCTGCCTGGGAGCAGGGCGGAATGCTCAGCCTCACAGAGGTTGCAGCTATATTGAATCGATCAATGGATGCAGTGCAGCGATATCTGACAGAATATAGGTCCCAATTTCCCCATGATTCACTTCCGCTCAAAGGTTTTAAGTTGAAAAAGGGAAGCAATCCCATACACTTTGGCGTGATTTTTACCATGCATGAACAGGGCTTCGATATTGACAGAATTGCCAGCGTGACAAAATATACGCTGGATTCCATCAGTCAACATCTTGAAGTATATAGCCGATTAAAAGATTTGTTCCTGAAGGGATATGATTTAGAGGACATTGGACGAATCACAGGACTGGGGATTAAATCAATTAATCATTACCTGAGAATCGCAGTCAGTTACCATGCCGAAATAAAAGAACGATGGAAATCCACTCTCAAGCAACCATCTCATAGCAGCGACAGGATATTGAACTGAATCTGTTAGATTTGCCAACGAATAACGAAGGTCTATTATTATATAGTGGACTGCAAAATTGAATTAAACACTTTGCTTTACTTTCCTGTAAGCACTTTGCAGATAATTGAAGTAATATCATCTTCTTGAGCCTGATTGTCCGAGAATGAAAGAACCGCCTGGTAAAGCGCTTCAATAATATCTTGCGAGGAAAATTGGCTGTTCTTTTTTATCAATTCTATCGTTCGTTGAACACCAAATTCCTCATCATTTTTGGCATGAGCCTCCACAATGCCATCGGTCAGAAATATTGCAATTTCATCCGCATTCAATTGTATGGCTTTTTCTGTGAAAAATTTGTAGTTATCCATAATCCCTAAAGGGATGCCGTTGCTGTTCATTTCATGAGCGATTTCTCCCTTGTCGTCCAATACATAGGACGATACATGGCCCGCATTGGCGTATTCCAGTTTATTCGATTCAGGATCAATCCTGGCCAACATCAAAGTAACGTAACGTTCCCTGTCCAGATCGATGTAAAGCTCCCGATTGAGCCAGGTTAAAAGAATGCCCGGGTCAGATTCTATTTTCACGAACGCACGAAGATAAGCGCGTGTTTCAGCCATGATTAGCGCTGAACCAATGCCATGCCCGCTCACATCAGCGACTATGATGAGAAATTGCCCGCCCGGCAGTTGAATGAAATCGAAAAAATCACCGCTTGTTTCCACGGCCGGGTAGGTTGTGCCGACAATATCATAACCGGGGACGTCGATTTTGGTTTTCAGCAACTTTTGCTGTATTTCCCGAGCAATGGATAGTTGAAATTCCTGCTCCTGCTTCTCTCGCAACTCCGTGATGTCTTTCAGTACTGAGACAAAATGGGTAATATTCCCATTATCATCTGTCATGGGAGTTATGGTTTGATTGCTCCAGTACAATTCGCCGTTTTTCTTCCTGTTAATAATCGTACCTCTGTAGGGTTGTCCGCTGAGAATGATCTGCCATAGTTTTTTATAGAAATCCTTATCATGCATGCCGGATTGCAATAATTTTGGCGTGTTACCGATGGCCTCCTTGCAGGAGTATCCGGTGGTCTTTTCGAATGCTGAATTCACGTATTCGATGAACCCATCCTTGTTGGTAATAATCACGCTATCCGCGGTTTGTTCGATGGCATTGGATAATTTTCTCAGCTCTTTTTCAGCAATTTTTCGCTCGGTTATGTTTTCTGTAAATTGAACGATTGAATTTGGGGGGACATATACATAGCTGAAAACCATCTCTTTGTTTTCATTAGTGGTTTTTAAACGATAGGACGACATTTCCCGCTGGACCGTTTTTTTATTGTTAAAGGCTTTTTTAAAATCTGATAATACGTCCGGTATGTCGGCAAAAATATCGCTACTTTTTCTGCCCATAAATTTTTGTACATTACCGCTTGTGAATTTTTCAGCAGCGACATTGAAATCGATTAACACGAAATCGCCATCCTGGAATTGCCAGACATAGGTCGGAATGGGGAAACCTTTAAACTGCGCTTTCACTCTGTCTTCGCTGTGCTTCTTAGCAACCTCGGCTTCTTTTAAAGATGTGATGTCTCTGATAATCGCAGTTCCACCGACGATAGCCTGCTGCGCGTCGTAAAGTGGATAGCCGGATACTTCGATGAAAACACCCTCGGGCCGCATGGGATTTTTGATGAATACGATTTCATTTTTTATTAAATCGCCCTTGATAGCCCTAGCCAGCGGCAAATTTTCAGATTTAAATGGAGTAACTTTGTCAGGATAGAATGTGCCGTAAACCTTGTCCCACTCTGTCAAATCAATGTTACGCAGGCCGATTCCAAGAATCTCTTCTGCGACTTTGTTGAAAAATAAAAGCCCTCCGCTATTATCTGCAACGACAACGCCTTCTTCCAAAATATCGATAATTGATCGCAGCGCTTTGTTTTCATCGAATATGATTTTATGAGATCTCTCATCGATTCCAGAAGAGAAAATGTTTCCTGTTTTATTATTATGTATATTCAATAGAAATTTTCCTGAATTTGATAACTATCTTGAAATTATATCTTATAAATATACACCAGTGGTAGGATAAAATCAACCTAAATATTTTTTTCAATCGTGTTGTGAGAAAAATCTGGAGCAGATGAAAAAAAACGATATGGATGGTTTTCGGCCGGGAGATGATGCCCCATAGCGATTTCGTGTTTCCGTCCCGTGTAAGCAATTCCGGCTTATTTGCATTGGCTCCTTTGATTTATTTGTGTAAAAAAAATATCTTCACAATTGGTTTCAAACCGAAAAACAGGTTTTGCTACCGGACACTTTTTCACATATTAAAAGAAATAGAACACGTTTTGTGACACGGATTAACAGATTAACACAGATAATATAGTGTATCATGAACGCCGGGCTCTCACGATGCATCAAGTAATTAATGATGATTTGTTGTTTAATAATGTAAAATTTCAGGATAAACATCTAACCTGGATTATTCATTGTAATGCATTAAGGAATCCAGGTAGCCTGAATGGTGCTTCATTCAGAATTCATTATATCTAACTTTGTTACATTTCATATATCTGATTAATTTCATTAATAACATTAAGTTAAATATCTATTGTTTGAAATTTGTGAATAATTCAGGCTAAAATAATTTTCCTTAATAATATTTTTTTTAACAAACAAATTCGTGCAAATCAGCGCGGAACGTCCGCCATCTTTTTGGAGGATCATCCGTTAAAACCGTGTTCCATTTTGTGTTGTTATCAATGGCTAAAATTCAAAAAGTGTCCGGTAATGAAAAACAGGTTTACTTTTTCATAATTTTTATTTATATTGAAAAACTATTAAACTTCATTATAATTTTCTCAATTTAACACAAGGAAACGAATATGCAGCAACTATCAAAAATGATTTTGATTCTGCTTCTGGGAATTTTGTTGGCAGGACATGTGTCCGCCGGAGAGACTGTTGTGTACGTGACAACGTTATCGACCAGTTACACCTCCATCGGACAGCGCCACAGTCTGTCGGGATTATTTCTTCAAACTCCCGGAGATACAACCTGGGATTTTCTTGGACGGACCAACAATCGCGTGTACAATGTGGATGTTTTTCGGCCTGAAAAAGGCAAATTAATTGCTCTGGCAACCCATACCGGCGTGCATCAATCCTGGGACTACGGTAAAACCTGGAAAGTTACCAGCGATTGGCGCATGACGGAAGTGAATAATATCTGCTTTCATCAGGAAAATCCCAACATTCTTTATGCCAGTTCTCCCTATGGATTTTATAAGACAACCGATAATGGAAAAACGTGGAAACAATATAATGACGGATTGAATAGTGTCGATGCAACGTATGTTTCTGCCATTGTTCAAGATTTGGTTGATCGCAATACGATTTTCATTTCAACTGAGGATGGAGTTTATGTCAGTGAAAATGCAGGAGAATCCTGGACTCGGACTGGCTTGAATGTGCGGCATATTCGCACGCTTGTCCAGCATCCGAAGAATCCCAATATTCTTTTGGCGGGAACTGAGCACAACGGCCTTTACGTTTCGTTGAATCGCGGCGTAAATTGGGAAAAGCGCGATACCGGCATTCTGCACGAAACATTTTATTGCATTACCTTTGATCCGACGAATCCCGAGGTTTTATATGCCGGCGGTTTTCAAACAGGGGTTTACAAATCAATCGACGGTGGAAGAAAGTGGAAACAATCATTTAAAGGACTCGGTGATTTGGATATTCACGCGATCGCCGTCGATCCGAAGAATAGCGACAGGGTGTATGCCGGCACCATCGAAAGCGGCGTTTATTATTCAAATGATGGTGGAAAGACCTGGGAATATGCCGGGATTGATAACGGGTATGTATGGGCAGTTAAAATAATTAGCTATGAGGAGTAAAGATGAGAAAGATTTATATTTTGCTATGTTTCGTGATGTCAATGACCGCTTTAAGCTTTGCGCAGTTGCAGAGTGAGAAAGAATATGAGCAAGGATTTCAGGACCGGTTTGAATGGTATATTGCACATTACGATACATCGACGCGAATAAATTTTAACACGATAGCTGCGCGATATTACAGCGAAAACAACACGGCATTGGCTGATTCCATGCTGATTGAAGTGCTGAAAAATCCCAGCGGCGATATGTTCTGGATGTTTCCCTGCATCGGCACCTATCTTGCTGGCAAAGGTAAAATGTCTGAAAAAGCTGAAGCAGCCGTGAGGAACGCCTGGAAGACGTATGCGCCATCGCGGGGCGATACGGAAAATCACTGGGCCATGTATTACGCAACGCTGTTTTTAGCGGCGGAACAATGGCCTAACCTGGGCGGCAGCGAATGGTACAATGGCCGCAGTTCTGATGAAAACCGCATTGAGGCCAGGGAATACCTATTTGCATGGGCAAAACTTACAACGACCAAAGGACAGGGGGAGTTCGATTCACCGGATTATTTGGCAGAATATATGATTGCGGGAGCGCTGCTCTCAGGTTACGCCCAGGATCCTGAAGTTCAAAAACTTGGCACCATGCTGGCCGATTATTTCATGGCCGATTTTGCAGTAGAACATTTGGAACAGCAATATGGCGGTGGTCACAGCAGAATTTACGAACGTAATTTGATGAATTTTGAAACATCCACGTCCACACCATTTGCGTATTTTTATTTCAACGCTGGCGAGCCGGTTCGAAGTGGTTGGATCATGTATCCGCTGTTTTCGGGTTACAGAATTCCTTACATTATCTACCAAATCGCAAATGATCGATCCGTCGCGTATGAACACAAAGAGAGAAAAAGGGTGCGACATAATATCAGATTCGGCCCGGAAATAAATCCACCTGTTTACAAAGTCACCTATATGACCAAAGATTATGTGTTTGGCTCTTTGCATGGCTCACTTTTGCAGCCCATTCAACAGCAAACCTGGGCTGTGCGGTATATGTATGGCCAGCCATATTCGATGATTTTTGGTCTCCATCCATACTGGTCCGTTCGGGAAATCGGGACATTTTTCCCCGAGGAGATCAAAACATCCATGGCCGGCATTACAGCTTCAAAGACGACGTACAACAATCCGGAAAAGTGGACCGGGGGGTCGTATTTCGAATATACATTTCAGCATAAAAATACGCTGCTCGCATTGTACGATATTCCGGTTGGCACAACATCCAATCACATCGATGGATTTTTCCCTGCAAATCTTCAGGAAAAAATTATTGATGAAAGTGGCTGGATTTTCTGCAAAGCCGGAAATACCTATATCGGCTGGTATCCACTACAACCGGGTGATTGGAGCGAAGAATACGAACTCAAAAAACAGGTGTGGAATTTGGCGACTGGCACGTCTAAAAAAGACAAGGATGCGAAACTCAGAAATTACCGTTTTAGAAGTTGGGAGCTGCAAAATGGCTACGTGGTTGAAGTTCGTTCAAAAGACGAAATCGGTAGTTTTAAAAAGTTTGCCAACCAATTGAAAAAGCATATCCCAGAAGCAAATTTATCGCCCGGCAAGGTGTCTGTCGTTTACAAGACTCTCAATGACGATAAAATGGAATTTGTTTTTCCGAATAAAAGAAAAATCAATGGAGAGGTTGTGGATTACTCCAAATTTAAATTGTTCGATGGACCGTTTCTTCGTGCCGATATGGATAGTCAAATGTTAACCATCACGTATAAAAATCATAAACGGATTTATGATTTCAAAAATCTGACTGTGAAAGACCACAAATAAAACTTGGTGATTAAAGTGGATGTTATGGGCACGTTTTGGTCACTTTTATTTTAAAATCAAAAAAGGTCAACTCTATCTTAGAATTGACCTTTTGTTTATATTGAGCTTATGGTGTGGAGCTAAGGAGGATCGAACTCCTGACCTCTTGACTGCCAGTCAAGCGCTCTCCCAGCTGAGCTATAGCCCCATTTTTTTGTGGGATAATTATAAGGAAAAAAACACAAAAAGTCAAGCCTTTTTTTGGAAATATCAGATACTGGTTTACCAAATTCCAAATAAAAAAATTTTATGTTGACAAGTCTCAATCAATTTTTTATATTAATTCAATAATAATCTGGTAAAGTAAAAAATATAGGTTCTATCCTGTTTTGTGTGGGTAAATAGATTCAACGCAAGGAACGCAACGATTAAATAAATGATCGCAATCATAAACAATAACGCTTGGGTTTATCATATTTCACCACT
>CAZSBG010000156.1:0-10467 GCA_964605145.1 uncultured Cytophagia bacterium | reverse complement strand
GACAACAATAGGGAAATATTGCCTTGCATTTTGAATCTATTTTTAATTTGACTATGTAGTATTAAGCAATAATAATGTTACAAATTGACAAATAAAAATCTGAATTTTTGTAACGAACCGCGTTGCAGGAAAGAAATGAAGCTAAGACAAAACTGGACTCCCCCAATGGAGAACATCATATTATTTTATTATAACACTTTTTTCCAAAAAATCAACAAAAATCGTAACTATTTTTCACAAAATTGAGTTTAAAATAAACGGGTTGGCTTCAAAATTACCTTTGTGAATTTTATTTCTACAAATCATCAAAAATCGACTATTTCATCCTCTTTCCACCATAACAATCCCCTTCATTCAACTAACACAACAACTCACCTCACTCAACCACTAAACTTACTTAACTCACCCCACTAAAGAATAATTTCATAAAACACCTTGATTTTTAACCTGAAATATCCTATATTTATCGATACTTTTTCAAAAAATGCTCACGATTCTAACAACGGGAACTTTCATGAAACCAACGATCAATGAAAATCAATGGAAAATATTCAAGGCGTTGCTGGATTCCGAGTCAGGTCTAACCGCCAACGAAATGGTCGACCGGACAGGTCTCGACCATCCCATGGTGATGGCCACGTTCCTGTTCGGCCAGGAACAGCGCTGGCTGGACGTGCGCGAAGAGGCCCGCGAAGAACTGGTGCCTTCGGAAACCGCCGCCGAATTGATGAAATCCGGACTGCCGGAGCGCCAGGGATTGGCCCTGCTTCGGGAAACCGGGCGAATTGCCATGCGCGACCTGGCCCAAATGGCCGGCCAGAAAAAAATCCCCATGAACGAAATCGTCAAATGGGGTTCGCTTCGCGGCTGGTACGACAAGGACAAAGGCGAACTGGTTCTCACCGAAACCGGCAGGCAGGCTTTCGACAATTTAGATGACGATGAAAAAGCGCTGGAATTAGCCCTGAAATCCGACAAAATATTTTTGGATGAATTGGCCGCGCAAAAGCTGGACGTGGAGCGAATAAAGAAGCTGCTCAACAATCGCAATGCCGTGGCCAAAATCAAACCACGAACCATTCGGACTGCCAGCCTGACCAAGGCCGGCCGCAGCGCGCTCACCGGGGACATCAAAATTGTGAAAGAGCGCAATGTGCTCACCTCCGAAGACATCACCAGCGGCGAATGGAAGAATATCGAACTGCGCCACTACGACGTGACCCTGGAGGCTGAAAAAGCTTATCCTGCCAAAACGCATCTCATGCAAAAAATCATTCAGCAAACGCGCAAGGCCTTTCTTGAAATGGGCTTCACCGAAATCGTTTCGCCCCAGGTGGAATCCGCGTTCTGGGATTTCGATGCGCTGTTTCAGCCACAGGATCATCCGGCCCGCGACATGCAGGACACGTTCTATCTCAGCCGTCCCAATGTCGCCAAATTGCCGGACGAAGAATTGGTCGAAAAAGTGAAACTCACCCACGAAGACGGCTGGGAGACAGGCTCCATCGGCTGGGGCTACAACTGGAACCGCGACCGCGCCAAACAGGTTGTGCTTCGAACGCACACCACAGCTACCACCATCCGCGCGCTTTCGGAGAATCCCAATCCGCCGCGCAAGGTGTTCTGCGTGGGCAAGGTCTATCGCAACGAAGCCATCAGCTACAAACATTTGCCGGAATTCTTCCAGGTGGACGGCATCATCATCGACGAGCAAGCCAGCCTGGCCACGCTGCTGGGAACGCTCCGGGAATTCTACCGCAAAATGGGATTCGAAAAGCTGAAATTCAAACCGAGCTTCTTCCCCTACACCGAACCCAGCGCCGAGGTGTTCGTTTACATGGAATCGAAAAAAGACTGGATCGAGCTTGGCGGGTCCGGCGTGTTTCGCCCGGAAGTCACGCGGCCGTTGGGCTGCAACGTGCCTGTCCTGGCCTGGGGTTTGGGCCTCGACCGCCTGGCCATGCTTCGTTACGGATTAAATGATATTCGCGAACTCTACTGGAGTGATTTAGATAAACTGAAGGAGGTGCCCCTGTGCCAGTAGTTGCCATCAGTGCCAATCGGCTCAATACGCTTGTAAATAAAGAACTGGACATGGACGTGCTTGTGGACACGTTCAAACAATTGGGCTGCGATGTCGAAGACACCGCCACGCTGGCCCTGTACAAATGCCCGGCGTGCGAATCGCCCAACGACAAACTGGATTTCGAAGACCCGCCCAAACGCTGCGATTTCTGCGGATTCGAGGGCGAGGAGCCGTTCGAAAAATTTGCCACGGACGAGGTCATCCGCATCGACCTGTTGGCCGACCGCCCGGATTTGTTCGACGCCGGCGGGCTCGCCCGAGCGCTCAAAGGCTATCTTCACATGGAAGAAGGATTGTCCGAATTCACGGTAAAGGACGGCGATGTCGAAGTCCACGTCGATCCGGTCATGTCGGAGAAAGACACGTACCGGCCGTACATTGTATGCGCCGTGGTGAATCTGCCGCCGCTGGATCAGGACAGCCTGCGCGAAATTATGCGCCTGCAGGAAAATCTCCACTGGGGAATCGGCCGCGACCGCAAGCTGGCCTCCATTGGCGTGTACGACATGGCTGCCATCAAACCGCCCATTCGCTATCACGCGGTCGATCCTGTGAAATTTCAGTTCTGCCCCCTGGGTAAACCCGGCGTTCAAATGACGCCGAAGCAAATTCTGGAAGAGCACCCCAAGGGCAAGGCCTACGCCCATTTGATGGAGCCGTACAAACAGTACCCGATTTTGCTCGATGCGAACGACCTGGTGCTGTCCATGCCGCCCATCATTAACAGCGACGAAACCAGGTGCAAAATCGGCTCGTCCCGAATTTTCATCGACGTGACCGGCATCAGCCGCGACGCGGTGGTGAATTCGCTGAACACGCTGGTCAGCGCGCTCATTGAAATTGGCGGACAGGTTGAAACGGTGAAGATGAATTACCCGGGTCAATCGGCCCGAACCCCGGATTTGACGCCGCGCAAAATTGACGTGAGTTACGAAGCCTCCAAAGGCTGGCTGGGGCTGGAATACACGCGCGATGAATTTATGGGTTACCTGCGCAAAATGCGGCTGAACGTGGAACCTAAGGGCGAAACCTACGAAGTCAGCTACCCGGCGTTCCGAACTGATATTCGCCACGAAGTGGATATTTTCGAAGACCTGGCCATTGGCTACGGTTACGACAATATCGAAAAAAGACTGGTGCCCAGCCTGACCATTGGCGAGGCGCGCGAAGAAGAGCTGCTCAGCCAGATCGTTCGCGAAGCCATGCTGGGACACGGCTACAGCGAAATCATGAGCCTGAACCTGCAATCCGTGGAGCGGCATTTCACGAGGTTTTTGATGGAGCCGGACGACAATCACGTCATCGTGGAAAATCCCAAGACCATCGAGCAAAAGGTGGTGCGCAACCATTTGAAAACCGGCATCATGGAGACATTCCACAAGAACCGGCGTAAATCTGTGCCCCAGCGGATATTTGAATTGGGCAACGTGATTCACCTGAATCCTGACATGGAGACCGGCACCAACGAATACCGCCATCTGGCGTTTGCCACCATTGGCCAGGATGCCGGCTACGCCGAAGCCCGAAGAATCCTCGATTCCATTTTAAGTGAATTGAAAAAGAAGGGCGCCTACCAGCCGGCCTCGCACCCGGCATTCTGCCAGGGCCGCTGCGCCGAAGTCAGTGACGGCAATGGGTTGTGGGCGCGCATTGGCGAAATCCACCCGCAGGTGCTGAATAATTTTGGCCTGGCATTCCCGGTGTCCTACTGCGAACTGCGGCTGATAAGGGTGATTTGAGGGCTATTTTAATTACGAAGAAAACAGTTTGAAAAGAAAAAAACCGAACGCTCCCGGGGTGGGGCGGGCGGTTTTTTTTATTAATAAACTATTTTGCAATGGATAGAACTCCCAGTTAACCTGAATTATTCATGTAATTAGAATAAAATTGATTCAATTACCTGATTATTATCAAATTGAATTATCAATTAATTTAAAACTCAGTTTTAGACGTAAAAATGTACTACGCTCTAAATTCAGCACCATTCAGGTTATCTCGATACCTTTAGCAATATAATGTGAATAATCGAGGTTAAGGGCATAACTGAAAAAAATTTAGCGATGATGAAGAATAAAATTTATAAAGAAAAATTCCTTCATAAAAATCTTATTTATATACTGACAGATGAATAAATATTCACTACTTTATTGTTTTACTCTTTCCGATGTTTTATTTTTACTACCGTACCAATATATCTCTAATATTTTCGATTTATCAGGAACTATTCCTGGATTAAAACCTTCCCATGTTCCGCCCTGTTCATAAAACGACTTTTCCCATTCAACCGTAAAATCACATATATCATTCACTCTAAAAACAACCGGATCTGTTATTTCAGATTGAACTCGCATCATCTTGCTGTTTGGAAATATCTTTTTCAAATCCGTTAAGGTACCGCCTATTTTCAAACTATCAAAAGGAGAAAAGTTACCTTTTTTTATTATTACAGAATTCACAATCCAATCATAGTCTTTTTTGTCAATTAATAAATGGATTTCATCAGTTTGACTGGTGAGAATTATACATGGTGCTAAACCTTCTGACGGATGATCGTGTAATTGAGCTGTATAGCCAGAGAATTGATCCATTTGGTAAATAATTGTACCAGGGGAAAACTGCTCTGACTTTGATTCTTGAGCATGTGATAATTGAATCGAAAATATAACGAAAAGGAAGAGATAAGTGATGATATTCTTGAAATTAATTTTAAATATCAAATTATACCTACAAGTAAATCATTCGAAACATTATTAAATCCAAAATTAAAAAATAATTCAGTAAATAGAATATGTTGAACAATAACATCATTCCAACCCAAATTTCAACTGATCTTCTTTCTTAGGATGAAACGTACCAATTATGATAAAAGGATTAGGACCTCGCAAGTGATTCCGCATTGTCGTTCCCAAATAAAAATAGAGATCTTTTGTCTTCGCGAAATCATCCCAATATTTCTTTTTTACATCTTCACAGGCAGCCTTTTCATTCCCTCCATGCTCTTTGAGGCAATTCCAATATAACGCTCCCACTTCCCAATCTTCATTCATCATTTTACATTTTCTGCCATTCACATCGCGAAATATATAGCTAAATTTATAGGGCAACTTTCTCACAACTTCAAAATTTCGTTCTCGTTCAAATAGGTTTAATTGCTTTAGTGAATTTTTCTGTTTTTCGCTCCAGTCTCTTTCTGTTGGTACATATTTAAAATCCAAAATTTCGGCCGGTTTAAATACTGCCAGCGATGTGTGCTTGCCTTTTGTTTTTGCATCTGCAATTAATTCTGTCATGTCGTTATAAACATGTCGCAGAACATTTTTCTTTCTCTCTTCCCAATTATTATCTGTTCCAACCTTTTCATGAAAAATAATATCGCTGGAATTTATACTTTTGGGCCTGAAGCTTTCAGGCCTGAAATCTTTTGAATTTTTGACAAGATCAATCTCGATCCATTGATATTTTGGGTATTGTTTACTATATTCGAGTTTTCGAAACGGTATCGGATATATTCTCACCCAGTTGCCTTCTTCGTCAATCCCGGCAGTGCAGACAAGTTCATCGTATTTGGCAGAAATCAGGGGGTATGTTTTAACTGTGATTAGTACCTTTTTCCGAATAATTACAGGTGCGTTAATGGTATGGTCTCCTCAAAAGAATGAACCGCGTTGGCAACTCGTGTTCTGTGACATAAATCAGGGGCAGCTTCGTAGCACGTCAGCGCCACTCGTCCGTAATTTTCTAATAAGCTATGAATGAATTTAATTGCTTTCTTCTCAGTTGCAAGAACAGTCTTTTCGTATTCTTCAAAGAGTGCATCATAATCGTCCCGGGTTTTCAAATGTTTTCTTTTTTCACTGACGATCCCAAGTTCAGGTAAATGAAGATATTTTATATTTACAGCATCACAAGCGTTCTGCAATGTCTTTTTTGCAAAACCATATTTCCTGCTGAGCGGATTTTTTCTTACATCGCACAGTACTTTAATATTGTTGATAATTAAAGCGTTTAAATATCTCTCAAGGCTTCTTCCCTCATATCCAATAGTAAACAAATTCACAGAATTTTGGCTGGGTTTTAATTTATCTACAATCACTAACTCATCTGCAGATAAATATTTTTTTGCGACGGTACTGTGAATGGCAAAATAGGGATAGTTTTTATAGACATATCGAATGAGGTCGTACGTTGAATAATTCTCAAATTTCTGTTTTAAATCATACAGATTTTTTTTGTCGATTGCATTCAAGATATCAATATAATTCGAATCTTTGGTAGTTGTTTTCCAATTCTTGCCACATTCAAGGTATTCTTCGGTGATAAGTTTATTTTTATCCGCCATGGCCTGAAATGAAAAACAGCCGTATTTATAGGGAACAAATTCATAAGGGCTGTCTATCTGTTCCTGGGAAAAAATAAACAGCAGCTTTTGAAAATCTGTTGCGTTGAGCTCCCCATTAAATAATTCCACTAAAGCCAGCAGTGTTTTTTTTCGATAAAGCATTCGGCAGCTTCCAGGTTTAACTTTTCATTTCAAAATATTCTTTAATACGACACCAATAAATTCAAATCATAATATAGAATATAAATTTTCTGCCAGAAAGTCAAGGCAATTTTTTGACAAGAAATAATTATTGTCACTTCAGAAAAAAGCTCGTTGCTCTCAAAATAATTTCAATATCCATTTTTCTTACCCATTAAACGCTTCTCTTAAAACCGCCTGCATGAGTTGCTCTGCCTGTTCTTTTCGGGATTTGACCTGTTCTTCCAGCGCATCGATTTTAGCCATAAGCCGATCTACTTTATCTGCAATAGTACATTGTTCTGGTAGGGGAGGTAATGGTACCAACAATAAAGACAACAGATTTAGATTCAAACCTTTATATGCAATTCCCCGAAGATTTTTTTTTATTTCCAAATTGAAATATTTTGAAGATACAACATTTAAAATGTGTTTATTAAGTTGAATTATTTGTAGTGGAACTACTGAAACTTCTCTCGATACATTGAAACCCTTTATTTCATCTGGGACAATAGCACATCCCCCTAAAGTTCCACGGACATTAATCAATACTTCTCCACCTTGTAAAATAGTTCGTTTAAAATTATTGGAAATACTCTCGTAGACGCGTCGTATTTTTGAAGTATCGATATATCTAAATTTTACATCACTGGTTCTCAAAGTATAAACACCTCTATCTTTCGGTTCATTACCTAATTTTATTATTCCATAAGTAATTCCACGCAAAGGATTGACCAAATTTCCCAATCTTGTCCAAACCCACCCTTCCGGCAATTCAAACGGTTTCTCTTCTTCGCTGACAGGCGGCAATGGTTTTTGCTTTTTGATTTTTCCCTCTTTTACCAACCGTTCTTTTTCAGCTTTGATCTTTTCTAATAAACGGGCAGCGTGGTTCTCCCCGGAAAGAAGTTCAGGATTTTGTTTGCGCCATTGGGCGGTAAGTTTGCCTTCAACCGCTTCCTGCAAAATTGCCTGGCGGAGTTGTTTGATATAGTCATGCTGTTGAATAATTTGAAAATCAATATCGCCAATTTTTTTTTCAGTTCTTTGGAAAAATTCAACAATGGATTTTTGTGTAATAATATCTGGTAAAGCAATCTTTAATGGTAATAGATGTTTTGGTTTAATTTCTGTTTTTATCCCACCCTTGACTTGGTCTTTGAGAAGTTGAATAAACTTGGGACTTTTTAAGAATCTTTTAAAATATTCAACATCGATCATATCTTTATCAAATTGATAAGATGAATAATGAATTGTTGCAGTGATATCATCATCACCATCGTAAATTGCTAAAGCACCTTTCGCTACATTGATACCTGAAATGACAAGATCACCTTTTTGGACAATTATCATATCTGTTTTAGATGGTTTCTCAGAAAAATGCATGTTGCCAGAGAAATCAATTTTCTCTAATCTTTTTAATTTCCTAATAATTGGATCATTTGGTTTGTATCTGCCAACTCTTTCTTTTAAGAATTCACTAACTTGAATTTCCTTCCATTCAACCATTATTCAACTCGCTTTTCAACTGCTCCAATAATTCATCACTTTTTTTTATCACTATTTTTCCCCTCACCCTGTTTCCTGCCCTGTCGTTTTTTCTCTGCCGCTTCCAGTTCTTCTTCATTCAAATAATTTTTAGCGATCGTGACATCACCTTTTCGCACCTTGTCGCTTTTCCATGAAGTAAGTCCCATATTGGGTTTGGATGCGTCCGCCCGTGCGGCGATAATTTCAGCAGCAGTCAAACCGGAAATAGCAAAATGCAGTTTGTTTTGCACTGCTTTAAAAAACTCGATTGTCTCTTCGGCTTTGGGATCATAATCTACTGCTAACTTGTAAATTTCTTTTATTTTTTGATAAAAGCGTTGTTCGCTGGATCGGATATCACGTATCCGTTCCAACATTTCGTCAAAATAATCAGAACCGATATTCTGTACATTTTTGAGTCGCTCATCGTCCATGGTAAAACCTTTTACCACGTACTCGTTCAAACGCTCGGTTGCCCAGCGCCTGAACTGTGTACCGCGATGGGAACGGACGCGGTAACCAACGGCAATAATCGCTTCCAGGTTATAAAATTTTCTCGCCCGCTCTATTTGGCGCTTGCCTTCAGTTTGAACTTGTAAGAATTCCTTACAAGTTGAAGATTCGTCCAGTTCGCCTTCTTCGAAAATATTATTGAGATGCATCGTGATGTTCTGCGGCGTTGTCTGGAACAATTCAGCCATTAATTTCTGCGTCAGCCAGACTGTTTCATCCTGTAGCCGCACTTCAATTTTTGTTTGACCGGATTCGGTCTGATAAATGATAATTTGGGAATTGGGTTTTTTTATTTCAGTCATGTTGCAACTCGTTTTTTAATTGTGCCAGCAATTTATTACTTTCTCTAAAGGATTGATGCAGCATATCCAGCAATTCAGCGCTGGTATACGTCTGTTCTTCTTCGGCAATATGCGGATTCTTGATATCCAGGTTGTAACCGTTCTTTGCCAAATCCTCAATATTTATTTTCCAGGCTTGGTTATTGCTTTCCCGGTTGGTCCACCATTGCCGCAGGGCCTCAAATTCACTTTTCTGAATTGGTTTGGTTTTGGAATAGGCTTTCATACCTTCCGGGAGTTTGTGTTCCCAATACCAAATTTCGTTTGTCGGCTTGCCCTTTTCAAAAAAGAGCAGATTGGTTGCCACGCTTGCGTAGGGCTGGAATACCGAATTGGGCAAGCGTACGATGGTGTGCACATTACATGATTCCAGAAAATGCTGGCGAATTCGCTGCTTTACGCCATCGCCGGTTAACGAACCATCCGGCAATACAATGGCGGCGCGTCCGGTTTCTTTTAAATATCGGATCATCAACACCAGGAACAGGTCGGCGCTTTCCGTGGTGCGATAATTTTGCGGGAAGTTCGTTTCCACGCCATCCGTTACCGAAGCTCCGAATGGCGGATTGGCTAAAATAACATCCACTCGCTCTTTTTGTCCGATGCTTGTGTACTCGCGGTTCAGGCTGTCGGTATAATCCACGTTGGGCACTTCAATATCATGTAAAATCAGATTGGTTACGCAGAGCATAAAAGGTAATGGTTTCATTTCCATGCCGTGAATTGTGGCTTCCAGCGTTTTCAAATCCTCCACGCCTTTTACGTCGTGCTTGCGGATATTTTCAACGGCGGAGGTTAAAAAACCGCCGGTGCCGCACGCCGGGTCCAGCACTTTTTCGCCCAATCGCGGATTCATCATCTCGGTCATGAATTCTGTTAAAGCGCGCGGCGTATAAAATTCGCCGTAATTGCCGGCGTTTTGCAAGTCTCTTAAAATGGTTTCGTAAATGTCACCGAAAAGATGGCGGTCCTCGGAACTGTTAAAATCAATTTCATTCAGTTTATTAATCACCAGCCTGATGATCGTGCCGTTTTTCATGTAATTGTTGGTGCCGGAAAAGATTTCGCGGACAATTAACGCGCGTTTATTGCCATTGGAAACATCCAGATTTTTCAGCGCCGGGAAAAGAGTGCTGTCGATAAATTCCTGCAATTCTGTTCCGGTTTTTCCCTCGTCATCTGCCGCCCAATTTCTCCATTGAATATTTTCCGGGATTGGCGAAACATATTCGTCATTTAGCAATTCCAGTTCCTGGTCTTTGTCATCCAGAATTTTGAGCGAGATCATCCAGCCAAGTTGCTCAATGCGCTGCGCATCGCCTGAAACACCCGGATCTTTGCGCATGATGTTTTGGAGTGTTTTTATAATATTTCCAATGTTTTTCATAAAATTCCTTTTTCTCTCACTAAGTTCACAAAGATCACTAACCTGGATTATTCATTGTAATGCATTAAGGAATCCAGATAGCCTGAATGGT
>CAZSBG010000155.1:0-10558 GCA_964605145.1 uncultured Cytophagia bacterium | reverse complement strand
CTATCTGGATTCCTTAATGCATTACAATGAATAATCCAGGTTAGCCTGAATTATTTACAAATTTCAAACAATAGATATTTAACTTACTGTTATGAATAAAATTAATCAGATACATGAAGTTTAACAAAGTTAGATACACTGAATTCGGAATGAAGCACCATTCAGGCTATCTGGATTCCTTAATGCATTACAATGAATAATCCAGGTTAAAAATCATAAATCTAAAACGAATGAAATTCTATCCAACCTGTTCCGTGAATTTTAACGAAATGAACCTACAGGATTTTTCTTCCACAGGTATAACTTCAATTATATCCGGATAACAGGTTGAATCTCTTCGACATTGATTTTTTTAACAGTATGTTTTTATAACACGCAATAGAATTGGCAGTATATTGAATCGGAAAAAAAAGAGCTGATCGAATCGACAAAACATCTCGCTAAGTACCGATATAATCGAGATAACTCTGCAGGATCAACTGAGCAGCGATTTGATCAATTTTGCCCTTATTACGACTCGGTGATTTTCCCATTTCAACAATGGCTTGTTCGGCGAGCACACTTGTCCACCGTTCATCCCATGTTTTTACCGGAATACGAGTGAGCGCCTCAAGTTCGGTCACAAATTTATCCACTTCTTTCGCAATGGTACCTTTGATCCCCTTAAGATGCAGAGGCATCCCAACGATAATCTGCGTGACTGAATAATTTTGAGCGATTGAATTTATCTCAGACAGTACCTGTGACCATGTTTTGACAGATATCGTTGGCAGAGCCTGGGCCGTAATTCTTAGTGGATCACTTACGGCAACCCCCAGGCGCTTGCGACCGTAATCAAGACCTAATATTCTACCTTCAGCCAAGTATATACGCCTATTTCTATGCCAGTTAAAAAACCGTCAGCGGTGAAAAAATCCTCTGACGGTTATTCTATTTGAATTTTATTCTAATGGTTGTTTCAATACTTCTTTTAATAGTTTACCGGCTTTGAAATGGGTTTTACGCCGTGCAGGCACATAGATAATTTCGCCGGTTTTTGGATTTCTTGCCTTGGGCTTAGGCTTTGTAGTTTTTACTTCGAAGACACCAAAATCCCGAATTTCAATTCGAACTTCAGGATCAGCTTCTGCCATGAATTCACGTAAGGTTGTAAAAACTCCATCGACGATTTTCTCGGTAAGATAGATCTTTTCCCCCACCAATTTGGCTGTTCTCTTTGCGACATCCTTCTTGGTTATCGTTCGTTTCATCGATTCAGCTCCTTATTTTTTGCGATGAATAATTAATCTCTTGTTACTGTATTATATTTCGTTAGTTACATTCATTTGATCGAATCTCAGGAAACCTGTGCTGTCGCCATCTAATCGCTCAACATTGACAATACCCTTTATTTTACGAAGCCTGTTGATTATGCGCGTCAAGTGGTTGAGATTCCTCACTTCAATTAACATGTTGTTGTGAACAAACGATTCCTCGGTCTGCAACGCAACATTGACGATGTTGGTATCTGTCGAAGAAATTGTTTCAGTTACATCACGTAAAAAATCCTTCCTGTCGTGAGCAACCATGTACAATCGCACAAGAAACCGTTTATCCTTATCCACATCCCATTCCACATCGATATTGAGATCCGGATTTTTTATTAACTGGAGGATATTCTTGCAATCGGTCCGGTGGACAACCACCCCCCTTCCTTTTGTTATAAATCCAATAATTCTGTCTCCAGGCACCGGCTGGCAGCACTTGCCAAACGTAATGAGCATGTTATCGATACCCTGTACCCGAACCCCCTTTTCCGAAGTTTTCGTCCTGCGAATAAAACGTTTTAATAATGTCTCTTCTTTTGGCTGCTCTGTTTTTTCCGGCGCAATCTTGTGAATTATCCTTAATGTTGGAATATCACCATGTCCGATTGCAGCGTAAAATTGATTCAGGTCTGAGAATCCGTAACTCTGTGCTATTTCATTCAACTCATCATTACCTTTTTTCAAACCATATTTTTTAAATTCCTTGTCCAGCATTTCTTCACCCAGTTTCAGACTTTGTTCAAACATGGAATCGCGAATCCATCGTTTGATTTTGGTCCGGGCTTTGCTGGTTTTTACAAACTTGATCCAGTCACGATTGGGATGCTGGTTGTTGGACGTAATAATTTCGACTGTATCACCGCTTCGAAGCTGATAAGACAGGGGGACGATTTTGCTGTTGACTTTAGCCCCCAGGCAATGGAACCCGACATCGGTATGGACGGCAAAGGCAAAATCAACCGGGGTTGAACCGGCCGGCAACCGAAACAAATCTCCGCGCGGCGTGAACACAAATACTTCATCATGAAAAAGATCAATTTTCAAATTTTCCATAAATTCGCCGGAATCCGGCACATCTTGCTGCCATTCCAACACCCGGCGAAGCCACACCAGGTATTTATCTAACTCATCCTCTTTGGAGCGGCTTTCCTTGTATTTCCAGTGCGCAGCAATTCCCTCTTCAGCGGTTCGATGCATTTCTTCCGTCCGAATTTGTATTTCAACCATTTTCCCTTCCGGACCAATCACTTTGGTGTGAAGTGACTGGTACATATTGGACTTGGGAGTGGCGATATAATCATTAAATTTTTCATGAACCGGGGTAAACAGGCTGTGCACGACTCCAAGGACGAAATAGCAATCCTCCAATTTATTGACAATAATTCGAATGGCAAGTAGATCGAAAATTTCCTCAAAGGGAAGTTTCCGTCGAATCATCTTTTGATAAATACTATAAAAATGTTTTGGGCGCCCGGTGATGTTGGCCTGAATTTCAACTTTTTTCAATTCCCGTTTTATTGGTTTGGCCAACCGCTGAATATACTTTTCACGTTCGTCCCGTTTTTCGGTAATTTTTCGAACCAGGTCTTCATAGGCTTTGGGATTGAGTGTTTTAAGCGCCAGATCCTCCAGCTCCCATTTTACCTTGGCAATCCCTAACCGATGTGCCAGCGCAGCGTAGACATCCAGCGTTTCCTTTGCAATCCGAATTCTCTTCCTCTCCGGAAGATATTCGATAGTTCTCATGTTGTGAAGCCGATCCGCGAACTTAATGAGAATCACCCGAATATCTTCGACCATGGAGATAATCATTTTACGAAAATTTTCTGCCTGGCGCTTTTCCAGATTTTCCAGCTTCAGTTCGCTTATTTTCGTCACGCCATTCACCAGGGCGGTTATTTCAGGGCCAAATTCTTCATTGACCTCTTCGAGCGGGACTCCGGTATCTTCGGCCACGTCGTGCAGAAGTCCGCCGCAAATGGTACCAAGATCCATTTTCAGACTGACTAATATTCGTGCCACTTCCAACGGATGTTCAAAATATAGCTCTCCTGATTTACGCAATTGATCTTTATGCGCATCGAACGTGAACATATAAGCCTTTTTCAGCAGAGCACTGTCAAAATTGACATTATATTTTTTTATATCTCTGATTAATTCATCAAGAGCTTTTGAATATTTCTCTTCCATTGTAAATCCAGCCAGGTTGCTTATTGGTTGATATTGACTAAAATGGCTGGGCCTGATCCATTTCATTATATACTTTACTCAAATTTGCAAATAACACGTATTGTTTAACAAAAGCTAATTTCACAGTGCCGACCGGGCCGCTTCGTTGTTTTCCAATAATGATTTCGGCTATTCCCTCTTCTTCAGTTCTGCCATATACTTCCGGACGGTAGATGAAAATGACGACATCTGCGTCCTGCTCGATGGCCCCGGATTCTCTCAAATCTGAAAGCATTGGCCGGTGATCTCCGCCACGCGATTCCACGGCGCGGGATAGCTGCGACAGTGAAATGACCGGAATATTCAATTCTTTTGCGAGCGCTTTCAATGCCTGTGATATCGCGGAAATTTCCTGTTGGCGGCTCTCAATGCCGGCAGGCCCCTGAACGAGCTGCATGTAATCCACGACAAGCAAACCAATGTTTTTTTCATATTTCAAACGTCGCGCTTTGGCTTTTATTTCCAGTATATTTTGCGCAGGCGCATCATCGATATAAATTGGAGCTTCAGCTAACACTCCAACGGTCATGCTCAATTTCTGCCATTCATCCACAGGTAATTGCCCGGTTCGTACTGAATGGGAATCCACCCGGGCTTCACTGCACAGCATTCGCATGGCCAATTGATAAGATGCCATTTCCAGGCTGAAGATGCCCACCGGCACCCCGTAATCTACGGCAGCGTTGCGGGCGATATTCAAACAGAAAGCTGTTTTTCCCATGGAGGGTCTGCCTGCCACGATGATCAAATCAGAATTTTGAAATCCGGATGTCATTTGATCCAGATCGGCAAATCCGGAAGCAACACCTGTTACGCCGCCTTTTTTCCCGTGAAAACTTTCGATCTGTTCAAAAGTTTCGTGCATGGTCGAATTGATCGAAGTGAATCCTTTTTTCAACTTTCGATCGGAAAGAACGAACACCTCTTTTTCAATGGTGTCCAGGAGATTATACACATCCCCTTTGTGTTCGTACGCCCGATTGGCAATGTCAGTCGTGATGGTTATCAACTGTCGCAATAGCGCTTTTTCCAATACGATTTTCGCGTAATATTCCACATTTGCCGCCGATGGAACCAGGTCTGAGAGTTTAATTAAATAATAATTTCCTCCGACGTTTTCCAACTGACCATTTTTGCTGAGCGTATTCGCGAGCGTAATTACATCGATGGGTTCCTGTCGGTCATACAACTCAACCGCAGCCCGAAATATTTTTTGATGCGCGGTTTTGTAAAAGCTGTTCTCCTCCAAAATCTCAATTGCCTTACCAACCGCATCCATTTCAATGAACATGGCGCCCAGCACCGCCATTTCGGCATCGATATCCTGCGGTGGGACGCGTTGAATTCTATTGGTTTCGTTATCCTTTGATTGCATTCTTCATTTGACTGATAAATTGTTGCTTTACCTACGTGAATTGACAGGATACAATTGATTGAAAAAGTCAGGCCATTCTTTCCTGCGAATCATCCGATTTGAATAATTTCTGAAACATTTGCACATCTTCCCAGGTTCCTCGCTTCAGCGATGTATTGCGCAGTAAAGCGGCCGGATGATAAGTGACCACGCATTTTCCGCCAAAAACATCGTATAATTCTCCGCGAAGATCGGACAGGGATTTTTCCGTTTTTAAAACGGCCTGGGCAGCGACACGTCCCAGAATCAAAATATATTTGGGTTTGACAATTTCAACCTGACGCTGCAGCAAAAATGAACACGTATCAATTTCCTGTGGCTGGGGATCGCGATTTTCCGGGGGACGGCATTTCACCACATTTGTGATAAATACATCATCTCGGTTCAGATCGATTGCAGCCAATATTTTATCTAACAATTGACCGGCTTTTCCCACGAATGGCTTTCCCATTTTATCTTCGTGAAACCCGGGCGCTTCTCCGATTAACATTATTTTGGCATCGGGATTTCCGGATCCAAATACAAGCTTGTTTCGCTGCTTAGCCAGGGCACATTTCTGACAATTACGAACCTGAAAATACAACTGATTCAGTTGGGTTCGGTTATCTTTCTTTTCTGATAAAGGCCCGGGAACCGAATTCTCTTTTTTTTCCGCTACTGCCGTGACCACCTGAACCGGTTTTTTGCTTAGATCATAGTCGATAAAAATATCATCGCCATACAATTGCTGCTGACTCAAAAAATAATTTTTTATGTCTGAAAATAAATTCAACATATCGGGATTCGTTTTTATTTTTGTCCTTCGTCCATCAATTTCGCGTTGCGATGGGCAGCTACATTCATTATTTCATCCATAATTCTGAATGCCAACTGTCGCTTCGACATTTTAGGCACATCGGCCATTGAGCCATCCGCCCCAAGCATGGTGACGATATTGGTATCCGAGCCAAAAGCCGCGCCCTCTTTTTTCGGATTGTTTACGATGATGAGATCAAGATTCTTTTCTCTCAATTTCTTTAGGGAGTTTTCTTTTTCATTTTCAGTTTCAACAGCGAAACCAACGACAATTTTACTTCCCTTATTTTTACCAACAGCCTTTAAAATATCTTTCGTGCGTTTAAATTCAAATGAAGAGTGGGAATCCGCTTTCTTGATTTTTTGATCCGAAAAACACGCCGGTGTAAAATCCGCAACCGCAGCGGACATAACAACGATATCGTGTGCTCCAACCTCCTGTTCCACTGCTTCAGCCATTTGGCGGCTGGATTGGATGCGAATTAATCGCACATTTTCAAAAGGCATGAGCTCATTGGGCCCGCTTATCAGAGTTACGTCGGCGCCTTTCAGGGCTGCAGCTTCGGCCAGAGCGAATCCCATTTTACCGGATGAATAATTCGTAAAAATTCGTACGGGATCAATTGGCTCTTCGGTTCTGCCTGCGGTTATCAGCACTTTTTTACCGCTCAATTCATCTGTACCCAGCAAAACTTTTTTCAATCGATTGAAAATTTGCACTGAATTAGCCAGGCGTCCCCAGCCATACTCTCCACACGCCAGCTCGCCCTCTTCTGATTTAACAAAATGATAGCCATGTTCTTTTAACAACGCCATGTTTTTCTGAAAAATCGCATTTCGATACATTTCTTTATTCATGGCAGGACAAAAAATAACCGGCACAGTGGCAGCCATGATCAAGGTTGTGAGTAAATTATCCGAAATGCCTGCAGCGACTTTGCCAATGGTGTTTGCTGTAGCCGGGCACACCAGAATCGCATCCGCCCATCTCGCCGCGTCGATATGAACTGTCGGACTTGAAAGTTGATCCGCAAAAACATCTTCGAGCACGGGTTTTTCAGACAAGGTCGCCAACGTTAGCGGTGTGATGAATTTGGTGGCAGCATCTGTTAATACCACCTGTACCCCGGCATGGTTCTTTCTTAATTCCCGAATTATTTCACACGCTTTATACGCAGCAATGCCCCCAGTAATGCACAGCAATATTTTTTTGTCAGAGAACATAACTAATTTTCGTTATCGTCCTGAGAGAGCCTATCGCCATAATCATAATTGATTTTGCCCTTTAACATTTCTTTAATTGCCACTTCTGTTGGCTTGGGCAACTTAATGATTTGGGGTTCATCTTCAATTTGTCCATCAAATTCATCATCGTCATCATAATTTTCCATTGAATCATCCATGCCTGTCTCTTGCTCGATGAACCGTTTTTGTTCATCATTTATTTGTTTCGCCCGTCTGGCAATAGCGATAATTGCTTCATACAAATTATCTGAATATTTTACCAAATCTTCAAGATCGATCGTACTGGTCATTCGTTAAAGCCTCCAAAATAAATAATCAATTGTTCCCGATTCCATGTGATGTTAGAAATTTTTTTGTGCTATGAACCGGGTAAAAACCGTCGTGTGAGAAATTATTTTAATAATTGAAACTTCAACAAGACGGTTACCTTTTAAATATGTCAAAATTAGAGTGAATAATATGGAACAAATATTCGATTTTAATTATTATTGCCTCGAAATTAATTTCCGAAACATTTTTTACTGGACCTTATCTAAAAGTGTACTTTTGCTAAGCTTCTCAGATGTTATTATATGACTCTCACTTTCTGAGATCAAATTGACGCCAACAGCACGATAGGACCGATAAATTAATTTACTGCACCAAAGACGATTTTTTTCAACCTTCAGTAATCTTTTTTTTATTCCGAATAAATTTTTAGGGATATTCAGCATCAATCCCATGACGTCAGTTTCCAAATCTTTATATTTCAAGCTTTCACTGACAATTCGACTCCTTTGTTCCGAATTTAAATTTCTCAGTCTGTAAATTGTGTATCTGTTTTTTTTATAAATTTTTCTCGGAACTTTATGTATGATGACTCCATCTTTGATTGTTGTGTGAATTATTTTATTGTTTCCAATGTACATCATACTGTGCACATATTCTGAGTGCAATAATATTCTGTACAATAACGCAATGAGAGATAAACTCAATATGCCGGGTTTGGCCAATAGTATATCAGCCTTTTTTAACTTGAAAATTACTCGTTGCCGCTTCATCCTTCCGTTCAGACGTTGAAAACGAGTAATGAATTTGGTTTTCGCTTTTTTTAATATTTTAATGTATTTTTTGCGCTTGCCCTTTATCAGAAAATTCCGCATGGTATTAAATTAGCCGTACAGCATTTAAAAAAATCATACAGGCTGCACGTTTTTTATTGTATTGTTCACAAATCTTTGAATTATTCCCCGGTTTTTAATTAAATCCGGATAAATATTCCATAACTTTCAGGAAAAAGAAACCGATTCGATGTTCAAAGTTGAATCATGGCGTTGCATAATATTCAGAACGTCACGCACCGATTTTTCAATTTCTGTGTTAAAAACGGTAAAATCAAACTGGCCGGACTTTTCCATTTCCATGGGAATACGCTGCAACCGACGATTTATTTCTTCTTCAGAATCCGTTTTTCTGTTTTTCAACCGTTCAATCAACACATCCATGCTCGGCGGAGCGATGAAGATGGTAACCACCTTACCCGGATATTTCTTCTTTACCTGTAAAGCGCCGTTGACATCGATATCCAGGAAAACATGTTTCCCTGATGCGACCAGTTTCTCGATATGTGCGAGCGGCGTTCCGTAATAATATCCGTGAACTTCTTCCCATTCAAGGAACCTGGAATTTTCGACATCTCTGTGAAATTCCTGCTCAGACAGAAAGAAGTAATCAATTCCATTTTTTTCACCAGGCCGCATTTTGCGCGTTGTAGCTGAAATGGAATAGGTGAACTTATTTGGAAATTGTCTTAGAATGCGCCGAATGATTGTAGTCTTACCACCTCCGGAAGGAGAAGACATAATGACCAATAAACCACTCATAATTTAAATACTATTCACCCTCTTCAACAAGATATGCTTTTTTTCCCAGTGCCTGGGTACGATGAACAATTGTATCAGGCGAGTTTGCCGACAAGACCACATGATTGCTATTGGTTACGATAACTGATTTTGTTTTTTTGCCCATAGTCGCGTCAATGAGCTTCCCTTTTTCCCGAGCGCCATTGATCATATTTTTTGTTGGGCGGGAATCCGGTGAAATGATAGAGACGATACGTTCCATAGAAATGTAATTTCTGTAGCCAATACTTATCATCATGACTTGGTCCTCCTAACTTCGATTGAAAGTTTTCTGGCAAAGAACTATTTAGCCCTCATGGCCAGATTAATTTACTCGATGTTTTGAACCTGTTCCCTGATTTTTTCGACTTCCTCTTTGATTTCTACGACCAAATGAGCAATTTCAGCATTATTCGCCTTGGCACCGATAGTATTCGCCTCTCGAGTCATTTCCTGTAATAGAAAATTCAGTTTCCGTCCCACTGCTTCATTCGACTCCAGTGTCTTGAGAAAAAGCTTATTGTGACTTTTGAACCGAACGCATTCTTCTGTTACGTCCATCCGATTTATGATTAATGCAACTTCTGTTTCCAGTCGGGTCTCATCGAGTTCATTATTATCCGTAATTTCACGGATACGCTTGCGTAGTTTGACAAGTTCTTCTTCAAATTTTTCTTCTGAAATTTTTTCGATCTGACTAATTTCGCGATCAAGCATTCGTATTCTTTCAACCAGATCGTTCGCCAGTTCAGCTCCCTCTCTCATTCTCATTTTTTGAAGATTTTTGAGTGCATTTTCCATGGACTCCTCGATGTACACCCATATTTCATCGGAGCCGCATGCATCTTCTTCATAAGTTATAATGTCTGGATAATTTAAAAGGTGATCCAGTTTTATTTTGCCCGGAATTTTCATTTCCTTCTTCAAATTATGAATCAGCCTCAAGTACGAAGAAGCCAGGCTGGTATTGATTTTCAATCCTAAATTGCTATGATCGCTATTTCCGTTCATGCTGACAAAAACATTCAGTCTTCCACGCGTTATATATTTGCGAACCAATGTTTTTGCTTCATGTTCGAACTGGAAAAAATTTTTGGGAAGTTTCACCTGAATATCGAGGAAGCGGTTGTTCACCGATCTGACTTCCGAAAGAATTTCGTAGCCATTTTTTCTCACATCCCCGCGTCCAAATCCTGTCATACTGCTTATCATTTTGAGCCACTATCAGTAATCAATAATAAATAAGAAATTATAGTCGATTTCAATTATACAAAATTTTTTTGATTTTGTCAAATAGTATTTTTGTTTTTTTTCTTTTTTTTTATATAGTTACACCTGACGCTATACACAAAAAGGCCTTTTCAAAGGCCTTTGTCGATTATGAAGATTATTTTTCGTGGGATCAGAAATGAATTACTTAATTTTCAGGGTTGAGTTGGATGCCCTTTAACCTGAATTATTCACAAATTTCAAACAAAAGATGTTTAAATTAATGTTATTAATGAAAGTCAAATTACCACCACCAGAGGTGGTGGCTTGATTATATTCCCCCTGGAAGGGGTGAATGGATTTACAAAAATTCCCTTCACAACCCTTCCCCAACCACCGCCTGAGGCTGTGGATTTTGCTTCGCATTAATCAGATATATGAAATTTAACAAAGTTAGATATACTGAATTCGGAATTATG
>CAZSBG010000154.1:0-11210 GCA_964605145.1 uncultured Cytophagia bacterium | reverse complement strand
ATTCATAACGATGCTCCGCTGCGCTCCGATCGTGATGAATTCTTGTTTCGTTATGAATAAAACTAATCAGATATATGAAATTTAACAAAGTTGGATATACTGAATTCGGAATGAAGCGCCATTCAGGCTACCTGGATTCCTTAATGCATTCCAATGAATAATCCAGGTTAGATGCAAATAAATTGTTGGTAAAATTCGAATAATGGGCGTTACCGTTTCTGTGGGTAATCGGTTCAATCAGCTTGTTCGATTGGAATAATCAGGGAGGGTCGGGCGCCGGTTTTCTTTTAAGTTGAGAAAATTGTGCGAATGGCATTCTTTCGGATGTGAGTCTCCGTGTGTTTGGCGTTGTCGGACATTTTTGGAATTATACACACCCGGTGTCCTTCGGACAACCGGGGTGTATTCTTTTCTGAATGGAATGATTATTCCTCTGCAAACCGCGTTTTGAACGTGGGATTGGCGCCGGCCATTTTCATGAAAATATCCAGCGGGACCAGTTCGAATTCCGGGCCGATTTTGTTCAGCCATTCTTTCACGCGGTTGATGTCGCTCCACTGGCGGATGTGGATGAGCAGAAAGTAAGGCCGCCCGGGATTGAGATTGGCCAATTCCTGCAAATCCGCGGCTGCTTCGTTCAGGTCGCGTTTTTCCGAGAGATAGTAATCGTAGGATATAAATGGCCTGCCATCGCGCACCATAAAGGTGTGGGCCGGGCGATAGCCATTGGCAAATCCGATGGCGTCCGGCATGCCCTTGTAATAGAAATCGAGCACTTCCTCGGTCACGTCATCGTCGATGCCGTCGGTTTCCCAGTAATTGGTGTGTTCCATCAGCTCGAATATATTGAGGTCCAGAGTTTGCATCAGCTCGTAGGCTTTGTCCACCACGTCCGGCAGGTATTCCAGGGGAATGGATTTTGGATACATGTATCCCGGGCCGGAAAGGGAGCCGATGAAATAATCGTTGGGCGTTGCCATATCGTAAAAGAATTGCATCATGGCCGGGGCCAGCCACGACCAGTTCATGGTGACTTCCCAGGCATAGGGAATGTCACCGCGGCCGGGTTTTGTCCACGCGCCCAATCCGAGGCAGTCGGTTTGAATGCATGAAATGTAGACTTTTTCCTCCGGCATGTATTGCTTACCCGGTTCCACGTTATGGTTGTTTTTGAACTCATAGCCTTCGGTGAGCGGAATCTGGTGATTGAAGCTCATGTTGGGCAGAGTGTGCAAACCTTCCACGCGCAGGGCGTAATTGGAGGCTAACCGCACATGCTGGGCTTCCTTGTCTTTGGAATAGGAGTGCCAGCCCATGACCAGGGACATGGGTTTCATTTCGCGGAAAATGCGCCTGGCGAACAGGAATTCCAGCGAGTCAGCCGGGTCGGTGGAGGCATCGGTGAAAAAGGCTTTTTTGTGAATGCCAAAATCGGCGATGCCCGGCTTCATCATTTTGCCGCCTTCGCCGCCCATGTACACGAGAAAGTCCTTGCTGCACAAATCCCAGTATTTATCGTACGCCCAGCGGTAAATCTCGTAGTCGGTCTGGTCTGTGAATTTTTCGCGGAAATCTTCGATGAGCTTGATCCCGTGTTTTTCAGCCAACGGGATGAGCGCTTCGGAAACCACCACAGCCTGGTTCAACCCGGCAGCGGTGAATGCAACGATCAGCGAAGTGCGTTCGGAAGTGTCCCACACAACGTAGCCGTTCACATGGTCTTTCAATTTCGCCAGTGCTTCATCCGCGGTAAAAAGCTCGGTGAATTGCATCTTTCGGGTGTCCTGGTAATAGCCGAACAGCGGCTCGGTGAATGTGAAATCCCATCCCTGTGGATAGATGAAGTACAGCCGCGGCGCCCCGATATTGACCACGCCCTGCAGACTGATGAGCAGCGCATTGGTTGGCAGGTCGCCTTCGATGAGCCAGTTATTGGTTAATTTCATCATGTACATGGGTTGGGCCTGCTGCGCCTGAATGGGAAGCGCGGTCAGCAGTGTTAAAATGATTAATGCGTATGTTAGTTTTTTCATGGGAGTTCCTTTCGAAAAATTATTTATGAAAATTTAAAATAGCTTGTTGTAGATTTTTTACAACTGAAACCAAGAAATGTCATTCCCGCGAATGCGGGAATCTCCTCTGCAAGAATGAGTAGATGTCTGCACGCCGGGGCGCATCTTCGACATTCGCAGGCATGACAGGATAACGCATCCGAAAACCACTCTGCTTTTGGTATAGGAATCTATTCACTCTGAAAGGAGATTCCTGAATTTGCCATAGGCGTATCAGAAATGATAGTCTTTGTTAATTTTGAATGCTTTTGGAAAATATACTTTCAAATCAAGTCGAAGTACAAATCCTTCCACTCTGGATTCATCTTTTGAATGACATTTTCCTTGTATTCTCGTTTCCATTTTTTCAGTCTTTTTTTCTGAGCAACAGCAGATTCGATATTGTTTGTCTGCTCATACCAAACAAGCTTATGGCAGTTGTATTTTTTGGAAAAACCATCGATTAAGCTGCTCTTATGTTCATAGGCTCTTCGGATGAGATTATTAGTGACTCCGATATAGAGAATATTGTTGTGATTATTTGCCATCATGTAAATGTAAAAAGTTTTCATGGACTCACTCGTATGGGAGATATTTTATTTCCTGAATAGAATGCCTTACACATGAAGTAGATTTCAGGATTCTTTTCCTTTTTCCATAAGAGATTCCTGCATTCCACTTCGTTCCAGCAGGAATGACATTTTCGAGCTATTGCATGGATTGCCTAAATTTTTCCACGAGATAAATCTCGTGGCAATTCAGGATCGCAATCCAGGTTCCTTATCACTCCCCCACAACCCGCTCAAGCACCAGCTCGATCGGCGTGGGGCGGCTGGAGCGTTTTTCGGTGACGGTCAGTTCATTGCCCTTGCGATTGAGCTTGAACGTCCGCGTGGTTGTGATGGTAGCCTCGCCCTGGGATGTTTGCACCGGCTGTTTGGTGATGGTTTCCAGTTCCTTGTCCGGGCGCAGCCATACGCCGGAAACTTTTTTCGTTGAACCTTTAATTGACAGCACTCCCATGTACCAGTTCTCCGGCCAGATTTGGGAAGTGACTTCAATTTCAGCCGGCGTGCCATCCGGAGTGAATGTCACGGAGTCCACAAAAGCCACTTTTTTCCGCTGCATCCATTTGTCGAGAATGGTGATTTCGCCTTCGTGATTGATAATCTCCATCTCCAGAGTGCGGTAGCGCCATGTGACGAGATCGGTGCTTTTCTCCGGCAGCATTTTCCAGGTGCCGTACACCGGCAGGTTGCTCTCGGAGCATGAAAGTGCGAAGATTACAATTGCTAAAAACAAGATAAAAAAGATTGAGGTTTTTTTCATAATAACTCCATGGTTTGTAAGTGAAACGTCAAAAGTGAAATGTGAGACGTGAAATGTGAAACGTCAAACGTGAAACGTAAAATGCAAGACGTAAGATGCAATGCCGACGTGAAAAGTGAAACGCGGGAAGCGTTGGGTGTGGAGCGAGTTGGTGATGTTCCACACTATTAACTTTCACTAATCACAAAATTTTTCATCGAAAATCAAATATCGAAAAACGAATATCTTGCTTCTCAAAAATCATGCTCCGATGCGCATAATGATAATGTACAAGAAAATAATCAGAAATACGATGAGCCATGAGATCACGAATCCCCAGATGTCCCAGCGGTCCGGCTTCCAGAATTCCCAGTCCGTGTTGGGGAAAAGTTTTCTCTGGCGCACGATTTCCGGATTGTCCGCGGCTTCTTTGACCAGACGGGCGTCTTCTTTCTGATCCGCCACAGCCGGCGTATGAATGGCGCCGTAGAATTCATGCAAAATACTTTCTGAATTTCGTTTGGTGACAAGGCTGATGCCGAATAAGAGGATAAACGGAAAAATGATATCGAATAAAAACGACGCGGTGGCCAACTGGGCTTTGGATAATTTCTCCACCGGAAGTCCAAGCTTTGCAAGGTAAAATAACTGGTTTCGGAACGAACCCTGGCCGATGAACCTTGAATTGAGATCATCCGGATTTTCGCGCACCACTTTGTCGAAGAAAATGGCAGAGGGCGGGTGGACTTTATTTTTCTCGATTTCCTGTCCCACAAAATCAGCGCGTCCTGCCTCGACATCGGCTTGCAGCGCTTTGGTTGTAATGACGACAATGCGCTCCTCTGTTTGAATCGTCATGTTTGGGTTGGTCCTGATGGATTCGAATGTGGGCGCCACGTTTGGGATGACCACCGTGGTGAAAATGGTCAGGGTCATTTGAATGACAACCGCTTTTGTGGTCAGCCTTCGCCAGAAATAGACCAGCCATAACGCCGGCCCAATAATGGTTCCGATGGACAACACATACTTGAACATGACGAAAATATCATCCACTTTGCGGGCGAAATAGATTGAAGAAATCAGCACGAAAAAGATCACAATGCGCCCGGCTAAAATTTGGGTTTTTTCTTTTGTTTTGGGATAGATGGGAAGCAAGATATTTTTGGTGAAGGCAGCGCTCCATTCCAGACTTTGCGCGTCGATGGAGGACATGTTGGCTGCCATAATGGCTGCCACCATGATGCCGACGAATCCGATACCCAGCAAATCTTTGGTGATGTGTCCCCAAATCATGGTGGGATCGGCCAATTGACCGGCGTACAGTCCGACTGCGATGAGCCCGGTGAGTGCCCAGCCAATGGTGACGAACCGCTTGGAAAACGCGCCAACCATCATCCCGATGCGTGCGGAATGATCGTCCTTGGCAGATCCGCCGGTGGTGAAACTGCGCGGCGCTAATCCAATGAGGTTAACCGCAACCATGGCCGCCACGAAATACCATGTGTATTCGCTGGTCGCTGCAGAGCCGAACAGTTCGAACATGTAATCCGGCACTTTGGCGTGCAGGCCGGAGAAGCCGCCCAATTTAACCAGTCCGACCGGGATGAGAATGATCGAAAGGAACAGGATGAGCAGCCCCTGGATGATGTCCGTGACCACCGCAGCGAACAGTCCTCCTAAAATTGTATAAGCGCCTACAATGGCCGCATAAATGAAATAAAATAGCGTCAGGTTCAAATATGAAATATACGGGTGGAGCTCGTCCTGCTTCATTTTTTCCTGCAAGACGCGAAATTCTTCCTTTTCTTCAGAGGCAAGGGGCGTAAATTTTTGTTTCTCTTCCAATTCTTTGTAGCGCTTGAAGCCTTCCACCGATTGTTTTTCTTCAACCGTGTAGGCAGTGGCCGGTTTTACCATCAGGGCTTTCATTGTTTTGCCGGTGAGCAGAAATCCCATTGAACCACCGTAAATAGCAATGAGGAGAATGTACAGCGCATAAAGGCCGGCAAGAAATCGACTTTCGAAGCGATGGAGGTAAATGTCACCAGGGCCAATGTAGCGGGTTCGGCGCTGGAGAATGGAACTGAACCAGTAAAATGGCGTGATGAACAGAACAAGATTTTGAAACCAGAGCCCGGAAAGTCCCTGGCGATAAATCTCGCGGGAAACACCGGTGGCCTGGTCTGCGCTGGTAATGTTGCCGAAATTCAAAAACGCAAAGAACAATTTGCCAAAACTTCTGCCGCCCTGGTAAAAGTCCTGGGTATTTTTGATTTTCTGGCTCGCCCATTTGCCGATGTAAATCATGCCGACGAGGTAGATAAGAATGACAAACCAGTCAATCAAGTGAAGCCCTAATAGGTACATGCTGTGAGCCTTTCTATAATGAAAAACAGTACGTAATGCCTGTCCGAAAAGGATTTCACCCCGGTTTTCCGCGGAACACAGGGTGGTTTAAACACCAATAATATCAGAAAAATTTAAGCACCCGGTGACTTCCTCCGCCAACAAGAAGGCGGATTTTCAACTTCGGTTGGACAGCCGCGGTTTTCGAACAGCCTGACTCGTGAGTATTTGGTTCAATTACTTATTTCAGAATATTACTTTTACTTTGTCACATCTAAAAAACGGGTAACCCAGTGGCCTCTGCCACTGATGAGAAATCAATTTTATATTGGTCTGTTAACAGAATATCGATGAAATTATCGGCAACAACGAATTAAAAACTGGAGAATTATAAAGTCAGTGGCTGAGGGCACTGACCTGCCCGCTGCTTTAATTTAATCTGACTAAATAGTATTAAGTATCGCTCGGTTATTTTGCCAATGAAAAGGAACAGATTGGGTGTGTTGACGCAATTCTACTTGTATTTCGATTTATATAAAGAACACACATGTTTTTCTGAAGAATCAATGCATGCAAATTCGTTTAATTTCAGTAAATCATTATTATAGTATTTTTATTAAAAATAAGCAAGAAGAATTTTCCTGTATTTCATTTGTTTTGGTCTGGCTTTTAAAAAATCTGAACGAACCGAATGGTGTATAATTTAATTTGTTGAAGTGACATTTATAACCTGGATTATTCATTGTAATGCATTATGGAATCCAGGTAGCCTGAATGGTGCTTCATTCCGAATTCAGTATCTCTAACTTTGTTAAATTTCATATATCTGATTAATTTTATGAATAACATTAAGTTAAATATCTATTGTTTGAAATTTGTGAATAATTCAGGCTAACTTCATAAAATGTGTTCTGATGACTGTAGTGAATTTCACCGGAAAAGAACCGATTTTGATCCTTTAAATAAAACAGTTGCTTTTAAATCAAATTTTACTTAAATATATGGAGTGAATGACAGAGAAAGGAAATATTATGAATTCGAGAGAACGAGTCAATGCGGCATTGAATTTCAAAGAATCGGACCGTCCGCCCATTGATTTGTCAGGACATCGGTCGTCCGGCGTTAGCGCTATCGCCTATGCGAAGCTGAGAAAATATTTAGGGCTGAAAGAAAAACCGATTCGCGTTTACGACCCGGTGCAGCAACTGGCCATTGTGGATGAGGATGTGCTGAATATGTTTGGCGTGGACACCATCGAATTGGGACGCGCTTTCGCACTGAAGGACGAGGACTGGCACGGCTGGATTTTGCCGGACGGCACGCCCTGTCAAATGCCGGCCTGGGTTCGTCCTGAAAGGGAAGATGACGACTGGATTATCCGTTCAAAAACCGGCCGAATTATCGCTCGCATGCCGGAAGATGCGCTCTATTTTGAGCAGTCTCATTTTCCGCTCGAAGCAGGGGACGATTTGGATAAAATAGCTGAGGCCATGGATGAATGCATGTGGACAGCGATTGCCTCTCCACCCGGTCCGCTGGTGGCTGGTGCACATGGCGATGAAATTCTCGCGGCAGGCGCGAAGCGGTTGAGGGATATTTCGGACAGAGCCATCATCGGCTTGTTCGGCGGAAACCTGCTGGAGATGGGGCAATTCCTGTATCGCAACGATAATTTTTTCATGCTGTTAGCTGCAGAGCCAAAGAAAGCACATGCGTTCCTCGATCGGGTTGTGGAAATGCACCTGGCCAATCTTGAAGATTTTTTGAATACTGTGGGCGAATATATCGATGTCGTTCTGTTCGGTGATGATTTGGGAATGCAAACCGGGCCGCAGTTGTCCCCTGGCATGTATCGCACGTTTTTCAAACCCCGGCACGCAGCGATGTGGCAGCGCGCCAAAGAATTGGCTGATGTGAAAGTGATGCTGCATTGCTGCGGCGGCGTTCGAGAATTGCTGCCGGATTTGATCGATGCCGGCCTGGATGCGATAAATCCTGTGCAAATATCATGCGCCGGAATGGATGCCGCCGGCCTGAAACAAGATTTTGGCCGCGATATCGTCCTCTGGGGCGGCGGTTGCGATACCCAGGAAGTGCTGCCCCATGGAACGCCTGAACAGGTGAAAAAACATGTCAGGGAACAGATCGAAATTTTGAATCCCGGCGGCGGATTCGTTTTTCAACAGGTGCATAATATTCTCGCCTATGTGCCGCCGGAAAATATCGTCGCCATGCTGGAAGCAGCCGAAGGCCGGTGATCGGTAAATTGGTGAATTTGTAAATGGTAAAATTGTAATTGAATGGACCAAAGAAACTGAAAATTGGAATTGGTAGCTGTAGGAAAATTGAAAGATGAAGAATATGTTTACATTAGAATCGCTTGGCTGGAACGATTTTTTCGAAGAGCATTTTTTCCCTTATCGGGAGCAGGGTTTCGAAGCCGGCAGAATTGCTATTGAAAACCGGGATAACTATCTCGTGTATACGGAGAAAGGCGAACTGCGGGCTGAGGTAACCGGCAAATTAATGTACAATGCCACGGATGGTTCTGATTTGCCCAAAGTCGGCGACTGGGTGGCAATGTCCGTTTTTGATGAAAATTCCAATGGCATTATTCACGAGATTCTTCCCCGCCGAACCAAATTTTCCCGGAAGGTCCCCGGTAAAAAAACAGAGGAGCAGGTTCTTGCTTCGAATATCGATTCCATTTTCATCGTGCAGAGTCTGGATGATGATTTCAGTTTGCCCCGACTGGAGCGCTATCTGGTGATGATCCACGAAGGCGGTGCGCGTCCCGTAATCATTCTGAACAAAGCTGATTTGCAGGACGATTTTGAAAAATATGTCGAGAAAGCAAGGCGGGTCGCGAGTGGAGCAGACGTATTCGCAGTGAGCGCCAAAACAGATTTTGGGATGAACGACTTCAGAAATTTGATAAATAAGGGTTCGACCTATGCATTTGTCGGTTCGTCCGGCGTGGGAAAAACAACGCTCATAAACAGAGTGCTCGGGAGCGATGTGTTTGCCACCGCTGAAGTGCGGGAAAAGGATTCCAAGGGCAGGCACACGACAACACGCCGGCAATTGATCGCCATTCCCGGCGGCGGCCTGTTAATCGATACGCCCGGCATGCGCGAATTGCAACTCTGGTCATCCGAAGAGGGCATGGTCGATGTGTATGCTGATTTCAATGAGCTGGCTGAAGAATGCCATTTTTCAGACTGCACGCATACGAGTGAAATCGGCTGCGCAATTACCGCCGCTGTTGAGGACAGCCGAATTGATGAGAGTCGCTACAAGAGTTATTTGAAGCTTCGGAAAGAGCTGAATTATTTGAATGAAAAACAGAGCCAGAAGGGACAATACAATAAGAAAAAATCATTCAAAGAGATTAGCAAAGTGATAAAGGAATACAAGCGAATCGATCCCAAACGAAAATTCAAATGACAGCGGAGCTACAGAATGAAATTATATGGAAAACAGTGGACGCGCCGGGAAATTGAAGCCCGCGTCGGACGCCTGGAGCAAATTGGAGGAATACGCCGATTGCAATTAACCGAGGGGCCGGAAGCGGGCGTCGAATTGATTCAGGTGAGCACCGGCGCCGGGTTGACATATTACGTGTCGCCTTCGCGGGGGCTGGATATTTCACTGACAAAATTTTGTGATGTGCCCATCAGTTGGCAATCGCCAAACGGTGAGGTATTCCCCGCGTTCTACGAACCGGAAGATCTGGAGTGGCTGCGCACCGCTGCCGGGGGCCTATTGATGACATGCGGCCTGAACCAGGTCGGGTCCCCGGGTGAAGATGCCGGAGAGAAGCCGGGTTTGCATGGCCGAATTCACCACACACCGGCGCGCCATGTTGCTGCGGAAGGAACGTGGAAAGGCGATGAATATGATATGCGAATTGCAGGCTCGGTCGAGCAAACCAGAATTTTCGGAGAACACCTGCGGCTGAATCGACAGATTCAAAGCCGAATGGGCCGGAATAATATTCAAATTCACGATACAGTAGAGAATATCGGATTCGAGCCGTGTCCCCACATGCTGCTATATCATTTCAATTTCGGATTTCCTTTGATGGCAGACGAAACAACGGTCAGGTTTCCCTCTCATCACGTTGTTCCAAGAGAACAGGAAACCCCATTAGCCGAATATGATAGCTGGCAACAGCCAACGCCCGGCTATAGCGAGCGCGTCTATTACCATACAGATTTTGTGGCGACTGATAATACTGCGGAAGTCATCATTCAGCATCCAAACTTTCCCTGCAGCTATGGAAGCGTTCGCTTCCCATTGGCAGTGAAAATATCCTGGAATGTGGAGCAGCTTCCCAAACTGGTGCAATGGAAAATGCCGGGAACCGGCGTGCATGTTTTAGGGATTGAACCGTCAAATTGCTGGGTAGAAGGCCGCGCCATCGAACGGAAAAGAGGGACGCTGCACTATTTGGAACCGGGTGAAAAGAGAACGTATGATGTAAGCGTGACAATCGGGAAAATAACAGGAAAGGAATAGGGTAAATTAATTAACGGCTAACAGGCCGCTACTCATCGAGTATGCGCCGGACTAACGCCGTGAGTTGTGGGATATCGAAAGGTTTTTGAATGAACGCGTTTGCACCTTCAGAAATAAATTCATCCAGAAGTTTTTGGGGCATGTCGTTGCCGGAAATCAGAATGACCTTGACAGAGTCATTTTTCAGCATGATGCGTTTGAGCGTTTCCGCGCCATCCATTTTGGGCATATTCATGTCCAGAATAACAAGATCGATGTGGCTGAAATGTTGATCAAAAATCTTGCATCCTTCAATGCCATTCTCAGCCTCGTAAATGCTATATCCAAGACGCTCGAAAATTGTCTTTTCAAGTTGAAGCAGCATCTCTTCATCTTCGATGATGAGAATGGTTTCGGTTCCCGAACTTTTCATGACGTCATATTCTCGGTGCGAAGAACAATTATACATGCCATGGCTGTGATGCCAGGAATTTTTCCTGGGCTTGCTTTGTAGTTTTACTTTTTTTGGCGATTCTCCCATATTTGTTTTCATTTCGTTACCCCGTGTTGGGCGTTAATTGTCATGGAACATGTTGGCTGCTAATTTTTATAATAGAATTATAGCACTGTGTGTATATCATCAGGATTTGATCGTTGAGATAAACCGAATTTATTTTTTTCCTTCTGCCTGGATTGGAATTCGGTCACTGTCTTGATTATTCGTTGATTAAGTATGCAATTTGACTCTTTTTCTTTAAAATAAGCTTGTTAAGTCATATAATCAATAGTTTTCTACAATATTTCAAAAAGTTAATTGTTATTTTCAACAGAAGAATAAAGTATCATTCAAATAGCAAAAAAATTAAAATGATAAGTTCATTTCTAACCTGGATTATTCATTGTAATGCATTAATGAATCCAGGTAGCCTGAATGGTGCTTCATTCCGAATTCAGTATCTCTAACTTTGTTAAATTTCATATATCTGATTAATTTTATGAATAACA
>CAZSBG010000153.1:0-11259 GCA_964605145.1 uncultured Cytophagia bacterium | reverse complement strand
ATTCAGGCTATCTGGATTCCTTAATGAATTACAATGAATAATCCAGGTTAGATATTTACTGGATTTTAGCATTTTGATTTTATCAGGTGATCCGCACAAGAATAGGCGTTTTACCATAAATAGTTCTTGATTTTTATGAAAAAGTTACGTAAACTATTTTATTATTTGAACTACTGTTTATAACCTGAATTATTCACAGATTTCAATCTAAACATATTTAAATATATGTTATTAATGAGATAAAAGAGGTGTGAAATTTAACAGAGTTTGATATAACGAATTCTGAATTAAGCACCATTCATGCTATCTGGATTCCTTAATGAATTACAATGAATAATCCAGGATAAATTAATTGAGTGAGTGTAAAAAAACGTGAGTCAATGATGATTGATATTGTAATTTTTGATCTGGGGCGCGTGCTCATCGATGTGGATGTGGAACAATGTCTGACGCAGTTTTCAGAGGCTTTTCAGGTGCCGGTGCATGAAATAATCAACGGAAAAGGGGATGGCGCGCATACAGATTTTATGGTGGGTAAATTAACCGGTGATGAATTTCATCGATTGACATGTCAGCGATTTGGACGCAATGTTGATGCCGAGACATTCCGCAACGTTTGGTTATCCATGCTGGGCGAGCCAAAACACGATTCCATTGCTGTCGTAGCGGAGTTGTTGAACCGAAAGTTTCCGCTGGCTGTTTTATCCAATGTGGATCCCTGGCACTTCAGCCACTGTAAAACCATAATTCCGGAGATTCAGCGAATAGAGAGAAAATTTCTTTCGTATGAGATAAAATTGAAGAAGCCCGACCCGGAGATTTTTACCCATGTTGTAAACGCTCTGGAAATCCCGGCCGAGAAATGTCTGTTCGTGGATGATTTAATTGAAAATGTAGAAGCTGCAAATAAACTCGGCATTCGAACCATTCATTTCAAAGAAGCCGGGCAGCTTGTGGAAGAACTGAAAATACATGGAATTTCTATCTAATCGGTCGAACCGTCGTCAGATTTCTTCAATGAGAAGATACGCGCGCGCTGATTATTTTGTTCGTTTTCAACAGATTCATCCTGAGACAATGTGTCATTTTTCTGAGCTTCTTCCGGAGCCACAACTTTTTCGATGCGCATGGGAGTTCCTCCCATGGTGAAATCGGCGCCACAAATTTGATCATTATCCAGAATCCAGGTCGTAACGATCAGAGGAACTTGCAGAATGAGCAGTTTCACTCGCCACCAGCCGCGTTTAATATCAGCGGTGATGCTTTCGATGCGGGCAAAAAAAGTCGGTTTATCCTCGATGTAAACGAGGATAATATCATTTTCAACAACGGATTTTTCTTTGAGTTCGTTCATCTTTATTTTTCTTTTGTTGATATTCGAATTAAAAAAGATTTCAATTTACAAAAATAAAAATCGAGATACAAGTAAAATATTTAAAAATTACTGAAAATATTAGTATTTTTGTGGGAGAAAATCATGTTCACCAAAAATAAAAAAGTAATTTTTCTTTTGTTAATCCTGGTGCTAATTTTGTCGACTTCAACAGTCCTTCCACAGTATGATCCTCAAAGCAATAATCGAATATTGGATGAACGCCAATCACCGAATGCGCAATATAAATATTTCGAACCTGTTCCCATGCAAATTTATTTAAGAATCGATGCGTTTGGCACGATTTCATTGCTTGCGGTGCTGCTCGCATTTATTCTTGGTTTTGTCAGCTTTTTTATGGGATGGAATGCCGGCGGCAGGCAAAATAAAAAAGTGATCCGAAAAAGTATAATTTCCGGGGTGGCTATCGCAATTGTCGCCCGGCCATTTATTTTGTGGGTGCATCATTTATTGGAACGACTCATCGAAACAACATTCAGTGGCCCGGCTGAAACACTGGCCATGTCAATTCTGGGCATTACGATGTATGTTATCTGGTCGGCCTATTTGGTGGCCATTCCTGTTTTTTTGTATGAGGTATTCACAGTTACCACCAGAGAAGCCTATCCCCCGCGGTAGTCTATTTTGGGATTCAGTTTCACCATGATTGGAGAAGTGTCGGTTAAATCCATTTTTCCGTAAATAAAAAAGGGCAAGCGATGAAAATAAACAAGGTTTATTCAGTATTAATCATTGCACTGGCTCTGTCGATAATTTCAGCCGCGCATAGCTCGGAATTAATTGAGAAACGAACACAGAACTCTCAGGATAAAAGTACTCAAATACCTCAGGATTCGCTCATTGTAATTGAATTGAAAGATGGAACCATTTTGAAGGGCAACGTGCTGCAAAAAAGTGCTTCCGCATTTGTAATCGAGACTACGTCCGGCCTTGAGGTCCGTATTCCGTTCGATAAAATCGAATCGCATCGATTTGTCCTGCCGGGCAGCGATAAGGAGAAATTCGAACGATGCGATCCCAACTATTCCCGGCTGATGTTCGGCCCCACCGGCAGGCCGCTTCACAAAGGAGAAGGCTATTTTTCGGATTATTACATTTTTTTCCCGGGCGTATCGTATGGCTTTACGGATAATTTTACGTTGATGGCTGGTTTTTCCATCATTCCCGGCGCAAGTTTTAATGAGCAGTTGAAATTCATCTCACCGAAAATTGGCATTCAATCTTCGGATGAATTTGCCATGTCTGTGGGCGCGCTTTACATCACCGTTGCCGGGGAATTCGCCGCCGGAATCGCCTATGGCGTGGCAACGTTCGGTGGCATCAATAAAAGTTTGACAACAGGCATTGGGTTTGGGTTTTCAAAAGAAAAAGGCGAGTCGCTCAATTGGGCGGACACCCCCATCCTCATGCTGGGCGGAAACATTCGCCTCTCCAATTCCATTGCCCTGGTCTCGGAAAACTGGATTATCCTCGATGATGAAATTGGTCTCGAAAATCAGCCGTTCGGCCTGGCGCTCCGTTTCTTTGGGGATCGCGTGGCTGTGGATGCCGGTTTTATCATCACAGCGGAAGTTCTCAAATATGGGTTCCCTGTGCCGTGGTTGTCGTTTGTTTATAATTTTGGGAATTGATCCACAGTTGGTTCAGCTTGTCGATAATTGTTTATGGAAATAGGTTCGCCAGAAAGCGCTCAGGGAATTTTAGAAAAATCAGTGAATTCGTTGACGACTTGCTATCATAATTTGGAGAATCAAATGACCAAAAAGTTATTATTTCTCGTTATTTCACTATTAATTTTTTCCTCTCTCTACTCTCAAATCTATCAACCCACGAGTCCATTGATTTTCGACAAAAGTAATATTCAAAAATCCGCCATGAGTCAAAAAATCAAAACGGCGCGGTTTTTCTGCAAGTCGCTGGATATTGACGAGCTGAAAATTCAGATCACCCGCAACAATATCGACGTGGAAAACCAGATCGCCATGCTGAAAAACAAGATGACGAATATCTACATGGACAAACAGGAGCTGCTCAAATTAGTGGACATCAAAAAAATGCAGGAGCAGATTACGGTCAAGCAGCAAAGCCGCAAAAATATTGAACAGCAGATAAATCAGGATCTTGCCAGCATCGCTTTTCAGGGTTTTTATCTCGTGCTGCTCAACGATATCGATATCCTGGCGTCCAAAGAAAAACTGTCGGATCAGGCGGAAAAACTGCTGGCGCCGACAGCGATCGAAGATTTGAACGGCGTGTTCATTTCCAGTTTGACTGTGATTGAAGACAATCGCCTGCTCACCGATCGCATCAAAGCCAACATCAGCGGTGAAATGACGGTAGAAAAACAACTTGTGTCTAAAAAAATTGCAGGACAAATCAAATTTTTATATCTCATTAAAGTGAATGTGGCGCCGCTTAAGAAATCGCTTGCCGCGACAAGGGACTATGCAGAAACAACGAGCGCGCATCTCGTTGTTAATTTATTGAGCGATTACAATTACAAGACAAAGCTGCAACAGGCAGGCGTTTCCGCCAATGAAATTAAAAGCATCGAATTTGAAGTCAATTCCAGCAAAGCCGTGATCGACGGTTCTAACAGCACGTCCAGCCGCAGACAGCAGCAGATTATCCGTAATGGCTTTGCCAACCTGGCGAAAATTGATTCGGATATTGAACAGTTGCAAACCAATCTGGCGAATCGCAGCCGTTTCCTCAAACAAACCATTCAGGAAAAGACGACTGTGGTGTACGACGCCAACAACATCGAAGTTAGCATTAATAAAGCCCTGCGCTATTTCGATAATCAGGTGGAGCAGCTCAAAAATCAGCTTATCGCTGCTAAAGAAAAGGAACTGATTGCCCGATACACCGCCAATGTCACCGCCGAAGGCAACCCGGCGGACGACATTGCCAAAACCGCGTTCGATGTGTACACGCAGATAAAACAAAGCTACTCCAAAGTGGAACAGTTTATCCGTGAAACTGAAGTGGTCAATTTCATGCTGGAATCGGATAAAACAGGCGGCGGACAGGATATGTACCGCGATGTGGACACGATCTGGCTGTATCCTGTGGCAGGCGATAACGATAATTTTTTCCTGACCGTGGTGGCAAAGTTTAAAATGTCTGCCTTATCCCACAGCTCAGACGCCAGCAGCGCAAGTCAAACAAAAACTTATCCCGACATGATTTATGTGCAGGGCGGCACCTTTCTGATGGGCAGCAATGAATCTGATGATGAAAAACCCATTCACAAAGTGTATGTGAAAGATTTTTACATGGACAAATACGAAGTGACCAACGCGCAGTTCTGTAAATTTCTCAATGAGAAAGGCAACCAGACCGAAGGCGGTGCCGAATGGCTGGACATTAAAGACGAGCAATGTAAAATTGTAAAACAGGGAAGTAAGTACGGGCCAGTGAGCGGTTACGACAACCATCCTGTGATTGAGGTCTCGTGGTACGGCGCCAATGCTTATGCGAACTGGGCGGGCAAACGGCTGCCCACCGAAGCGGAATGGGAATACGCCGCGCGCGGTGGCAATAAATCGAAAGGGTATACCTACAGCGGCAGCAACGACGTGGGCAGTGTGGCATGGTACGATGGCAATTCTGGCAACAAGACTCATCCTGTGGGCACGAAGCAATCCAACGAGCTTGGCTTGTACGATATGAGCGGCAACGTGTGGGAATGGTGCGCCGATTGGTATGCCAGCGATTATTACAGTAACAGCCCGTATGAAAATCCGACGGGTCCTGCGAGCGGTGACTATCGCGTGCTGCGGGGCGGTTCGTGGGACAACGATGCCTACCGCGCGCGCTGTGCGAATCGCGGCGACTACTATCCGCACCATAGCTTCAGCACTGTCGGGTTTCGTTGTGTTCGTTAGTTTTTAGTCGTCTATCTTTTTTGGGCTTTGTTGTTTGTTTACTTGGGTTTTGGTAATTGGTTTTTTGGAATTTGGTTTCCCGCCGAAGGCGGGCGAAAATTTTTTGCATTTCGGAGTGCAATGCCTTTATGCATTGCGAATATGCCTTTATACGCCGCGGTGCATTCCATAAAGGGAATGCACTCCAAACGGAGTGAAATCCCTTTATGGATTTCACAACACACGGATAACAATATGAGCCTGACTATAAAAAGATATAAGCACGCTCCAACCCACTGGTTCATCGATGATTTCTACTATTTTTTCACAGGCGCTGTCTATCAGAAACGATGTTTGCTTTATACGCCGACAACAAAAGAAATATTTATCAAATACCTCTTTCAATTTATCGAAAAATATCAATGGGAATTATTCGATTGGGTTGTATTGGAAAATCATTATCATTTTTTGGCAAACGTTAAAAAAAGTGATGATATCCCACGCTTCTTTAATACCTTGCATAAAACCAGCGCGTTCCACATAAAAAAAGAGTTGAGTATTGATGTAAAACCATTTTGGTATCAATACTGGGATCGCTGTATTCGCAATGAAAAACATTATTATGAAACAGCGACATACATTTTGTATAATCCTGTGAAGCATCATTATGTAGAAAGTTTAACTAATTATGCATTTTCGAGCTTTCATGTTCGCAAAGCACAGGAAGAAGAAAGGTTAAGAGAAAATTTCTTAACATATAAACCACAAACAATTACATATTACAACGATATCGATGATTTTTAAAAATGGAGTGCAATGCCTTTATGCATTGCATGTGCATCGCATAAAGGCGATGCACTCCGGATATTATGAAACGGAAAGAAGATTACCCGTTATTTGATAAAAGTTATCAACTATCAATGACATTTTCAAAGCGACCATGAAATTTCCGAAGTCACAGCGAAATGTTATTTCGCAGCGATTACAGGACAGCAGTTTAAAATTTATTGAAGAAATTACGCTTGGTTTTACTTCCACAGATAAATTATCCGCTTTTTATCGCGCCAGTGATTATTTGGAGCGGCTGCGCATTTTAACGCGAGTGACGTTTGAGTTGAATTTTTGGAGTTTCAGTTATTATGAACGAATCAATATTCAAATAAACGAAATCGGAAAAATGCTTGGCGGTTGGATCAAAAAAGAAAAGGGATAAGCCGAAAAAACAGCTCGCGTGCTGCGGGGCGGTTCGTGGAGCGTCAATGCTTTCTTCACGCGTTGTGCGAGTCGCTTCAGCAACAACCCGCATTATAGCATCACCAGCGTTATCGGGTTTCGTTGTGTTCGTTAGTTTTTAGTCGTGTATTTTTATTTTGGGCAGATGATAATTTTCAATTTAAGATTATCCCGCGCCTTGATAGACGAAAGGTTTGTTCCTGTCTCAATTTTCTCAATCTCCATAACGGAATTGAGACGAATATAAAGATAAAGACCGCAGGTAGTAAATATTCTGTTGAACCTTGCAGTCTTTAATACTGCGAATCTTAATTAATTGTTAGTAGTTTTAACCCATAGCCTAACCGTTCCAACTAAAATAAAAAAAATAAATTAAGATTGATATGTGTATTTGTTCCAAAATGGAACCCTCAATCGTATAATATAAAATTGTAAAAATTAATCCAAATATTAGTGAAAAGGAGGTCATCCCATGCGATTCACACGTTCAATTCTTTTAATTTCATCTATATTGATCCTTTTTTTTAGTTGCTCAAAACCTGGAGCAATAAAAAGTGATAAAATTTTAGTCGCGACGAGCATACTTCCGTTGGCGGATTTTGTGAATGAGGTTGGGGGAGAGCACGTTGAGGTGTTTCATCTGGTGCCTCCGGGCGCCAGCCCGCATACCTACGAACTCACGCCACTCCAACTCAGGAATGTGGCAAAGGCGCACCTGCTGGTGCTCAATGGCGTTGGCATGGAATTTTGGGCCGATAAACTGATACAAAGCATGGATTCGGAAAAGCTGAAAGTTGTGGATACATCAACCGGCATCGAGATTCTTGATGCGGAGGAAGATGACCATCACGGGCATGCGCATGATCATGCGCATGATTCCGGCAATCCGCATATCTGGCTTGATCCCGTGAATGTAATCCAGCAGATCACTCACATCAAAGACGCTCTGATCGAGGTCGATTCTGCTAACAGAGAAAGCTACGAACAAAACGCCGCCGATTACATTCAACAATTGAATGAGCTGCATAGAGAAATACTCACCGAAATTGAAACCTGGCAATATCGAAAGTTTATCTGTTTTCACCCGGCCTGGGTATATTTCGCAGAGCGCTATGGATTATACCAGGCGGCGGTTGTGCAAAAAACACCGGGCATGGAACCGTCTCCTCAGGAATTGGTCGATTTGATCAAAATCATCCAGAATATAAATGCAAAAGCAGTGTTTGCCGAACCTCAGTCATCGTCCAAGATGGCGGAAACCATTGCCGAGGAAACAAACGCGCGGGTCATTTACCTCGATCCGCTGGGTTCGGAAAAGGAACTGAACAAATATATCGAACTGATGCGATACAATGTGAACCAGATGGCGCTGGCTTTGAAATGAAGGAAAATTCCATGAATGAACAAAATGATGTCGTGATAAACCTGGAACATGTCTATGTGGCCTATCAGGATAAAATTGTGCTGGAAGATATTTCATTCAAGATTCATGAGGGTCAATTTTGGGGAATTCTGGGACCCAATGGTTCAGGCAAAACCACATTGCTCAAAACAATGCTTGGTCTCATTGAACCGCTTTCCGGCAACGTGACGGTTTTTGGAAGGCGACCGAAAGATCTGAACCATTATCGGGATCGTATCGGGTATGTGTCTCAGCACACCAATATCGATTTCAAATTTCCCATCCGCGTCCGCGATATGATTATGATGGGGCGTTATGGCAAAATTCGCATTGGTCGAAAGCCATCCCAAATTGACCACGAAGCCGTGGATCGCGCCATGGAACGCGTGGGAGTCGCGGAATTGGCCAAGCGCCAAATCGGGCAGCTATCCGGGGGACAACGTCAGCGGGTGCTTGTTGCGCGTGCGCTTGCGCTGGAGCCTGAACTGCTTCTGCTGGATGAACCGACCACGGCCATGGATGTATCTGCGTCGGAAGGCTTTTACGAATGGCTGCACAGCATTCACAAAGAATTGCAGCTCACCCTGGTGATGGTTACTCACGATGTAAGCGTGGTTTCGGAGTACGTCGATTCGGTGGCGTGCCTCAACCAGCGGCTCATTTGCCACGGACTGCCAAAACAGGTGCTGTGCGAGGAATCCATGCACCAAATGTATGGCCGCGATACCATGTTCTTCCAGCACGGCGAGGTGCCGCATCTTGTGGTGAAACGACCAGAGAAAAAAAAGTAGGGTTATAATCTGAACCGGAGTTCTCATGTTAGAATTATTGCAATATACGTTCATGCAGCGTGCGCTTCTCTCGGCGGCACTCATCGGCGCTGTGTGCGCAATGATCGGCGTGTATGTCGTGTTAAAAGGACTGTCTTTCATCGGCGCCGGTGTGGCTCATGCATCGTTTGGTGGCGTGGCGCTCGGTTTTTTGCTGGGGGTAAATCCAACGTACACAGCGTTCGGCTTCTGCCTGGTCATTGCCTGGCTCATCGGCTGGGTGAGTGAAAAAAGTAAGGTCAAGGAGGATACAGCCGTCGGGATATTTTTTGCATCCACCATGGCATTCGGCATTCTGCTCATTGGATTCATCAAGGGCTATAATGTCGATTTGTTCGGCTATATTTTCGGGAATATTCTGGCAGTCACGTCTTCGGATTTGTGGACCAGTTTTATCATGGCTGTTATCATCATATTTCTCTTGCTTTATTTCTACAAGGAATTATTATTTATCACATTTGATCCTGAAATGGCGGAAATTACCGGTGTGCCGGTACGAAAATTAACGTATCTGCTTCTTTCACTTGTGGCGCTGACCATTGTTCTTTCCATCAAAGCGGTTGGAGTGGTGCTCGTCTCCGCATTGATCGTTACCCCGGCAGCCGCAGCGCATCAGTTGACGAATAATTTTAAATCGATGATGATATTGTCGATACTTATCGGCGTTGGGGCGTCAGTCATGGGGCTGTTACTTTCCTACTGGCTCAACACATCTTCCGGGGCAACCATTGTCCTTACTGCAACATTGATATTTTTTATCGCATCATGGTTTTCACCGAAGCGAAAGCGATTGAAATTGGACAAAATAAATCTTCAGCAAAAAACCCGGGTCGCTGGTTCATGAATTTGAATTTTAGTTCAATGCCGCACAAGCCCGATGTTCTTATGCGGAATTCAAAAAAAGATTGTCGAATCATCATGCATTTCAATATCCAATATTACAAAATTTTTTGTTGAAACAGGCATGATTAATTCGTATATTCACACAAAATTTGTTGAAATGAATTAGAGTTCTGCAAATTTGATAAAAGTGTCATTTCGAGCAAAGCGAGAAATCTGATTAAAAGATTAATTTTTATTGACAAACAGATTTCTCACTTCACTTTGTTTCGTTCGAAATGACACCAATTTCCTAATTTTGCAGAAGTCTATGAAATGAATGAAGAAGGAGTGATATCATGATACACACTATTGAAAAATACTTGGGTGATGATAACGATTATTTATTAAATCACGAATGTAAAACAATTTCCAGAGATCATTTGTATTTGCCCGGTCCAGATTTTGTGGATCGCGTGGTGAGTCAATCCGACCGAACCAATACTGTCCTGCGAAACATGCAAATGATCTTCAACACCGGTCGCCTGGGCGGGACCGGTTATCTTTCAGTGCTGCCGGTCGATCAGGGAATAGAGCATTCCGCCGGGGCTTCTTTTGCGCCCAACCCGATTTATTTTGACCCGGAAAATATCGTAAAACTGGCTCTTGAAGGCGGTTGCAATGCAGTTGCTTCCACACTTGGCGTGCTTGGCGCAGTGTCGCGGAAATATGCACATAAAATACCATTCATAGTCAAGATAAATCACAATGAATTATTAACCTATCCCAATGTGTACGATCAAACGCTGTTTGCCAGTGTGGAGCAAGCGTTCGATATGGGCGCTGTGGCGGTCGGTGCAACCATTTATTTCGGGTCAGAAAATTCGCGCCAGCAGATTCTGGAGATCAGTGACTCGTTCAAATATGCCCATGAATTGGGGATGGTCACGGTGCTCTGGTGCTACCTCCGAAATTCTGCGTTTAAAACAGATGAAAAAGATTACCATGTTGCTGCCGATCTCACCGGTCAGGCAAATCACCTCGGCGTCACAATCGAGGCGGATATTATCAAGCAGAAATTGCCGCAAAATAACGGCGGCTACAATGCGATTAAATTCGGTAAGACGCACAAATTTGTCTATGAAAAACTGAGCTCAGATCATCCCATCGATCTCACCCGGTACCAGGTGGCCAATTGCTACATGGGGCGACAGGGACTCATCAATTCCGGCGGGCCTTCCGGACAAAACGATTTTGCCGAAGCAGCCCGCACAGCAGTCATCAACAAACGTGCCGGCGGCATGGGGCTTATTTCCGGACGCAAGGCGTTTCAGCGCCCAATGGATGAAGGCGTGAAACTGCTCAATACCATTCAGGATGTTTATTTAACCAAAGAAGTCACGATGGCCTGATGAGAAAACGATTGAGCAATGCGCATTGCTGAGGCAAGTAAATTCAACTCTAATATAGAGTAATTTTTCTTCTTTCAAATGCTGAATGATCGAATAACTTCCTTTCGATTGTTCAGCATTTTTTCTACTACCTCCAACCGGGGAAGTTGAAAAAACGCGGAAAAAAGGCTTGCATTTTAATGGGAATATCATTATAATTGTATTTATTTTTGGTGTGATTGAACCAAAAATACCGCCAGACAAGCATAACCTGAATTATTCACAAATTTCAAACAATAGATATTTAACTTAATGTTATGAA
>CAZSBG010000152.1:0-11745 GCA_964605145.1 uncultured Cytophagia bacterium | reverse complement strand
GAAAATATCAGTAATCTGGTTTCAATTCACTAAAACAACCCACACATTTCAACATGGAACCACTATTTGATTATATCATCCCAAGCATTAATGTAAAGATCAAACTCACCAACCAAACTTATAAAGTAACTTTCAAGAAACTTGAATTTTTTCCCGTTGTCATTCCCGCACGCCTGCAAAGTTTCATTATATTTTTAAATGAATGCAGACTTTGTTTTTAGTCGTAGATCCGCCATCTTTTTGGAGGACGGGAATCCATTAATTTTATAGATGTTGAAATGCATATCAAAAAATCAACAACTGACGAATTAGGCGTTTCTCTTATAAAATTAGATTCAATGCATTTCCGAATCTCTGACACGATTCAGCTTGACTTCAAAAAAAATTAGTAATATTGTAATAATTCTTTCCCTCATCCCCGGCCCTTTTTCTGTCATTCCTGTATGTTTTTTACAGGAATCTCATTCTAAATCACGAGGAGATTCCCGATTAAAACATGCGGGAATGGCATCGGAGAAAAATTCGAGTTTCTTGAAAGTTCCCTTATAAATAAAGAATGGATTTTTTTTCGATATAAATTTTTATTGAAAAATATCTATTTATTGCTTATCTTATTTAATTGCAACATCCGGAAAATAAACAAAGCTGTTTTGCTGTTGAATGTAAATTCGCTAAGCCGGCTAAACCGGAAATAGCAAAAAAATCAACAACCAAATGACAAGCAAATTACAAAACCAACTTCCAAAAAATCAAACTCGGACAGGATCGTTTGGGTATACGTTTTCGATTAAAGTTTGAACATTAATATTTTGTATTTGGAATTTATTTGGCGTTTGCATTTTGTTTATTGTGATTTTCTGCCAAAAATGTTCAGGATTTTATTTTTATGGCGCTAATAATCGGAGGTCAATGAATCATTTTGGAATCGGTGCTGAATTATGTATGGCAGGTCTTTTTAATTTCGAGCAAACTGTTGCTGGGTCTGTTATTTCCCATCGTATTTACGTGCTTCATTTTAAATATTCTCTCCAACGAGCAGAATCGACGGCTTTACTATATCGGAGGCTGGAAGGGACTACTCGCCACTGCGTGGATCGGCACTCCAATCCACGAACTAAGCCACTATTTAGCCGCGGTTGTGTCCAATCATAAAGTCGTTGAAATGCAGCTTTTCAAGCCGGACAAACGCACCGGTTCCATGGGATACGTCGCTCACAGTTACAAGCTGGATAATTTTTACCAGGCAGTTGTGGGCAATACGTTCATCGCCATCGCCCCGTTTTTTGGCGGCGCCGCGGTGATTTACCTCATCAGCACGCTGGTCTTTCCCGATTTCTCGCTGTTCACTCGGGATGTCCCTCAAATTTATTACCTCACGCTGGACAACGCGCTGGAATGGAAAAGCTACCTGCTCTTCGGCGAATCGGCCTATTATTTTTTCGATCACCTGTTCGACACCATATTCGCGCCGGAAATGCTGCACGACTGGAAGTTTTACGTTTTCCTGTTTTTGATGCTGGGCATTGCCAACCATCTTTCGCCATCCGGCTCTGATTTCAAAAATTTCTGGACGCCTCTGCTCATCCTGGTTTTCACGATTTTTTTGCTGAACCTCATCATTTACCCGCTGGTCAAAGAGCCGGAAGCCATTCTTACCACAGCGTCCAAATACGTGTTTTTCTTTTTGCCGATTTTATATCTTTCGATTTTCATCAGCGCCATGGGATTGGTGCTCACGTACGCGCTTTCCGCGATTGTGTGGCTTTTCAAACGGTGAAACACTTTCTTAGCCGAACAGTTCGCCGAACGCCTGTTTCGTTTTCTCGATATCCTTACGATCCACCTGCAAACTTGTCACCGCCCGAACAAGCGTTTCTCCGAAACTGATCATCAAAATTCCTCGCTCAGCCAGTTTGTCCAGCACTTGCTGCACAGTAAATCCTGATTTCGCCACATCGAAAACAATGATGTTGGTTTCCACGTGCTCAGGATTGATGCTGAATCCTTTTATCCCCCCGATGGCTTCGGCGAGCATTTTCGCATAGGCATGATCGTCAGCCAGGCGCTCCACATTGTTTTCCAGCGCGAAAATTACCGCAGCAGCCAGAATCCCCACCTGACGCATGCCTCCACCAAGCATTTTGCGAAACCGATGCGCCCGTTGAATGAACTCGCGCGAACCAGCCAGAATCGATCCCACCGGCGCGCCCAAGCCTTTGGAGAAACAGAACATGAGCGAGTCGAAATTCTGCGCATAGGCTTCTGCTTTTATGCCGGTGGCGACGCAGGCATTGAACAAACGCGCTCCGTCCAAATGGGTGCTGATTTTATGTTCCAGCGCCAACCGGCGGATTGCCTGAATTTCCTCCATCGGGTAAATGGCGCCACTGCCGCGGTTGTGCGTGTTTTCGAGGCAAATAAGCCTGGTTCTGGGAATGTGCACGTTGGGTTCGCGAATGGCATTTTTGATTTGCTCCGGCGACAAAATCCCCCGATCCCCGGGAATGGTGTTCAATTGAACGCCGGCCAGTGCGCCGGCGCCGCCGACTTCGTAATTGAACGTGTGCGATTCGCGCTCAACGATCACTTCGTCCCCGGGCTGTGTATGCGTTAAAATTGCAATGAGATTGGCCATGGTGCCGGACGGTGTGAACAGCGCCGCTTCCTTGCCCAGCATGTCGGCCACTTTTTCCTGTAATTTATTCACTGTCGGATCATCGCCCCAAACATCATCGCCCACCTCGGCTTCGGCCATGGCGCGCCGCATTTCAGGGGAAGGTTTGGTTACGGTGTCGCTTCTCAGATCGATTATTTTGTTCATTGTGTTCCCGTTGTTTAATGCTCAGCCTCAAAGTCTCAAAAACTCGAAGTATATTATATTTAAAGTCCCTTTTCAATAGCTTGCATTACTTTTTCAAAATCCATTGGCTCGCTGGCTTCGACATTCTCTTCTTCTCCATCATGAACATGAAAAGGAAAGCTACTGACCTTTGTGTGATGATTCGCATTATCCCAACGTTTTTTCAGATTGCCCTCGGAATCCTGCCAGTGAAAAGTGTAACTTTTTATGTCAGTTCCTGATTCCGTTTTTAAGAAATAGACAGCAAATTCCAGGATGTCTGTATTCTGCAAAATTATTTTTATACGAAGAAAACCTGCATCAATTTCTGGGATTATTTTTTCTTTTAAAATTTCAACATGGTCAGCTAATTCCCAATTATTAACCTTTTGTTTAAGCGAATTCAAGTAATTTTTGCTCAAGTTCATCCCCAATTTTGGTTTCTATGGAGCGAATTTTTTGAATCAACTTCTGGCACATATCCAAATAAGCGTACCATTCAAAATAATCAGTCTGGTGCTCCAAATCGCCGAGTTTAAACTTTTTAAAAAACTGATCGGATGGCATATCATAGATTTTCTCGAATCGATTCAGCTCCAGAATAATATCATCAAGATCGGTGTAGCAACTCTTCACACGCTGATTGAGTCGCGAAATTTCTTTTGTAAAACTACTCATGGATCATCTCCAAAATATTGGGAAAAAATTTTCGCTTTAATTTACTAAGAATATCAGTAAAAATCAATTCATTTATATCCGCCGCTCCAATATCATCATTTTGAATTCATCCCTGAATCCGGCCTCTTTCAAATACGGCGCGATTTCCGAATTGCGAACCGGTTTGCCATCCCATTCCTCAACCCGAACCGACCGAATGCGCCTCCAGTTGCCGGGATCGAAAAGCAATTGCGGGAGGAGCAACACGGCTTCCTGCTTTTCTTCGTGCGAAAAATCGCGCAGGGTCGTCAAACGCTCGCCTTTGGCTTCAATGGCCAGAATGGGGACGCCATTTTTCAATACGAGAAAATTGTTGGGGTGCCGAAGCAGACGCCAGTCGTGTAAAAACGGATGCAGCGCCGGTAGTGGCGAAGCAGCGCCGTACAAATTGGCCGGGTCGCAAGTGTTTATCAGCAGCATTGGTCCGACCGAATTTGAACTATTTTTGGTACGCAACAGATCAGCCGCTTGCGGCAGGGCGAATTGCATGCCGGAAAATCCTTTGACAAAATACCCGCGCCGAATCTCGCCGCGCCATTCCAGTTGCACCAGTTTTTCGTACATGGCATGCCACGGCAGGGGCCAGTTCTCCATGTGAAAAATTTCCCGGCACACCATGCCGTAGCGTTGCAGCAGTTGCCGGGTCAGCACATCCAGCATTTCGGATTGGGAAATTTCACCTTCATCGAAACGAGGCAGCAACGCCCATCGGCCAGCCCCGGCCACAGGACGATAGCGGTGGGTTCGGCCGTATCGTTTTCGGTAACCCAAGCTTTTGCCAGACATTTCGGTTCCGGACATTCGTTCGACCGGCTGCGCCGGCTTCCCGGCCCGAACCGCCGCGAAGGTGTCGGTGGTGACCTCTCCGCTCCAGATCATCTCCCACAACGCAGCGCTGACCAGCGACGGGGACAGCCCGGTTTCAGCGGAAATATCGCTGATGAAACACGCGCCCAATTTCCCCAAAGCATGTTTGATTTGTGGGTGAATCTCGGAATCGTCATTCGTCTTTGGAGTAAATTGAAAAAATGGGAAATCTTCCCGGAACATAAACGCCAGATTGCCAAAATCGCCTGTGGGAGTTGAATTTCCCTGCCACAGCACTTCACCGCGACGACATAATTCATCGATCCATTCCGGCCGGTAATCTTCGATTCGCCTTCCGAAAATTTCGCTCTCCCATAGAAACGCCGGCAGCGACAATCCCTGGAATTGATCCAAAATCGTGACCAGTCCTTCCATGCCATTGAGATTTGAAGTCGGGCTGCGACGCTGCCATCTCAATAGAAAATCAACGAATTCGGAAGTGTCGCAGGTTTGAATTTCCCGGCGCTGCTGCCGAATGGTGATGCGACGAATCCGCTCCACGGTTTCGCGGAACGCCCATCGCTCCGGCGCATCAATTTGCTCCGAGGGCAGCTTGATTACATTCCCCTCGTTCTTCAAATTATTTAAAAATTCACGGGTGAATTCTACCCCAAAAAAATACCGCTCCTGAATTTGATCCACATTGACCAGCGCGTGAGAATTCACAAAGCGCCATAAAATTTTCCGGCGCGCTTCTTCTTTATTCAATTTCTGCTGAACCGAATTTGATGGCAGGCTTTCGTTTTTCAATCCGAATGCGACCTGGTAGATGGGAAAATCTTCGGCAAAAATCCAGCGTTCCGATTCTTCGACGTTCGGAATGTGCACCGCAATTGCTCGACCCTGTTCGCTCAATTCCCTGAGCATGGCATCCCAGTCGCCATCAACGCGGAGAGCAATTTCTTCCCGCGTGAGATCGCCGATTCGCAGCAGCAGCTCGGCCAATTCGCTGGGAGTCCGAGCGCGATAGCCTTCCTGCCGGTGCTGCAACCGCGCCTCAAGCTCGTCGATGGCCGCTTCGTTAAGGAGCTGCGGAATTTTGTCGGGGTGTAGCAATTCGGCCAGGCTTTCTTTATCCAGCGTTTCGTCGTCTTTTCCCCCGGCTTTGGGCGCCTCGTATTCGTACATGTAGCCGGCCATAAATTCGAACATCATGGACGATGCAAACGGTGAAGGCAGCTTACTGCGGCGAACCACCACGCTCACTTCCCCGCTCTCGATTCGCGTCAGCAATTCTTTCAATTCATCCAAAGCCAAAAAGTCCTGCAGCGATTCGCGATAGGTCTCCATGACAATGGGGAACGATGGATACTGGCGCGCCACTTCCAGCAGATCGCGGGAGCGGATTCGTTGCAACCACAGCGGCGCGCGCTTGCCGGGCTGGGGACGCGGCAGCAGCATGGCGCGATTGGCATTCTGCCTGAACCGCAGTCCAAAAAACGATGAATTCGCCAATTCTTCGATGGCAAGCTCTTCCACATTTTCGGAGGAGATGCTTCGAATGATGCTGACGATGGTTTCGAAATTTTCCACCGGGTAGCGAAAGACCAGCCCGGCATCGGAGTGCAGCGATTCCGGTTCAACCCCGATTCGCCGACGGAATTGAGCCAAAATAGCCAGCTTCCAGGGCAGATGAAGTCTACCGCCGAACGGCGTGAGCATGGTAACGCGCAGGTCGCCCATTTCATCGTTGAAGCCCTCGATCAAAACTGTGCGATCATCCGGAATGGCGCCGGATTTTGACTTTTGGTCGGTGAAATATTGCGCCAGATTTTGAGCGGCCGCTTCGTCCATGTTGAATTCATTTTGGAGCCAGTTCAAAATATCAGGCTGATCCAGTTTTTCAGAGACCTCCCGGCAGAATTCGCCATGAAGCTGCCCCAGGTGATAGCTGCGACTGAGAAATTCGCCCTTCCAAAATGGCATTCGCGCCGGCTCGCCCGGGGCCGGCGTAACTATCACGCGGTCGTGCGTGATTTCTTTGATGCGCCAGTTGTTCGTTCCCAGCACGATGACTTCGCCCAACCGGCGCTCGTAAATGAACTCCTCCTCCAGCTCGCCGATTTTGGTCGCGTTGTCCTCCAGATAACAACCGAACTGGCCGGTGTCCGGAATGGCGCCGCCGCTCATTATGGCCAGTCGCTGACTTCCCGGCAACGGATGCAAAATATTGTTGACCCGATCCCAGGAAATTCGCGGCCTGAGTTCGCGGAATGTCTCGGCCGGGTACCGACCGGAAATCATTTCGACCACGCCGTAAAAATGGCCGCGCGGCAATTTCTGATACGGATAGGCCTGCCGCACAAGATTGAACAAAACTTCGGCCGGCCACGGATTCAACGCAACCAAAGCGATGATTTGCTGCGCCAAAATATCGAGGCAATTTCGGGGAATTTTTATGGGCGAAACATCGCCGCGGCGCATGGCGCGGGTGATCACGGCCATTTCCAGCAGATCGGAGCGCATTTTGGGAAGCAGCCTGCCCTTGCTGGCGGATTTGTACAAATGGCCGGCGCGGCCCACGCGCTGTAAACCCCGCGCTATCCCCTTGGGCGATTCCACCTGGCAGACGAGGTCGATGGCGCCCATATCGATACCCAATTCCAGCGTCGCCGTAGCCACAAGCGCAGTCAATTCGCCCCGCTTCAGTTGATCCTCAATCTCGCGGCGCACCTTTTTGGATACGCTGCCATGATGAGCTTTGGCCAATTCGAAGCCGGCGCGATCGTTTATTTCGGCGGTAATTCGCTCAGCCGCCGCGCGACCATTGGTAAAAATCAGCGTAGATCGATGCCCCCGGATGAGCTCCAGTAATTTCTGATAAATGTCCGGCCAGATGGTATCTTCCGGCAGATCGCGGAAATCTTCCACAGGAGAGATGATTTGAAGGTCAAGCTCCTTGCGGATGCCGGCGTCCACAATGGTCACCGGCCTGGGTTTGAAATGAGGCTCTCTGCTTTCTTCCACCACATCGCAGCCGCCGAGGAATTTGGCGATTTCTTCCAATGGCTTCTGCGTGGCCGAGAGTCCAATGCGCACAAACTTGTGCTCGGCTAAATGCTGCAGGCGTTCCAGCAAAATGCTGAGAAATGTGCCTCGCTTGTTTTCGGACAAGGCGTGAATTTCATCCACAACAACAAACCTGACGGTTCTCAAAATCTCACGGGCGCGTAAAGAGGTGAGAATGAGATGCAGCGATTCCGGCGTGGTGATCAAAATATGTGGCGGCTGGCGCAGCATGCGCTGGCGCTCTTTTTGAGTCGTGTCCCCGGTGCGAACCGCGACTTGAATTTCGGGAATGGGTACATGTAATTCAGAAGCTTTTTGCTGAATGCCGGCCAGCGGCTGCTGAAGGTTCCGCTCGATATCGTAATTCAAGGCTTTGAGGGGAGAAATGTAAAGCGTGTGAACGCCGAATCCAGGGCGGTCCGAATTTTCGGAATGTTGTTTTAGAATCGTATCGATGCAAACCAAAAACGCCGACAGGGTTTTTCCCGAACCGGTCGGCGCTAAAATCAGCGTATTTTCTCCCCGGGCAATGGCAGGCCAGCCCTTCACCTGTGGCGGCGTCGGTTGGTCGAATTCAGATTTGAACCACTGCTGAATGGCCGGGTGGAAGGATTCGAGGGAGTAATTTTTTTCGAACGGAGCCATGCGTAACTGTCAAGAAATGTCTGTTTAATGGATTGTCTACCTGAAAATATTTTATTTTAGTGCTCCACACCTACCTTATACCAAATCAAATTTGCTAAAAATGATTAAAATTTCTGCAATGCAAAACATTCAAATCACACACCACTTTCACTCATATCGTGCAATAACGATTTAATTTCACTTATCAAAATCGGTAAATTTGGTTGATTGAAACTCATTTCAAACGCCGGAATACGGTTGGTTTTTATATCAGGATGAATATGTTTATGATGAGGATGCGTGCTTTGTAACGAAGGTTCGTTTGGATGGGGCTGAGAATCATACCAGTATAGTTTTTTGTCCCCATGCCAAACCTCATAACCGTACCAATCTATTACACCCGGTAATCGGTCGAACACGATTCTTTCCCGGATGATTAATCTTATTTTCCTCGCAAAATGTAATTCCCCGGCAACTCTGGCAAGAGAAGCGCCCCTTCGTACAAATGTTAAAGTTGAATGTTGAATAGAGGGAAAATCATCTTTGATGCGATAAATATAGAGTTCATAATCATCTGGTGTTCTTAGTGGATTTGTCATTCTTCCACCCGAATCAGTCCTGATACACTTTGCGTCTTTTGTTGTACCTTTTGAATTTCATTTCGATAATCAGCCTGACGCGCAAGCCATGTTTTATAGATGCTAGCCCATTCCCCAAAATCTAACACCCATTTCTCATCATCTGGCTCTTCACCGTTGATGTACGCTGCGTAAAATGTTTCAGAACGAATACCATATTTTCGCTCGAAAGAAATGAGATCTTCCTCAAGAGCGTGAATATCGATGAGAATATCGTGCAAATTCATAATCATTCTCCGTTGAAATATAACTTTTAAAAATATGGATTTAACAGAAACTTCCCTTATTAGTTTCCCCACTCACTTAATAAATTATAAAATTGATTCGCACGAACTATTTTCACATTTCTGATCTGATTCAGAGATAACAAATGCTCATCGCCTGAAACGAGATAATTCGCGTTTGCTGTAATGGCACATTGAATGAACATAATATCATCTTCGTCTGCTGGCAATTCATCATTCTCAAGTTTTATGTTTTCAGCTTTGATAATCTCAACTACTTCTAATACTCCGATAAATATTTCTTCAATTGACGAATTTAAATCAGAAATCCGAGCCGTAAATTTTTCCCGTCCGAGCACAACTTCCAGTTCGGTCAGCATTTCAACAGTAGCATAGCATTTAGTCTTTCCCGCCTCTATGAGTTTCAGTATCTTATGTGGAATGCCCTTCCACAAGATAGCGGAAATAAAAACATTTGTATCCAGAACAACATTAAGACTTTTTTCTTTTTTCTTCTCTGTATTGACGGACTTCATTTACGATCTCATCCATTGAAATGGGTTGTGCATTATCTCTTTCTGCAACCGATGATAATTCAGGTGATACAATTTTCTTTAACAATAAAGTATCCCCTTTCAAATACACAGCCAATTCTTTTTCTTTTTTAAGCCACTCTTTTATTCGAGGTGGAAAGTCAATCTGCTGATTTGAATTTATTTTAGCGACTTCCATAATAGTCTCCTAAAAAAAGTACAGACAAATATACTAATCAAATGAACAATAATCAAGCTAATTTCTCAATCACCTTCTCCAGCGTACTTGTTGTCTGTTCCCCGGAAGTCATGTTTTTGAGCGTGACTTCAGTTCGGGCCACTTCATCCGGGCCGAGAATAATGACGTAGGGTATTCCCTTTTTATCCGCGTATTTGAACTGCTTTTTCAGTCCGCAGGGTTCGAAGAAGACCTCGGTGTTGATGGAAGCGGCGCGCAGCTTTTTGGTCGTTTGCAAACTCAGCTTTTTGCTCTCCTCGTCGAACACGGTCACCAATACCTTCGTTGATGTTTTTGTTTCCGGCAGCATGTTCAATTCGGTCATCACATCGATGATGCGTTCGATGCCGATGGTGGTGCCGGTGGCAGGAATATTCCGTCCCAGGAACATGCCCACCAGTTCGTCGTAGCGACCGCCGCCGGTGAGGCTTCCAATTTTGGGCTTTTCCACCACGGATTCGTAAATCGGGCCGGTGTAATAATTCAATCCGCGGGCTAAGTACAAATCGAGCGCGAAGTTTTCCCCGGGCACGCCCAATTCGTTGATGAGCGGTAACAACTCTTTCAACTCATCGACGCCTGTCGTACCCGTTTCCGAAACATTCAGCAACCCGGCAATGTCATTGAGCACGGTATCGACTTCACCGCTAATTTCAAGTATAGGCAATATTTTGTCGATGCTCTGCTGGGAGATTTCCCGCTTATTTAATTCCTCCTTCACGCCATCCATGCCAATTTTTTCCAGCTTGTCGATGGCGATGCATACATCGACGCCGCGCTCCGAACTTACTCCTGCGTATTCCACAATGCCTGACAGAATTTTTCGATTGTTGATCCGAATTTTGAACTGCTCGAATCCAAGCGTGGATAAAATTTCGTTGATGAGCGAAATAATTTCAGCGTCAGCCATCATGGATTCGCTGCCCACAGTGTCGGCATCGCACTGGACGAATTCGCGGTAACGCCCTTTTTGCGGCCTGTCCGCGCGCCACACCGGCTGGATCTGATACCGTTTGAACGGCAGCGTAATTTCACCCTGGTACATGGCAATGACGCGGCTGAGCGGCACAGTCAAATCGTACCGCAGCGCAAAATCGACGATATCCCGGTAATTGCTGAATGAGTACTCGCTGATGTCCCTGCCCACTTTTTCGATGCCGGTGCCCCGCTTCAATATTTTGAAAATGAGTTGATCGCCTTCCTCGCCGTATTTGCCGGACAGGACTTCCAGCTTTTCAATGGCCGGTGTTTCCAGCGGCTCATATCCATGTTTTTCAAATACGCGTTGAATAATTTCCATAACCATCTTTCGTTTCAACATTTTTTCCGGCAGAAAATCGCGCATGCCCTTGGGTGTGCTCGGTTTGATAATTTCCATATTTGAAATCTCCACGCTTGAGTTGATAGTTACGAAAAAACCCCGTCATCAGTTGATAACAGGGTTCGGCTCTTCTATCTATATTGCTTCCACTATCACCTGAAAATGTAATCCAAGATAATTCTATAATGATGCAAATGAAAGTGAGGAAAATTTAAAATCATTATTGAACTCCATAACCAAAATAATTATTGCTGGTTAAAGTAAAGATTTTTTTTCAATAATGCAAGCGTTTTTTGAATTGCTGATTATATTCAATACCGATCGGTGTTGTATTAGCCACGGATATTCACGGATTTTCACTGATGAAAACAAACATGAAAAATATTCGACTTTTCCGCTTTTCATGCAAAAATGGATTGAGTGAAAAATGAAATCAATCATTGATTATTTTTGAAACAGATAAGCTTGGAAATATTTTTTGTTTCAGTCACTTTTTTTGGAAGAGAAACAAAATTAAAATTATCCGTGTCCATCCGTGAAAATCAGTGCCTTCAAAAATATTTTTCACCGCATTTAACCTGAATTATTCACAAATTTCAAACAAAAGATGTTTAACTTATTGTTATGAATAAAATTAATCAGATATATGAAATTTAACAAAGTTAGAGATAATGAATTCAGAATGAAGCACCATTCAGGCTACCTGGATTCCTTAATGCATTACAATGAATAATC
>CAZSBG010000151.1:0-11905 GCA_964605145.1 uncultured Cytophagia bacterium | reverse complement strand
ATCCGCCTCGGGAGGACGGAGTCGAAAGGTGACAATACACGGTGGGTAGCTGAATCGTGTCAGAGATTCGGAAATGCATTGAATCTAATTTTATAAGAGAAACGCCTAATTCGTCAGTTGTTGATTTTTTGATATGCATTTCAACATCTATAAAATTAATGGATTCCCGTCCTCCAAAAAGATGGCGGATCTACGACTAAAAGCAAAGTCTGCATTCATTTAAAAATATAATGAAACTTTGCAGGCGTGCGGGAATGACAACGGGAAAAAATTCAAGTTTCTTGAAAGATATTTAATTGATAATTCAATTTGATAATAATCAGATAATTGAGTCAATTTAATTATAATTACATGAATAATTCAGGTTAACAAAATATTTATATGAATAGAATTACGAGCCATGATGTCAGGAACAAAAATTCCGCACATCAGAACGAAAGGATGTATAGTTTATAACTATGTGACACAATTTTTTCGAACTCTGGGGGGATTTAACAAACAAAATTGTGTTTTATATGTTATCGACATTTGCATTTTTCCAACAAGGCCATATGTTAATAAGTTCGGTTTAAAACTGAACACTTGTTTAGCAAAATCTAATAATGGATAACATAAAACAACGGGGGCATGGATGAGAATCAATATGCAGCCTATTAGCACATTACTGATTGTTTGTTTTGTTCACATTTTCGTCTCTTCCGGGTATTCACAACAGATGGGTTCAGTGTACTGGTTCAAAAAAGGAGTGAACGAACAAAGCCTCGACAAAAAGGTGGAATATTACACCAAAGCCATTGAGGGCAAACCAAACTTCATTGAGGCCCATTATAATCTTGGCCTGGTGTATATCAATCTCAAAAATTACGAACAAGCAGAAATCGCATTTAAAAATGCCTTGATAGCCAATCCGTCTGCGCTGAAGAATTCGCTCAAACGAACCATACTAAAAAGGATGGGTTCTTTATATCGAAATATGGGGCGCTTTGAAGAATCTGAGGAATCTTTTCAGGCTGCGTTGAATATTACCAGTCAAGGCAAAGTTCAGGCCATCATTTTGTACGAATTGGGGCAGAACAAAATCGCTCAACAGCAGTTCGATGAAGCCATTAAATATTTTGAACGCGGTATCAAGGGATCCCCGCAAGATCGCCTTACATTTGAAACCGGAATTCAGATCGCAGAAAATAAAAAACAAACACGCGATCTCTATAAACAAGGTGTGGAAGCACTCAAAAATCAGAATATTTCCCTCGCAGCAGAACGATTCACCCAGGTCATCAATGTCAATCCTAATCATACAGAGGCTAAAAACCAACTCGAACAGATTAATCAGACCATTGAGCAAAGTCGATTATTGGGGGATAAAGAAACACAAATCCTGATGGATCAGGCCCGAACCTACCTGAAAAATGGCGATCTGAAACTGGCCATTAAATATTTTGAAGATGTCAAAAAGAAAAAGCCTGATCACCCGGAAGTGGATAAACTTTTAGCGGATGCCAGGGAACGGCAACGCACAGAGCTCCTCACCGAACAAAAGCTGGACAATCTTTATTTCAGGGGAATAGAAAATTATAAACAGGGGAATTACACCATTGCATTAACCAATTTCGAACAGTTGCATTCCCTGAACCCAAATTATAAAGATATTGATGCACGGCTTGCCCGCCTGCGAAGAGACATTAACCGATTCAAAAGCCAAACCAGCGAATCTTTCGATGAGGCTTTCGTCAACTATCAACCTGAAAATGCCATCTCATCGTCGCAAGCTTCGAGACAACAGTCGCGACAGGAACCTGAAACCGATCAATTCTTTGATCAACGCTCCCGAAAGATGAACGCCGCAATCGATTCACAACTGGTACAAAATTTTTACCAGGAGGCCCTGGAATTGATGCAAAAACGGGACTGGCTTCAGGCAACTATCGTGATGGAAAAAATCAGGATGATTGATCCAAACTATAAAAACACACGATTTCTCCTGGAACAGGCCAAAGGTCATCTGAACATGGGCGAAAATTATGTTGTCCAAAAAGAATCATCTTCATCCAAAGCTAAAATGTCGACCATGATGATTCTCGCTTTTCTCGCCGGGATTCTGATTCTACCGACAGTCGGCATCCTTTTTCTGTCGCCGGTAACCCGCGCCAGATATTACCTGTTTCAAAAACGTTACGACAAAGCGCGTGAAATCTATGAAAATTTAATCTCCAAAAAACCGAACAATGTTAAACTTTATATTACACTTGCCAACATTTACATCAATGAAAATAGAATCGATTCCATTGCAGTGAGTGTTTTCGAAAAAGCGATTCAGTACAATGATGATCTAAAATTTCGTCTTGAACCGATCGTCAATAAATATTATTTGGAGAAATCAAAACAAACCCAAAATCCAAAAAATCTTTTGAACGTCTCATTGAAGGATGAGCTGGATAAAATGGGCAAATCATAAAATTCAAGTCGGTATTTATGGACACACTTAAACACAAAGATGATCAACGGGTTATCGACCTCCTTTATCAGCTCGGGAATACCTACCTGGAAAAAGGAGATTATGATAACGCGATTGATAAGTTCAAAAAATTGATCCAGTTGGGGGAACTGAATGCAAAAACATTTTTGACACTAAGCAAGGCCTATATTTTAAAGGAACAATTTGATCAGGAGTCTGTGAAGATATTTGAAGCAGCGCTCAAATTCGAGCCTGAAAATCCGGTGCTGAACGTCATTCTGAGTCAGATATATCTGAACACGAACAGAGATGATGAAATCGCCTGCCAGGTTTACCAAACCGCGCTGCAACATAATCCGGGAAATATAAACGAACTCCTGACCAGGCTTCTGAATATTTATGCTCAAAGGGAGGATTTAGAATCAGCCAGGAACCTGATGCAGCAAGCAATTCAGATTGAAAAATCACTGCCCATTATTTTGCCGCCATACGTTGAGCAGGAATGGAAAAACCATGCATTTGATGCTGTTTCCAAATTATTTCAGCAAATTATTGACCATACAAATGATCTTCAATTTTACCCGTGGTTATTTGTCAATTCCATCCACCGTTCCTCGCATGAACAGGAACACTTCAAAATTTCCGAAAAAGAACTCAATTATTTCACAAAATATTTCTCCAAATTCGAGACAATTCAGCGCCTGTTTGACCTGTACCTGTTTCTATTCACGGAAAATTTTCTGATTCAAAACAAAACCACGAAGAAAAAAGAGACGCAATCAGATTCCATAGAAGAATTCGAGCTTTTTTTGTCGGATGATTCATTTTCAAATATTTGGGATCGGGGGTTGAACATTCAAAAAAATTCTTCGGAATCCACCCGTGAAGTGTATCGCTCTGACGTATGGTGTAAAATGAAACCCTGGCTCATATTCGATAACGACGATCCTGCTCAGGAAAGTTTAACCCAGTTTGAAAAAATTCAAATTCGACAGGTCATCAAAAATGCTAAAACAGTGATTGTAATTCGTGGGGATGGCGTCTCGTTTTCTAAATATCATTCATCCTTAAAGGAAGCGCTGACCAGAGACTACGATACAGAAAAGGATTTTTTATTTGGCGGAATGCTGGAGGATGGAGTCATTATTTTCACGATTGATGTGAAAAAAGCAGTTGATAATATCATTCATTTTCTCCAGAACCTATCTTCGAGTCGTAATGGAAATGTGGATAACGACCTTCGGATGCAAATTGTTATTCATCAAATTTCACAAACGAAAGCTGAAGACGAGTTGAATCTGCTTCAGGAATTGCAAATGGTATTGTCCTGTTTCGAATTTGATAAATTTTTGCTAAAAGTAGGCAGCAGGCTGACTTCTTCCAGTGAATTTCAATTATATATTACATCGCCGGTGGAAAAACTGTTGAAAAAAATATACTCCTACAGCATTGCTCCCTTGGAAGATCGAATCCATCACCCGGTAACACGGGAACCTGCTCAGCTATACCAGGTGCTGTGGAATAACAGTTTGGTCAAAATCCAGCGTGGCGATGTGAAAACCATTGGACGTTTTAAAATTATGCGGGAGCTTCACCCCAACGGCGTGTTCACCAGTTTTCGCGCCATGGACACATATCTGGAACGGCTTGTTGTGTTGAAAATTTTACGGCCTGATTTTAATATTACCACCACCCATGAAACCACAGAAGAACTGTTTTTGAACGAGGCCAAAATTTTCGGAAAAATCAATCATCCGAACATTGCAATGATTTACGATATTGGGAAAGAGGAAGATTCCTGTTTTTTTGCCAGGGAATATGTAGAGGGGCATGTACTTTCCGTTCGAAAAGTATTGAACAATAAAATCAACTGGCAAAGATCGCTCAGGATTTGTTTGAATGTCATCGATGCGTTGGAATTTGTTCACGAAAAGAATATCATACACGGCAAACTTGAACCGAATAATATTTTCTTGACAAACGGCAGTGAAATTAAAATTACAGATTTTCAGATTCACCCATTCTATATTCCTGCACAATCTTTTTCAAAATCGAACATTAAATCTCTTTCCTATTTTGCCCCGGAGAAACTGGACGAAAAGCAGGCAAGCCTGCAATCGGATATTTATTCCATGGGCGTTATTTTATATGAATTACTGACCGATCACAATCCATTTTTTGCATCCACCAAGAATGAAGTCATTGAACGGGTTCACAATGTTCAACCTGAAATTGTCTCCGCGCGCAACGGCGATTTGCCCAAACAGTTGGACTTCATCGTTTTAAAAATGCTTGCAAAAGCGCCATCCGAACGGTATGAAAATTTTTCCGAAATCAAAAATTCTTTGAACGCAATCTTGCAGAACGCGGAGAAATGATTTTCCAGGCTAAAACTGATTGGTCAATCCAATATGTACCAGGCCGCTGGTCAGACCGCGGCCTTCTCCGAGGCCATAGTCGATTCCAATAACACCCAGTCTCGTTTCAATTCTCAGTCCAAATCCATAACCCAGTTTATAATCTTCGTCCACTTCTCCATTCTCCGCCTGGCGGCTGAAATACCCGCCATCTAAAAATGCGAACACCCTGGATCGCGATGCTAAAAGATAGCGATATTCCATATTCAGCCATGCAATACGATCCCCTAAAAATTCATCTTCGCGATACCCCCGCAATGAATTGGCGCCGCCGAACCGAAATACATCTGATACCGGGATGAATGGTTCAGTCGTCTTTACGTGCCGGCCGTGCATACCCAAAAGTATGGTCTGATACTTCAGTGTTGGGATGAATATTTCAAGATCAATCATCCAGCGATCTCGCCGAAAACTTGCTGTTTCATCCACATTCGAATCAAATTGAGGCTCATCGATGATCCTTTTTTGCGCGTACTCATAATGAGTTTTATACATCACACCGCGCGATGGATTCCAGTAGCTGTCGCGCGTATCATAACTAAAGCCGATTTGTGCCTGCCATGAACTGCTCTTTGGCAACTGATATAACTCCCGGCCGATAGAATCCGGCAAAACCTGTTCCCTGGACAAATTGGAAAAAAATGTCAACACATCCGAGTAGGGCACTTCCACGTCCAGCGACACATTTCGCCGGATAAACGTCGTGTCCTGAATGATCTGCTGAAAGCCCCCTCCAATATTCAGCGGCCACCCTTTGATCCATGGTTCCATATAGCGAAACCGGAGTTCCTGACTTCGCTGGTCTTTTTTGCTCCAATACGCTTCCAGCACGCGACCTGTCCCCAATAAATTTCTGAACGCCACATCAATTAAACCGGTGATATATCCCCTGGAATTACTGGATGTTTTGGGATTGTATCCAAAAACAGCATTCAGTTGATTGGGATTGCTTTCCTTCACCCGAATGAATAAGATGCCATTGCCATAATCATCGATAAAAATTTGCGGCGCTTCCACCGCGCTGAAAAATCCTGTTTTCATCAAACGGGACTGAATTCTCGATACCTGACTGTGATCATACAACTGTCTCTTTTTCAATCGGGATTCCCTGAAAATCACGTTCCGGCGAGTCACTTTATTTCCGGAAACCACGAGCGAATCGATGCTAATCCGTGGTCCCTGATCAATGAGTACATGGCAGAGAACACTTTTTTGGAGTGAATCTTCGTTGGAGGTGATGGTCAGGCTATCCAAACCAAGGACACAAAACGGGAATCCATTATTTTCCAGATAGTCGAGCAGGGAATTCAGATTTTCATTTATGGCTGAACTCACGAACTGCCTGTCGCGGAAATCAAGCTGCTTTCTTAATAGAGCTTTCCGGGATGAATCCACCCCGGAAAGCACAATATCGCCAAGTTGAAAATGTGGTCCTTCATTTACAGCCAGAAACAATTGACCGGCAGAATCTTTTACCGCCATTCGTGCCTTCAAATGTCCCTGCTGACTGTATTGTTCCAGCAGTTGACGAATTGCATTTTCCAGATTTTCTTTCGAATATTCCCCCGGCGGAATCCGCGCTTTAATATCATTCCCGGATAATAACTGATTTCCGGAAATAACGATTTTTTCAAAACGCACCCGGGTGGAATCCATGCCTCCGAATACGGAGGTGCAAATGATCAACGCAAGAAAGAATATTTTCATTTCAATTTTCAACATGAATGAAATACCGTTCCACGTTCCTTTTAGTTTGTGCCTGACAATCCAAATTCTGAACATTATTGACAGAAAAATCACATTAAACAAAATTCAATTTTCAAACTTCATTCGAAAATGCAGGACCTTATGGCCCTGTCCGATTCTGATTTTTTGGCATTTTGGATTGTAATTTGCCTGTTATCTGGTTATTGAATTTTGTAATTTCCGGTTTGTCCGGCTTAGGTACCTGAGAAGTAAAATCCTGACCACTTTTGGCAGAAAATAGATCCAGTGGAAATATTAAAATAATATTGTTTTGAATTTATCTTTTTGAAGTTTGGATTTTATTTGATTTTTGTGTTTTGGAATTTCTGGTTTATCCAGGTTAGGTCAAAGTCACCGAAAAATAGACTCTCGCTAAAAAATTAAAAATATGCCCGCATTTCAGCCCTGACCGTATAAACCGGCTCGGCCAAATATTCTTCATACCGACCATTCCAGCTTATTGAAGAACGAATGTATCTCGAAACATTATAGTCGAACGAAGCCAGCCAGCGAATGTTGGTACCGTGCCGATACCCGGACACCATTTCATACGGCACAATAGCATTTTCCGGGGTCACTGCCACCTGGTTGAACTCCACCTCAACCCGTAAACGGCCTTTGCCGCGAAATGCATAATTGACGCGCGGCGCCAGTGCAATCAGGTTCAAATCGATTTGATTGGCCACACGATTTTGGGCACGGGTCCATTGACTTTTCAGCGCCAGTTCCAGACTTTGACGCGGTCGATATGAAAAATCGCCAACCACTTCTGTGGACAGAATATCTTTATCGCTTCTGCCCGGAATATCATAATATTTTGTTTCGTTCCGATTGCCGATGTCCAGTTGTGTGCTGAGTTTTCGGGAAAGCTGCCCCTTAATCCGGAGAGAAGTTTCTTCCAGGTTTAATTGCTGGCTGCCTTCCAGGTACTGATTATTCAAATCATCTTTTTTATTGAACCGAAGCCGCAATGAAAATTTTTTTTGATTGCGGTTCCAGTAAATATCCTGTCTGAAATTTTGTGTGCCGAAAATCGTTGTGCCCTCTTGTTGAAATTTATCCATATCAAGTCGATAGATGGCCCACACATCGGACTCCCCTGTTTTCTCTTCCAGCCGATAAAAGGTTTCGCTGGAAATTGACATCAGCCAATGCTGCCACGTTGGGAGATTTTCTTTTTCCCGATTCCGTCCTAAAAACCTCTCCGGCTCAATTCGAATGGTGCTGCTCGCCCGGAGTTCAATCACAGGTACAAAATCGTCCGTGGTTCGTGTCTGCAAAATATAATCGCCGGTCAATGCATCCGGTATATATTCATTCAAATCTTCATCATAGCGATAATTGCCCTGGCCGCGTTCCACTTTCAGATAGACCCGCTCCTGTTGCGCCACCTGGGTGTTGGATAACTGATAATGCCAGTTGCTCACAACAGCACGTTTCAACGGTGAAAAATTTGCTTTGAAATCTGCAAGGTCTGTTTTCTTCGTTCCGATGGAATCTGTGTATGTGCGTTCGCGGTGCGTGTATTCGAACGAAAGCGACAGGTTCTTCCAGTCATTGAGCTGCCAGCCAGTGGACTGTGTCAATGCATCGGATTCTTTCTCAAATCGCCCGTTCTCATATTTTTCCTGACGCCGTTGAACCAATCCCACTGAAAAAGACATTTTTTTCCAGTCCGCTAATTTCAGCGAAGGCCCAATTTGATTATAGCGGAATCCCAGATCGATAGAATCCTGGTAGGTTTCCTTTTTGGTTTCGGCAAGATAATCAATAGATGGACGAAATTTCCAGAATTGATAATAACTGTTCCCTTGCTGGCGAAGCCAGTCACCACTGCGTCCAACACTCTGGTCATTACTGTTGATGGATTCAATCTGATATCGAACGCGGGGCAGCCTGGCGAAATTGACTTCAGGTCGCACCTCCCAACGCCGGGAGCGGAAATCTTCACCGCGATCATTTTGCCCGAGACTGCCACGGAACTTCAATTCATCGACCGGAATATATGCGCCGGTCAATTCCACAATCTGCTCCTTTTGCTGCGATGTTTCCTCATAATCCCATTTTCTGTTTTTCTCCACCTCTTCCGATCGATCGATGTAATTAAATTGCTGCTGAACTCGGCGATAGCTTCCTTTCAGACTCATTTTCCCCAATCCAAGTCCGGCCAGCCGAAGATTTTGATCTGTCATTCCGAACTGAGTGGTCATGGCAAGGCCGTCATTATCCTCATCATCAGCCGAAGAATACAAATTTTTATCCAGACGGCTCACCGCAAATTCTGAATTTAAAAGCAAATTTTTTTTTGGTCGAATATTCACTGAAAAATCAACCAGATCGTGACTCTGCGCCGGGGTGAGGTAAATCACAGGGCTGTAGCTGCCATTGCCAGACCCGACATATTTGTAGTTGCTGTATCCGACTGATTTATATTCACCCTGGCCGGTTCCAAGATAGGTGAAAGCAATGTTGTAGTCGCCCAAATTTGGCCCGACATATCGATAGAACCGGGTACCGGCGGAATCCACGGCCACATAGCTGCCCTTACCATCACCCAGAAAATTCACACCGGAGACAAACGCCGAGTCAGGATTATCCCCGGCCAGATCCAAACGATTCCTGTTTTCCTCGTTCATGGTGTAGTCCAGTGGATTGTCTTTGTTATCTGCTTCACGCAGTACACGCACACCAAAATCAATTTTGTCTTCCAATGCACTCGATTTCAGATCTGCCCCATACAAACTGCGCTGAAATTTTTGATCCGAGTATTCAAAATCCACGGTGATTCGCGAATCGGCAGTGATGAGCCGATGCCGCGTAAACGTGATCTGGCCATTGCTGTATTCGATGATGTAATCATTGGTTTCACCGCGGGTCATCAATTCCCCGTCGATCCAGACTTTTTCGGTTCCGGCTAAAACAATGATGTCGATTTGCCCCCGATCGCCTTTTAATTGATAGGGCCCCTGGTTACCTTCCTGACCCAAAAAATTATTGGTAGTAAATTTACCTTTTGAGACGGCGCCGTACAGGGTCATTTTCGTTTTTCCAAATGTGGTTGAACCCATAGCGCCCTGAAGTTTTCGATTATAGGGGCTGAATTCGGTCCCTTCCAGTCCCAGGTAATAATCACCCAAGGTTGCCTGGAATCTGTCACTTTTCAACTGAATGAAAACTTTATCGATTTCCTGCAGTGTCTGGGTATTTCCTTCCGGTTGAATTGGCGTTGTTTGATCCGTGAGAGCAGCCACAATCTCCACCTTGTCTGCTATTTTGCCGGAAATCTGCATGCGAAGGCCGGATTCCAGCTTGAGTCCCTGGTTGGTGCCAAGACTGATTCCCCGAACAATGCTCCCGTTTTGTTTCAGATCCGAAGCGGTTTTCGCCACTTCAGGGGTTTTCGATAATCGCTTTGGGGTTCTTTTCTGACTATCGAAATCATTCTGGAAAACAGCCGGCTGACGTCGTGAATAATGCAGCTTTATATTCAGAGGCACATATTGATAATAAATGGACACACGAACACTGTCCGTAATTAATTTGAGCAAACGGACTTTACCCGGCAAATAGTCAATCTGGTAATCCTGACCGCGCACCTGAAGCGAGTCATTCAGATAGACCTGCTCCGAATTTTCGATTATAAATGTATCGGGCAGGCTGTACGAAGAAAATGTGGAATCGACATCCAGCTCAATTGTTCTTTCGAAAACACTGTACTGATGCCGGATTTGTCCGTAGGCTTCCGGCGAAATGAAAATAAAAAACAAAAATGTCAGCCAGAGATATTTCATATTTTGATTGAATGAAATCTTGATTTCTTATCGGTCAACGAGTCCATTTCCATAAATTCTACGCAGTTAATTTAACTTTTCAGAATTGATAAAACAATGATTAGAGGGATGTATCAAACGTATAATAACTTTACTTTTATAAAATCTGTCATTCCTGCACGCCAAGGCGCATCGTCGACATTCGCAGGAACGATATTGGTAAACAAGAAAAGGATTGATCGAAACTTTACTTTTGATACAGCCCTTTACCAATACTCCAGGCTTACGTTCATTGTTCCAGATAATTGAAATGATAAATTTTAAAGAAAACAAAATAAAAGGGATTTTGCACCAGTGGCAGAGGTCACTGGTTTAGCCAAGTTTCAAATCTAATAAAGACGTGATAATCAAACAATTTTTGGTTTCAAAAAGCCGGCCTATTTCAGTTCGAACACAACAATCCGATTTTCATCCAGAACATAGACCCGATTTTCAAATACAGCAACATCCAGGGGATTTTTCAGCGAACCGATTTCATCCGATATTTTTGACCAGGCAATTTTCAAATTACCATTCATATCAAAAGCGGCAATTCTTTCGGCGCCTGGATCGGCCACAAAAATCATGTTAGATGCAGAAAAACAAATACCTTGTGGTTTTTTCAAAAAATCAGTCCCAATTTCTGAGAGATAATTCCCGAAATAATCGAATACAATTATTTTATTTTGTTCCGCATCAGAAACAAAAATTTTGTCGTCAGGGCTCACCGCAATCTGCACCGGATTAAGCAGCCGACCTTTGCCCTCTCCAAAATCGCCAAAACTTATTTCTGGTTCTCCGAATGAATTAAATTTCAACAATCGGTTATTTTCACCATCCAGTATCAGCAAATCGCCGTGAATGGAATTTGCAACGCTTTTTGGGTACCCAAACTGCAGCGTTTCATCCCAATTTTCATCAGACTGGAGTGAGGAGATATAATTCAGGTCCTTATCATAACGCTGGACACGGTTATTATTGTAATCAGCGACAAATACCTCAAGCGCCGAATGGGCATGAATATCGTAGGGATTGTAAAACATCTCTTTCTCCCAGCCAAAACCGCCAACCATTTTGATCAGCTTCCCATCAGGGCTCAATTTGAGTATTCGATGATTATCCGTGTCGCAAATATACAACATGCCGGACAGATCCACTGAAATAGCTCGCGCCATAGCCAAATTCAATTGATTTTGATTTTTATCAGGAATTTGAAAAAGGTAAATCGCATGCGAGAATTCCCTCGTCTGGCATTTCAGTGCCGGTCTTAAAAAAGTCAGCATGAAAAATATTATCAACCAATTACGCGATAACTTCATTTTTTTTCCTCTTGGATTGGTCTTATGCAAATTCACCAAAGGGTTTGTTTTACACAAGATACATTTTTTCAATATAATAAGCAACTATTTTGTCATAAATAAAAGGTAACTATTCAGTCCAACAATTTTAAACAATAACCGGTTGATTTAGAAAGCAAG
>CAZSBG010000150.1:0-12269 GCA_964605145.1 uncultured Cytophagia bacterium | reverse complement strand
GTGAAAAATAAATTATCAAAGAACTTTTTACCATAAATTATTGAGCGGATACAATATTTTCATAGTAGAGAATATTTTGCTACTTAATTCATGAATAACATCATTTCCGTCTTCGATACAAGGAACAATCAAGACAATTTATCATACTTGAAACATTTAACTTGTAATTAAAAAATTTATTAATTTTAGTTAGATTGCTATTAGGGTCATTTAAAATATCATTGTAAGAAATATAAATAACATTCATATTTGATTGAATGCTTAGCCAGTTTTCAACCTCAATTAAATGTTTTCGGTATAACTCAGCCATATTTTCCACATCCGGGAAGGGTTCCCCTTTTCTCTCTAACATTACTTTTTGAGAAGATAACATTTCTTCCATTTTTCTATTCATAAAAACGATCTTATAATTTTCATCGGAGGGAAGATCGTATAATAATCTGGATACCATTTTAAAAACTTTGCCTCGTGTGTCTTTCAACCAGGAAGTATCTTTTTCAATTTGTTTGACTTTTTCAAATTCATAGTATCCTTTGGGATTATCTTCATCCGCTTTCCGTAAGTCATCCACCACGACTTCAATTCCGCCAGCCTCCAACATTCGCATCATCATGGACGTACCGGAGCGAGGTATCCCTGATACTATCGTGATCACATCATTACTCTCTTTTTGCGACGATTTTGATAATTTTTTTTTGAGCATTTTATATTACCCATATATAACAAAGGTTGACATTTAATAGGGAAGCCTTAATATAGGACTATTAAAGTACGATTGATTTAGGAAAGATTTTCTTGTTTCACCCATTTTTCGAGTCCTAATGTCCAGAATAGAATATGGATCTGTTTCTCAAAATTTACTTTTAAAGATTGTATATTTTCTTGACTGCTAAATAAAAAAAAGGTTAGGTAGATAATTGACAATATGGAAATTCTATAAATACTTGCAATGCTCCAAATGAATCGGTAGAAAGCAGCTTTTTTTATTCCATAATGAACAAACATAAATTTGTAACGGGATTCTTTCTGCAATACAGCTGAAAAGTATCGGTTTTTCTTTCTATTGCTGCTGGCTCCATGATGATGCATCATTTTTATATTACTCATATAATAAATTTTATAGCCGAGTATACTTGTCCTCAGGCATAAATCAATATCTTCACCATACAAATAATATCGTTCATCAAAACCATTCAATTTAGAAAGAACGTCATGCTTGAACAACATACAGGCTCCAACCAGCCATGCAACCTCGAAGCTGGAAGATTTATTTTGAGACTTTTTATTAAAATAATCAAATATTCGGTGCAGCATAAATCCCCACCTCAGTTCAGATAATAATGATGGGAATGATTGAAAATAACTCTTTTGCGTTCCCCCATCCGCATATACGAGCTTACATCCCACAATTCCGAACTGTGTGTGAGTTTCTAGAAAAGTAATCAATTTTCTGAAGCAGGGTTCGACAATAACAATATCCGGGTTCAACAGCAATACATATTTACCTGAACTTTTTTTTAGTGCGGCATTATTGCCTCTACCAAATCCAATATTTGTTTGGCTTTTAATTATCTTTACCTGAGGAAATTTGGTCTCAACCATTGTTAAGGTATCGTCAGTAGATGCATTATCAAAAACTATGACTTCAATATTTAAATCTTCTGAGTATTGATATATGGAATGCAAACATTTTTTTAATATATCGCTAATGTTCCAACTTACAATACAAATTGACAGGTCGATATGGCTTTTCATAATTTAAAATATTATCATGTGATTGTGAAGGTAGTAGAATTAATCGCGTGATGCAAGCTAATTTAACTTGCATTTAAATCATCTAAAAAATCTAAATAATTTAGAAATCCAAAACTTCGTTCTTTCAGTTTGGATTTTTTTCATATATTCCCGAAACTCAACAGATTCTCTGGCAACCATATTTTTTTTCGAATCTAAGTAACCTTTCAGCATGAAGTAACCTACTTTTAGATTCCTGGCATATATTGACCTGCCTAAAACCCGCAGTAGGAAATACCAAAAATATCCTCCCATATAATAACTAACATCACCATATTTTTTGCACGCTTTAACAAGTCCCTCGCCTTTTGCAGTACCAGTCGGTTTCAGATGATAAATATTTAAATATTCAAGTTCTCTGGTTTTCCAATTTTTCATATTTGCACGTATAGTATCAACGCCATCCCAGCCAGCCCTTGGTATGAGCCCACCAATATCTTGAAAGCATTGTTTCCTGTAAAATTTGGTCGGTCCACCCACAAATCCTTTTGGTAATAAAACTTTTTTATAACGTCCTGTTCCATTATTTTGTTCGTAACGGGTAGCGCCTGTTATACCAAGAGTTGGGTCATTCTCAAAGGCAGTACTTATTCTTTTTAATGTATCCGGTGGGAATTTCAGATCTGCATCAAGCTTTACAATTATATCAAAATCCAGATTTTGTGCTCTGTTATATCCTTCATAAAATGATTCGATGACACCCAAAGCAGGTTTTCGAAATCCTCGATTCGGCAAAGCCACATACTCAAGAAAAGGTATTTTATATTTATATTTAAAAATTATTTCTTCAGTATTGTCAATACTTCCGTCATTAACGATAATCCATTTGATCGGTTGTAATGTTTGTGCCAACATTGATTCAATTGTATATGATATATATTTACCTTCATCTCTTACAGCTGTTATAATGACAATTTTCATATCAGGGTTTTTATATCAACTTAAAAAAATGCAAATATTATCTATTTTAAAGTGAAATCATACGTTCGATAAATTTGTTTTTTTCAGATTTCCAACAATGTTTTGTATAGATATCATATCCGTTCTTAAGAATTTTTAATCGCAAATTGATGTTAAAATATACCTGAAAAATAACTGATGCCAAACTCTCCTCATTGTCTGGTTCAAAAAAGAAAATCGATTTTTCATCAAAATAATCTAAAATCCCTTGAGTTTTAGGAACTACAACAGGTTTGCCTAATGATAAATATTCAAAAATTCGTGTAGGAAAATTCAATTCGGTAAATGGCGTCTTCTTATTTGGAATTATTCCTATATCAATCTTTAGAATAAATTCAGCAATTTTTTCTTGCGAAACAACACCATAGTAAATTACATTTGTTTCTAAATTGAGATCATAAATCATTTGCTGAAACTTCAAAACATATTGATCACCACTACCGAAAATATGAAAGGAAATTTTCGGTATTAGCTTCCTAACAATAGCAATAGCTTTTAATGCTGTATCTAAACCGTGGCGCTCTACAATTGTACCATGAAACATTAAATTCATCTTAGCATTACTTAATCTTTTATTTATTAAATTGGGATTTTTACTCTCTATATTAAAAATAGTTTCTTGAGGAGAGTTCATTATAATGTGAATCTTATTCTCGGGACAACCTCTTGATATAAACAATTTTTTAAAAGCTAAATTTGGAGTTAGGACAATATTTGCTAACCTGATACAAATAGATTCCAATTTTAATAATATTATAATAAACGTTGAATTATAATCTAATTTATATTTAGTCATGAATACTTCTGGAGTTGGATCGTGCAAATCTAATACAATCTTTACTCCAAATAGTTTGGGAATAATACCACTCACTATAAGTACATCAGGCATGTTGTGAATATGTATTAAATCGTACTTTTCCCGAAAATATAAACAATTAACTTTAAAAAAAGATTTAACAATAAACGCAAAATATTCCCATAGATATCTTAACTTCCCCTGACGTTTTCTTTCCAAATTCAAACGAATAACATTAACACCATCAACTACTTCTCTTCTAGCTTCATTCGTACCTTTTAAGCAAATGACATGAACAAGGTGTTTAGCTTCGACTAATGCTTCTGCTTCTCTCCTTACTCTAGGATCAGTGGGATAATAAGAGAATACCACCATTAGGACTTTTTTCATTTATTCACTCTACATGAATAGTCATCTGCAAGTCTTTAAATTAGTTTCCTCATTTATTATTGAAACAAGTAATTGTAAAATAGCACTTTTATAGCCATAATAAAAAAATAGTACTTTAAGAAAATGGCATTTTGCTTTTAATTTATTTTGTTAATTCATTCCTGTAGCTGGATTACTAGCATAGCGTTCTCATCTGCCAAATCCTTTGTTACCACCTTACTTGCGCCAACAATAGCATTTCCACCTACGGCAATGCCACTATAATATCATCTGTGATATTTACCAATTGCAAACTAAAATAGACCTAAAGAAAGTATTAATTTATGAATCCGTTAAGAGAATTTCTCCTTTTCAAAAATTGATTTCCATTTCGTTAGATATTATTTCTCCAATGTAAGATAGAATTACAATAGTGTAGAATTACAATTCACTATTGCAATATTGCATTTCCTAAATGATAATTTTCATTTCTTTACTGTATCATTCCATTTCTTGAATCTAAAATTAAATTTCGCCATTGTAAGAATAAATTTGTTAGCCGCGAGATGTGAATTCATCTGTGTAAGCAATCACTACTTCATTGTAATTTTCTATTTCTCTCATGGCAAATAAATCACTATTCCTTTTTAATCATTCTTGCAGGATTCCCAATGACTACAATCCCATCAGCCACATCTTTCGTAACAACACTCCCTGCACCAACCATAGCATTTTCACCAACTGTAATGCCACACAAAAGTGTTGAACTGGACCCGATGGATGCTCCTTTTTTGATTAAAGTCGGAATGCATACCCAATCTTCTTCTGTTTGGAGTTCGCCGGATTCTGAAGTTGCACGGGGATATAAATCATTGATGAAAGTTACATTGTGGCCAATAAATACATCGTCCTCAATAGTCACGCCTTCACAAATGAACGTGTGGCTGGAAATTTTGCAATTTTTACCAATTTTCACGCCTTTTTGAATCTCGACAAATGTGCCGATTTTCGTATTATCCCCAATTTCACATCCGTATAAATTGACAAAATCATAGATTTTCACATTTTTGCCAAGCTTTACATCATCAGCTATCTTTCTCAGGCTCAAGTCAGGCTCCTTTCAAAATAATTATCAGTACGTCGTCTGCACAATCAAACTTTTTTTGTTTGGAAAATTATCGAGGAGAGAACGGCTTCAATCAAGCGTAATACGCGACAATCGGCTGCTGGGCGCCGCCGTTTCGCATGGATTTATTTGCGGCTTCCAAAATGGATACGACCCTCAATCCTGATAGGCCATCGCTTTTTGGCGTTTTCGACTCTCGTATACAATCTATAAAATGCTCGCATTCACGCTTTAATGGTTCGTATTCTTCAATTCTCGGCGTATAAATATCTCCATACCGATATGAAAATTGGAATTCTGCGTAGGTATCATAATAAGGCGGGGCTTCTACTCCTTTATCATATATTTTTATTTTCTCATTGGGACTGATATCGTTATACACCAACATTTTTTTGTTTCCAACAATCGTCGTTTTCCGAATTTTATCAGGATCAAGCCAGCTATTATGAATGAATGCAATCGTGCCATTCGGATAGTTCAGTGTCATTTGGGCAACATCTTCTATTTCTTTGTTATAATGCGCTTTACCCTGCCCACCCACGCCAATTGGAGATTCATCCAAAATATACGATATAATGGAAATATCATGGGGCGCTAGGTCCCATATTACATTAATATCCGGTTGAAAGAGCCCTAAATTTACACGTGTACTGCTGATATAATAAATTTCTCCCAGTTCTCCGCTATCAACAATTTCTTTTGCCTTGTTCACGGCTGCTGTGTATTCAAAAGTATGTCCAATCATCAGGACTCTATCATATTTTTTGGCTGTTTCAATTAAATCAATACATTGTTCCGAATTGGAAGCCATTGGTTTTTCGATGAGCACGTGCTTGCCAGCTTCCAGACACTTTTTCGCCAATTCCCAATGAGAAAAAACGGGGGTTGCAATGGCAACGGCATCGATTTCCGGATTTTGTGTTATTTCCTGATAGTTCGTCGTTACAAGAATGTTTGAATATAAACTGCCCACTCTTTTCAAATTATCTTCAGATAAATCACAACATGCGACCATCTCACATGATACAAGTTGATTGAAATTACGTATCAGATTTGGCCCCCAATATCCACAACCGATCACAGCAATATTCAATTTTTTCATATTCCATCCTCCTACACTTGACGTTGAGCTTCATCGCGTATTTTTCCAGAAATTTTATTTTCCATCAAAAATAAAAAAAACTTTTACTGTTTTCAACAATAGCTTAATATCCAAAAATAATGACCATTTTTCTGCATATTTAATGTCCATCCTCACCATTTCATCGAATGTTGTTTTATTCCTGCCGTAAACCTGCCACAGGCCGGTAATACCCGGTTTGACCTCCAATATGCGTCGGAAATGCCATGGTTTATAGTTTTCAATTTCATAAGGGATCGGCGGCCTTGGACCGACCAAACTCATCTCACCCCGCAACACATTGATCAATTGAGGCAGCTCGTCGAGACTCGACTTTCTCAATATGTTCCCTAATTTAGTAATCCTGGGATCATCTTTCAACTTGAAAAATGGATCATTTTTTGTGCCTTTATTAATTTCTTCTGTATCTCCACGAATTAATTTTTTCACATATTCCTGGTGAACTCTGTTGTCACAATTACATTGCATTGATCTGAATTTCAAAAATTTAAAATACTTCCCTTTATACCCAATGCGATTCTGCCTGTAAATGACGGGTCCATTCGATGTAATTTTCACCAGCAGCGCAATGATAATAAGAGATGGTGCAAGCGCAAGCAACAACAAACTTGCGCCAACGATATCCATTACACGTTTAATACATCTTTTCAATGACAATTTGTATGCTGATATAAATTGATTCTCCCAAAAAAACGAATTCAACAATGGAAGTGCGATGGAATTATCGTATACTGAGCGCAACCTGAAATCACTATCTTTTCCATTTTTTTTGGAGTAAAGAAACTTGAATGGAATCAACGATTCATACTCCTGGTTGGATTTTTCTGGCTTCTCCTGAACCGAATACTCACTGAATTGACTGGTTTGCATTTTTACTGCTTTACCATTTTCAGGATACGCAATGACTTCAATATCCAGTTGATTATCAGTAAATTCCTGGACATAAAAATAATTATCCTGAGCGAAAATGAGATTATCTACAATCCTTTTACATACCTTTTGAGCTCCCTCAATTTCTGTGTCAGGCAGTAAAATAAATATTGTCAACTTATCATAAAGGCACACTGCATCAGTTTCTCTGATATCTGAGCAAATAAGTTTGAGGAAATATTCTGTGTCCCTTAGGAATAAATTGCCATTTTTATGGATCGTTTCTGCATAATTTCTCAGACTTAATAGAATCAGGGAAGATTTTACGCTGAACCTCTCCGCTCTTCGCTTCTCATAAAACAACATGTGTTTAAACGATTCTATAGAATGCAAGTTCTTGAACGATCCATTCATTGATCGTGTGAGCTTTGATACCTGGCTCTCGAAAACGCGTTTGATATTTGTTGTTATTTTGGACATGGTGAGAACGGTTTTTTGGGGTGGATTGAAAATCAAATTGAAAAACCTGATTGTCCAGGATTTGTAAGTGGTGGAAGTGTAAGAAGAGGTTGGCAGAATAGGGATGATTAGATATAGCTCCGCCATGTCAGTCACATGGGCAATTCAACCGATTCAGGTTGGGAATCAGGATTTTATTTAAATTACGACGAGTTTTCTATTTCTGAAATACTTTTAATCAGTTTTTTCATATTTTTCAGATAGAGTAACACCAGCAAAAACAATTGATATATCAACACAATTCGTTCCAGCCTTTATGTTATTACCCAGCAACTTTTGCAAGTTTGTGCAAAAGAATTATATATGAATCGGTCATCAAGTATGCTTTTGTGCGGCTTTGCCGCGCTGGGAACATATTGAAAAAATAAAAAATACACTCCGATGTACTATATGGTTTATTTCACTTTTCGTCGCTTTTTCTTGGTGTCAGAATAGTAGTAATAATCTTTGTAGTATCCGTATTGGCTCTTTAAATTCACATCATTCAGGATAACGCCAAATATTTTTATATCATGGCCTTGCAATATACTTTTGGCTCTTTGAACCGCATCCCGTTTCGCTTTTTCAGATCGCACCACGAAACAAATTCCATCGACCTGCTTGCCAAGAATCATTGCATCATTCACAGCTATAACAGGAGGAGTATCTAAAATTATTAACTCGAATTCTGTTTTTAATTTCTCAATGAGCTCTTTCATGCTTCGGGATGTCAGCATTTCTGATGGATTCGGTGGAATCGTTCCACTTGTTATAATTGAAAGGCCATTATTTCTTAATTTCTGAATCCCGGTTTCCAAATCAGCGGCTCTATTGATTAACAAGTTGGTCAATCCGGGTTCCTGATTTAAGTCCAGAATCTTATGTATCATGGGGCGTCGTAAATCACAATCCATTAGTAATGTATTGGTGCCGCTTTTTGCAAACATCTGAGCCATATTAATCGCTGTAAGCGTTTTCCCTTCTCCGGCACCGGCGCTCGTTAATATAACCGATTTTATTTTATGATCTGTACTTGCAAAAGCAAAATTTAATTGAAGCGTTCGATAGGCTTCATAAAAATGAGGAATGTCTTGAAAATTCGACAATAATTTATTCGAATAGAATTGCTTTGAATGTTTGCTTTTACTTATGTTTAGAACACCGTTTTGATTCAATTTAGGTATTGAGGCTAATATTGCAAGGCCCACATGCCGTTCGATGTCTTCCTGGGATTTGATCGAAGTATCAATGGAATTCAGAAAGAAAGCGAGTCCCACCCCAAAACTTACTCCCAGAATAAATCCTAATGCCAAATTTTTCTTTTTATTTGGCCGGATCGGTGAAATGGGTTGCACTGCTTCATCAATGACATGAATATCCCCAACTTTTGCCGCTTCAGTAATGCGCGCTTCTTCTCTTTTTTCTAACAGCATGGAAAATATTTTGTCGTTTACTTCCCTTTCCCGGATTAAATGCGCCAATTGCAATTCCTGACCGGGCAATGATTGCAATTGAATTTCATAATCATCCAATATTCTTTTGAGCCCACGTTCTCTCGCTTTATATGTTTCCAAATCCACATCCAGCGTAATGGACTCCTGCAAGAGGCTCCGGATTTGAGATAATGGATCTAATAAATTATCTTTTTGAGCTGATCGAGACAGCTCAGCGATAAGCCGTTGCTTTGTATTATCAATCCTTTCTTTAAGGGCGGCTAATTGCATTCTATCTCCTGATTCACTTCTGAGTTGAAGTGAGGAATACTGTTCTTCTAAATTCGCCAATTCGGAGCGTAATTGTTTTGCTAATGGACTCGAAGCCAGAGCCAGAGAGGGCGCAATTTCCATTTGTTTCTTTTCAATATATATTTTTCTTTGCTCTAACGCTTCTCTTTCAGATCTTGCCTGATTATAAGCAACCTCGGCTTCTGTCATTCTTCCGAGAATCTCAGTGGATGTTTCGCTCAATGAGATCATCGAATTTTTTTCCTTAAATGACTGGAGCGCCTGCTCGGCTGTCTTTAATTTACCCTGAAATACTTTTAATTGATTTTCAACAAAATCGCGGACATTTGTAACTTCTTCTCTTTTCTTTTTCAAGTTCCATTCAATAAGGCGCGCTACATAGCTGTTTGTCACTATCTTTGCACTCTCAGGATTATTGGTAGCAACCTTCAAGTTTAATATTTCGCTGCCACGAACAGTAGTTACACTTAAATTTTCCCTGATATTTCTGGCAATAAATTTATATTTGACAAAATCAGGCGGTAATGGATCTGGAAAGATGAACTTATTTGCAATGTTTTCAGGTAAGGACAGGGCTACTTCCTCTGCCATCGTCCGACTTTTTATCTGTTCAGTGATATTGATAATGGCGCTTCTGTTGTAAAATGGCTGGCCGACATCCAAAGCAAAAAGATTTTCAGTGGGTTCTTCGTAAATGACCTTTGCTTCTGCTTCAAATACCGGCGTCGCAAGGTAGGTCCATACGCCAATCGGAATAAGAATCGCAACCAAACAAAGCATTATCTGCCATTTTCGATTTCGAATCACACGAAAATACTCAATAAAAATCGACTGCTCAGGCTCATTTATTTGTTGAAATTCTTGCAATTAACGTGCTCCATTATTTGTGAAAAGATTTCAACTAATCTCTTGTGGATCGATATATTAAATAATAGAGAGTTGCAAAGGTAGTGAGATCACGGATAAACCCCATGATGCGCGTCCAGTTAATCTTCTTTTTCGGAATATAAACAACATCCCCTGGCACGACAATGGGAATACTCTTAAACGTCGTTGCTTTCATGAGTTCGTCAATGTCAATTTTAACATCGCGGGTATCCTGGCCGGTGAGGGAGATGATTTTCACTTTTTTCAGATTGGCTTCTTCTGTGGGGCCGCCGGCCATGAAAATCACATCCAGAATTGTGGTTTGAAATAGCACGTCATAGCTGCCTGGATTTTCCACGCTTCCCAACACTTTCACGTTCGTGGCTAATGGATTGCCAGGCACAACGATAGTATCACCCTCTTTCAACAAAGGCAATGAAGATGGATCGCCGTTCCTGAAAAAATTCTCCATATTAATGATGATATTTTCTTTTCTATCACCGGCATCCCGAATCAACTTAATTTTTGATAGTTGAGCCCCGGGCGTTAATCCCCCGGCGGCTCCGATGGCGCCTTGAAGCGTGGCAGTGTTCGCAATGGTGTACAATCCCGGCATCACAACCTGTCCTAAAACGGTTACGCGTATTGGGTAGCTCTCTCCAAAACGAACCATCACAATCGGTGTTGATTCAAGGAAACGTGACAGTTGTGTGATAAGCAGCTCCTGAAATCTGGTCAGAGTAATGCCATCGACCGGAAGGTCTTGCAGGGTGGGATATTCAACAGTGCCATTTGGGCGAACAAAAACGCTTTGAGTCAGCGCTTCATTCTCCGCTACCATAATTTCAATGACATCGCCCGGCTTTATCCTCCGATCCTGAGCCTGCAAGCCTGCATACCCAATCAGAAGTAAAAACATCAAGAAAATTTTGATTCGTTTTAATAATTTAATCGATTGCATGAATTGTTATTTGTATTAGTAATTCGTTCACCTGAGAGTATCAGTTCAGTATCGTAAACACAACAAATACTTTATAGAAATACAAAAATATTTTCTAAATTCACTTAATCAACCATTTTCGTCGCCGGGAATATTCTAAGTCGAAATTTTTGGAAAGAGATCGATCGCGTTTTTAACAAGAAGTTGGTAAGAGAGAAAAGCGCAGATGTTAGGCAATGTTAAACAAATTTGCTGCTGAAATTGCCGATCGATCAATGTAATGATTGGGAACAGGATAAAACCAAAAATGGGATCAGTAATATTGTATAAACAATATATCAGTCCAGTTTCATATCATTTGATAAGTTTTCCGCAACTATTTTTGGCAATATAACACTATATTAGTAAAGAGTCAAGTATTTTTTTTAATTTTTGTATTTTTTTCTTAACAACTTGATTTTAAAAAAGCAGATTGCTCCAGCGAAGATAAATCTGTTTAACACACTAATTTTAATGGATTTTTAAAACAGCAGAATTTTATTATATTATATGATATCGCAATCAAACCAGTCATACTTTAGAAGTGGTCAATTTCATGTGATTCATATTGCAAATAATAACAATATTTCGTATATTTTTAATATGCAAGAATAACATGAGCACTATTTCATTATCAAAGATATTTTTAAAGGTTATTATAGGTAGATCATAATATTATTTTAAAATTATAACATTGATTTACATTTAGTTTCATCCATTTCACAGTTATTGTTCTGAATAGAAGACGTACGAAAATGAATTTTCATTGCATGTAAATTGTACATTTATCGAATTAATCAATTTCACTTATTAAATATCTGCAATATTTGCAAATTGTGTAAATCGAACTACATTTAATAATAATTTGTTTTTATTGATATTAATCCCATAGTAAAAATATATTCGAGTCTGCTTTAAAAAGGGGGGTTAAAACCCCAAAACAGGAGAAGTGAGGATGTTCTTCACCGCGCTAAAGCATGGTGTTAATCATTTGGAAATTAGATGATTAACTCAGTAATTTAATGCGGAGTTCGAGATTGAACAACAACACATCTGAAGCCCTTCAGGGCTTTTTAGCCTGAATTATTCACAAATTTCAAACAATAGATATTTAACTTAATGTT
>CAZSBG010000149.1:0-12360 GCA_964605145.1 uncultured Cytophagia bacterium | reverse complement strand
AAAAGTAAGTATTCACTGTTTGGCAATCCTATTTACAAAAAATGATGGCAATTTTTGATTGAATTTTTCTCCGTGTTCTGGACTCGGTGGCTGAAGAGTTACCCAGTTTTTTTCATTATTTTAATAATTCATAAGCAAATGGCGTACCAAAACCCGTTTCTGTAAATATTGAAAAACGACAAACCTTCTTTTCAATTTCCCCTGTTCTACTTCAGTGACAAATTTAGTTGTGTTTTATTTCTGAAATGCGGAGCATTCATAATTAAAGTCAAATAAATGCAATATAATTTAAAAGATACATCAGTATTTAATGATACAATTTCTCATCTAATTATTATTTATAAAGTTATATCAATTTTTTCTTGATTTTAAATTCAACATGTTACATTTATATTTTGATGCACAACTTTCCGCGTTGATTCATCCACACTATTTTTACTCAATTCCCTCCATTTGAATCACGGAATTTCCTGGCACCAAACATCTCTTTGTAGAATATTACACATATTATGTATATAATTATACAATCAAGCCCCCATAGTTGTTCAAAATCATGACATTAATTATCGATTGAGCATTGCTTTATGTATTATTAACAGTTAGTTGAGTTCTGATAAGCAAGATAACCGAATTCTGGTATCAAAATTGAATCGGTGGTTAATTTTGTGGCAACCAAAAAAAGTGTTAACCGGTATGTTAAAAAAAATAAAATTATCATTGGTGTATTCATTTTGCTTCATTGGGTTAACCGGTATCATTTTATTTTTCCCAATGAATTTTAATGACACCTATACCTGTTTCTACAACAAATATTATTGTTCGTATAAAAACAGACCGTGTCCAAAAATGAGTAACCCAGATGCATTAAATAAAATGCATCACGCCCCGAATATGAATGACCGAGGTTCTATATTGGTAAAAAAATATGTATTTCCTTATGGATTTCTATGGTGGGCAAGCTTGACAATATTTGCAGGCTCTATTGTATTTTATCGAAAATTGAAACATTAACCCGAGAGTTTATCGAACGATGTATAACAAAAAAACAATACTATTTTCATTTTATTTGATTTGCCTGACATTCATCGCCGTTAGCGCCCAAACTGATTTGCGCGAGCTGGATCGACTGATTCAGCAAGCCCAGGAAAACAATGCTGAACTTCGCGCCGGATTCAACAGATGGAAATCGGCGGAAAGCCGAATCGGTCAGGCAGGAGCCATGCCCGATCCTGTTCTGGGACTCAATCTCATGAATCTGCCGGTGGACAGCTATGAATTCAACCAGGAGCCCATGACCGGCAAGCAAATTTCCCTGATGCAGAAATTTCCGTTCCCAGGTAAACTGGGACTTGCGCAAAAAATTGCTGAAGATATGGCAAAGATAGAACACCTCAAATTTCAACAGTTGCAGCTTGAAATAGAAAAGCAGGTGGAGGTTCAGTATTACGAATTGTTTTATGTGAATAAGGCGATTGAAATTGTCCAAAGAAATATTTCTTTGATGAACCAGTCAGGAAAAATTGCTGAGATGCGATACAAAACCGGCAAAGGATTGCAACAGGATGTCCTTTCGCTGAATGTCGAAATTTCAAAGCTCGAGGAGAAAATCATTCGGTTGAAGCAGGCACGCCAGGAGATTATTTTTCAATTGAATAAAACATTGAACCGGGAATTAAACACGCCAATCGAAGCATCGGAGATTCTCTCTGATTCGCTTGTTCTGAAGAATTCTTCTGCCCTGAAAACTATCGCCTCAGAACAAAATCCCCTGTTATTGGCCTGGCGAACTCGTGCTGAGCAGAGCGAACGCCATGCTATGTTGGCCAGGAAGTCTTATTTGCCGGACCTGACCATTGGCCTCGCTTACACACAGCGGGATGAGTTGCTCAATGGGTCAGGTAGCACCGATTACCTGTCCGGCAGCGTTTCACTCAACCTACCGATTCATTTCAGGAACAAGCAGAAAAAAGAAGTGGAAGAATTGGAGTATAAAAACATCTCTGCCCGAGAGGATTATGCTAATGTAAAACTTCAGATTGAAGCATCAATAGAGTCGAAATATTCTGAAATTCTGAGGAACCACAGGTTGAAGAAACTGTACAGGGAACGCATTCTCCCAGAAGCCAGGCAGGCGCTGCAATCCATACTTGGAGCGTATCAGGTGAACAAAACAGATTTTCTGACGCTGTTGGATGGTTATAAAACGTTGTATACCTACGAGCTGGATTCCTTCCGGGTTTTAACCGACTATCAAAAAAATCTCGCTGAACTGGAAGCGCTGGTGGGCAGGTAAAGGCAGAGGAGACAAAAAAAACAAAGCGGAGTGTTCGTGTAACTGAATATCGAAACGCGTAAAGCGCAGGGCGTGGAGCGAAGTGCGAATAGCGAAAATCAAACATCAAACATCCATATCGAACATCGAAAATCCAAAATCGAACATCCAACATCCAATATCCAAAATCGAATACCAAAGATCGAAAATCCAACATCCAATATCGAACATCGAAAATCTAAGATCAAACTTCGAAAGAAAAAAATGGAATTTACATTCAAATCAATTCTGCCCCGGAACCGAGGCGCGGCGTATTTTTGGGCTGGCGCCATCGTCCTGGCGTTTGTGCTGGGGCTGATTCTGGCTGGAAATAGAACAGACTCAGGCACGCAACACAGTCACGACGCCGAAAGTATAGCTGAAGCTCAGACGTGGACCTGTTCCATGCATCCCAATATTCAGCAGCCCAGGCCGGGAAAATGTCCCATCTGCGGCATGGATTTGATCCCGGTAAAGGCCAGTTCCGGGAATGAAAACGGAAGCCGCCACATTACACTTTCAGAAAATGCGCGTAAATTGGCAACGGTTGAAGTGGCGCCGGCAGAGCGAAAATCCGTGTCCCGCGATATTCGGCTTGTCGGAAAAATTGAGATGGATGAAACGCGGGTCAGGGTTATCGCGGCGCGCTTCCCGGGGAGGATCGAGAAATTGTACGCGGATTTCACAGGGGCTTCGGTCCGAAAAAGCGATCCGCTGGTTGAATTGTACAGCCCTGAAATTTACGGCACCCAGCTTGAATTTATCGAATCCCTGCGAGTGGCGAACTCCCTGCAAAGCGACGCCGCGCCGGAATTGCTGCAAGCTGCCGACCGACAATTTCAGTCAGTAAAGGAACGGCTGCGCCTCTGGGGATTGACAGACCAACAAATTGCTCACATGGAGCAAAGCCAAAATATTTCAGAAAACATCACGCTTTATTCGCCAATTCAGGGCGTAGTGATTGAAAAGCAGGCTGTCGAAGGAAAGTATGTCAGCGAAGGCGCGCCAATTTACACCATCGCCGATCTCAGCCAGGTGTGGTTGATACTGGACGCGTACGAATCTGATCTTGTATGGCTGGAATTGGGACAACAGGTAGAATTTTCTTCCAAAGCCTATCCGGGAAAAATTTTCAAAGGAGAAATCACATTTATCGATCCGCTCGTTGATCCAAAAACCCGGGCAGTTGAAGTGAGAGTGATCGCAAAAAACAAAGACGGTATTTTAAAACCAGAAATGCTGGCGCATGCAATCGTCAAATCAGAATTGAAAATGGGTAAATCAGGGGAGCCGCTCGTCATCCCGGCGACAGCGCCATTGATTACCGGCAAGCGAGCCATTGTGTACGTCGAAGACCCGGAAAATAGCGGAAGCTACGAAGGCCGCGAAATCACGTTAGGACCGCGCGCCGGCGATTATTACGTGGTGGAATCCGGCCTGGAAGCAGGCGAGCGCGTTGTCGTGAAAGGAAATTTTAAAATTGACAGCGCCATCCAAATTTTGGGCGGAACCAGCATGATGAATCCGGAGATTGAATCTCACGAAGCTTCGGAAGAAAACAATGAACAGGGCAAACAGACGACGGAGAAAATCCCTGTTTTCCCGGGCATTCCGAATTCATTCAAAAAACAATTAGATGATGTGTACGCCGCGTATTTTGAAATTCAATACTCGTTGGGCCATGATTCTTTTGAAGAAAGCACCAAAAACGCGACTGCATTTTTAAACTCGCTGAAAAAGGTGGACATGGAATTACTCAGCCAAAATTCCCATCACGAATGGATGAAGTCACTGAACGAATTGAAAAAGTCCGCTTCACAAATCAGCAAAGCCGGGGACATCGAAGAAGCACGAAAATTTTTCGAACCGCTCTCCAATGAAATGATTCGTGTTGCAAAAATTTTTGGCAGCGACAACCTCCGACTGTTAGTTTATCACTGTCCCATGGCATTCGATTTCAAGGGCGCGGACTGGCTCCAAAATAAGCCGGGAACGGAAAATCCCTATTTTGGCAGCGCCATGTTTTCCTGCGGGGATCAAACCGCGGACCTGACTTCCCCCAAATCCGATAGCAAAAAGGGGGAGCACAATCATGAATAATCAGCTTCAAAATCCCTCTGTGCTCGACCGCATCATTCGGTTCACGCTGGAGAATAAACTGGTCGTCGTACTCGCGTTGCTGCTGCTGATCGGCTGGGGAATTCTTGTCGCGCCGTTCGACTGGAAACTGGGCAACCTGCCGCGCGACCCGGTGCCGGTGGACGCTATTCCGGACATCGGCGAAAACCAGCAAATCGTGTTCACCGAATGGATGGGACGTTCGCCCCAGGACATCGAAGATCAGGTCACCTATCCCCTGACCGTTTCGCTGTTAGGCATTCCCGGCGTGAAAACAATCCGCAGCTATTCCATGTTCGGATTTTCCACGGTATACGTAATTTTCAAGGACGATGTGAAATTTTACTGGTCCCGCTCCCGCATTCTCGAAAAATTGAACAGCCTTCCTGCCGGCACGCTGCCGGAGAATGTTCAGCCCACGCTTGGCCCGGATGCCACGGCGCTGGGACAGGTTTTCTGGTACACGCTCGAAGGGCAGGACGAAAACGGAAATCCCACTGGCGGTTGGGATTTGCAGGAATTGCGGTCTATTCAGGACTGGCACGTGCGCTATTCGCTCATGTCCGCCGAAGGTGTGAGCGAAGTGGCGTCGGTGGGCGGATTTGTGCAGGAATACCAGGTCGACGTCGATCCGGATGCCATGCGGGCATACAACGTCAAGCTGACAGATGTGGTAGCTGCCGTGAAAATGTCCAATCTGGATGTGGGCGCGGGCAGCATTGAAATCAACAACATGGAATATGTCGTCCGCGGCGTTGGGTTTGTGAAAAAACTGGCGGACATTGAAAACGCGGTGATCAAAGTCGAAGACAACGTGCCGGTCTATGTCAAAAATATCGCCAATGTCACGTTGGGCCCGGCATTGCGGCGCGGCGCCCTGGACAAAGGCGGCGCTGAAGTTGTCGGCGGCGTAGTGGTCGTTCGCCACGGCGAAAATCCGCTGCAGGTCATCAAAAATGTGAAGAAAAAAATATCGGAAATATCCGCCGGGCTGCCCAAAAAAGTCTTTGCCGACGGCAGAACCAGCCAGGTGAAAATTGTCCCGTTTTACGACCGCACCAGCCTGATTTACGAAACCCTTGGCACGCTCAACACCGCGCTGTACCAGGAAATTCTGGTCACCGTCATTGTCATTCTCATCCTGGTCATGCATCTGCGCAGCTCCATTCTCATTTCAGGATTGCTGCCAATTGCGGTATTGATGGTGTTCATCGCCATGAAATTATTCCGCATCGACGCCAACATTGTGGCGCTTTCCGGCATTGCCATCGCCATCGGCACCATGGTCGATTTGGGCATCATCATCAGCGAAAACATCCTTCGCCATTTGGACGAAGCCGACCCGGACGAGAGCCGGCTGGAGGTCATTTTTCGCGCAGCCAGCGAAGTCGGTGGCGCCATTGTGACAGCGGTGTCCACCACCATCCTCAGTTTTCTGCCGGTGTTTGCCATGCAGGCTGCTGAGGGCAAACTGTTCAGACCCCTGGCGTTCACAAAAACGTTTGCGCTCATCGCTTCCGTGATTGTGGCGCTCACCATCATTCCGCCGTTTGCGCATCTTCTTTTCACGAACAAAATCAGCAGCTCAAAATTGCGCCGCGGGATGAATATCTTTTTGATCCTCACCGGCGTCGTTTTCATGCTGGCGGTTCGCTGGTGGCTGGGACTCATTTTCATCGTCATTGGTGGATTCAATCTTTTCAAACATGTTGTCCCACCGACTGCCCAAAAATATGTGCCATGGATCGCCAACGGATTCGCCGTATTGGTGGTCATCATTTTTCTTTCCAATGACTGGCTGCCTTTGGGCCCGGAAAAGGGTCTGATTTTGAACCTGTTCTTCGTCGGATTTCTGATTGGCGCTTTTTTGTTTTTCTTCCATATATTCAAAAAATATTATCAAACTATTCTGACATGGGCGCTCGATCACAAGGCAAAATTTTTGGCAATTCCGGGCACAATCGTGTTTTTCGGGCTGCTCGTCTGGCTGGGCTTCGATGCCTTGTTCGGCTGGCTGCCGCGTCCAGTAAAAACATTTCGGCCGGTATCGTTTGTCGCGCATCAGTTTCCAGGGCTGGGCAAAGAATTCATGCCATCGCTGGATGAAGGCTCGTTCCTGTACATGCCGACCACCATGCCGCACGCGTCCATTGGCGAGGTGCTGGATGTGCTGCAAAAACAGGACATGGCCATCAGCGCCATTCCCGAAGTTTCGCTGGCCGTCGGGAAATTAGGTCGGGCCGATTCGCCGCTGGACCCGGCCCCGGTATCCATGATTGAAACGGTCATCAATTATCACCCGGAGTTTCTGGTCGATGAAAATAACAAGCGACTGCGATTTCGGTTCGAACCGGACAGCGCCGATTATTTTCGCTCGCAGGATGGGGCGCCGCTGCCGGCAAACGATGGTTCCCCCTATCTCGTGAAAGGCGCGTTTCTGAGAGATGAAAACAACCGGTTGATCCCGGATCGCCGGGGACATCCGTTCCGATTATGGCGGGGACCGCTCGATCCGGATTTAAATGAGGGAAGAAAAGCCTGGGCCGGCATTCAAACGCCGGAAGATATTTGGGATGAAATTATCAAAGCCGCCGAAATTCCGGGCACGACCTCCGCGCCAAAGCTGCAACCGATTGAAACGCGAATCGTGATGCTGCAGAGCGGCATGCGCGCGCCGCTGGGCATAAAAGTGAAAGGGCCGGATCTGGCGACCATCGAAAAGACCGCGTTGGAATTGGAGCGGCTGCTCAAACAGGTGCCGTCCATCGACCCGGCAACCGTGCTGGCCGACCGAATCGTGGGCAAGCCGTACCTGGAAATCCACATCAACCGGCAGGCCATTGCCCGCTACGGAATTAAACTGAGCCAGGTGCAGGACGTGATCGAAGTGGCCATCGGCGGGAAGCGGCTCACCACCACCGTCGAAGGCAGGGAACGCTACCCGGTGCGGGTGCGCTATCTCCGCGAGCTGCGCGAGAATTGGGACGCCATTGAAAAAATCCTGGTGCCGGCCCCGGGCGGAGCGCAGATTCCCCTCATTCAATTGGCGGATATTCAATACGTTCGAGGCCCGCAAATGATAAAAAGCGAAGACACGTTCCTAATTGGCTACGTCATTTTCGATAAAAATCCCGGTTACGCCGAAGTCGATGTGGTGGAGCAGGCGCAAGATTTTTTAGCCGGGAAAATCAAATCCGTGGAATTCGAACTGCCGGCCGGGGTCAGCTTCACCTTTGCCGGCAGCTACGAAAACCAGGTGCGCGCGGCAAAGCGATTGTCCATTATTCTGCCGCTGGCCCTGTTTTTAATTTTTATGATCCTCTATTTCCAGTTCCGCTCGGTCTCCACTGCCCTGCTGGTTTTTTCCGGCATCGCCGTGGCCTGGGCCGGTGGATTCATTCTGCTCTGGTTCTACGGTCAGTCGTGGTTTCTCGATTTCAGCCTGTTCGGAATCAATCTGCGCGACCTGTTCCAGATTCGCGCGTTTAACCTGAGCATTGCCGTGTGGGTGGGATTCATCGCGCTGTTCGGCATTGCCACTGACGACGGCGTTGTCATTGCCACCTATTTGAAACAAAGTTTTGCCAGGCGAGACCCTTCCACCATTCCGGAAATCCGCGAAGCCACACTCGCTGCCGGCCAGCGCCGCGTGCGCCCGGCCGTAATGACCACCGCCACCACCATACTCGCGCTCATTCCTGTGCTCACCGCCACCGGCCGCGGCGCAAACATTATGACGCCCATGGCCATCCCCTCCTTCGGCGGCATGCTGTTCGCCATGATCACCATGCTCGTCGTGCCGGTACTGTTTTCACTGATTCAGGAAAGAAAACTGCGCTGGCATGAAAAATAATTTAACTCCAAAAAGGAGAAATCCCAAAATCCAACCATTGGCAATAATCTGAAAACTTGGCTTTTCCCTAATCATCTCTGCGCCTCCGCGCCTTTGCGTAACTATTTTTTATCACTTTAGCTCACTTTAGTCACTTCAGGCACTTTAATATACTTTAGTCACTTTAGACACTTTAGTCACTTCAGCACACTTTAGTCACTTTATCCTGCGATTTCCAGAAAAAAATTAAATAACATAAATTTTTCACTTGACATTCTTGTTCAATCCTGTTATATTTATTTAACATAAATTTACACGTTACCTGCGATTTCCCCGTAAACCACGTTACCCGAGCGAATATCCAAAGGGAACTGTAAATGACGGCTCACATTGCCACCGCCAAACCGAAACTCCCGGACGAGCTCCGTTCCGCGCTGCGTCTGCGGCATTACAGTCCCCGCACCGAAGAAGCGTACATCCATTGGATAAAGCAATTCATATTTTTTCATCACAAACAACATCCAGGGGGAATTAAAAGATGAATTATTTTTTTTTATATTCTACATTCTGAATAAAATGGATATTTTTAGGCTGGATATCATACTGGTTTCCTTATGCTTCAATATTTATTTTAGAATCACACGTAATATTCGAGCTTTTATAACCGTACTTAATTGCGCGTAACTCTAACTGCGGGGTTTATGGGTTATGTGGTATGTAGTATTTCTATTTTAATAAAACAATACAAATAAAAAATAAGGAGTAATGTCATGTATAAAAGCCTTCGAGAAATTCCAAATCCATATATACATGATAATGAAATTAGAGACAGATCATTATTTGTTGGTAGAAATAATGAACAAAATGAATTAAAAAATATAATTAAAGATTATAAACATACCTCCGCATTAAGAAATATTATTATTATAGGAAATAAGTCTGTTGGAAAAAGTAGTTTATTAGCACAATATGATAATTTTTTATCTGCTGAAAATTTCTTGACTATTAGAATAGACTGTGATTCACGTAATACTACTAATAGTATTCTATTTTTTGGACAATTATTTTCAAAACTTTTAGAAAATATTAAAATTGTAGAAAATGTCTATTCTGTCATTGATAAAGATTATATGAAATTCTATCCAATATATGAAAATTTTTCAAACAGCAAAGATGACACCATTCTATTAGATGAAATTCTAAAAAAAGATTTTGAAGTAATTATAAATAAATTAGAAAAAATTGAATATGATGGAATAGCTATATTAATTGATGATTGCCAATTGTTAATACAAAATCAGTATATAATTGATCTTTTACAAAAGTTGATGATAAAATTGAAAAAAACATTATTTATATTATCAGGAAATAAAAGCTTAGAAGATTCAAAATTTGAAAAATTACTTCGACAATCTAATGTTATTGAGCTAAAACCATTTGATAAAAGACAAGAAATTTTTGATTGTATTTTTAAGCCTATTTATAAATATGGTTTCACGAATGATGAAATTCTAAAAAATATGGATACGCAGTCAATTAAAACAATAAGTGATAGATCAGGTGGAAATCCCTATCATATACAGCTTATTTGTTATCATATGTTTGAAAATTTTAGGCAAATGAGATCAGATTTAATAGAGTTATCACCAAAAGTAATATCAGAAATTATCAATAAATTGAAAAAATTGGCACCACAACATGTATTCATATATTCACAACTTAGTGCATGCAATGAAGAGATTATAAAGATATTTCGAAAACTATACGAATATCAAAATTTATCAATCCATGAAATAGTTAAATGTGAAATGGCCTTTAGTAGTCTTGATACAGAAGAATTTTCAAAAACAACAAGATCAATTCTTTCCGAGATACGAGCCATCAGACCATTCAACTTATTTAAGTTCTATACAATAGACAATTCCAATGTTGACTTAATAATAGATAATAATAATATTTCAGTTTCAGATATTGCAAAAGTAAAATTTAAATTTATTGGGGATAATATTGATTCTTTATATGCTTCATATTTAGTAGAATCAAAAACAGGAGATGTCTTAAGTTATGAAGATATTTCTGGTGTAGAGCAAGTACTAGCAAATCATTTTCATGATGAACTTTGGAAGATTTTATTTAAAAGTTATGATGAAATTGACTTTGATTGCCCTGAAAAAAGTCTTAATTTTTCTAGTGTAGCACGAGTTAGCTCTCTGGAATTAGATGAAGAAGCAAAGAAAAAATTAAATAATATTTCTGATGAAATTGATAAGATATGTACTTATAATTATGATGACGAACATATTAATACTGAAGAACTTAAACCAATCACAGAATCTATTTTATTATTTGGTTTAGATAATGCAGGAACATTTTCAAAATTTTATGAAACTATTAATGGATTTATTACATTATGTGCAAAAGTAAAAATTTTAACTGAAGAATATTTGTTCTGGTGTTATCAACCAGTTGTAGTAGATTATACATTTGATTTAGGTATATTTCGTCCAGATATTAAATTATTAAAAGCATCTATAAATGAGTATGATATAAGTATATCAGATTTATTCATTAATTTTATTCCTCAAAAAGCACTTCGTTATTTATATGTAATAGATACAAACGCTATGCGTAGCCAAGCCTTTCATTTTTTTCGGAACGAAAATTATACTGAAGCTATTAGAATTTTTGAATCAATTAAAAGTTTGTCTCCTGAAAATGAATATGATTATATTACTTGCATAAATAATATAGGTTTTATTCACGCTACATGTGGTGAATTAGATGTGGCCGAAAAATGTCTCAATATTTCTATTAATAATATTTACACAAAATTTTTATCATCCATAAATATGTCATATGTTTATTATAGACAAGGTAATTATAAAAAATCGAATCAACTTTTACGTAAGCTTAAAAATCCACTTTCTAAACAAAACAAAGAAAATAGAGAAACTGGTTTCATACATTTAAATCTTTGCGAGCATGACAAGCGAAGTGATTTTCCTTGTTATTGGGATATTATTGATGAAGAAAATTCTGTAGATTTATTAAATATTTTATACATAAATTTGGCTTTATTGGAATCATTTAAAAATGAAAGTGGAAAAGCATTCGGGAATTTAAATAAAGTCAATAACAATTGTAAGAGAGAGTGGTACTTTAAAAGAGCTGAATATTGGATATATTTTAATAAAGGGGAATTATATAAAGCGTTGTCTTTGAACTCAGATTTGGAGAAATATTTAAAAGAAAAAAAAATCAATGAAATGTATATTGAGTCAGTCAAGTATGATTATAAATTTTTTAAAAACAATTAAATATTTTAAGTTAAATCTATTTTAAAATTACCTTGAAATGGGAACAATAATGCAAATTAGAAAATCAATTTTGATATATTTTTTTCTTCTGTTTTTATTTTTTCCTTATCATTTAATTTCAGAGATAAATTCTCCTAATGATCCCGCAAATACACCACTAAATAATATAAAAAACAAAGAAATTTTGGCTAGTGATAGTGATGTTGAAAAAAAGGAAAATAAAATAAATTTCAATTCAATATTATTAGGACTTAGTGGTATAATCATTGGATTTATTTTATCTTCAGTTAAGGAAATATTTTTCAAAATTCACAATACAAAAGAGAGTTATCGTTTCAAATTATATGAAAAAAGATTACAAACCTATCAAGAAGCATTTAATATAATAAGAAAATTAGAGAAGACTATTATTAAATCTAATGGACTTAGAGAAGATGAAAGAAATAAGAATTTAGAGAACATAATTGAATCCTGTGTGGATTGGTTAAGTTGTAATTGTCTTTATCTAGATAAAAATACCTGGGAGCAGATATCAAAAAGTTTGAGCTTGAAGAATATAATATCATATTATGAAAGCGAAAATACAGATCACTATATTTGGACAACCATACAAAATTCGCGAGAAGCTATATTAAAAGGAATTGGAATGAAACATATAAAATTAGGTTATAAAAACTATTTTGACTTGATAGACTATGATTTTAAAGATTAAAAAGTTTAATAATGCACATAACGAAACAAGAATTCATCACGATCGGAGCGCAGCGGAGCATCGTTATGAA
>CAZSBG010000148.1:0-12630 GCA_964605145.1 uncultured Cytophagia bacterium | reverse complement strand
GACGACTGAAAAATATCTCCTTCTTTTTTGAAGGGTGCGGAATGTAAAATATAAACTGACGCACATGCAGTATCAAAAAAACTAACTTGTTTCAATAATGAAGTTCTGTTTCTCCCTTGTTGCCACTTTTCTGTTTGATTATCACCAGCAACACAATAATCCACTATTGCAGATGGTGTTGATTGAATGTTATCTTCGAATACATTTGGAAGGATATTATCATTTCGATTGCGTGCGTGACACATTGAACGAAGTATGCGAGCATATCCAGACTTGCCCGAACCATTATATCCAAATACAATTGTTAAACCATCAGGTTCGAAACTCATTCGTTGATTTGCTGCTAACGCATTGACACCCTCTATATTCCGCAGACCGATAAGTTGCACCTTTTTAGAGGGATCATTGTTTAAGGGTAAATGTTCTTTTGAGAGTGGAATCGGGTCATTAGCGGAATTTTCAGGAGTATTGTATCCATACCGAGTTAAACACATATTTGTAAGCTCTTCAATATCACTCTCAGCTATGTTTGTCTGTGTTAATATTCTTCGCAAGGCATCTCGCTGCCAGAGAGATCTATCAATTGACCAGAAAAGTATTTCTTCTAATACTGTCATTTTTACACCCTAAAAACCTTCATAACCTCATCCCCCAAATGATTGATCACTTTCACTGCAATACGCCCGGATTCCGGCTTTTCAAACGGCCTTGAAGTATCGCTGTTGAGCGTGGCCCAGGCTTCTTCATTTATTTGGGCTTTGAGCGTTGTTTTGAGAGATTTGTACGGATCGTTGGCGCCTAAAAAGTAAGCGTGACGCACAAAGAAACTTTCTTCATTATAATTGGTATCGATGAACCAGCAGGCAATGCCTTCTGCGCTGTCGCTGCGGACTTCGCCAGTGGTGGGATGAAACACGTCCACACCTTTGATTTTTACCTGAATTTGGTTTTCTTCGGCATCGATGATTTCAATATCCGGTTCGCCAAAAATGACAAACAGGTTGCCTTTTCCAGTGTTCTTTAAATCATCAGCCATGTGCAGGTCGGCATTCATGCGAGCCTTTAAGACCGGGATGCGGCCAAGTTTGTTAAATTCGGATGAATGAGCATCATAGCTGAAGGCGCAGGCGATTAATACATCGAAATCGGCATCGCCGGCTTCGCGGGCTGCTGAAACCAAATCAGGACGAGACACTGTGCCAAATTCAGGGCCGATAAAAATGGCGGCGCGTTTTTCATTGCCGGACTTTTCATCGCCTTCAATGTATCGCCCTTCGGCGCAGACCATGTCGCCGGGCCAGGGAGTCAGAGATGTGAAATTGATTTTGTCCTCTCTATGCGCCTGCTGCACGCCGGCAGATTTGAGATTCTCCAAAATGACCTGCGTGAAATTCCATTCCTCCCCATAGCCGGCATTTTCATCGGAAACGTTATCAATCAATTCATCATTTTCATCCACTCCCAAAACGCGGTGTGGGGACAGACTCTCCACAGTGAACGGACCAGCTACCCTGACTTTTTTATTTTCCTCATACGGCTTGTCATACAGGTATTCGAAATCTGCTTTGGCAGCGATGGAGGCATCAATTTCTTTTTGTCTGGCGATACGTTGTTCCCACCATTGGGCGTGCGACTCTTTTACATCATTACTCCAATTCTCGTTCGTTTCCCGGGGAATCTCCCATTCTTCCCAGGAATAGTCAAGAGCTTGATTAAGTTTCGCACGAATAGGTTCCATCTTCTCCTGATATTTCTCCCAGATCACATCAATTTCTGAGTTGTTGGCAATGGATTTGAGCGTAATGTGCGGTACACGCTCGTAAACAAATCCCTGGCGGATATTATTATAGGTTGGCGTTTCAGATGGAACCGAACCCGTAATTTCAGCTTCTTTCAATTGGCCATCACGACTGTCGGCTAAAAGGTAGTAGGGATAACGTGCGCCCATAATTCGGGCACGGGCTAATGCAAGTGCCACACGAGATGTGTCAATAGTAATCCAACGACGTCCCCATTGTTCGGCAACGTAGGCGGTTGTGCCTGAACCGCAAGTTATATCAACTATAAGATCACTAGGATCAGTAGCCATTAAGAGACATCTTTGAATAACACGGGCACTAGTTTGTACTACATATATTTTGTCCTGTCCTGCACCTCCTCCTGTATCTGTCCAAATATCACCTAATGCTATAACAGGGAAATCTTTAGCAAAACGTCGGTAACGAATTACTCGTTTCATAGCTTTGATACGATCTGCATAAAATAAACGACGAACTCCATCTTCAGTAGTTTTCCAATGATTGCTTGAAAGCGGAGTATACTTTTGTCCAAAGGCTTCAACTTCAAATGAACCTATTGAAGTAACTCCCTGAGATTGAAGATCGCTCGCACTTTCTGTATCGAGTTCGTTTTTCTCAATGAAAAGCTGTCTATACTTTATCGATACTTGGTCCTTTGAGTACCAAAGAATATAATTACCAAGTCGATCAATAGTATTGTCTTGTCTTCCTGATGTGGTTATAAAATAAATTTGTGCTACAATATTTTCATCACCAAATACCTCATCCATTAGTATCCGTACGCGATGAATATTCTCATCCCCAATCTGTACAAAAATTGAACCCGAATCCGTCAATAAATCACTCGCAACAGTTAACCTATCTCGCAAATATGTTAAATACGAATGAATCCCATCGCGCCATGTATCGCGAAATGCTTTCACCTGTTCCGGTTCACGTGTAATATGATCGACTTTCCCATCTTTCACATCACGGCTGGTCGTTGACCACTGAAAATTGGAGTTAAATTTAATCCCATAAGGCGGATCGATGTAAATACACTGCACTTTGCCACGCAATCCTTCGCGCTCTGCCAGGGATGCCATCACCTGCAAACTGTCTCCCAAAATCATTCGGTTGGACCAATTGGCATCGTGCTGGTAGAATTCGGTTTTTGCATCCTCGTTTGGCAAACCATTGAAATCAGCAAACAGATCGAATTGTTCATCAGTAGATTTTTTATGAGTTTTGGTTTGTTGCAGCAAATCGTCGATCAACACTTTGGGATGTACTTTTTCCTGAATGTAGAGCGGCGGCGCCTGTACCACCAAATCCGACCAATCCATTACATCTTTACCCCGCCACACGAGTTGCGGGTCTTTATCAGGATCGCGACGTTCATAAGCCACCTGAATGGGATTCTGCTCGTCCTTGCGCATGACAGACTGGTATTCAGCCGTGGGAATGTTTTTACGCGATGCATCTTTATGATTCAATGCTGCAATAGTTTTATAGTTTTTTTTATTTGATTTTTGTTTTGCCATAATATTCCTTCAGGGGATTGGATAAAATAATCTTTTGAAATTGTATTCTTACATTTGATAATTTAATAGTATTTTAAATTAAGGGATTGGATATGATAGATGCTTAAAACAATATCTCATATAAATCATCCCATCCCCTAAACAATCATTTGTTTTGATTCTTCAATTACCTTGTTGAACTCGGATTCAATCTGGTAAACATCTGTGAACTCGGCAAATGCCCAGCGCCCATACTTGCCAATATTGTTTACCCCCGGCACCCAGTATGTTTCCATGGTTGTTTTCTTTTCTTTGGCATCTTCGCGCCGATATCCCTTAATTTCAATGATAAGATTCAAGGGATCCTGATGCCCATCGTCGACGACAACAATAAAATCAGGCAAATATGTACGCATGATGGAGCCATACCGATACGGCACTTCAAGCCCCAGGTTGTGATTTTTAACGTAGGCTTTCACATCGGGATGAGATTCTGCCACGCGGCAAAACTCGGCTTCCCAATCACTGTCCAAAATAATCCAGTTGATGTGGCATTTCCGGGCATCGGTTTCCCATCGGTTGCGTTTGCTGGTATTAAAATTTACATTCATGGTTGAATCATTTGGATTATACGGATCAAGGACTGCTTTTATTGGGCGGGCGCCAACTAATGCACGAGTAATGCCGGCAGTGATTCGCTCACATGCCATATCTGCTAATTCCTGGTACATGAGTTGGGCAGGATATGTGCCACCTTTACAAACCAGACAAGTATCGAGCCACTGTTTGGTGATTCGTTTAAGTTGTCCGAATAAATGGAGTTTCGGTTCTTCATCCGGATCGCGCCATTTCGTGTAAATCAATCGTTTCGTTACATGGAAAAGAAGTGTCGAGCGTCGTAAATCTTTGAGATGCTTAAGGTTCAAATCAACATCTTCACCGATAATGCCTGCAACTTTTGTTATTGATGGCCCGACCAGGTCTGGGGATAATTCTAACACTGAATCGTTATTAAATTCAGCAGTGAGGCGTTCATTGGGCAATTCAACACGATAGCCTGACACGCGCGGGAATTGAATTTCAAGATGATCGCGTTCTGGTCGAACAGCCTTAACGTTTATTACCTCTCGCGGTGGTTGCGGAAGAGCAATGACATGTTTGGCTGTAAAATCGAATGGAATTCCCAGCACGTCAGCATACTCGACACCGAATAGATTATCGTCATTTAGGTCGTATGACTGGCGCCTTAGTGCCCGACCAATTACCTGCTCGCAAAGAAGCTGGGTGCCAAATGCGCGTACACCTAAAATATGTGTGACATTGTTGGCATCCCATCCTTCAGTGAGCATGGAAACAGATACGACACAACGGATTGATTCACCAAGTCTTCCTTCCTTGCCAACAGTATTCATGACCTCCCTGAGCAAATCCTGATCTTTGAGATTCTCTGCCTGTTGACGATCCCCTGTGCGTTGAATAATCTCCCTCCGAAATTGTTCAATTTCTTCTGAAGCCATATCACGAAAATTTTTGTCCAATGCATCGCCTGATTCCAGTTGCTCGCTGTCGATAAGAAGGGTGCGAGGTCTGGCAAATTGATTGCCGTGTTCATCAAAATTTCTGAATAACTCCAACCGACCATTTACTAACTGTGTAGAACCGTCTTCGTTCACTCGGTGGAATCCTGAGACATAATCGTAAACCAATTTGGAGGTTGAGGTGTTATTGCAAACAATAATGAAACAAGGGGGCGCTTTGACCTTAGCCTCTTTCCACAATTTGAATGTTTTCTCGTAATGACCGTACAAGGCTTCCAATGCTGTTTGAAGCGGAATCGGCAAACTCAAAGGATCGAGCTCCTTTGCTTTGCCTCTTCCTTTCTTTGGCATATTCTTTTTTATATGTTTCCACAGATCCCTGAATTTTGGCATGTCTTCACCCGGGATATTGTCCGCAACCGGGACACGCGGTAATTTAACGATGCCGCATTCAATGGCATCCATCAGGGAAAAATCAGTGACAGTCCAGGGAAACAAAGTGCCTTCCGCATAACCGGAACCACTCAGAAAAAATGGCGTTGCAGAAAGATCAAAAATACGCGTGATTCCGAGCTTGCGTTTCACGGCTTCCAGACCGGAAATCCACAGTCGTGCTGCCTCATTATTTTTTTCAGCTTCTTTCCTGTCATCGCCTGTTAATTTGCCCTCGTCATCTTTCTGTGGTTTTTCACGATAGCAGTGATGCGCTTCATCATTGAGCACCAAAATCTTCTTCATACCCAACAGTTCAGGCATTACTCGCTGCATCATTTGACCTTCAGATTCCAAAGTATTCAAAGGAGCGCCTCTTCCCTGAAGAAGGGAACGGCCGCCCTTTGAAATTTCCATACGCTCCCGTAGTTTGAACGCATGGAAATTAGTAATGACAATTTTTGCTTTGTCCAGTTCGCGAAGCAGATCGTTCGGTACTAATTCTCGGTTCGTGTAATAATTATTCATGTCATTTGGTAGGAGAACCAAAAGTCGATCACGAATCGTAATCCCAGGGGTGACAAAGAGAAATCCACGAGTAAACCGGGAGCTGGTCGGACGACGAACAGCATTTATGGTTTGCCATGCGATAATCATGGCCATGACAGTAGTCTTTCCGGCGCCTGTGGCCATTTTCAGGGCAATGCGCATAAGCTCAGGATTGGAGTTGTTGTTTGCATCAAAAAGGTATTCATTAATATCCTTACCGATCTTCCCAATTTGTGGCGCTACCTCGGTCAGCCAAATTACAGTCTCGACAGCTTCAACCTGGCAAAAGAACGGACGAATATTGCTGAAATTGTGGTGCCTCCAATGACGGAGTAAACGCGCAGTTTCTGGTGTGACTTTCCAATCGGAAGGGTTTTGAATCTTTCTCCATTCATCCACATGGCGACGGATTAAGCTGATCATTTCAGAAGTTGGATCGTATTGTTGTTCTGCGGTCGAAAGATGTCGACCTTCGTCAAATATTAACTGCTGTTGATCCGCTTTATTTTTTCGTTTACGAGGTTTTGGAATTGGAGTAATAAATTCGGCGCGGCGCCGTTTGTTAATGATTCGCTGCGTTGGTTGTCCCTGGTCATCGAGTTCCCAGTGTTGTGTTGGATATTCATAAGGAGAATTAAGAATTGGCTGCACGAAGAATCGATTGTCCATTTTTTACAGACTTTCTATTAATTGAGAAAGTAGCATGATAATAGCTTAAAAAGAGAATCACTATTGGAGAACAACTTTATCTCGATTTAACTCTGAAGATTTTTCGGCAAAAAAAGAAGATAGTATGAAAATTGGGAGAATTACTTACGAGTCTCAATTTTCTTTATTGCAAACTGGTAAATATAATAATTTAGCAATACTTTGATATAAATCAAGTTAAATTTTGGTAGTTTTTTATTGCGATTGAGCAGGTAGAATGACACTCTTATTTTAGTCGACTTCATTTAACAATTACAGCCAATGATTCAGATCAGGACAGTTTCATGATAAAAATAGCAGCAATGTTCACTAATTGAGTAAAAAAATGAACATTTAGTTCAATACGAGTCGTAAAGGACCGCGGCGATGCCTACTATACCATTTGCATGAAACGTGGAAAAGAAATCTGAATGCGTTTGCTGATCTTGCGTGGATTAAGAGTTTTAAAGTTAATGCAGTGTTGTGGGAGAGCAGGAGTAAAACATGATCTTGCCCTTGTTCGTTAGGGCGCGAACCAGTTATTCAAAGATTTTTTCAATATTTTTAACATTTCATTTTATTGTAAATCATCATCAAAATCGATCAGCTTATCCGAGGCAGTACAAAATAAGGAGCCACCAAGATGATGAAGAGTTTTTCCCGCGGCTTTCTCTACTAACAAACGTTTATCAAAAACCGATTTCATTACAGATGCAGATAAGATACTTCCAACAATGATGTCTGTTTTTTCTTGCGCGCAGTGTTTAAAAACTGTGCATTCCAAAAATCCCACGCAACCTTGCGGCAGCATAAAATCCAGATGATTAGCATGGAATGTTTCAATTTCAAATTCTCTAAATTTATCAATCTCTGCTCCCTTACTCTGACCTGTTTGCCGTATAAGTCGTTTTTGGTTGAAATGCGGAACACAAACTACGAACTCTTTCGTTTCAACAATATTCCTGTAAGTTTGATGACTGTGGCCAACCACTGCTAATAGCTTCGGTGGATCTTTTTGTACGGGGCTAATCCATGCAATGGGTGCTATATTGTAAACACCCTGTTCGCTTCTGGTGGCAACCAAACTGGTAGGCCCGTGATTTATTAAGCGATGGGCTGAATTTAACTCTATTTCTTGATATTGTTTCACAATTTATATTCCTTGATTTAATAATTTCTGCTAATATTGATTGAATTATAACATTCTTTTCATGCCATAAATTTTAGATTTCAAACAGAGCCCTTCTGTCGCCTTGAAATGCTGTGTGTAGGCCCGCCATGCCATGAACTCATGGGAGGGCAGGAAAAACCTGTTCTTTCCTGATTAGGTGCGTGCTCAATACATCGAATTGCCGTTCTTGGTTTCATCGGGTACTTCCTGTATGGAATCCCAGTGTTCAACTATCTTGCCTCTTTCATCGAATCTGAAAAAGTCCATCGTTACGTACTCCTCGTCCCCTGGCCAAACTTGATGCGTATGGAGAGCCACGAGGTCGCCCTCGGCAACTGCGCGCACAAATTCTATCTTCTTATCGGGATATTCCTCCGCCATTTGGATGAAATAGTCTATGAACGACTGCTTTCCATCCCCAACCAGCGGATTGTGCTGAATGTATTCGGCACCTACGTACAGTGCTACCGCTTTGATTGGGTCTCCCAGGTAGGCCATTCGATAAAAGTCAATAGCGTTCTGCTTATTTGCCTGTAAGTCGTGCGGCATCAAAGTCCTCCAATTTTTATGATGATTATATTATAGCAATCGAGTACTTCTCCAGTGGAGAAAGTCTCAATACCGCTAAGTTAGGTCACCATAGCAGGCAGCTATCATCATTCAGCTTTCAGAAAAAGATGAAAAAAATCCTTTAACATTCCAAATATATTTTAAAATGTTTATCAGCAATCGTTTCAACTTTATGCCTTTTGGCTAAGAGCTAACTGCCAAATGCTAATAGCTAATGAAATACCACCGCTAAGTTAGGTCTGTTTGCAATTTAAAATAACTGGCTTAATGACCATCTATGAAAGTAAAAGTCTCAATACCACCGCTAAGTTAGGTCTGTTTGCAATAATCCCCCTTTCTGTGCCCTCTGTAACAAGTAACAAAACCCCTGTTTTCCCGACCCCTTCTTTTCAATAAAATTTTTAATGCTTTTTCTTCTAAAAACGAATATTTTTCAATGTATATCAGCTTAATAATTAGTAGATTAGTTTAACTTCTCCGACCTACCCCCAAAAAGGCCTGTTTTTTTTCGGCATCAATTTTGCTGTTGGTTACGCAATGTAAATGTCTTTGTCCTTGCTTACTTCACCCTGGCCCCATATTTTTATTTTCTTAAAACAGGTTTCGCAAAACTGGTAAAGCCGAATGCTGTCGTTCTCCTGGAGTGGTATCTCTTTCAATAGCTTTTGGAGATGTCTCAGCGCGGTTACTGTAATAGTAATTATTTCAATATCATATAATTTTATAATAGGCTTGACTCAATCTATTCCTTCGCTAATCTCAGCACCTCCTTCTCCATTTTGGATGAAATTCTAAATCCCGCGGATTTAATTTTTTTCAGTACTTCAGCAACAGAATCGATAAGATGATTTTCTTTTGCTTTTAAAATGACGCCCAGCGAGCCAGTAAAATTTAAATTCAAATTTTTTGCAAGGGTTCTTGCTTTATTATCATCCAAAATCATTACACTATCATCAACTTCCAGCGAAAGCGCAATAGTACTGGCTTCGCCTTTATCAACAATATTATTCAGGATGTGCATATATTTGACATTATTCACTAACTTTACTCTTATCCAATCCTCAACTGGCTTACCAAATTCTTCATACACTTCTTCTGTGATGTAAACCGTGTGATATAGATTCTTCAATAAAGGAAGCATTTCAATATTATCGAAGATGATCAGGCAGCTTGTGTTCGAAATAATATTAGGCATTCAGTAAATCCTGCTCAACGTCTTTGGATTCGAAATTAAAAACCGAGACATCATATTTACCCATAAGTTCCATTAATGTCCGCTTCGATACGGACGCCAATTCTGCTGCCTGTCCCAGAGATAATTTTCTACTCTCGTATAATTTTGACGCAAGTAATAGTTTTAACTCGGATGTATCCATATCTACAAAATCAGGAAGATTTATTTCGAGTGTGTGCATAGCAATATCCTGTCACAAATAATTTATCCCCTAACCTGGATTTTTCATTGTAATGCATTAAGGAATCCAGATAGCCTGAATGGTGCTTAATTCAGAATTCGTTATATCAAACTCTGTTAAATTTCACATATCTATTTAATCTCATTAATAACAAATTCTTATATTTATTTAGGTTGAAATCTGTGAATAATTCAGGCTAACATCTATTTATTAAAAATATACTAAAATAATTTCCCTTATTCAACAAAAATCTGATCAATGGCTTTACCGCCCAGCAAAATCCCTCTCGTCATTAACTGCTTATCGGTTATTTTCCTGCAACATCTGGTTTCTTTTGTATATCTTCATTCATTATTTGATATGTCGTATCAGTTGTATCCGAGCCAGCATTTGTCATCATATACTGATTTGTACTCCTCATATTATCACGTACAGGTATTTCAATATCCGTGAATAGAATTCCAACACCTATGGCTGGCCAAAGAATCAACGCGACTAAAGTGGGTCTCAGTATGCTTTCCTTAAATTCCCATATTTTATTTTTGTTGGTATGTTGTGACCAAAGTATTTTCCATACAAATTTTAAAATACCATGATTCAGTTCATGATCTAAAATCTCCTTCCAATGTTTTTCATCCCAATAACCGATGTCTTTCATGGCTGAATCATCCAGTTTCAAAATTTCTATCCAGTTTGTTGCATATCCTTGAATACTTTCCATATACCTTGTGCAGAAAAACGCCCGAATGCGAATTGCAAGAACATGTGTATAAAATATACTATAAACAACTCCTAAAAATGCGACACTCCACCAGAAATTATCTCTTGTGTGCTCCGGCTGCAGCATTAAAAAAATTAGAAAAATTAGCATACAAATGATTTCCAATGATGAGATCGCCATGAGCATATTTTTGATGGTAGCAGCGCGATGTGGTGGTTTCGATTTGCCTGTTTCCTTATCAATGCGTCGAAGCATGGACAAATCCCGCTCCCAATTAAATTGCTTTGCAAATTTATTATATGCAGCCATGATATAGCCGCTTTTTCGATTGGCTGTTTTGGCTCGATTAAGGATGATTGTTGCTGTTGGAATCAGGATGAGGTGAGGGGATAGAATAATGAACGGAAATTTCGCCCAAAAGTCAGGCTGAAAAATACTCGCACAAAATGAAAAAATTACAGCAGTCACTGTAATCGACTGCCAGAATAAACGAAATTGCAGTTCTCTGTCCTTGATAATCTCTGAAGACAATCTCTCATATTCCAGCTTCTCAAATTCAGTCATATCTGTCATAAATACCCTCCTGGTACTTGAGCAAGAATAAATCGAGAAGTAAGCGCAATGCTGTAGACATTTTTAACGAATTCAATACCACCGCTAAGTTAGGTCTTCACAGCCGACAGCTATCAGCTTTCAGAAAAAGATGAAATATATTTTACAGGATTGCTAATGTATTCTGTAGAATATTCAAATAATTTTGCTTTTTCAGTTTTTAGCTAAAAGCTAACTGCCAAATGCTAATAGCTAATGATATACCACCGCTAAGTTAGGTCGCGGCCTTCGGAATTAAAAATGCAAAATGTAAAATTAAAAATGAACCAGCAAAATCCCTTTCAGACAACTATCAGCATTCAGCTTTCAGAAAAAGATGAAAAAAATCCTTTAACATTCCAAATATATTTTAAAATGTTTATCAGCAATCGTTTCAACTTTATGTCTTTTGGCTAAAAGCTAACTGCCAAATGCTAATAGCTAATGAAATACCACCGCTAAGTTAGGTCTAATTGCTACTGATGAAGAAGAACAAAGACCAGAGTGATGTTATAGACTTGCGTCTCAATACCACCGCTAAGTTAGGTCTAATTGCTACAAAATTAATGGCTTTAACGCTGCTGGTTATGTTAATCAGAAAGTCTCAATACCACCGCTAAGTTAGGTCTAATTGCTACATTTTTGTCTTTGTCCAGAAGGGTGAGCCATACGAGAAGTCTCAATACCACCGCTAAGTTAGGTCTAATTGCTACGCGGGGATACATAAAACAGTATGGTGATAGCCCAATTGAGTCTGTCTCAATACCACCGCTAAGTTAGGTCTAATTGCTACGCAATCTTCCCAGCGATGATGCTTATTTGGAAAAAGGCAGTGAAGGTCTCAATACCACCGCTAAGTTAGGTCTAATTGCTACTCATTATGAGTCTTACGGCCTGGCGGTTAACGATGAGGTCTCAATACCACCGCTAAGTTAGGTCTAATTGCTACAAATGCGAATATCGATGTAGAAATTCCGTATGAGAAGTCTCAATACCACCGCTAAGTTAGGTCTAATTGCTACACAATTCAGATTTTTTTATTGCCATGTGCGTTCCTGTTTAAGTCTCAATACCACCGCTAATTTAGGTCTAATTGCTACTGTTTTATCTATAGAAGACGAGCTTAATCTTCTAGAACAGAAGTCTCAATACCACCGCTAAGTTAGGTCTAATTGCTACCTAAGGAGGAAAAATGATACTACTAATGATCACCGCTGCGGTCTCAATACCACCGCTAAGTTAGGTCTAATTGCTACTCTTTTTTTAGTATCTATAATAGCAATTGTACTAGTAGGGTCTCAATACCACCGCTAAGTTAGGTCTAATTGCTACTGAAGTCTTTGAGCTTAAATTATCTCGCGTCGACGATCAGACTGTCTCAATACCACCGCTAAGTTAGGTCTAATTGCTACGAAAAATATATCCACATCAGCATGGCGAGCCTTGGTAGGTCTCAATACCACCGCTAAGTTAGGTCTAATTGCTACGACATTTATACATGCGTATGAGGTCGAAACTGGACAATGGTCTCAATACCACCGCTAAGTTAGGTCTAATTGCTACAAATATAGAAAGTTTATTAAAAGAGCTTTTTATGTGAGTCTCAATACCACCGCTAAGTTAGGTCTAATTGCTACTCTTTCTTTCCGTGCAGA
>CAZSBG010000147.1:0-13114 GCA_964605145.1 uncultured Cytophagia bacterium | reverse complement strand
CACATAGGAAAAAGAAACTTCAAAAATATAAATTAAAATAAGTGACGTTGTAGGGATAAAGATAGCAAGGACTTTTTTATGAGAAAATTTTATACAAATGTTTTTTTGATGTAATCAATTTGTAATCAGAGAAGATTATTATACGAGGGAAGAATAATAAATTGGGAAGATACGTATGAAAACCGATTCCATGAAGCATTACCGGAAATTATTGAAGCGATCGAAAGAACTGATAAATCTTGGCTCTGAATTCCATTTCGTTGCACTGCTTTATCTTCTGATATATTACGCAGGCCTGATTAAACACCTGTCAATAAAACGACAGCATCGTGAAATCGATTTGAAGTTAGATGCTCGTCAGCTATCAAATTGGCTGAGCAGTTTTGATTTAAAGCTATCCCGACCTTTTTTAAACCTTTTAACAACAAGATATTTAACGAATATCGAACGTTACAGAAATCTACTTAAAAAAAATGTAGCGAATCATGAATTTACATTAAATCTATTATTCACTCCGGAAGAAATAGTGCTCGATATTTCTATTTTCCGCAATATAGGTATTGATGATGAAAGTCTGATTGATTTCCATACGACTCTAAATGTTATTGAATTCCCGGAAATTAATTGAAAAATCTAGATTGTCATCCCCGGGAATCACAGTCTCGTTAAAATTTATTGACAAACGGCGTCTTCAACATCCCGATGAATGTCTGCCACTTTGAAGATTGTATTTCATCGAGACCATAATGAATATTGGCAGGATCTTTACGAAGACGAAACGTGGAAAAAAGTCTGTCCCAGATAGAAAAGATTGTTCCATAATTGGAATTTGTTTCCTTGAAAATATGAGAATGATGAACCCAGTGCATCCAGGGTGTTACGATAATCCCTCTCAATACTTTATCGATTTTTTCAGGTAAATAATAATTGCTGTGATGAAAGAAAATAATGGGCAGCATAATCGTTTCGTACAAAAGCAGATCATAGGCAGTGACGCCCAGTATCAGGAAAACCCCCCATCGAAGTATCGTAGAAATAATTATCTCACCGGGATGAAAACGAAGCGCGGTTGAAACGTCCATATTCGGGTCGCTGTGATGCATTCGGTGAAATCGCCAAAGAAATGCAGAGCGGTGCACCATCACGTGCCAGATATACATCCAAAGATCAAAAAAGATGATGATGAATGCAATCCTCAAAATCCATGGCGCATTCAAATAATTAAACACGCCAATTTGGTTTTGTTCAATGATTCGGAAAATATATCCGGTTACAAATGCCAATACGATGAAAAATACTATATTATCGACAATAACAATTCCAATATTCCGAGCGATGTGTCTCACCCTGTTTTTCCAGCCCTTAAAGAGGGGAAAAATGGTTTCCAGGATCAGTAATAGCACAAACGCCACGCCTGCGATTGCATAACGAAAAATTTCCATACGCTTTTCATTTTAATTAATTCAAAAATGAATAAATTTCAAATCAGACAATTAAATTTCTGATCATTTTTGGCATAAAATTTTAGACAACACTTATGACGCTGATGATCCGCCTAAAAGTTAGCGGACGTTCCGTACGGATCATGCCAAAGGCAGATTCGTGTTTCGGCGTATTTACACAGAGGAATAATTTCTGAAAATCAGCATCATCTGCGTAATCAGCGTTCTATTTCTTTTAAGCTTCTGGCTTCACGGTTTGATTGACATCCGTCATTTATTGATATCAAAATCTTAAACGCTATTTTTTCAATAACATCAAATCATCATAATATGCCTCGGCCTTCCCGCCGGTATTATCACCGTCACTCATAATAGCAACTGCTCCGACTTCAGGAGGATCATCCCCGAAAATCTTTTTATAATCCTGGAAAACGTTGTGTTTCTCAGTAATCCAATGGCCCAGACTGTCACTGCCGGATTGAGCCGCAATCATGACCACATTTTTCGGCAACCAGGCATTGGGTATTTGTTCTCCTTTTGGCAATTTTTTTGCCCAGATATATGAAATTGTTTTCGTCCTCCATTTCAGAAAATGTGGAAAAACCACATAAACCCTGGCCCCATAATCATCGGTTTCTTTGGAACGAACATCTCCCATTTCCGGCAATTGAGTCACTTTCCAGCGCCAGCTTAAAACAGGCCATTCGCCAGGATCGTATTCCATCTTTTTGTACAAACCGGATGCTGCACTGTCTGCTTCTGCGTGCAGGACACGATTGCCATCATCATCTATAATTGAATATTTTGTATGCCCAACAAAGCTCTTTTCCTCCCAACCTTGTATGTTGTTTTTTCTTTCAGCATCCTTTGAAAAATTTTCAATGATTACTTTTTCATCCTGAGAGAACACACTATTATCTATAGAAAAAAGCAACATCAATGAGAGTAACAATTTAAGTTGTTTTTGCATGATTCACCAATATTTTTTATTCATATTCGAAGAACAATTTTTCCAATCAACTCAATTTGGCAGCTTGGATTACTCCTAAAATACTTCAAAACAATTACTTAAATAAATTAAATATCGCTTTCACTAATTTGATCCATAAATTTTTGAGTCAGGGTGAAATGCCAACCAGGCGAACGCAAAGTGATTTCCGTATGGCTCAATTGCCAATTGCTTTCCTTTCAATTCACCTTCCACGCATTGCCCTGTGACCTCCCAAATGGATTTTGTATTTTCATCCACTATTTTTCCCCCTTCTTTTTTAAAAGTCAACACCCTTCCATCAAGCATGGCATTAAATACAGTGACAAAACCGGTATCTTTTGAGCTGGTTATATCTCTTTTATCAAGGATTGATACCATGCCCTTTTCATAAAACAGCACAACATGTTTTGAATTGAAAATATCGTTTATGACCTCTTTTTCCCTGACGACCGAAAAAGGATAAATTTTGAATTCTCCTTTGCTCCTGATATCGACCACTCGTTCCATTGCCGGCAGCCTCGCATCGATTTCATCATGGTGGAAAAATTTGCTGTAAGGCTTGCCGTTTTGGCTGTCATAATTTTCATAATAATTAAATCCATAACTTTTTTCGGCTTTCAGAATTCCGGTTTGTTTGGAAAGTATTTTACCATCAGGGTACTGCTTAAAAAACTCTTCCACAGAAATAATTAGAGAAGGAATTATCTTCAGTTGCGCCCCAACTAATTCGCCCACAATTCCATTTCCCATGAGCTGCTGCCACCATGTTTCAGTCTGGCGGTCTGCCATGACCATATCACTTTTTCGAAGCATGCCGGAAACTTCAAATTCAAGAATATATTCGCTGTCATTAAATGTTAAACGTCGGTCGTATATTATTCCTGAATTGCATAGCGGACAAAACGTCGCTAAAATTGGAATTCCATCCAGGGTATCGTTGGCTATTTCGTGGGTTGACAGAATATTCAACGGATACGCTTTTGCATAGCCTTTTTCTACGACTGCCATAACCGGTTCCCTGGCAAAGTAACTGTTCAATCCTTCGGTTTTTCCAACAAAAGCGGGGAAATTCAGAACCTGAAAACTTCCTCGTGGCAAGACAGATATCAATTCCGAGAGATCAATTATTGTTTTTGTTGTGTCGGTCTGCCAATTAAATGGAATATTTCTTGGATTTTTTATCTGTGCAGTTACTGAACTGGTCAGAAGAAGCATAATGAGCACAGTTTTTAATCTTGACATTTTATTCTCCGCATCTTACTTATTAATTTTACCTTATCTATATTCAGGATTGGGATGATCAAATCGACAGCCGGCTTCCCATTTCGAACGTTGATTTCCATGCGCGGGAATCCCACCGCCATCTTTTATCATACGTGCCAAATGCAAAAGATTCCATGTCATAAAAGTGGTATTTCGATTGGTGAAATCATTCTCCGGCCCGCCTGAATCTGGATCGAGATAAGAAGGTCCCGGACCAGCTTCACCAATCCAGCCGGCATCCGCTTGAGGTGGAATCACATATCCCAGATGCTGCAATGCATACAGTATGCCCATCCCACAATGCTTGATGCCATCTTCATTTCCAGTGATGAGACACCCCCCGATCCTGCCATAAAATGCATATTGACCCTGTTCATTCAATATTCCCGATTGACCGTACAATCGTTCAATGACTTTGGTGCACACCGATGATTTTTCACCCAGCCATATAGGCGTCCCCAGGACCAGAATATCTGCGCGTTTTACCTTTTCATAAATTTCAGGCCAATCATCTTTTTTCCAGCCATGCTCTTTCATATCAGCGTAAACGCCATAAGCAATATCATAATCCACCGCCCGAATAACGTCAACCTGCACGTTGTTCTTTTCCATGATGGCTTTAGATATTTCTATTAAACCACTTGTGTGAGACAAAGTACCAGATTTTTTAAGGGTACAATTGATGAAAAGCGCTTTTAAATCAGAAAAGTCCCAGGTACTTTGACTGCACAGTTCTTCCTGCTGTTTTGATAATTTCATAACTACCTCACTTTTTTTGGTTAATTATTCAGCCACTTACAGATATGATCGATGGCTTCAATCATTCTGCCACAATATTTTTCAAGATATTCCGTTCCCGGAGTTTGATCGAGTGGAATCTCCCTTACTCCTTCAAGGGCTTTCTTTCCGTCAAAATCGACATACGCCATACGAGCGGTAAATTCATTTTCTGGCCGACCGAAGTCACTCCCGGGAAGAATGGCAACCCCGGTATCGTCCAGTAACTTTTCACACATTTCCTTGCTGTTGCTGATTCCCATTTTTATGAATTTTTCTGAAAAATCAGAAAAATCAGGAAATAAATAGAATGCGCCATCAGGACATTTTACTTTGACACCAGCTTTTTGAAGTTTTTCAGTGAGTACAGAACCGAGCGCTTTCAGCACTCTCCGTTCATCGATGAGATACCGTTCAATCTCTTCATTTTGCTGAAATGCTGCAATAGCGGCATATTGAATCGGGCTGCTTGTAGATGTGAAGGTCTCACTGCCGACTGTCGCCATTCCATTGAGTAGCCATCTCAATTCTTTCGGGAAGACAAACAACCCTAATCGCCATCCACCTGCCCCGCACCATTTACTTAAACCTCCACTGAATATGGTTCCTTCGGGATATAATTCAACGATGCTCTTATGCGTGCCATTGTGGTGAAGTTTTCCATATATTTCATCAGAAAGAAGTACAACACGATGCTTGCGGGCCACCTCCGCAAGATTTTGTAATTGATCGATGGAATAAGTTCGCCCGGTGGGATTGGACGGATAATTAATAATCATCAGGCGCGGCTTATCAGGATCGCTGAAACAAATTTGTTCCAACTCTTCAGCCTGGATTAGCCAGTTATTTTCATAACGTGTATCGATCCAATGAATATCGCGACCGATTATTTTGGCCTGAGGCGCATAAGACACCCATGATGGCGCCGGAATGATCAAATCACCGTAATAAACCAATTGCAGCACAAACATTAATTCCTTTGAACCCGGACCAATAATGACATCATCTGCTTCACGTTCAATTCCAAACTCTCGCACGTGATGCGCTGCCACGGCCTCGCGCAGCTCGCGAAGTCCCTTTACTTCCAGGTAACTCTTTTCATGCGCTGAAGCTTTCAATGCATCAACCACTGGATCGGGAACAGGAAAGGGTGACTCACCAAGCCCCAATTTATAAATCTCTCTTCCCTCAGCCCTGAGTTGATTTGATCTGTCGTTTATTGCCACTGTAGCTGAAATTCCAAGTCCCTCTAAATTTGGATTTAAATGGACTTTGGGAGTGTAATTTGTCATCATCTTCTCCTTTTTTGAAATAATTGAAAATACTTTATACGATTTTAGTTTGATGTGTTTTTATTTTTTTCCCAATTTCTTCACTAACCTGACGAAAAAATTATTCTGCAATTTATCCACATAGGCTGCAACAGCGGGGCGTTTCACCAAATCTCCATACGTGGGATAGACATGTACCATTGACTGAATTTTGTGAAATGGAATTCCCATTGACTTTGCGAGTTGGGCTTCATGGAGCAATTCTCCCGCCCTTTCTCCGATAATATGAATTCCGAGCAGCTTTCCTTTTTTGTCCGTGATAAATTTGCTCATTCCTGCTGTTGTTAAATCTGTCTTTGCCCGATCGACCTTAGTGTAATCAAAGGTGTATACTTTTATTTTTTCGCCATACTGATCCCGAGCTTCTGCCTCGGTTAATCCTCCGCGGGCAAACTCGGGATCGGTAAATGTTGTCCAGACTATGTTCTCATAATTCGCCTTTCTTTTTACAGGCAACGGCAACAATGCATTTGGCACAGCAATCCCCGCATGATATTCTGCGATATGACTGAACTGATACGACCCGATTACATCTCCGATGGCATAAATATGCGATGCCGAGGTTTGCAACTTATTGTTGACTTCAATCCCCTTTGATGAATACTCGACACCGGCGTTTTCGAGATCAAGACCGTTTACATTGGGTTTTCTCCCGACTGAAAGCAGGACTGCATCAGTTTCAATTTCTTCTACATGTTCATTTTCAATGGTTACAATGATCTTTTGGTCTTTCTTCGAAAAGCGAGTCGCTTTGGTTTTGCATAGAATTTTAACACCATACTTCTTCATTTGCTTCATAAGAATGTCTGCGAGCTGTTTTTCCTCTTTGAAAAGAATATGATTGGCCATTTCGATTTGAGTTATTTGTACACCAAGTTTGGCAAACGCAGAAGCCATTTCTGTTCCAATAGGACCACCGCCAATGACGACCATTGAGTCAGGTAAATCCTCCAGTTCGAAAAGCGTCTCATTCGTCAGGTAGTGAATATTCTGAATTCCATCAATCGGTGGTACAACAGGACTTGAGCCGGTTGATATCACAAATTTTTTGGACGACAGGATTTTATCATCAATTTGAATGTGGTGGGCATCCAGAAATTTTGCGCCGCCAATATAAACATCAATTCCCATTTCCCTGAACACCTCGGGCGTTTCCTCTTCATAAACTTTATCGCGGATGGCGCGAACGTGATCCATTACTTTTTTTCCATCGAGTTTGGAATCCCCGCTTAATTGTAATCCATATTTTTCGAGCGTATTTACATGATGCGCAACTTCACTGGCTTTAATCAATGCTTTACTGGGCACACATCCATACCAGGTGCAATCCCCGCCGATTTTTTCTTTTTCAACCAGCGCCACTTTTTTTCCGAGATTATTTCCAAGTATGGCAGAACTGATTCCTCCTGATCCGGCGCCTATCACAATCAAATCATATTTTTTTCCTGACACGTTCATCTCCTTTTTAAAGTATTTCTAAATTCTGTAGCCTGAATGATTCACAGATTTCAACCAAAACATATTTAATTTTTTGTTATTAATGATATTAACGAAATGTGTAGAATTTAACAGATTTTGATATAACGAATTCTGAATTAAGCACCATTCAGGCTATCTGGATTCCTTAATGAATTACAATGAATAATCCAGGTTAATTAAAAAATTTTGTTCCGTTTTTCACAGTGCAGAATTTGCTGCAATCTTGCTTTGTCTTTTTTTCTTAATTTTTTTGTAAAATGTTGGTACGAACATCAGTAAGATAAATATGCCCAGGGCTGCAAAAAACTGTACTGACAATATATTCTCCAGTGAACTGCCGAGTGTAGCGTTTATAAATCCGCCGGGGATCATACCAATGAACGATGCCAGTACATAATCGCGAAATTTTATCCGGGAAAGCCCGGCGCCGAAATTCACAGCATCGTACTGGAATAACGGTATCAATCGAAAAAATAGCATCATTCTGAATCCATTTCTTTCGATCCCCTCATCAAAAGATTTTATTCGACCCTTGTGCAACCAGCTAAAGCTTTCAATGAAGTGCCTTCCAAAATAGCGTGCGATGATAAAAGATAAACTTGCCCCAAGTGTTGCGCCAATCAAAATGTACAATGTGCCCAACCATTTTCCGAACGCCAAGCCGCCAGCAAGCGACATGACGCCAACCGGAATAACTAAAAGTGCTCCTCTTAGAGTATAAATTAAAATGAACACAATTGGCGCCCAAATCCCGAATTGAAGGATAAAGTTTTTGACGTTTGCGGGGGTGAAGTCGGATATTTTCAATGCTGTAAATTTGAAAATTGAAATAATGGCTGCAATAATTCCGATTAAAATAAGTAGCTTTATCCAGTTATTTTTTTTACTTTCATTTTCCTGTTGCATATTGGTCTCCAAAATAATAATCACGCCTCGTGCTCAATCGGATTTAAATTTTATTTCTATCACTGTAGAAAATTGACGGCCCCTCTACTAATGTATAATCGGATTCGTCGAACAGCTTTTTGCAATCATAGACATCCATTCCTCTTCCTGCGGATGTATCCTGCTCTGTATCCCTGGGATTTGTGCCGACCTCAGCCCAGAACAGATTGGCTCCGGTATTCGCCCCAAGCAGATTAGGTTCGTGCGTGCAATTAGCCATTAAATTTTTTCCCATCGCCAATCGTGTCACAGCAACGACAAATGCCATCTGGTATTCTGTTAGCATACCGTGCTTTGCCAGATCGGTATCCGGTATCGTAATTCGTCTTGCCGATCCGCTGTACACAGGTTTCATATCTCGACCTATAATTATTTTTTCTATAATCTCATCAAGCGTATGTTCAGGGCCAACCGGTTCCACGCACGTGCCGATTAACAGTCCTGCCTCCCTGGCTGATTTTACAGTTTCCAGTCGTGTCGCCGGTTCGATACCTGTATCTTTACCTTCCCTCATTCTCACAGCATGATAAATTCCAGCAAAACCGGCATCAACTAATTGTTTTCCCTGTTCGTAACTAAAATCACCAACGTTCGCTATCATAACGGTTTCAGGTTTAACATTGTTTTTCACCTCTTGTGCTACCTCAACATATCGTTCAAATGGGTAATCACCTGTTGCCATAATGAAAATCGCGTTGGCCCCGGAATTTTCTGCATTCCGGGCCATGAGTGTTGCATCCTCGACACTCAATTCGGATTTTTCCTCGAATATTTTATTTTTGGCAGCAAATGCACAAAAGATACAGTTGCGAGGACATGGAGAGCAATTCAAGCCTATCTGTGCATGAATTTCTGCCTTGTTGCCCGATGCCTGACGAGTAAGAAAATCAGCGGCAGACAAAATGTATCCTGCATCGATGGAATGATGTCCGGCCTGGAATAATGATCTGATCTCTTCTTTATTAATGAATTCTCCATCGAATGTTTTTTGAACGATGTCAACTATACGCGATTGTACGGCCATTATTTGCTCCTTTCAGTGAATAAGTCCGCTTTAATAAATGTGCTGATTCATGGTTTCATATAACGTGAATTGGGATGACTTGATTTCCATTGCTGCCATGATGTTATCCTGGATGGTATTTCAGTTAATTGCCGATCAGCAAAGATACCGCTGATGCTCACCAATGGTGTCGTTGAATCATTTTCTTGTGCCATAGGATACCAAAGATTCTCTGTTTGAAAGTCATACAGCAAAAAGACATTGTTGTATGTCCAGCCACTTGCACTCAGCGTTAACAATGTGTCGTTTAATGAGCGGGTGTACACGACACCCAGTCCAACCAGCGGTCAGTAAACCACCGCAACATCTTTTTCGCCCACACGATCATTCACCACTTCATGTCTGGTTAATACCTGAATAGAATAGGCTCTTTCATCTCCATCGATTTCCAGACCGATAACAGGTTCAGTCGAATTATCGCCTGGGTATCCCGGTTCATCCTGTGAAATCATAACAGGATTGTTTATTGGTTTAATTGCATCCGGACCCAGTCCAAACTGAAAACTATTGGTCCGGAAACCATATTTTTCGACCGCATGGGTTACATCCCATTCCTTGCCGGTCCGATCGGTAATTATGTATGTATCGCCTTCGGTATTATTTCCATTGGAAACCGGGTTGTCAGAATCTTGTCCATCACAACCAAACAATAATACTGAAATAAAAACAACTTGAATTAATCTGAAAATCAATTTCATGAATAATTCTCCATTTTTAAATACGATAATTTCTGTTTCTTGAATAATTTCTGCAGTATCATAAACGTTCTGAATTCTCTTAATTCTTCTTTGCTTGAATTTATGATATTTAATTGATCCCATAGCCTGCTTAAATCTTCAAAGGTATCGATGTCTGATTTCAATTCTAATTGAATAAGATCAAGACTTTCTTTTTGCGCCTTTTGTTTTGTCAAATGAAGCACTTCAGAAGTGCTCCATGGAATTTCTTGAAAAAGCTTAGCATGAGCTTCTTTCATCCCGATAAGATAATATCCCCCGTCTTCGCAAGGTCCCAGCACAACATCGAATGTTTCTAATTTTGCAAATCCTCTGACAATGCTTGATTTATTAACAGTCGGGATATCACTCCCAATTAGCAGAACCTTTTTATAGTTCTGACTTAATATTTTTGTAATCGCATTATGCATCCTTTCGCCAAGATCCTTCCCTTTCTGCGGATAAAAATCAATGTCATTTCCTAACCAATCTTTCATTTCCTTTTCTGAATCCGAAGGATAATAGAATATTTTCAAATCACAAAATTGGAGATTGTTATGTTTTTCCACGTTGTCTTCCACCATCGCTTTATAGATTTGAAGAGATTCTTTGGGTGACAATTCAGGCTGCAACCTGGTTTTCACCTTGCCAATTATCGGGGACTTTGTGAACATTAACAGGGCATTTTGATTATTATTTTCCATAATACGACGAAATTAAGTTTTTATTTTTTTTTAAAAAGATAGACCAGTTTCCTACATTTTCAAAACTCTGGACACTTTCAGTTTTCGATATAAGTATAATATCTCAAACCTTCGATGAAATGCAATTCTCTACTCGATTTTTAAATTATGACTAAATATAATGGAAAAAATTCTCAAAAACTGTAAACCATTTTACAATTGTCAATATATTTGGAACATCATTAACACGAAATTATCAGAATGAGGAGAAATTAATTATGCGTGTGTTCGGATTCGTGTTGCAGCAATTAAGAAATGGGGATTTCTTTGTTTATTTGAATTTGTAAAACCTCGCAAGGGTGGTTGGAGATGCACCCAACGCCCATGCAGTTTGCAGGAGCCAACTTCGAATGGCGTTCACAATATAGCCATCTTCAATCCATCTGCGCGCGGATGTATTGATGCGCTGAGGAAGTATTGTAATTCTACCGTAGCGTTGAAGCCGCTTGCTAAAATCCATATCCTCCATTAATGGAATTTCAGAATACCCACCCATTCGTTCAAAGACTTCGCGTCGAACGAAAATACCCATGTCGCCAAATAATAACTGTAATTTTCTATTTTTATAATTTGAAAAAAATTCCACTATCCGAAAACGACTGCCGGGATGGTCGAGATTATACTCAAATCCACCGCCAACGATTGTTTTATTTGTCATAATCTGATTAATTGCCTGGACAGAATCCACGTGTGGGCGACAATCCGCATGGATGAACCACAGAATATCGCCAGAAGCTTTGCGTGCTCCGGCATTCATCTGCGCCCCTCTTCCCTTTTTCGAGTGGATGACTGTGCTCAATTCTTCGGCACGTTCACACGTTGAATCAGAACTGCCAGCATCTGCAACAATCAGTTCAAGTTCTGAATTTAAGTTTCTTAAATAGTTCAAAGTAGACGCGATATTATCCTGTTCATTTAAAGTGGGAATGATAACAGAAATGGAAAATGTATTCATAATAACTTTCATTTTTGTCAATTCTTTGAAGCTTTTCGGAAATTAAATGTAATATATCAATAGAAAAATCGTTTTGCAAGATAAATATCATTTTTATCGCTTTTTTTGAAGTTTGAGCGTATTGAGCCTACTAAATTAACAATTTCTTCAAATGGCGTTCAAAGATATTTTCTGTCACATGTTTCGAAATAACATTTTGATAGTTTTTAGCCGCACTCAAAAAATCCAATCCCATTTCCGCGGCAATTTCGGCCGATCAATTTTAACCACATTTTTGTATGGGTGAATCATTTCTTCAAAACGATGGAAGGCCTGCTTGTAAATATCTTTGACAATATCCAGACCATTAAGTCCTGCTTCAGCCAAACCGATTAGCTCTTCCAGCCATGTGGTACCGGCAGTTTTCAAGTGCAGACCAGAATTACTTTTTTTGATTACGTCACGCATTGCAGGATAAATAGAAAATTTATCACTGCCTGAATGCACGCTCAACTTAAGATTGGATGGTAAGCCGAATTCATTGACTGCATATTTTATTACAGCGATAGACTGTTCAAATTCTTGTTTGAACATTGAAATATCTCCATCGTAATCAATTCCCTTGTTGAATTGGCCTGTAAATTTTGGAGCGATTGTTTGGATGGGGATGTTTTGCTGTGCAATGCCAGAAAGTATGAAAAACAGTTCGATGGGAGTTTGTGGTTTTTGAGTTTCATCCAAGGAAATTTCAATGACAAAATCGTTGTCATTTCGTCGATTTGAAATATATCGATAAATAGGACCCGCTTCTTCCATGGCTTTTAAATAGTTACTGGCAAATTGAGTGATGATTGACTCATTGATGTTAAACTCATCATCAATATTTGGAATATGAATTGAACCGAAATATTTTCGATGCTGTTTCGTAAATTTAGCGATAGAAGCTTTTCCTGCCTGTTTCCCAATAAAATCAGCGACATCAATAGTGAAAAAATCACTTGAATCAAGAAAAAAATCTACTGTTTTCATGCCAACATGGTCAGCATCCACAAAATAATCATCCTTCCAGTCAAGAGAGTTCACCGCTTCATCCGCTTCGATTCGAACGTCCATTGGTGTGCTCCCAATGTTCAGGTGTTCACGATGTGATTTATTCCAGACCGGCGTAATCAAGGCACCAGCTTTTTTCGCCATTAAAACTGCTTTCAGTTGCGCTTTCCCCTGCAGCCCAAATCGGTCACCAATGCCGATTGAATATTTGCTTAATTTTCTCATTGAGACATCTCTCTTTTTTTTGATTTTGTAAAGCTAACTTTTTAAAGTTACATACACTAAAAACTAATTTATATTTATGCGAAGAACAGGTATTGTATTTTGTTATTCTGTTTCCAAATAATTAATGAAAATATTTTTCAATCACATTATGAGAC
>CAZSBG010000146.1:0-13266 GCA_964605145.1 uncultured Cytophagia bacterium | reverse complement strand
GTTTCGATTCGGTTCGATAAAATCGCAACCATCGAAAAGAAAGGGCGCGGTTGTATGGTCACGCTGGATTCCGGCCGGGATCTGTTCCTTAAGGGCAGCAATGATGTCAATCGCGAAAATCGCGGGATCATTATTACTATGCCCGGCATGGCGCGCGTGGATATTCAATGGCGCGATTTTGATTCGGTCACATTTGACCACGCGGTTGGTGGAATCGGTTTGGCCTACGGCGATTTTGCTGCGCCCAACCACCTCGAAGGCACTGTCACAACCACGGACGGGAAAAGCCTGTCCGGCCGGCTGGTTTACGATCTCGATGAAGCCTGGGATTTTGAAATTCTCCAGGGTAATATCGATGATCTGGAATATAACATTCCGTTCCGATTCATTAAAAAAATCACGCCCAACAGCTTCAAAAGCTCGCTAATTGAACTCAGGAACGGGGAGCAGCTTCGCCTCGAAGGCAGTCAGGATGTGAATGAAAACAATGATGGCGTTCTTGTTTTTGAAGATGAAAAAGATCCAACCTGGATTCCCTGGGAAAATATCGAGCATGTGGAGTTTAAGTAATGCCTGTTGAAAAAGCCCTGTTGCCCGACCGAAGTTATAACTCCGCCTTTTTTTTGGCGGGGGAGGTCGTCGGGTGTTTAAACTTATCAGGTATCATTTGTTCTAAACCGGATAAACCGGAAATTGCAAAAATCAAAAACCAAACAAATCACAATTACAAAATCCAAAAAAATAAATTTGGGCTTAGCAGTATGTATTTGTATTTTCTAAAAAAGTTTTGATAATTGAGTTTTTATATTTGGGATTTATTTGATATTTGAATTTTGTTTTTTGAGATTTTTTGCCAAGAATGTACAGAAAATTATTTGTCAGTTACTAAACACACCCGGTGTCCTGCGGACAACCGGGGTGTAGTCTTTTTCGGACAGACTACAAGTAATTGATTCGCTGATTGCCTGTAAAAATAAAAAAAATATTCGTAGGATATATGCAAAAAACGGTTTTGCTGGTGCTGATCCTGTCAACCTTCATATTTGCTCAGCCAGGTAATTATTTTCAGCAGCATGTGGATTATACGATCGATGTTACTCTTCATCCTGAAATTAAAACCTACAGCGGAAGAGAAACGGTCCTCTATCAGAACAATTCGGCAGAGACGCTCAATTTCATCTGGTTTCATTTTTATCCCAATGCATACAAAGATGAATCGACGCCGTACGCAAAGCAGCAGGAGCGATTTCGCAGCACCAGGTTTCACTTTTCGGATCAGGAACATCGCGCATATCTGGACTTGAAATCAGCGCGGGCTGGCGAGACAGATTTGGACTGGGAATTCAAACAGGACGCCATTGATGAAATTAAAATCGATTTGCCTGAGCCGCTGAAGCCGGGCGAGCAGATCGAGCTTCAATTGGACTTCGAAGGGAAATTCCCAAGCAAACTGAATTCCCGCATGACACATTTTGGAGATAATTATTTCGCAGCGACCCAGTGGTATCCCAAAGTGGTGGTTTTCGACGCCGAGGGCTGGCACCCGGATTCCTACCTGGACATGGGCGAATTTTACGGTGAGTTCGGCAATTTCGATGTGAGCATCACCCTGCCGCAGAACTTCGTTGTTGAGGCTACCGGCATGTTGCAGGAAAATCAGGAAGAAGAATCATTCATCAAAGACATTGTTACCCGCACGCAGGAATTCTCCCAGATCAAGGCTGAAAAAGAGCGCAGCAAATTCATCAAGGACTGGAAAACAGAACGCAAAAGTAAGACCGATTATTCCAAAACAAAGACGGTTCGGTTCGTGGGCGAAAATGTGCACGATTTCGCCTGGTTTGCCGGGGATGAATACATGATGTATCAGTCGGTTCACAACAATGGCGTGCTGACCATTGTGTTAGTGAAACCGGGCAGCGCGTACGGCTGGCGCGACGTGACCCGTTTTGTGGATCAGACCATCTGGTTTTACAGCGAAAAAGTCGGCCAGTACGAATACCCAAAAGCTTCCGTGGTGGAAAGCGATGAAAGCGGCTCCGGCATGGAATACCCGATGGTGACTATTTTGGGAATGCCGGGCGTACCATTCCTGAATATGCTGGAAATGGTGGTCATGCACGAAGTCGGCCATAACTGGTTCTACGGCATGCTGGGCTCCAATGAGCGCAAAGAAGCGTTTCTCGATGAGGGATTCAACACGTTCCTCGAATGGAAATACATGGAGCATTTTCACGGCTTCAACAATATGACGAATTTCAGAAAGCTGACGAAACTGAAATGGTTCGAGGATATTGGCGAATGGCATTACGCGCATTTGATGATGGGAATGCTCACTTCCACCGGAATGGATCAGCCCATGAATTTGCCCACAGAGGAATATGATTTTTTGGGTTATGGCGCCATTCAATACCAAAAGGGAGCCATGATGCTTGCGGCCCTGGAATGGCTCGTTGGGCCGGAGGATTTCTGGAATGGCATGCAGCTTTATTTTGAAACATGGAACGGCAAACATCCGTATCTCAACGATTTTGTGGAAATTATGGAGCGGGTATCAGGGAAGAACCTGGGCTGGTTTTTCGATGCATGGGTGACGACCCGGCAATCCAATGATTTTGAAATAAAGAAGAAGTCCACCATAAAAACCGAAGCTGGTTACACGACCACCGTATTCGTGAAAAACAATGGTGACATGGAGCGAATGCCGGCCCCGGTCAATTTGATCACCGCGGAAAATGACACGCTGGAACAGCGCTGGCTGGGAAACTCCGATGAACCTGTTGTGTTTAAAACCACATCCAGGCCGGAGAATGTGGAGGTCAATTTGAATCGCCCCATCTTCGAAACGAACTATCTCAACAACGCGTCTTTCATGGACGTGGATGTGAATTTCCTGTTCCAGATTCCACGCTTCGATACCTATCCGATCAATCTCTACCCTTATGTGTGGAACGATGAATTTGTGGATCATTTTCGGTTAGGATTGGGATACCAGTCCGGGAATTTCATAACCGATCACTGGGTTTCGAATGGTGAAATTTATTACGGGACTGAATCCGGCAACCTGGGTTATGGTTTCAGTTTGAAAAATCGCTATCCCGGATTGCTTCTTAATTACAGCGAAGTTTCGGCCTGCATTCGGGACAAGGATGGATTGAAAAATGTGTCCCTCGGATTGAGAACTGTTTACATGAAGCCGAGCGACCCCCGGTTTAAATTAGCCTTCAACCTGGATTTGGATAATGTCGAACTTCACGACGCCTCTTACACCGAATCGCGGATTTTCGAGCCGTACACCTATTCCGCCATCACAGCCGGCGCACATGTGGCGTTCAAACGAATGTTGTACCGGGTCGAATCCTGTTTTAGCGTTGAAAAGGCTGTCGATGCGTTCGATTCCAAAGCTGACTATTTAAAATTGGAATTGAACTCGACGTACACGCAGCGCTTCAGCAAAAATGTGTGGACAAAGCTGAAGTTTTTCGGAAGCGGCATCTGGGGCGACGATCTTCCGACTCAGGAGCGAATTTATGCCGGCGGCTTTGTGGATCCCAAACATCAGAATTTTGCCATGGCGCGACGAGGCGGAATGGCGGCGTTGCGCGCTTGGACGTTTGACCGGGGAATGAATATGTTCGGCTATGCGTACGACGGTTTTGTCTACCCATCCGGCAAAGCCGGCGCGTCCCTGACATGGGAGCTGTTCTACGATCGATTTGGCCTGCCAATTTTTTATGTCGCCGCAGCCACGCTCTCCCAGTCGGTTAACGATTTTGGAAACGATGATATTTTTACTGAGGCAGGCGTGAAATTTTCCAGCGGACCGATAACGCTCGTTTTGCCGTTGTACATTTCCGATCCCGTTCCCAGCGACGACAATTTCGATTTTCGCGTGTTGTTCAATATCGATTTTAACAAAATAGTCGGTTTTGAACCTTGATAGATTTCATGCCACAGAGACGCTGAGGCACAGAGATAAGAGATTTTCACTCCTTGTTTAAACCGCACTGCAAACCATTGTCGGCGGGAATATTACGCTGTTCACCGAGTTGCGAGAGAAAACCCGCTCCGAGGCATCCGAAATGATGGTGGAACACGCCGAGGAAATTGGCGCTAACGGCGTCATCGGCATTCGCTACGACGTCACCGAAATCACCGGCGGCGTGACCGAAGTGCTGTGTTACGGCACTGCGGTCATTGTTGAGCCGGCGTGAATTGATTTTTAAAAATCGAAAAATCAGAAAAAGTAGTTGCAATATTCATGATTTTTGATTATTAATGATTGTGTTGATTTAATGCCTAATTATAATAAAAAATCAATATATAGTGTATAATAATATTGAATTGTAAGTATATTGTATGTTTTAAAGTGCGGTATAGACTAAATCAACGCACTCATTAATGTTTATTCGTTTTGCACAGGCAAATTCAAACATACCGCAAAAATTATGAATCCCCTTGAGCAGGAGAAAAACAATGCCATCTGTTCTTTCGAAGCGAAGTCTTTTTCTGATCCTTTTTCTGATTTGCACGTTCACACTTTCAGCCCTTGCCCAAAATGAACACCGCTATTTCGATAATCCGGACGCAGCGCCGGACCAGGTTGTGCTGACCATTCTTTATCCTTCCACCGGGAGCATCAACGCGCTGGTGAAGCTGCGGGAGCGCGGATTGTTCAATGTCGAAAACCTAATGGTGGTCGGTCTTTACCACGAAAAGGAATTGTCGCCGTACAGCAATTCCTTTCATCGCATCGAAAGCGATTCCCTGGCATGGATTCGGTTTCATAAAATTTCCGGGGAATTGAACACATCCAATCTTTTCAAACAAAATCCATGCAGCGATGAATTCGGGAAAATTTTCGCACTTTCTGATGGCATCATATTTTTCGGCGGCGCCGATATTCCCCCGTATATTTATGAAAAGAAAACGCGGCTGCTCACAAATATCGATACGCCGTACCGAAGTTTTTTGGAGACGTCTTTCATTTTCCATTTATTGGGCGGCTGGCAGAATAAAGATTATGTTCCCCTTCTCGAAAAGAATGCGAATTTCCCGATTTTAGGCATTTGCCTCGGCGCCCAGAGTTTGAACGTGGGCACCGGCGGCACGCTGGTTCAGGATATCTGGACGGAGAAGTACAAAAAAGATTATCTGGAAGATGTCATTCAGTTGGGACGGGACCGCTGGCACACCAATCCATTGGCGCGGCTCTACCCGGAAGAAAATTTGATCTGGTACAACATGCACCCGATCAAACTTTCGAAGAACGGAAAATTTGTAACGCAATTGGGATTCAGCGAAAAAGACCGGCCGTTCATCATCAGCGCGCATCACCAGGCTGCCGGCAAGCTGGGCAAAGGAATCAATGTCATCGCCGCGTCGCTGGATGGCAAGGTGCCGGAAGCCATCGAGCACGAAAAATATCCCAATGTGTTAGGCGTTCAGTTTCACCCGGAATTCCCGATTCTTTACGACGCGGCCAAAACCTATCGATTTACGCCCGAGGACAAGGAAGAGGTGAGTTTGATTTCTATTTTGGAGAATAATCCCCCGAGCCTGGCTTTTCATCAAAAAATTTGGGAATGGTTTGGGGAGCAATTAGAGGAGTTTCATGAAAAAGTAATGTAAATAGATGAAACGCCTGATCGCGCCGGATATTTATCCAGCGCGGGGAAAGGATTCATACGTATGTTCCAGAATATGTGCATCGTTCGGAATGAATATCCCGAACGATCGGTTTCGCTTTAAATAAATCAGCGATTGCCTCAAAAATCTCTTTCTTTCAATTGGTCTCATTGGTTGTCCATAAAATCTTTTCTTCCAAACAAATCCGCATAAATTTTTGGCTCCAAAAAAATCTTCTTGCTTTTTTGAAAAAAAATCTTAAACTATCTGTAACATAAATGTCATATTAATCATTTCGAGGTCTGGTAAATGGCTGAAAAATATATCGTCTCTCACGACATGGGAACGAGCGGGGACAAGGCGATTCTGGTGACTGTCTACGGTGAGATTGTGGATTCGGCAAAACGGCCCTATCCCATTCATCATCCCAAGCCGGGTTTTGCAGAGCAGGATCCGTTTGACTGGTGGAAGGCGGTGTGCGAGACCACGCAGGAAGTGCTTCAAAAAACCGGGGTGAATCCTGACGATGTGGTCGGAATTACGTTTGCGTCACAAATGCAGGGACTGATTCCTGTGGACTCGTCCGGCGAACCGTTGACGCCGGCAATTTCGTGGCTGGATGGTCGCAGCGCGGATGTCATGCGCGAACAACTATGGACCCAGCCGCGCGTGATGGGGTACAATATCTTTCACCTGCTGAAATTTCTCAGGATCACCGGCGGCAGTCCCGGCCAGGCTGGCAAAGATCAGATCGGCAAAATTCTGTGGCTGCAGAAAAACCAGCCGGAGATTCTCGCCAAAGTGCATAAGTTTCTCGATTCCAAAGATTTCATCATTCATAAATTAACCGGCAACTTTGTCACGTCCGTGGATGTGGCCTATATCTGGTGGCTGCTGGATTCGCGAAACAACCGCAACCAGTGGCATCCCGGCTTGTGCAAGCTGGCCGGCATTACTGTGGATAAGTTAGCGGAAATTAAAGAGAGCGCGGCTGTGGTCGGCAAGTTGCTTCCCGAGGCTGCGAAGAAAATGGGATTGAACCCGGGCACGCCGGTGGTCAATGGTTCCGGCGATTTGAGCGCGGCAGCGCTCGGTTCCGGCGCCATCAACGAAGGCGAGCTGCACATCAGCCTGGGCACGAGCGGATGGGTTGCCGGGCATTTCACCAAACGCAAGGTGGATATTCCCCATTACACCGGCTGCACCGGCAGCGCCTATCCCCAAAAATATTACCTGGCCATGGCGCATCAGGAGACCGCCGGCGTCTGTCTCGAATGGCTGAAGAATAAAGTGCTCTACCACGAGGCCCAGCTCAGGGAGGAACACAAAGTCGAAGAAGTGTACCAGGTGCTGGATGAATTAGCCGAAGAAGCCGGACCCGGCGCCCGGGGCCTCATGTTCACGCCGTGGATGTACGGCGAGCGCTGTCCCATCGATGACGATCACGTGCGCGGCGGTCTGTTCAACCTGGGGCTGAATCATTCCCGCGAGCACATCATTCGCGCGGTATTTGAGGGAATCGCGTTCAACACGCGTTGGGCCATGGAAACGCTGGAAAACCTCTACTCCAAAGTGACCGCGTTGAGCATCATCAGCGGCGGGGCCAAAAGCGATATCTGGTGCCAGATTGTGGCGGACATTGCCAATCGCAGAATAAGACGAGTGTACCAGCCGCAGCAGGCCGGCGCCCGTGGAATAGCGCTGTTGGCCAGCATGACGCTGGGTTACATCGATTCGTTCGATGACATTAAAAAGTACATCAAAATCGATCGCGATTTCTTGCCCAATCCGGACAACCGGAAACTTTACGACACTCTTTTCAAAGAATTCAAAAATATTTATAAGCAGAATAAAAAATGGTACGCCCGAATGAATAAAACCAGTTAGTTTTATGGATCATAGCTTTTCACCACAGTTCGCTTACAAAATTACAATATCAGAAAAGCATCTTACGAGGAGGATATGACAGACCTTGCGGAATACTGCGCACCCGGAGCGACCTATAACGAAGAGATGATTTCGGTTTCAGAACATGTCTCGTTGCGGCTCATTACTTTTTCACCGGCCGAAGATAAAAACAATCCACCTGTGCTGTTCGTTGCCGGGTGGATTTCTCTTATGTCCGGCTGGAAAGAAATTTTGCAGGAAATGACAAAAGATTTTCAGGTATATTACGTTGAAACGCGGGAGAAAATTACATCGCAGGTAAAGGGCAGGGAAAATTTTGGTGTGGAAGATATCGGAAAAGATCTGGTCGCCCTTGTATCGCTCTTGAAATTTACTTCCGAAAATTACATTCTGTTGGGCAGTTCGTTGGGCGCAACGGCCATTCTCGACTGCTGCCAGCATTTAACCATTCCCCCGAAATGTCTCGTGTTGATTGGCCCCAACGCGGTGTTTCGCGTGCCGCGTTTTGGCAAGGCAATCGTTTCGGTTTTCTGGCCGAGGATGTATCTCGTCATCAAACCGCTCGTAAAATTTTATTTGAAAAATTTCCGCCTCGATGTAAAGAGCGATTACGCCCAGTACCAAAAATACTGCACTGCGCTGGACACTGCCAATCCCTGGAAATTGAAAAACGCCGTGATGCGGCTGTGGAGCTATGAAGTCTGGGATTTGTTGGGCGACATCGCATTCCCGTCGTTGATTGTGGGCGCTTCCAAAGATGATTTGCACGAGCCGGAGAACCTCAAAAAAATCGTGTCCATGATGCCGCACGCCACCTACGTGGATTTGGAAACGAATAAAGGAACGCATTCCAAACCCATGGTGGATGAGGTTCGGAATTATTTGAAGACTTTGAAATAGAAATTCCAAAAAGCAAAATCCAAAATACAAATAATTTCCAAAAACGAATACTCAAATTCCAAAACGGCAGAACCGATCGTTCCGGATTTTTATCCTGAACGATAATTTTTTTGGGATTTAAATCCCATCGGGGTTAAAATTCCAAAAATCAAATTTCAATAAACAAATAAATTCCAAAAAGCGAATACTCAAATTTCAAAAGGATCGGGGCGAAAGATCGATAGCCTCCAATTGTTTTTGTAATTTGATTTTTGTCTTTTGAGATTTATTTGAAATTTGTTTTTTGAAGTTTGTAATTTTTGCAGTTCGATTGTTCAGGTTTTTTATCCTGAATATCTCATTTGTGGGTGCGGGAGAAAACTCCCGAACCATCGGCATGTTTCGTTTTATTTGGCAATTGAATTTTGTATTTTGTGATTTTTTTGGTTCCAACATAAGGAATAACAATGCCGGTCAAATGGATGACACAAGAAAAATGCCTGCGGCTGCTCAAAAAAGCGTTGTACGGCCGATTGGCCACGAGCGGGCCGGAAAACGAACCGTACATCACGCCGCTGAATTTTGTTCTTTACTATGACAAAATTTATTTTCACTGCGCGTTCGAAGGGAAGAAAATCGAAAACCTCAGGCACAATCCCAACGTCTGTTTCGAAGTCAGCGCTTCGGGAAAGTTGTACGCGGCGCCTCACGCGAAAAATTTTACCATGCGATTCTGGAGCGTGCTGGCTTTTGGAGAAGCCCGGCCTATAGACGATCCAAACATGAAATTGAATGCGCTCAATGCGCTGATGGACAAGTACGCTACCGGCTATGATTTTATCCCGTTAACAATCGAGGATACAAAAATTGTTAATGTCATTGAAATAACCATCCAAAAAATAAGCGGCAAAGTATCCGTCGATCCTGTTGTCGGCTAATTTTTATCGATGACCAGCTAAATTGAAAAAATAGCCACGGATCATGCCAAAGGCAGATGCGTCCTCCGGCGAATGCACACGGTAAAAGCATGAATTAAATTCACTACCGGTCACTTTTTACAAAATAACACTTGTGAAGGCTTCGTCTTGCCCGAATGCCATATCCAGTTTCTATTAAATTTCTACAATAAGACAAACTGGGCTTTAATCGGGCATCCATTTGACAAAATTTTAGGAGATTCCGCCAGAAGCATGCGACTGAAAGGAGTGCCTGTGGTACGGGAATGACAACTCTATTAAACATAATTTAAAATTGTCAGGTAGCGACGGATTAACAAAATATTTTTGATTCTGTTTTTTTATCCGTGTTCGATCCGTGTAGATCCGTGGCCCAAAATAACAGTGAAAAACAACCATGAATTATACCATCCGAAAGGCGCGAGAGTCCGATATTCCGGACATGCTGAATGTGTTCAACTATTTTGCGAAAAACAGCTTTGCAGCGTATTCCGATGACGAACTCGATCCTGATTTTTTCTATCAACTGAAAAAATGCGCTTTTATCATTCTCGTTCTCGAGATTGAAAATACTGTCGTGGGATTCGCCTATATCAAGCCCTATTTGGCATACAGAAATTGCCAGACCACCGGCGCGCTCACTTATTTTATTCTTCCGGAATTTACCGGCAAGGGACTGGGATCCAAATTGATGCAGGCGCTTCTCGCTAAAACCAGAGATTACAATTTCAAAAACCTGCTCGTTCACATTTCGTCCCAAAACGAGGGAAGCATCCGATTTCATCAAAAGCATGGTTTTGTCGAATGCGGCCGTTTCAGCGATATCGGCGAGAAATTCGGCCAGAGCTTTGATGTGGTATGGATGCAGAAAAAAATGGAAAGCGATTAGATGAATGTTTTAATCATCGAACCCTACTTCACCGGGTCGCACGCGCAATGGGCAGAAGGGTATAAAAAACACAGTGAATTACACGTAGATATTTTAAAATTGCCCGGCCAATTCTGGAAATGGCGCATGCATGGCGGTGCGATTTCGCTGGCGAAAAAGTTTTTGGCTCGCCCAGAAAATTCTGATTTGATCATCGCCACGGACATGTTAGATGTGACAACGTTTTTGGCCCTGACGCGAGCCCGAACCCCCCACATTCCCATTGCCCTCTACTTTCACGAAAATCAACTCTGTTACCCCTGGTCGCCCAACGACCGCGACGTGCTTCATAAACGCGACAAGCATTATGCCTTCATCAACTATGCTTCGGCGCTTGCTGCGGACAACGTCTTTTTCAATTCCGAATATCATCTCAACAGCTTTTTGGATGAATTGTCCCGGTTCCTCAGGCATTTCCCGGATCACAAAGAATTGGGGACCATCGATGTCATCGGACAAAAAAGCCGGGTGCTGCATTTGGGCCTGGATCTAAAGCGCTTCGATTCTTTCGAACCAACATCCAAAGACGAAACAGAGCCTGCCCTGCTGCTGTGGAACCATCGCTGGGAGTACGATAAAAATCCGGCTGATTTTTTTCGAGCACTGCACATTTTGCATGAGAAGGGGATCGATTTTAGAGTCGCTATTTTAGGCGAGAATTTCAGCAAAAGCCCGGAAGATTTTGAATGGGCAAAGGAAACGCTCGGTAACAAAATTGTCCAGTGCGGTTTTGCTGAAAATTTTGAAGAATATGCCGCATGGCTGTTTCGCGCGGATATTCTTCCTGTCACATCTAACCAGGATTTTTTCGGCGCGAGCGTCGCAGAGGCGATTTACTGCGGCTGTTACCCGATATTGCCGCAGCGGCTGACATATCCTGAACTCATTCCGATTGATAACTTCCCGAACCATTTTTATTCAGATTTTGATGAACTCGTTTCCAAATTGGAAGCTGCAATTCAAAACATCAACTCGACGCGGCGAATAAATTTGCGGCCCGTTGTCGAACAATTCTCGTGGGAAAATAGGGCGCCGATATATGATGATGTGTATTCGGCGATGATTCGTTGAAACTGAAAATTTCGATGGTTCTGTAAAAACGACATAAAAATTATTCCTATCTCAAAGAGCAGCAATCGGTTTTGATTGTATCTCGTCCTGCCTAACTGCATGGAATATGTGGAAGGCGAAACCATCAAAAAGAAAATCCAGTCGGGTCAAATGTCAATGGATGAAGTGTTGAACATTGCAAACCAGACCGCAGAAGCCTTGCAGGAACCCCATGGGCACGATATTATCCATTGGGTCAATCTATAAATAATTTGCTTGCTTTTTAGAAAAATACACTTTATATTACCATGAAAATTTAAAATGTTATTTTATATTTTCATGGAAGGTTAAATTTAATGTATATTCAAAGAAAGATTACAACCGAACTGATTGGACTCATTAATCAGTTTCCTGTGGTCGGAATTATCGGTCCCCGACAGGTTGGCAAAACCACCCTCGCCAAATATTTGATAGACCATATCAACAAAGAATGTATCTACTTAGACCTGGAGCTTCCTGAAGATCAAGCCAAATTATACGAGCCTCAATTGTATTTTGAACAGCATGTTGATAAGTGTATTCTATTAGATGAAATTCAGCAAATTCCACAAATATTTCCAGTTCTCAGGGGATTGATTGACAAGCACAGGGTAGCAGGTCGCTATGTCATCCTGGGCTCTGCATCCCCCGATTTGCTCAAACAAAGCTCGGAAACGTTAGCTGGCAGAATCGTCTACAAGGAATTAACGCCATTCAACTTGACAGAAATTTCTGAAAATTTTGATTTCAATCTCCATTGGTTTAGAGGAGGATTTCCAGAGGCATTTCTATCCCCTGATGACAGATTTTGTCGAACCTGGATGAGGAATTTTATTCAGACCTACCTGGAACGAGATTTACCATTGCTTGGTTTATCCGTCTCTCCAATTTTAATGCGAAGGTTCTGGACCATGCTGGCTAACTTTCACGGCGGAATATGGAATGCCAGCAATTTCAGCAAATCACTCGGCATAACCGTACCGACAGTGAATCGTTATCTTGAATTCTTAGAAGCCGCATTTATTATTAATCGGCTGCAACCGTTTTATCTGAATCTGAAAAAAAGGCTGGTTAAGTCCCCCAAAATCTATATTCGAGATAGTGGAATTTTGCATCACCTTGCTGGCATATTAAATTTTCAAGATTTACAGGGAAATGTCCTAATCGGAAATTCGTGGGAAGGATATGTCGTTGAACAGGTTAAACAAATGTTGCCTGGAGATTTCGATCTTTACTATTATCGAACCCACAATGGAACTGAAAGCGACTTAGTGCTGGTAAATAGGAATGAACCGCTGGCATGTATTGAAATAAAATATACCGCTGCGCCAGGATTATCGAAAGGTTTTCAAATTTCTATTGAAGATTTAGGTACCAATAAAAATTTCATTGTTACACCAAAGTCCGATACATACCCTGTTAGCAAAAATGTAAGGGTTTGCAATTTATCCGATTTTTTGGCACAACACCTTCATTCGATTATGGTTTAATCTATATGAAATAACCGGCAAAGTGACCGTCACTTTGCATCATAATTAGTGACTGAACGAAAATTCGTGTTTCTTTGATGTCATTGCGAGGAGTGAGGAACGAACGACGAAGCAATCCTATCTGGCACATGAGATTGCTTCGACAAAAAAAGTCTCGCAATGACAGTATATATGCAAATCAAGTCGTTTTCGTTCGTGCACTAATTAAGAAGATAATAATCAATGATCCTGCCATGCACATACCGCTCAACTCCCCCCAAATAATTATCAATTTTTTTTGAATCTTTTTGGAATCCATTTCATCTAAATTAACGATAAATGAGAAATGATGTTTTTAGCCTGAATTATTCACAAATTTCAAACAATAGATATTTAACTTAATGTTATG
>CAZSBG010000145.1:0-13978 GCA_964605145.1 uncultured Cytophagia bacterium | reverse complement strand
CCCCGGGTAAAGTCCAGAGGAAATGACAGAAAAAGGGGAATCTGACGAAGTAGTACTAATAAATGGAGATTTAAATTTTATCAGAATTGACGGGATTTTTCTGGTCAATAGCATAAGTTTTATCGAGATGTGGTGTATTATGAAAAGAAAAATGTTTATCGCCCTGATGTGTATTTTGGCATTGGGACAGCCGATTTTTTCCCAGGAATGGAAATGGGAGGATTTGCCGGATATGCCAATGGCCAGGTACGGACATTGTTCTATTGTTTTCCAGGACAAGGTGTGGATAATCGGTGGCAAGAGTCAATTTAATATGACATTGAGTGAGGTCGACTGTTATGATTTAATAACAGGCCAGTGGAATGACGAAGTGCCGGATTTGATCAATCCGCGGTTCAATGCGTCGGCAGTTGTTTATCAAGATAAAATATTCGTTTTTGGCGGAGGTGGTTTTTTTCAAAACAAGCTAAAATCAGTTGAATATTTTGATATGCAAACTAACACGTGGCATGAATTTACCGAAATGAATTATGAACGGGAAGGGATGACCTCTGTCGTATTAAATGATACGCTGTATGTCATCGGTGGGACCAGCGGCAATGGATTGCTCACGGTTCCGCTGGATGTGGTTGAGTTTTGGGATGAGGCGTCGTCGTCCTGGAAAATTTCAGATAAATGGCATTTGCAAACACCGCGGGTGGCCATGCAATCTCTGGTTATTGATGACATGGTTTTCACGTTCGGCGGTGTATCCGTTGCGCCACTGAACCAATTGGAGGTTTACCGGAGCAGTGGGGGAGCTCAATGGCTAACTCCTTCGCCGCGCGCGCGATTTTATTTTGCCGGCGTCGCTACCGGCGATACGATTTTTTCGTTTGGCGGCTACGGAATTGAAGGCACCCTGGATTCCATCGATCTTTATGACATTCAAAGCAATTTATGGACGACACTGGAGGTGACGCTTACCTCTTCCCGGGCCGGTTTGAGCGCCGTAAATTACAAAGGCGATTTCTATTTATTTGGCGGTGTTAATGAAACAAGTGGCGTGCTCAGCACTGCCCAGCGGTTGAATCACTTGCCTGCGACGGCTGTGGTTGAATACGAATCCCCTGAACTGCCGGATAAATTCAGGCTGCTTGGCAATTATCCCAATCCCTTCAATGCCGGCACAACGATTGAATTTGAGATCGCCTCCTCACAAGAGCAGATTCAAATTCAGATATATAATATTCTCGGTAAACAGATTCGCAATTACCGGGCAGGCTCGCTTGCGCCGGGCAAACACCAAATCCACTGGAATGGCTGCGATGAAAGCGGACGACCTGTGGAATCGGGAATATATTTTGCTCGAATGAAAACAGAAAGTATGGGGTATGAAATTTTAAAAATGAGCCTTATTAAATGAGCAATATTAAATACAAAATAAACAGCAATCAACAATTTTTGTTGATTCTTTTCTTCCTCATATTGAATATCGAAGATGGATTTTCGCAAACCCAGCAAGCACCCTACGAACTGATGCTCAATGCCTATCAGCAGCTTGATTACCAGACTGCAAAACGTGCTGGACAAACAATTACAGCCAATTACAATGAATACAGCCTGTTCCAGCTTGTGGAGACACATAAAATCCTCGGTGTGATTGCATATACAGAGGGCAATGCAGATAACGCAAAAACGCAGTTTGAACAGGCGCTTTCAATTGACGATAAAACTCAACTGGATTCAGTCTACGTGTCTCCTAAAATCATACAATTTTTCAATGATTTGAAGCAGGCGTTCGTCCAGTCTAAAAGAGAGCATGATTCAGATACAGCCCTTTCATCCCGTTACATTCTTGTGAGCGATCCAAGACCGGCAGCGAGCATGCGTTCGCTTGTTCTGCCGGGATGGGGCCAGTTGTACAAGCACGAGAAAAAAAAAGGGTATGGTCTGATGACAACGGCCGGTATTTCGTTCATTGCGACCGGGATTCTTCATGTTTTGCAAAAGAATGCGCATAATGAGTATTTGAACGCAACAGATTTAGAAATAATTAATGAAAAATATGATCAATACAACCAGCTTTACAAATGGCGGAATGGCGCTGCATTATTCACAGGCGCCATCTGGGTGTACTCGTTTTTTGATGCATTAATTCATACAAATGAACAAAGCCGAACCCAACAGGTCGCATCACTAAAAATGTTGCGATCACGCCATAATGGAGTGATGGTTTCCGCTGAATTTCGATTTTAACCCGTTAGTTCTCATCATCAATTTTTTCACTCGTTAAAAACTTCTTGACTTTATTCAAAATAATTTTATCATATAAGTATAACATACCGCCCGAAAATATCGGTTTTTGATCGGTTAAAAAGTTACGCTGATTGAAGTCTCCCATGCCGAATATTCATTTCTCACCCGGGATTTTTTCTGCTTCTCCATCCTGAAACGATTCTTCTCAATTGTTGGCGATTACTTTTTTCAATAGAAAATAACGTGTTTTTCACAATTAAAGGAGGTGAAGCATGGCAGAATACCCAAAAACTGTAACGCTTAAGGACAAGAAAAAAGTAACGTTGCAGCGAATGGTGAAAGATGACCTCGACAGACTGCTGGAATTTTACAGGTCCATCCCTGAATCAGATCGGCTTTTCCTGCGTTTTGATATTACCGATGAAAAAAATGTACAGCGCCGATTTGGGAATCTGGATTACAATCGGATGTTTCCAATCATTGCAGTGGATGGGGAAAAAATTGTGGGCATCGCCACATTGTATAGGGCAGAGTTCGGCTGGAAACGCGATCTTGGAGAAATTCGAGTGGTCATTGCCCCGGAATACCAGCGTAAGGGATTGGCCACGATTTTTGTTCGCGAGGCATTTTTCCACGCGCTCAAGGCCAAAATCTACAAAATTCAGGCAGAGATGATCGAGACACAGGAATCAGCCATTGCTGCATTCGAAAAACTGGGATTTCGCAAAGAGGCCACGTTCCGAAAGCACGTCACTGACATCCGGAATCGCCGAAGAGACCTCATCGTCATGACGCTCGACATCGAGGATTTCTGGTATTTGATCGAAGATTACGTCGAAAGCAAAGACTTCCGAATTCATTAACGGACGATTTGACAATTGGAAAACGACCCGACTTTCAGTAATCTGGTTTCTAAAATCAGTAACCGTGGGCCAGGTCCTTTTATTTCGTCGGAAGGGCCTGGATTGTTTTCTTCCTGTGTTCTGTTATTACCCAGCAACTTTTCAAATTTATGCAAAATATTTATATATGAATCGGTCATCACATATTATAATGTGAGGCTTTACCGTGCCGGGAATTCAGAATAAGTTATGCTTCATCGTAATCAAATCCGTGAGCCCATTCTTCAAAACATTCACAATGCCTGTGAAATCATATTTTTTACCTGTCGGCAAATTTAAAATTTAATGAATAGAATTTATTTGGTCTGTTCATTGAATCAAGTACCATTAATTTTCACTCATTCACAAAAATTTACTTGACTTTGATGGGATAATTTTGTAAAATGTTCAACTTTTGATATTTTTGTAATACTCCGGTGTGGGCATTTACATATCCTGGTCAAAGCCTAAAGGAGGTGGCCAATGGCAGTAAAATTCAATGAATACTGGAATATTCTTCCGCATAAAATGGATGATTACATTGAATTTATGCAGCAGTCCCGAATTCCCACATTAAACAGGCTTGGAATTAACGTCGCTGCGATCTGGTGTTCACTGATAGGCGCCAGTCCCCAGATTATTTCAGAGGGGATTGCCCGGGATTTAGATTCACTGGAAACAGCTTTGAAGAGTGGAGATTTTTTAAAAACGAACACGAAATTGCTCACGTTAGTTTCCGATTATCGCAGCAAAGTCCTTGTTCCCACGGGCCGGTTCCCGCATCTGCCGCGGATTATTGAAAAGGGAATGGTGAAATTTAGTCAATACTGGGATATCATTCCTGGCAAAGAAGATGATTACGAAAATTTCATCAAAAATGTGCACTACCCGGCCATGGAAGAATTGAATATTATCATCGGCGGAGAGTGGAAGGTTCTCATCGGTGAATCCCCAAATATTTTTTATGAAGGACGATCTGACAGGGCCGAAAAATTGCTCACTGCATTGCAAAGCCAAAAATTTCGCGTCATGAAAAACGAATTGCTAAAACTGGTTTTCAATTATAGCAGCCGAGTGCTGGTGTACCACGCCTTCAAATTAAAAAGCGGATCGTCGAGCGAGTACGAATTTAATATTGTATAGGATTTATACCACCATTTTATCGCGTTTTTGATGTTGACCTCAGAGTGTAAAACTATCAGAAAAAACTGACGTTGTATTCTGTCCATGGAAAAAACACCTGCGAAAATTGTTCTCAAACTTTTTGGTATCAGCCTGATTGCGTTAATTATCGTAATGGTTCTGCTTTATCTTACGGGTCACCGGGAATTGGTCGCGGGAATATTTTCAGGGTGTGTTTTCAGTTTGGTTTTATTCCTGTTCGGATTTCTTTCCATCAACTGGGCGATGACAAAGCCACTAAAAACTTTAATGGGCGTTGTGATGGGAGGTATGTTCCTTCGGTTTTTGCTGTTGGGCGTCGCAATTTTCATCATTCTAAAATATACAGATATCAATGTTCTTCATTTTGTCATTTCATTTTTTTTCTTTTATCTCATTTATCAATATATCGAAATTCGGTTTGTTAGCGCAACAATTTCAAAAGGTAAAAAATGATCGGTCTTTTTCAGGGAAGCTTCTCAAATTTACTTCTACGAATGGTTGAAGAACATGGTGAGCAGGCAGAACATGGCAGCAGTGAGATTAAAGACTTTATCATGCACCATGTTCAGGACCATGTTGTAATTCCCATCCACGTTTTTAACTTCGACATTTCAATTACCAAACATATAATAATGATCTGGATTGCAGCGGCGTTTTTGATGATTTCACTGCCCATGATTATAAGAAGCCGCGCCCTGGCGCCAAAAGGCCCGGTAAATTTCATCGAATGGATCGTCGTTTTTTTAAAAGAGAGTGTCATTCAGCCCAATCTCCGGGAAGATGCAAACAAATTTGCACCCTATTTATTAACCGCCTTTTTCTTCATTATCACGTGTAACCTTCTGGGATTAGTTCCCATGGGGGCGACAGCCACCGGCAATATTTCCATTACCGCCGGGCTGGCATTGGTCACACTGATTTTCGTGCAGGTATCCAGTATTCGAAAAAATGGATTCAAAGGCTATATCAAAAGTTACATCCCTTCCGGTTTGCCTGCTTTAGTGGTACCCCTCATTGTAGTCGTTGAAGTGATGGGCATGATGACCAAACACTTCGCACTGGCCATTCGTCTTTTCGCCAATATGGTGGCCGGCCACCTGGTTATTTTCACTATAATGGGATTAATTTTCATGTTCAAAAACTTCTTCATTTCACCGTTGCCGGTGCTGGGAATAGTTTTTGTGAGTTTGCTTGAAATTTTAATCGCGCTTATTCAGGCATATATTTTTACAATTTTATCAGCGGTGTTTATTGGACTTGCGGTGAACCCGCATCATTAGAAATAATTTCACACATTGATTAAAAAATCGTAGGAGGATTTATGACAGAGACTGCATGGGCATTTTTAGCCGCAGGAATTGGCGCTGTGGGATCAGTTTTTAGTGGCGCATGGGGAATTAGCAAAATTGCAAAAGCATCCGTGGAAAGTATTGCTCGACAACCGGAAGCTTCGGAAGATATTCGCGGCGTTATGATTATCACCGCTGCCATGATTGAAGGTGTGTCACTCTTGGCGCTGGTCATTTGCTTTTTACTCAGCTTCAAATAAAAGAAACGAGATTTGATACTCATTTCGGGTGAATCGAATCCCTGTTGAAATACAAATAATTAATCAGGAAACTATTCATGGGTTTATTAGAACCAAATCCCGGGTCAATTTTCTGGACAATTGTCACATTTATTTTGCTTTTATTGGTCTTGAAAAAATACGCGTGGAAACCCATACTCAAAACGCTGGAAGATCGCGAGAATAAAATTAAGGTTGCTTTGTACCAGGCTGAGCAGGATCAGAAAGATGCTCAAAAATATTTGGAAGAGCAAAAAAAGCTGCTGGATAAATCGCGAAAAGAGTCTATTGAGATGATCAATGAAAGCAAAAAGAATGCGGAAAATGTTCGAAAGGACATCGTTGAAAAAGCCCGGGTTGAAGCGGAAAAAATGTTGGAACGGGCAAAACAGGAAATAGAGCTCAGCAAAGAAGCCGCTATCAACGATGTGAAAAATTATGCAGTGGATTTGTCGTTAGCCGCTGCCCAAAAGGTTCTCCGAGAGACCCTGACTGAAGAGAAGCATCTCAGGTTAATTGATAAATCCGTTAAAGAATTAAGTCAGACACAATGATAATTACAGCGACTGCAAAACGATACGCCAAAGCGTTGTTCGAACTGGCGCAGGAACAAAATCAACTGGAATCTGTTGTCGCGGAGTTTGAAACGTTTTTCCGGATAACTGAAGACAACGCAGAGGTTATGAACCTGCTGATCTATCCCAATGATATTCAACGGCAAAATGTAATCGATGGATTATTCAAAGATCGGTTCTCACCTGTTTTTTTTAATTTTTTGAGACTGGTATTGAAAAATAATCGATCTCATTTGCTGCGGCAGATATACCATGATTTTCGCGAAAGAAATGATCGAAAGCAGAATCGGGTTCGGGCGATTGCGATCACGGCCGTTCCGCTTTCGGAAGAAAAAACGCGCGAACTGGTCAGTAACATTTCCGCCTACCTGCAGGCCGATGTAGTTATCGAAAATGAAGTGGATGACTCCATTGTCGGCGGCATCGTTATTGAAATTAACGGGCAGGAATTTAATGCAAGTATTGCTGAGCATTTTAAAAAATTAAAATTAAACATCACCAAAAATTAGAAAAGCTATGGAAGTCAAGGCGAACGAAATATCCACAATTTTAAAACGGCAAATTGAACAATACGAAATAACAACCGATTTCGAGGAGGTCGGCGAAATTATTCAGGTGGGGGATGGAATTGCCCGTGTTTATGGCCTTGAAAACGTGATGGCCAACGAAATGGTGGAATTCCCCAATGATGTTTTTGGCATGGCTCTCAACCTGGAAGAAGATAATATCGGTTGCGTATTGTTTGGCAGTGAAAAATATCTCAAAGAAGGCGACCGGGTAAAGCGCACCGGTAAAGTGATGCAGGTGCCGGTCGGGGAAGAGCTTGTGGGCCGCGTGGTGAATCCATTGGGACAGCCCATCGACGGCAAAGGCCTCATCGATGCGAAGAACTTCCTGCCCATCGAAAGAAAGGCGCTGGGAGTAGTGTTTCGCCAGCCAGTGAAAGAGCCGCTGCAAACCGGCCTGAAGGCCATCGATTCCATGATCCCCATTGGACGGGGGCAGCGCGAGCTCATTATCGGTGACCGGCAAATTGGAAAAAGCACCATTGCCATCGATACCATTCTGAATCAGAAGGGACAGGGTGTTCACTGTATTTACGTGGCAATCGGACAAAGGGGCTCGACCATTTCCAAGGTCGTCAAGACATTTGAAGAATACGGCGCAATGGAATACACCACTGTCGTCTTGTCATCTGCCAATGATCCTGCACCCATGCTATACATTGCTCCGTACAGCGGCGCGGCAATGGGAGAGTATTTCCGCGACAACAGCAAACACAGCCTGGTCGTTTACGATGATCTGTCCAAACATGCCTGGGCTTACAGGCAGGTGTCGTTGCTGTTGCGAAGACCTCCGGGACGCGAGGCCTATCCCGGCGATATTTTTTATCTCCACTCGCGACTTCTGGAACGCGCGGCCAAACTCAGCGATGAACTCGGTGGTGGGTCGCTCACAGCGCTGCCTATTGTGGAAACACAGGCGGGTGATTTTTCGGCTTATATCCCCACAAACGTCATTTCAATTACAGATGGACAAATTTATCTGGAACCGGATCTGTTTTATGGCGGCGTTCGCCCGGCCGTTAATGTTGGTTTGTCTGTCTCGAGGGTTGGCGGCAATGCCCAGATTAAAGCCATGAAACAAGTGGCCGGTAAACTGAGGCTCGATTTGGCCCAGTACCGCGAGTTGGAAAGCTTCGCCAAGTTCAGTTCAGAACTGGATAAATCGACGCAGGCGCAACTGACACGGGGTCAGAAAATGGTGGAAATTCTGAAGCAGGATCAAAACAAAACCCTGTCGGTGGAGAAACAGATTGCCATTATTTTTCTCGGCACTCAGGGATATCTGGATGACATTCCTGTGGAGAAAATCCATTCTATCGAACAGGAATTTTACCAGTTCATGGATACCAAATACGCCAATATCCTCACTGAGATTGCCGAGAAAAAACAGTTGGATGAGCATCTGCAGGCAGGCCTGGCTTCTGCGTGTGAGGATTTTATGAGTGGCGCAACTGTTTAAAAAAAATCACAACTCCAAATAATAAATTTCAAATAAATCTCAAGCACCAGCATTTCAAAACCCGAAATAAACAGGTCTTAGAAGGTTTGATCTGCTTTTTAAATTTTGTATTTGATCATTGAAATTTGTTTGTAATTTGTTGACTGGATGTTGGGATTTAATGTGCAAATTATATGTTACAAAAAGTGAAGACTAAGATTTATGGCTACACTCCGAGATATAAAAAATCGAATCAAAGGCGTGCAAAAAACCCAGCAAATCACCAGGGCCCTCAAAATGGTGTCAGCGGTGAAGTTGAGAAGGGCGCAGCAGAATATTATTCAGGCGCGTCCCTATGCTCAGCATTTGCGGGAAATTATGGGGCATATTGCCGGTAAAATCGATCGGAATTTACATCCTTTGTTAGCGGTTCGAGAAAAGGAACGCGTCTGTTTTGTCATTGTGACAGGAGACCAGGGTTTATGCGGATCCTTCAATCATAATATTATCCGCCGGGCCGAGCGGGAAATTTCTCAATGCGATGCTGTAGATTTGGAATTGGTGCTCATCGGCAGAAAAGGGCGCGATTATTTCGTCAAAAGAAATCACAAGATCATTGGTGAATACGTCGCCTTTTTTAAAAATCTGGAGTTTTCGCAGGCTGTCGATATTGCTTCGCTGCTGAAAGCGCTTTACGTTGAAAAACAACTGGATCGAATTTATCTAATTTATAATGAATTCAAAACTGCGGCGCAGCAGCAGGTTATTGTGGAACAAATCCTGCCGATTATTCCCATCGTCCCGGAAAATGAAAAATTTCTTGCGGATTATATTTTCGAACCGAATGCAGAGAAAATCCTGGATGATCTCTGTCCCAAAAATTTAAATATTCAGATCTGGCGAACTTTGCTGGAATCGTACGCCGCAGAAATGGGAGCGCGAATGACGGCCATGGAATACGCCACTGAGAATGCGGAGAAGTTAATAAGCGAATTGAGCATGCAATACAATCGAATTCGTCAGGAAAGCATAACAACTGAGATACTGGAGATTGTAAGTGGCAGCGAGGCTCTGAAGGGTTAAAACGTTTAAATTGAAAATTTAGCTTGAGGATTTTAATACATGAAAGAGGGAAAGGTTGTACAAATCATCGGTGCCGTTGTCGATGTTAAATTTGAAGAATCTGAATTGCCGGCAATTTTGAACGCGCTCGAATTAAAACGCGAAGATGGCACAATGCTGGTTCTCGAAGCTCAGCAGCATTTGGGCGAGCGGACGGTTCGCTGTGTTGCCATGGATTCCACCGATGGCCTGGTTCGCGGAATGAAAGTGATCGACACTGGCAAATCGATTTCCATGCCGGTCGGGCCGGGCACGCTTGGCAGGATGATGAACCTGCTCGGCGAACCCATTGATGAAAGGGGCCCCATCGAAGCGCTTCGCCGCGACCCGATTCATCGCAAACCTCTGAAATTCGAGGAATTGCAGGTCTCCGAGGGTATATTTGAAACAGGCATCAAAGTCATCGATTTGCTGGAACCCTATTCCCGCGGCGGTAAAACCGGATTGTTCGGCGGCGCCGGCGTTGGGAAAACCGTGCTGATTATGGAGTTGATCCACAACATCGCCAAGCAGCACGGCGGGTATTCGGTATTTGCCGGGGTTGGCGAGAGAACGCGCGAGGGGAATGACCTATGGATAGAAATGAACGAATCCGGCGTTATCGACAAAACCAGCATGATTTTCGGGCAAATGAATGAACCGCCCGGCGCCCGATTGCGCGTTGGATTATCCGCCCTAACGGTGTCGGAATATTTCCGCGATGACGAAGGCCGGGATGTGCTTTTATTCATCGATAACATTTTCCGTTTCACGCAGGCCGGCTCAGAAGTGTCCGCGCTTTTGGGACGAATGCCGTCCGCTGTGGGGTACCAGCCAACGCTGGCCACGGAGATGGGTGAGCTGCAGGAACGAATTACTTCCACGCGAAAAGGGTCCATTACATCGGTGCAGGCGATTTATGTGCCGGCGGATGATTTGACCGACCCTGCGCCGGCAACCACGTTCTCCCATCTGGACGCCACTACTGTGCTGTCACGAAAATTAACCGAGCTTGGAATTTACCCGGCTGTGGATCCGCTGGAATCCACTTCGGTGATTCTCGATCCCAAAATTATCGGTGAAGAGCATTACAATACGTCCCGCGCTGTGAAAGAAACGCTGCAGAAATATAAAGAACTGCAGGATATCATCAATATTCTTGGCATGGAAGAGCTTTCGGATGAGGATAAAATCATCGTCAACCGCGCGCGCCGCATTCAACGATTTTTATCCCAACCGTTTTCCGTAGCCGAAGCATTTACCGGGCGCCAAGGCAAGTACGTTAAACTGGAAGATACAATTAAGAGCTTCAAGGGACTGGTTGAAGGTGAATATGACCATCTGCCGGAACAGGCTTTTTATATGACCGGCACCATTGAAGAAGCCATTGAAAACGCAAAAAATATGTAGCCTGAAATTATGAAAGATAAATATTTTGATTTGGAAATCATTACGCCGTTCAAAATCATTTACCACGAAAAAGTCGAACACATTCGTATGCCTGGTATCGATGGCTATTTCGGTGTGAAGGTAGGGCATGCGCCGTTCGTCACCACGCTCAGAATTGGTGAAATTGAAGTCGATATAGAAAAAGACAGAAAATTCTTTTCCACCAGTGGTGGAACCGTGGAAGTGCTGCCGCATAAGACAACTGTCCTGGTTGAAACCGCTGAAGCCGCGACAGAGATCGATGTGGAACGCGCCATCTATTCCAAAGAGCGGGCCGAGCGACGAATGGCAGAAAAAGTGCCCGGAACCGACCTGGTGCGAGCCAAAGATGCCTGGTTCCGCGCCAAGAACAGGTTGAAGATTTCCAAAAAAGTGAATCATTCATGAGTATTCTCATTTTTTATTTATGATGACACAAGCGTTACAAAAATTTACTCAATTTTCAATGCAAAGTGTTCATAGAATTTTTTAAAGCACGGTTTCCAGCCGTGTTTTTTAGTTTTGAAATAAATCCGGGATAAAAAAACAAAATGCTAAATTGGGAGGCGTTACAAATGGATTGGTCGCGGAGTATTGTTGTGGTTCTGATTCTGTTTTCATTCACGTTTTTAGTCGCAGGTGAAAAGAGTAAATTTACACCACCAGTCGTTAAACCGGGAATTGATGTGCTGGCGGAAGAAAAACTTGAATTGGTGAAAGGAAAAAATGTGGGTTTAATCACCAATGCCACCGGGGTGAACAGCCCGCTTGTGTCCACGGTGGATGTGTTGAATAAATTGCCCGGGGTGAACCTGGTGGCGCTGTTTGGCCCTGAGCATGGCGTTCGCGGTGATGTGGAGGGAGGAAGAACCGTATCAACTTACAAGGACGAAAAAACAGGCGTTACAGTTTTCAGCCTCTATGGCAAAACCCGGCGGCCAACACCGGACATGCTAAAAAATATCGATGTTCTCATTTACGATATTCAGGACATTGGTTCGCGGGCGTATACCTATATTTACACAATGGCTTATGCCATGGAAGAATCCAAAAAAGCCGGCATAAAATTTATCGTGCTGGACAGACCCAATCCGCTGGGCGGTGAAGTGGTTGCCGGTAATGTGTTGGATCCGAATTTTAGCTCATTCATTGGACTTTACCCCATTCCCTACGTGTATGGGATGACAGTGGGGGAATTAGCTCAGCTATTCAACGAAGAATTCGACATACATTGTGACCTTGATGTGGTTCCCATGGAAGGCTGGACGCGAAACATGAAATACAAAGACACCGGACTGGTCTGGATTCCCACCTCGCCGCACGTGCCGCATGCAGAGACTTCATATTTTGTCGTGGCCAATGGCTGTATTGGAGAATTGGGGACAATTTCCATCGGCGTCGGCTATACCTCTCCCTTTGAATTAATTGGCGCCCCGTGGATGAATGCAGAGGAGTTAGCCAATGAATTAAATTCAAAAAAAATGCCTGGCGTCTATTATCGTCCCACGGTTTTTCGTCCCTATTATTTGCACTACAAAAATGAACAATGCCAGGGCGTTCAAATACACATTCTTGATTTCGATTTGTTCGATCCTGCAACCGCCCAGGTGCATATTCTCACGTCCATCAAAAAATTGTATCCTGAAAATAAAATTTTTAATGAAAAAAGAAATAGCATGTTCGACAAAGCATTCGGCACCGATCAGGTAAGAAAAATGGTGGATCAGGAAAAATCAGCCGAAGAAATTATGGCGCCGTGGGAAAAGCAATTGGAGGCATTCAGCAAAATCCGGGCGAAGTATTTGATTTATCCTTGAAATAAGATCAGGCAATCCTTAATTGACAAATAGTTAGTGCCTGGCCGAAAACATATAAGCCATTAAAATAAATAAAGTTGCATAAATAAAATTTCTTTGAAAAGTGCTCAAAATATTCGCAACTTACAGCGTAAGTTCAATGTTTTGTTTAAACATTCAAATTATTCATTATTTTACGAGACACATGCCATGCGAAATACATTTGAACTCCAGTACGAATTAGGTGTCACCCCCATTGAAAAAATCAAAGCTGGCGTTCAGCAAACGGGCCGTTATGGCATGAGCCTGTGGGAGATACTGGTCTTTTCCGTGGTTCGCCTGACATTGGACTGCAACTTTGACCGACTGGAACATATTGCCAATTACGACAGCCTGGTGCGTCAACTTTTGGGGATTTCCAGTTTTGGCGAAAACCTCAAACGTCTCTGCAAAGTCTGAAAGACAATGTTCGACTGCTGGACGAAGCAACGCTCGACGAAATCAACGCACTGGTTGTGGCCCATGGGCATCAGTTTAAAAAAACGAAGAACTAAACATCCGCGTTGATTCCTATGTGCTGGAGACCAATGTCCATTTCCCCACAGACCTGAACTTGTTGCATGACGCTGGCCGCAAAAGCATTGAACTGGTTGCACGATTGAGCCAGGAGTTGAATCTGTCTGGCTGGCGCAAGTACAAGAGCTGGCGGAAACAATTGAAACGAGCCTACCACAAGGCAGCCAAATGGATACAAAATCGCAGATATTTCTTGCCGCCGACAAATTATAATCGTAACCTTCAAGAAACTTGAATTTATTCCCGTTGTCATTCCCGCACACCTGCAAAGTTTCATTCTATTTTTAAATGAATGCAGACTTTGCTTTTAGTCGTAGATCCGCCATCTTTTTGGAGGACGGGAATCCATTAATTTTATAGATGTTGAAATGCATGTCGAAAAATCAACAACTGACGAATTAGGCGTTTCTCTGTAACTATTCAGCCTTATGAAAAATGCCACCGAGACACGAGGGCTCAGAGATATTCTCATAAATTATTTTCGGAAAGTGTGTCTCATTATGTGATTGAAAAATATTTTCATTTGTAATCTTAAAAAGTTCCAAAAAAATTAAATAAGGGAGAAGTTATTCTAAGAAAAAAAAGCCCCGAGGATTAAATTTGCATTCCGCACCCATCATACTCAAAAAGCACAATTATGTCAATCAA
>CAZSBG010000144.1:0-14493 GCA_964605145.1 uncultured Cytophagia bacterium | reverse complement strand
ACAGAAAAAGGGTAATCTGACGAAGTAGTACTATTATGCCGAAATTAAGTTTTTCGAAATAAATTAGATTCTATGATCCACAGAATCTCCATCACTATTCATAACAATCCTTTAATTTCCCACTAAAGTAATCGAATTTTAATTCGATAATGATATTAGACTTTTGTACCTTTTACCCCAAATGTCACGTTCCCAATTTTAGATCATGATATAAGAGACTGAAGTGGAGGTTTTAATGGAAATTAGCAATGAAAAATATAATGATGTGGATGTGCTCACATTTGAAGGAATTTTGAATGCTGAAAATGTCAGCCAGTTTCGGGAATTTAACGAAAAATTACTGTCTGATGGGTCCCCATTGGTTGTTCTTGATTTTGAAAAACTGGAACAAATCGATAGCTCCGGGATCGGCGCTGTCATTTCATTACTGAAAAAAATGCGTTCCCAGAATGGCGATGTACGCATCATAAAACTCCGTGGCGCTGTAAAGCAATTGTTTGAGCTGCTTCGTATCGATCGAGGCATAAATATATATGAATCGCTTGATGAGGCAGTCATGAATTGACATTCTTTTTGAGTGGCTTTGTAGTTTCTCCATATTTTCAAAATAAAAGGGTAGAATGATCATCAAAAAAATTAGCGATGGTTAATACTACCCTTTTCTATTTTAGATTTGAATTTTTTGGTTAAAGAAACTTTCTGTATTTCATCTATCTCGCCGATGTCAACTATTGCAACGGGATGATGAAACGAAACATTTTTATGCGGTCATAATTATTTTCGACTTCCAATTTCAACCCACCCGGGCCGGTGAATAACTTATACGGATTGCAGTCAATTCCCTCGCTGAATTTCTCCCACTTCCCGGAGCCGAGTTCCGGCAACTGGAATGAATCATAAAATGATTTTTCAAGACGTTTACAGGAAATATAATTATTGATCGGTTCGAATTCGACATACAATTTTTCATTTGTATTGTGGAATGATATTTTCAAATCTTCCAGACTCTGAATATCAATTGAATCGACAATAGCTGAAATACTATCAAAAAATCGGAGAGAAATTGGATACATTTCACCTGTCTTCGGATGGTAATTTTTAAGCAAAGCCTGCAATTCTGATTTCACAACAGCTTTTTGTACACTCATTGAATTTCCCCATTTCATGGTTTATTCTTATGTTAATTGTATCTGTTAAATTCTAATATCGGAAAATATAGCAAAAAGTTAACATTTAACCTTTTTTTATAAATTTGAAAGATCCATCCTTTCCTGTTTAAAATCTTGTTACCGGACACTTTTTACAAAATGATATTTTTGATGGAATTGTCATGCCCGAATGCATTTGTCGGGCCTCCATTTGACAAAATTTTTAGAGATTCCCGCAAACAACATGTGACCGAAGGGAATGCCTGTGGTACGGGAATGACAGCACTACCGAACATAATTTATAAAATATACGGTAGTGAATTTAAAATTTATAAAAAAATGCCCTGAATGAATTTCATTCAGGACATGTTTGAAACTAAATGGGAGGAATCTTATATGGGATAATTAATTGTTCCGTTCTTCTCCAATCACCATCAAATTTTCACGAACCATCTGCCAGATTATTTGCGCGACAGTTTCGCGGTCAACCAAAGTAAATCGTTTCTCGTTATAATAATCATAGCCAATTTTCCCGGACATTTTCTTTTCATGTTTCGGGAAAAGATTTCTCTCTGCAGCCAGCCGTTCGACATCCGGCATTACATCTCGAATTGGCATATTTGGTTTTGCCTGAAACGCTTCGATCACGAGTCTTTTCAAAATTCGATAGTCCATCATTGTTGCTTCCCTGTTTTGGTTATTAAGCTTCAACCGGGCTCAAAGATGCGCGATTTATAATGTTTGCCCGATTAATAACACTTCTTCTTTTGCAATATCCGTACCATATTGATTTTCGTTTGAAAATGCAACAGATATTTAACAGAAAAAAAAACTCATAACCGAACAAGCTGATTCTATCTAACTCATTCCACCAAAAACAAAGGGATTGCCAGACTATTTCCTGCAATCCCGTTTATTTACAGCTATTTTATTGAGCGTTTTTTCCAAACATTATTCTTTCATCAAAACATCAATGATTAAACATTTTTGTAATTCCACATAATCCGGATTACAAAAATGAATATGCCCTGAATTCCATCGCACAAAAATTGTGCACCATCAGCGCAGTTGTGCAACATTTGCTCAAATTTTTATCCGACTCGCTGGTATTTTTTTACCCACTGCGGTTTCCGCACTATTCCGTTAACCAGATCAATGATAATTTGATTCGCTCCAATTTGTTTCAGTGCCATTTTATAGGTTTGGCATTTTTTTCCAATAACAATGACATCTGCAAAAGCGGCAATTTCCTCGATTGAACCTACAACCATGGAATAAAAAAGTGGCAATTTCTTTTCAATTAGTTTTTTATTTGAGCCAAACAAACGCGACAGAATTATGTCATCATCAAATATTTTGATATGAAATCCTTCATTCGCCAATGTCGCAGCGATTTCCACCATGGGACTTTCCCTGAAATCATCCGTTTCTTCTTTGAGACTCAATCCCAGAATACCGATTCGCTTTTTATTGGTTTTGTAAATCATATTCAATCCTCGGGCAATTTGCTCTGAATTGCTTTTCAGGATAGACCTGAGCAGGGGCAATTCAACAGAACGCCGCTGTCCTTCCACAAGGAGCGCACGAATATCTTTAGAGATATGTGACCCGCCAAATGCAAAACCGGGATTGAGATACGCTTTCGACAGATTAAATTTCGTATCAGAATTGAAAATTTTCATTATTTCGAAAACATCCAATCCTTCGGCATGACAGAGATTCCCAATTTCATTGGCAAAGCTCATCTTCAGTCCACGAAAAGCATTATCCACATATTTTATCATTTCGGCAATTCGAAGCGACGTGCGAAACAATGGTGCGTCAATTTCACTGTAAAGGGTTGACAACAACTCTCCGCTCTGATTATCGAATTGACCAATGACGGATTTGGATGGATTGTAAAAATCATGAATCGATGAACCTTTGCGCACGAATTCAGGATTCATGCACACTCCGAAATCAATTCCAATTCTCTTACCGGAAAAGACTTCCAATACCGGTATAACCACTTCATCCATGGTTCGGGGTAGAACAGATGTTCGTATCACAACCAGATGATACGTTTCCTTGCGAGCCATGGCAATCGCAATGGTTTTGCAGGCAGAAATCAAATTATCCAGATTGAGGCTGGCATTCAGGTTTTGCGGCGTGTTCACGCACACGAACGAAATATCTGAATGCCTCACCGCCTGCTGACTTTCGCAGGTCGCGACAAGTTGGTTTTTGTTCACCATCCTGCTGACCAATTCATCCGTTTCCGGTTCAACTGTCGGACTTTTTCCTGCATTTATCATACTCACAACCTCGGCGTCCACGTCCACACCTATTACGTGATGTCCCAACTCTGCAAAACAAGCTGCTGTAACCATACCCACATGCCCTAATCCGAATACGCTAAGTTTCATTCCCAGCTTCCCCTTTCATATAAATTCAGCTAATTTGAATAATTCTGATTTTCTACCTTTAATTAATTTTCAGATTTATAAAACAAAGTCGTTTTATTGCAATTTCGACATTTTAATCGTTTTGACATGATTTTTATACATGATGCGACAAAAATAAACCCCGCTGGAAGCGCTGCCAATATTCCAATCCACCGTATAATTTCCAGGCGGTTGCACCTCATCCACGAGCGTGCAAACCTGCTCACCGAGGATATTAAATACCTGCATGGTCACCCTACCCTGTTCAGGAATTTGATACTGAATATGCGTGCTCGGGTTGAATGGATTGGGATAATTCTGGAATAATTGAAATTTGTCAGGAAGATTCATTTCCTCAGTCAGCGTGGAATCCGGACCAAATTTTGGAAGATTTTTACCTTCAAAACCCAACACCTGAATTGCCGAAATTTTTGCATCCTCAATTTCGTTTCGGAAATTAATATTCAACTCTCCATCCGCCACTGCGGTCTGGAATGTTTTGAGCACCGCCTGGTCGTGGCCGGCTGCTGCAAATATATCAAAGTCCGTCAATACGCGCGAGCCTTCAATATCAACATGAAATTTTCGTTTGTTTTCCCGGGAAAAATATATTTCAGCAAACAGCAGAGTTACCTCGTAAAAGCCATTTTCCACCTGAAACGCATATCCATCCAGTCCCCAGCGCTCCGATTGAAATAGCGCATCGTTATCTGTGCCCATCATTTCATCGTCGGTTTCATAGCGGCTGCCCCCGATAAATCCCCACGTCCTAAAATCGAATTTCTGATCCGCAGACCATTCATTTCCATCCACGTCCACAAATTTTTGCTTACCGCCGCAATTCACGCGAAGGGCATATTCAACAGGCGGAAGTACTGTAAAATTCAATTGAATTTCTTCATCGCCACCATTGGAAGTGAGATTTATCTTTCCACTGTAATTGTTTGGTTCCAATTCAGTGCGATCAATGGTGAATTCTGCCTTTTGCGTCTGACCGGCCGTCAGCATTCCCTGCGTAGGTTCCACGGAAACAAGCCATTCCAGATCGGTTTCTGCCTCAAAATTCCAGTTCATTGCACCGCCGCCGCCATTGGTGATTCGTAATTTTAGTGAAGTTTTTGAATCGCCGAAATCCAGATTCGGTGCATTCACAGATAGAATTGGATCAGAGGAAGCGGACATGACTTCAATGGCGGAAATTTTGGGCTTCTCATATACGTTGTGAAATTGAATATCCAGCCGACCGTCATTCACTGTGACATTGGGGAAAACATATTTCAGCGCCACATCATGGCCGGTTTCCTTAAAAATATCCAATTCATCCACAACACGTTCATTTTCCACCGAGACCCCAAATAGCCTTCTTTTGCTTTCCTTGAAATAGATTTCAGCAAAATGAAGAATGACTTTGTAAAGACCATCCTGCACATCGAACCGATATGCTTGCAAACCGTACCGCTCGCTCTGGTAAAGAATATCATCCTGTGTCTCTGCGATAGAGTCCTGTGCCGAATAGGTTTTGCCGCCGACATAACCAAATCCTGCCGCTGAATAGGCCGTGTCCTTTAACCATGTATTTTCAAACCGGTCAACATTATCATTTTTCCCGCCGCAGTTAATTCGCTTCACATAGGCCGGCTTCGCAGATACAGCCATTTCAACGGCAATACTATCGCTGCCAGCATTGGAATCAATCATAATTTTTCCACGATATTGCCCCTCATAAAGCCCGGAACGTTGCACCGCTACCCGAACGCTCACTGACTGTCCAGCCGTGAGCGTATCATCTGCCGGGGCTATGGAAGAAATCCAGACTAATTCCGGTTCTTTAATGGTACTCCAATGTAGCATTCCACCGCCGGCATTGGTTATGGTGAATTCCATTAAAGTTGAATTATCTCCAAAATTCAGTCTTTTGGGCGACACCGAAAGCTCCGGCGGACCGGGAACCACCATATTTACGCCGATCTCCTGATTCCCGCCATTCGAAGTGAAATTAATATTTCCCTGATACTCTCCCCGATCCAGCCCATCACGGCTCACCATTACCCTGACTGTATCAGAGCCTTTTTGCACCGATCCTTTTAGGGGCGCGATCGAGGTCATCCACTCCTGGCCCGGCATTTCGGAGGCACTCCAGTCCAAACTGCCACCGCCGGCATTGGAGACAATGAGATTCATGATATTTTGGGTTGAACCAAAATTCATTTCGCCCGGTTTAACACTCAGCAACGGCTCATCCGAGCCGGAATAAACTTCGACCGCCGAAATCTTTGGCTCCTCAACTACGCCCCGAAAATCAATGTCCAGCCGGCCATCATCAACAATTACATTGGAGAACGTGGTTTGAAAAGAGACATCATGGCCAACGCGCTCAAAAACATCCAATCTGGGCACTACTTTTTCACCTTCAATCAATATATCCATGACGCGCTGTTTCGGGCGGCTGAAATAGATTTCGGCAAAATGCAGCACAACGGTATAATTTCCATCCGGAACATCGAAGCGATACGCGTCCAGTCCCCATCTTTCGCTTTGATACAGCGCATTGTTCGCGGTTCCGGAAATTGGATCGGTCACCACATAGGTTTGGCCGCCATCGTATCCGAATCCCCGGCTTGCATACGCCTTATCCGCGGACCAGTCGAGGCCGGCGCTGTCTTTAAAATTTTCTGAAGCACCACAATTGATTCGCTGTGCATATTTGGGTGTTGGCGCAACGATCATGGTAATCGGAACACTTCTGTCGCCGGCGTTCGATTCAATTTGCAGGACGCTCTCATATTCTGCATAATCCAATCCGCTGCGATCAACAGTCACATCAATGATTTGGGACTGCAAGGCTGAAAGCGTGCCTTCATCCGGTTGAATAGACTTGATCCACGCATGCTCGTCAATTTTCGTAGCATTCCATGCGAGTGTGCCACCGCCTGAATTTGTAATTGTTAACGACTGGCTGGTGCCGGTGGCGCCAAAATCCAGTATTTCAGGTTGAACCGATAACTGCGGTGTTGTGCTGGCTGAAAACACCTCGATGGCTGAAATTTTCGGTTGCTCATAAATCGATTCAAATGTAATATCCAGTTGGCCATCCCTGACTGCGATATTCGGGAACGAGTAAATCAGTGCCACATCGTGACCCGCCTCCTCGAAAATATCCAGTCGTTCCAGCAATTCGTTTCCTTCAATGGCAATTCGCATCAAGCGCCGCTCAGCGCTTCTGAAATAAATTTCAGCAAAGTGGAGGACAACCGTGTACCGCCCTTCCGGCACATCGAACCGGTAGGCATTGACACCATATCGTTCACTTTGATAGAGCGGATCGTCCTGCGTGCCGGCGATACTGTCAGACGAAGAGTAGGTTCTTCCGCCAACAAAGCCAAAAGAGCCGGGCTGATACGCCTGATCCGCGTTCCATTCATTTTTCCGGGCATCGATATAACCCTCGCTGCTCCCACAATTGATGCGCTGCAAATACGCAGGCAGCTCCGGCACAATCATACTGATCTCCACATCTTCTGTTCCCCCATTGGAGCTTATCCTTAAATTCCCAAGATAATCGTCCGAAGCCAGTCCCTCGCGATTCACTTCAATCGAAACGAACTCGGAATCGCTTTCCAGCAGAAGCCCGGAAGAAGGCTGGACAGAGTTGATCCATGGGGATTCAATTTCATCGATGTGCCAGCGAAGGGAATCATTCCCGGCATTGGTGACCGTGATCTCCAGATGGTACTCATTTTCACCGAAATCAAGAACTTGCTCGGAGACTGCCAGACGCGGTATTTTTGGTGGATTCACTTTCAGAAATACCGGAATGACGACCGGACTGTTCACAGATTTCGGATCGTTCACACGAATTTCTGTCTGGTAATTTCCCACTACCAGTCCGTTTGGTTCAACATATACAGTGAATTTGTCTCCGGCGCCGCCGTGAATGACATCGAATTCAATCCAGTCACATAATGGTTCAGTTTCGAGCGTCCAGGCCAGCGAACCCTCCCCTATTTGAGAAATTGTGACCGTCTGTCCGGACGGGATGGCGCCTCCCTGGATGGCCACAAATCGCAGCGTGTCCGGCTCGGTTTTGATGCCATAATCAGAGACGGCCCACAGATGCAATACGGCATCGTCTTCATAAGGCGATTCGAATGAATTCCTTTCCCCGCCATAACCGTACGGCGCGCTTTGCACCTCGCCGGTCTTCGGGTTGAACCACTCGCCTCGGAACATCCCTTCGATTTTGGTAAAATCAACTTTTGTTCTCCCCCTGTCCGGGAGATAGATGATATACCTTTCATTCTCCTTGGCCAAGCAGAAACCGCTCTCCACAATTTCATTGAATGGCGCCATGTTCCACCAATCCAGTTTTTTGAAAAACGACATCAAATGCTGGAAGTATGTAACTCCCGGGGCTTCCAGCACGTCAAGCTGAACAACCCGGATGGTTTCACTGTGGCCATAACTGGGGAACCCACCCCCGCATGCAACAGCCCAGGCATAGCGGCGCATATCGTCCGCAGACATCACTCGCCCCAGATAATCCATTTCTTCATAACCAAATTCGATATTCACCACCGGCTTGTCGTAAACTCTGTCGACCACCACCTGCTCATTGATTTCCGATGGCGGCGCATGCCCGGGATAGCGCGGTAGTTGCTGCATAATATAGTCGCACCATTCCTGTTCAGCAAAAATTCGATTGGTGCCCAAATTGACTGCATCGGAATGACCCGGATGAATTGAAACAAGATGACCGTATGGGTCTGTGTTTTTTATCAGGCTGCCATGATAATTGTAATCGTCTGTTGAACCAGCCTCATCGAATTCACCGACGACAACCCAATGAAGGAGCGGATAGGCGTTGTATCGCGCAATAAGGTAGCGTTCCAGTCGTTCATATTCGGATATGGAGAATGTAGCGAAATGCTGTGCCCAGGTGATGAAAAATCCAAGCGCCAATTCGCTCGAATCCAGATAAGCGACGCGTTTGTCCATCCATTTGAAAAATTCGGGATTGATCCGATTTTCAGACCGGGAAAGCCAAAAATTGCCGCCCTCATTTTCAGGATTATCTGTACCAATTGGCAGCCCCCCTGTTCCCAGAACAAAATGAATATTGTTGAATCCCTGCTCCTTCCGCGTATCAATGTATTGCTGAAATGTGCCATCGCTAAATGGCACGGCATTGCTCATCATACACCACGATGTTTCGCCCATCCAGTAAATCGGGCCGCTTTCGCTCAGTGCAAAACCATAGGGATTGGATTCATCAATCGTCAGCATACCGGGATGGTCAGAGGCAACGCAGAGAAATTCACCGGCAATGCCGTCCAATCCGGGATCATCAGACGAGGTGAGATAAGTCCACTTTCCGGTTTCAGTAGGCATGATACGACATTTCCAGGTCTTTCCATCGTACCAATAGCCGGAGATAGCAATTTCACGACCAGTCGGACTTTTTAATTGAATGGCTAATGATTCATCGATGTAAGGATTTTCAGAATTTTTTTCAGAAATGAATTCAGTTTCAAAAAGTCGGTAGCGGCCGATTTCTATTGGCCAGGTTTGCGAAGAAAGTGTAACTGGAATGGTTTTGGGACAATTTGTCGCTTTTTCAGCAATAAAACGAAGGCTGTCGATATAATCGCCCCGCTCCAGGAGCGCTCGATCCACGGCAACCGTAATCAGCTCGGATTCGCCAATGTCAAGAATCCCATCAGCAGGCTGTATTGAAACGTCCCATAAATCTTTATCGACATGATCCACCTGCCAGTTGAGAAGCGAATCGGTGGTATTCGTGATCCTGAAAGTTCGCGAAGTGTGCGTCGTTCCAAATGGCAATGAGTTGACACCGACAACCAGTTTCGCAGGCGGCGGTGCAACCGGCGGCTCGACAATAAGCTGGCCATCAATGGTTGCGCAGGGAATTTCTCCATCATTCAATTTAACATAGTGAAGCTGGAGCAACGAAGTATCATTTACTTCACCGGTAATCCGGAATACCAGTTTAATCAGCGTATCACCACTGGCAAGCGCCGGTGTTCCGCTGGCCTGAACATGAAAAATGCCCAACGTATCAGTATTTATGTCAACCTGATCCCACATTTCGGTGAGTGAATTATCTGAATTCACACCAACAGGTTCAATGACCTGGTCATCGAACCTCACCTGAAATCCATAGGATCGTACCGAGTCTTTGGAAAGATCATCAACCAACACCGGGATGTTAGCAAGCAGATTTTTGGGGATGCGCATGACGGGCAGCGCGATCTTTTTGGCTTCGTTCTCATTGATGAACAAATTAACCTTTCCGCTCCATTCACTCACTTCACTGTCATACGTCGAAGACGCAATGATATCGTCGACCCCATTACCGGTCACATCGCCGGCCGAGGCAACAGAAAATCCGGCGTAAACTCCAGGCTGTGCGCCCACGTAATATGTTTCGATTCCCGAAAGCGGAATGCTTCCCTGCCACCCCTGCTTGCGTCCCTTTATCAGATACATTTTCCCTGCATCTTCGCCCCCGGCATCATTTTTCCAGGCGCCAATGAGAAAATCATCGTATCCGTCTCCATCCACATCGCCGGCATCCTGAACATCCCACCCGGCCTGGTCTTCCAAATCCTCACCGTAAAAATTGGCATCTGCATCGCTCAAATTCCAGTACCAGCCATCTGCCCGGCCGAGAATGAGTGAAACCCGCCCTGCGTCTCGTCTTGTTCCATTGTGAAGCGGCGCGCCGACCAAAAAATCATCGAATCCGTCCCGATTTATATCGCCGGCCCGCGATACTTTCCAGCCAGCCCAGTCGTAGGATTGATCGCTGGCGAAAATGACATCCGCATCCTCGAGATCAAAATTGTGCCCCCAGTCGGCGTCTTTCCTGCCATATATCAAATAGACCTTAGCCTCGCCTCGCGCTCCAATGGCAAAATCTACAATGCCATCGCCGTTTACATCGCCCACACCATCCACAGCGTACCCGGCGAGTCCTTCATTTCGCTTACCAAAAAATGATGCATCTGCCTGACTCAGGTTGATATCCCGGCCCCAGCCACCGGGTTTTCCCAGAATCAAGTGTGCTTTGCCGCCGTCCGTGTTACCGTAATCATTGTACGGCGAACCACAGAGGATGTCGTCATAGCCATCCTGATTCACATCACCAATAATTGCGAGGGACAGACCGGCAAAATTATGCTGCTCCTCCCCATCGAAAGATGCATCCGCATCGTCTGCCAGCCGGAAATTGTACCCCCAGTTGGGAAATTCTTTTCCAAAGACAATGTAAATATGACCGGGATTTGTGATGACAACCTCATTCCCTGCCGGAGCGCCGATAAGTATATCGTCGAATCCATCGCCATTCACATCGCCACCCCCGCCAATACAATAGCCCACCGCGTCGTATTCGCGGTCCCCGGTAAATCTTGCATCCGCGTTCTTCAACGAAAAGTGACGGCCCCAGTCCGGCGTCCTTTTCCCAAGCATGAGATACACGGCCCCGGCATCGTGTCCCCTGGCGCGATTGTGAAAAGTCCCGATGAGAAAATCGCCGAATCCATCGCCGTTCACATCGCCGGCACGATGTAAGTGATACCCAACCCGTTCGTATGAATGTGTTCCCAGAAATGATGCATCGGGTGTAAGAGAGTCCTGCGCACGTGCACCCGCAGCAACTGCAACCAGCAAAATCAAACCGATAAAGCTTCTAAATTTTTGAATCATAATTATCCCATGATAGTTGTCGTTCAATATCTGTTGCGTTCCCTATTATTATGTAAAATAGAATTTTTGCATCTTACGGCTCATCAGCCTTATTTGCGATTAATGTGGCATACACATCATTCACCTCAGCCGCAATTTTTCGCCATGAATATTGCATTGCCTTGTTTATCAGCGTGCTCTCGTTCCATGTTTTTCGCAATCCCAATAAAATATTTTTGGCCAGATCGCCGGCATCCCGCGGATTGGAGAGCAAACCGATTTTTGCCGAATCAATAATTTCCGGGACACCGCCCACGCGGCTGGCCACCACCGGGGTTCCGCATGCCAGCGATTCAGGAATGACCGGCGGCAAACCTTCACTGATGCTGGGCAAAATGAGCAAATCCACTGCATTCATCCAGCGAGGGACTTTGGTCTGAGGTTTATTGCCCAAGAATTTGATTCGATGTTCAAGATCGAGCTTGCAGACTTTGCGCTTCAGTGCATCATTCAAATCACCTTCCCCAAGAATAAATAACAGCACATCAGGACATTTACGCGCCACGTCCTCCATGGCATCGATGAGATAATTTATGCCTTTGCCCCAATATAAGCTTCCCACATAGAGGATGATGTTTTTCTCCAATGGCAGATTTAAAATTTTTCTCGCTTTTATTTTATCGTATGGAAAAAACATGCGCAGATTCACGCCATTTGGAACCAATTTGAGCAAACCGTTCAGGTCCGTGTAATGATCTATTTTTTGACGGATTTCCTTGCTCGCAGCAAAAACATATTGAGCATGGTTAAGCGAATATTTCACCAGGTTTGTGAGAATAATGTTTTTTCCCAGATATGAATTGATATCGCTGCCCTGGCAATGCACCACCACCGGCACGCCGAGTGCTTTTCCCATCAACGTCGCTGCAAATCCCTCTGGAAAAGCAAACTGAGCATGGATAATATCGAAATTGAACTTTTTTCGAATTTTCAGTATCAAAGGCATTACTCGCACGAACAGAAAAAATCCCCGGCTGAAGTGAGCGAATTTTTGGGGCAAATACCACAATCTCGGGTAATAGACAGAAATTCCATGGTAGGTATCAGTCTGCGGTATTTTTCTCAATTGCCTATAATACTCACCCAGTTCGCGTGGATTTTTTAATGCGCGGCTTAACAGCGAAATTGAAGGAGTTTTAGAAATGGGACAAATGACAACAAACTGATTTTCCTTCGATAGCTCTTTCACCAATTCATAGACAAAAAGTCCTTGCTGAAAATGAATTTTATTGGGGAACTTCGACGAAATAATCAGAATTTTTCGTTGCTGTTTGTCCAGCGTTATATTATTTTCACCGTTTGTTTGATCCAATACATATCCCTGTTTTTCAGATTTTTTTAAAATCCTTCACTATTTAAAGTCTCTCGGAAAATCCCGGTTGCCCGACCGAAGGAAGGTTACCGGGTGTATAAATTTGGCTGATTTCATTGGAGTAAAACGCACCCGGTGTTTTGAGCGCAACCGGGATGTAGTCCTTTTCGGACAGACTTTTTAGAATCACAATAAAGACTTCGTCAAAAAATTACGCTCAAGCCATTTCGGAATAGAAGATTTTTTGCGATTTACAATCACGCCCAGCACATTTACATTTCTTTCCAGCAAATTCCGTTTTATCTTTTGTGCAAATTTAAATCGCATACGATTTGAATGTATGACCAATATCACACCATTCACTTTCTGAGCCAGGAAAAATCCCAGATCGCTCTGCTTCAATGCGGCGCAGTCGATGAGAATATGGTCGAATTCAAACTCCAATATTTGTAAAATATTTTCAAAATCAGTTGAGTTATTTATCTCTTCTAAGGATAATTGAGTTTGCCCGGCAGGCAGACAATACAAATTCGTGTATGGTGTTTGCCGTATAACGCGTTCAATGCCTGCCTTGCGATTGAGCAGTTCCATCAAACCAACTTCATTTTTCAAATGAAAAAACTGATGCAGTTCAGGATTATGAATATTGCAATCAATGCTCAATACTCTTTCAGGCCCTTTTTGAACCAACAATTTAGCCAGATGAAATAAAATTGTCGAACTGCCCTCACCAGGTAATATACTCTGAATAAGAATACTCTTCAACCCTTTTTTCTTGAATAATTCCAAATTCAAGGATAATTCTTTGCTTCCATCCAAAATTCTCAGAGAATGATCATTTTCTCTTTCCGGAAAAAATGGCTTATCATAGGACTGCTCCAATAACTCCAACAATCGCAGCTCAGCAATTTGAAAATGCTTTTCTTGCTCGCGATGTTGAATGTAATTGATATCTGCATATTCCGATGTGGTTGAAAAACTTTCTTCGTTTCTTTTATCCATCTTCACCTTATTATTTTTTTGAAGATATAAAAGTGTGTAATAGAGGCAAATGAGTTTATAGCGTAAAAAAAAATTCGAACCTCTAATTTTACCCCTGGTGTAATGTTTTATGAAAGCTAAAAAGCTGGTGTTATGTGTCAATTAGTTGAATGCCTGCTCCCGGGGGGTCCCATCCCATTTTCCTGAATGTACAACTCAACTCATGCCGATTTTATTATTTCTTGTGCACTTTTATGCAAACAACATACCATCATTTTTCAATTCTTTAACATTCTAAATTGACATTGATTTAATTAAAGTTACGGGGAATCTCATTCTGCATTGACATGAATAATTTTGTGTAAAAAGTTAAATCTGTCTCAGGCAATTACACCACATTCGTGTTCATACATGAATCAGAAATGCCCTTATCCTGGCAACTAAAATAAAGAACAGAGACTTTTTCATTTTTTGAATAAAAAAGCGATTAAATTAACAATCCTAAATTTTTCTTGACTTCATTTCATATTTTAAGTATCTTAAAAAAATTGAGTGACTATTACTACATAGTCAAATTAAAAATGGATTCAAAATACAAAGCAACATTTCCCTGTTGTTGTCATTCCCGTACCACAGGCACTCCTTTCAGTCGCATGTTTTTAGCGGGAATCTCCTCGCGATATAGAATGAGATTCCTGTCCTCCAAAAAGATGGCGGATCTACGACAAAAAACGCGCAGGCGACCGAAGGCGACCAAAGGAAGTACCCCGGGTAAAGTCCAGCGGAAATGACAGAAAAAGGATAATCTGACTAAGTGGTCTATTTCATAAATTCGGTGACATATATTTTATTTCACTACGAC
>CAZSBG010000143.1:0-14562 GCA_964605145.1 uncultured Cytophagia bacterium | reverse complement strand
CTTTTTTGTGCATATTGCTTATTTTATCAACAACTTAAGATAATAAATTATTCCGTAAATGTCAAGCTTTTTATTGGTTTTATATAATTGATATTTATTATATTAAGAGTGTTTTTATTAATAAATCAACAGAATCATTTATCCTGAAATTTTACATTATTAAGCAACAAATCATCATAAATCATTTGACGCATCGTGAGAGTCCTGCGTTCATGATACACTATATCATCTGTGTTAATCCGTTAAATCCGTGTCATCTTTTCTATTTTTTTTAATATGTGAAAAAGTGTCCGGTAGCAAAAAAAAAGATTGAATTTTTTAAAAAATGTATTATCTTTGAATTGTATTTAGCTTCCTAAGCACTTTCATTTTCGTCAAAGATGATTTTAAAATCTAATTTTTGCAATCCAGAAAAAATTCCAATTACCATTATTCAGTAATTATGAATGTTATTGTTAAAATTTTGAGGAGATTTTCAATGGCTGAATCAAATTGTGCAAATTGTGCGTTTCGGGCCAAATATGATAATAATCCGAAATCTTTCCTGGGAAGATTATGGCGCTGGCATGCCAACTGGTGTCCCGGTTGGAAACAGTACATGGCTTCGGTTTCTGAACAAGAGCAAACTGTGTTGGCCCAAAAATATAATTTGAAAAAGTATTTTAATTGAAGTATCACGCTGAAATTACACGTTTTATTCAGATGTGTTCTTTCAAACAGTTTGCAAGTTCAGAGTATCGTACTCTTTTGCTCTGGTTAGAAGAAAAATATTCCATGGTTTCATTTTTTTTATCGCATGATGTTTGATTCCCAAAGATTTCGGATTAATGAAGAGGCTGCTCTTTTCATTAAAGAAGATTATTGTTCGGTTATGCGTGGTTTTCAATACTGAAATTTGAATGGTTGGCGATTCAAAGGCCGATATCTGTCATTTGATATGACTTCTCCCACTCTTTTGCGACTGCTAATTAATGGCTATCCTTATTGATTCACGTAAACAATATCCGAATATATTACAATTATCGCTCAAAGATTTTCAAAATAAATCGGTAGAATTTTAATAAAAATTTGAAATAAAAAAGGCATATTGAAATCGTTACAAAAATAGATTGAATGTCAAATTAAAACACTGACAAATTTCTGCAAAGAAAAGCAAGTGCACGTATGTATTGAATAGCTATAAAACGAATTATTGCGAGCTGCAATTTTAATTTTAACTATTGGCATTCATTAGACATGTCAGGATATTTAAGAAAAAATTTAGATGATATTCTACCTTATACTCCCGAACCATCCGAGGATGCCATAAAATGTAAATTTAATCTTTTCAATGTTCATAAACTTTCATCCAATGAAAATACTCTGGGACCATCACCAAAAGAAATTGATGCCATAAAGCTTTCTCTCAAATATGTTAATAATTACCCTGATTCCAACGCAACTCGTTTAAAGAGAAAACTCGCTGATAAAAATCATTTGTCACCTGAAAACTTCCTCATTGGCAATGGCGCCGCAGAAATTATAGATTTAATTGCAATGGCATTTATAGAGCCCGATGATGGGGTGATACTTGGTTCGGCCACATTTCCAAAATATTCTCTTTCCGCATTCGGGCATTAGTGGCAGCAGAAGCAGCGCTGGATGATGACGAACATTTGAGATGTACGCCGGAGATCAATGAAAAAGGAAAAAAATATTTATATCTCCACCTTCAGCGTCTTGGATACCAATACTTACCAACCTATGCAAATTTTATTTTGGTCAATACAAATCGTCCCAATAATTTAGTCAATGGCTTTCTTCTCAAAAATGGAATAATTGTTCGACCGATAAGCTTCAATGGATTTGACAATGGAGGTATTCGAGTTTCCATTGGAACCCAATAAGCGTTTCGAGCGTATATAAAATCCAATTAAAATATGGAATATGTTCTGTCTGAATTATAACGTTTTTGTGAAATAATTTTCTTGACATTTAAATTTATATTCGCTTTATTGTAAGATATAATAAATAAGTTAAATATGAGATATTTTCAATTCGTTCTGAAATATTTATTCGAGTAGTCATTCCGAGATAATAAAGATATCGACATTAATTTTTGTTAATAAGTTGATTACTAAAAATTAAAATGAGCGATATGAATCTTTTTTGCTGATGCTGCATCTTAGCTATTAGGCCACCTTGAGTCTTATCTATTTACTATTTTAATAACTTGAACAAATTATGGTTTGCTCTACTTTTTAAAATGCACCCAGTTTGAGCAAGATTTAGAATAATATACAAAGATTTTTTGTCTACAGTAGAATCTATAATTTACTGTTAGTCGCCATTCAGCATAAAGAAAATGAATTAAAAGGACATTACAGTGAAAAATCAATTCGACAATAGAATCGCCGTCTTGGGCATGGGTGCCCTGTTTCCTGATGCAAAAAACATCGATCAATTCTGGCAGAATATTTTGAACAAAAAAGTCTCCATCAGAGAGATGCCAGATGAGATGTTCGAAAGTGAACTCTACTATCGACCCGACCTGCTAACTGCCATCAACAAACTTGAAAAATCCTATACCCGTGTCGCCGCCTGGATCGAAAATATGCAATACGATACGGTGCGAAAATACAAGATTCCTCCAACCATGGCGGAACGCATGGACGAAAATCAACATGCGGCGCTGTATGCTACGGATCAGGCGCTGCAATCGAATGCGCTGCAAAATGTGCCCAAAGATCGGGTCGGCGTGATTCTGGGCAATGGCATGGTGGGAACGGCTTATGGCGATTCCCTGGTGCGGGTGCAATTTCAACTCATCGAGCACTATTTACGGCAACATCCTGACTTCAAAAAGCTTTCCGAAAAAGAACAGAATGACATCATTGAATACGTGCGAGCCAATGTGCTGAAAGGCTCGGTTCCAATCAACGAGGACAGCGCTCCAGGCGTGTTGCCCAATCTGATTGCGGGCAGGATCGCCAATGTGTATGATTTTCACGGGCCGTCGTTTACAGTGGATGCCGCCTGTGCCTCGGTGCTGGCTGCGGTCATCACGGGTATGCAGGGACTTTATTTAAATAAATTCGATGCCGTGATCTGCGGTGGGGCGGATATGCCGCTCAAGCAGTTGGGATTTATCTATTTTTCTGCCATCAATGCGCTGTCGCCCGATGGATCGTATCCGTTCGATAAGCGAGCCAACGGTTTTGTGATGGGACAGGGAGCAGGTTCGGTCATTTTGAAGCGGCTTGAAGATGCAGTTCGGGATAAAGATACGATTTATGCGGTGATCACGGGATTCGGCGAAGCGAGCGATGGCAAGGGAAAATATATTGCGGCGCCCAATGAAGAGTGGCAAGCCAGAAGTATTGAAAAAGCCGTTAAAATGGCGGGCTATTCCGTTGATACCGTTGAAATGATCGAGGCGCACGGCACGGCAACCATCGTCGGCGATGTGGTGGAAGTGAATGCGCTCAAACGGGCATTTTCTGCACTCGGCGCAACAAAAAAGAATTACTGCGGACTGACCTCGGTGAAGTCGAATATCGGGCATTTGAAATCAGCAGCAGGAATTCCAGGGCTCATTAAAGGCGTGCTGGCGCTTCACCATAAAATGCTGCCGCCATCTGCCAATTTCAAAGAGATCAATCCAAAATTTCAGATCGAGGATTCGCCGTTTTACATTATTGACGAGGCACGGGAATGGCAGGCGAAAAAAGATCATCCCCGTCGTGCCAATGTCAGCGCCTTTGGTTTTGGCGGCGCCGATTACCACGTGGCGCTGGAAGAATATCGGGAAGAAGATTATCGGAATGTGGTCGGCGTTGGCTTTGAGGCATCCAAAACTCAAGCGGTTACGACCGCATCGGTTCAACCAGTGGCGAAAACCGATTCGGCTCAAATCATCTTCTTCGCTGGCAAATCGTTGAATGAAATCGACGAGCAGGTGAAAAATTTTCAATCCAGAATTCAGTCACCGCAGGATATTGCATTTTCCGATTTTTGTTTCATTCATAATTATTCAATTCAACCAAATCAGAAAACCAGGCTCGCTCTTCTGGCGTCATCATCGGACGACCTTCAATCCAAATACGATTTTTTCACCAAAAATAAAGACAAACTCGACTCAAAAATGCTCAGCACCAAAGGAATATATTTCAAAGAAGGGACAGCGATCAAGCCGTCGGAAATTGCGGTGATGTTTCCAGGCCAGGCGTCCCAGTACCTGAACATGTTCCGTCAGATTTACGAGCAACACGATTCGGTGCGGGCGTGGTTCAGCAAAGCGGATGCGTTCTGGTTTCCCAAACACAAGCACACCGTATCTTCGCTCATTTTTCCTGTGAACAAAGATGAGAAAACAGCGCTGGAAGTTTTACGACAGACGCAAAATGCACATCCCAGCATTTTCATCACCAGCTTTGCGCTTTACGATTTGCTGAAAAATATGGGATTTTCTGCTCACTACATGACAGGTCACAGCCTGGGTGAAATCACGGCGCTGGCTGCGGCTGCAAAGCTTTCGTTCGACGATGCCTTGCGACTGGTCGAACATCGGGGCTATGCGTTCCACAATGCAAAGCTCGAGGATACGGGCAAAATGATCAGCATTATGGGCACGCTGGATCAGGCGAAAAAACTGATTCAGGAGAGCGGAATCGATGTGACGGTTGCCAATATCAACAGCCCCAAGCAGATCATCGTGGCGGGAAGCTCGCCCAATATCGATCAATTCAAAACGTTTCTCGATAAGAACAAAGTGAGCAATAAAATTTTATTCGTCTCCCATGCGTTTCATTCGTCGGTGATTCAACCTGTGGCGGATATTTTTTATCAGCAAATCCAAGATATTCAATTCAAAAAATCCGATGTGAAAGTCATCATGAATCATGCGGGTGACTATTACCCCAACACGGTAAATGCCCTGACCAAAATTCCTGAGTTGCTGCGAGATCAAATTTTGCAGCCTGTCAATTTTGTCAATTCAATCGAAAAGCTGCATCAGGATGGCGTCAAACTGTTTGTTGAAGTGGGACCTGGCTCGATTTTAAGTAATCAAGTTAAAGATATTTTAAAAGATAAAGAAATTTCCATTCTGACGTCCAATTTTAAAAACGCCGATGAGATGCAAAGCCTGTTAAAATTGTACGGCGGGTTGTTTGTCGAGGGTGTGCCAATCAAACCGCAGCCAACGAGACAGCCTGCCCAGCCGATTGTGGTGCAGCAGGTTCAGGAGATCAAAAAAGAGGATGCAATTCAACAGACGCCAGAACCTGTTCGATCCGAAGTCTCCGTCGGTGTTAAAAGAGAAACGGTGGTTTTCAGCGGCGTGTCCATTGGTCTGCCTGGCTCGTATAAAGAGGTGTTTCGGGACGATAATTTTCAGCAGATATTTGAAGGCAGAAATTTCATCGAGCGCACCACAGATGAGGAGCGACAAAAGTTCGTCGATCTGCAAATCACCAAGCTGGTCAAAGATGAACGGGGTCCGTCGTTCAAACTGCTCTACTCACTGGAAGATGTGATCCAGTTGGCGGGCAAGATCGGCAAGCTCGACATGATCAGGGATTACCAGATCGACGAGAAGGACTGGCAGAACATGACGACCTGCATCGCCATGGGCGTGGCGGCAGGCTACGAAGCGCTGAAGGACGCTTACATTCCGCTGGTCAGGGAATACGCCATGACGGCTTCGGGCAAAACGCTGCCAAAGAAATTAGCGCTGCCCAAATACATGCAGGAAGAAACGGGCGTGATTTTCGCCAATGGCTTTCCGTTGATCGATCCCGTGATTCGGGAGGTTTCCCGCTACGTGGGCTATCAATTTGGCAGCAAGACCCGAAAAGAATTGATGGAATTTTATGAGAACCTGATCAGCAGGGTCAAAGATCATGACACTCGGAAGTTGCTCACCGATTGGTACACCATGTATTACAGCCGCCTGACGGAAAATCCTGGCGTGGAGGATGTGTACCAGTTCAATTACAACTTCATGTACCAGATTTCTGCCCAGGCGAATAATCAATTGGCGAGCCTCATCAATGCCAAAGGTCCGAATTTCCAGATGAATGCTGCCTGTTCGTCCACTTCGAATGCGATTACGATTGCCGAAGATTTTATCCGCACGGGTAGGGTCAAGCGAATGATCGTGGTCGGCGCTGACGATCCGACTTCGAATATCAATTTCCCCTACCTGGGCGCAGGATTTCTGTGTACGGGCGCTGCCACTAACGAGGGCGATTTGTACAAAGCGGCTGTGCCGTTCGATGTGCGCCGCAACGGCATGATTATCAGCGCTGGTGCGGTCGGTGTGGTTCTGGAGACGAAGGAGGAGGTCAAGAAACGAGGCGTGATGGAAGTTGCCCAGTTGCTTGGCACGCATTCATTCAACACGGCGCAGCATCCCTCGCAGATCGATGCGGATCAGTTCGCCCACGAGATGGATAAATTCATCAGCCGAATGGAGCGGGAGTATGGCTTGAATCGAACCGAGCTGGCGAAGCAGATGGTTTACGTGTCCCATGAAACGTATACCCCGCCACGCGGCGGCTGTTCGCAGACCGAAGCGGAGGCGTTGCGAGGGACGTTTGGCACGAATAGCATCGATATTCTCGTCGGCAACACCAAGGGCATGACAGGTCACTGCATGGGCGCATCGCTGGAAGATGCGGTCGCCGCCAAATCGCTGCAATACGGTAAAGTGCCGCCTGTGGTAAATTTGCAGCAGCCCGATCCCATGCTGGAAGGTCTGAACCTGTCCCGAGGCGGTTCCCACAATCGCATTTATGCCATGAAAATGTCGGCGGGTTTTGGCTCCCAGGGGCATTTTTTGTTGTTGAAGAAAGCGGCTGCAGGAGATCAGCGGATTCTCGATCAACAGAAATATAACGACTGGCTGAAAACGATATCCAATGATAGTCAGGCGACAACCGAACAATTGGGTCGGATTTTGGTGGTGAAGGATCGGCGAATGGCGGAACGAGGCGCTGGACAAAAAACGGTTGCAGAAAAAGCAATTCCCGTTGCTGCGCCGATGCCAGAAATGAAATCGACCACTGCGATGAAAGAAATCGCTGCTGCCAAAGCTGCGGTCGATAAAAATACCCTCTCCGATGAAATAATCGACCTGATTTCCGAAGTCACCAAATATCCGCCCGAGATGCTGGAATACGACATGGAGATCGAAGCGGATTTGGGGATCAGTAGAGATAACCAGGCGATTATCGAATCGAATCTAAGAGAAAAGTATGGCGTTTCAATTCAATTAATAAATTTCTCAAATATCGGCAAGCTGATCGGTTTCGTTTACAATGAATTGGGCAAAGAAAAAACAATTGCGTCAACGCCCCACCCTGTCGGACAGGTTGCCAGTCTGTCCCCCGAACCTGTAGGACAGGTTGGCAACCTGTCCCACAAGGATGGGCAGGTTGCTAACCTGTCCCACAAGTCGGACAAAGAAACCATTAAAGCCGACACACTGAAGGTCTTCTCCGAAGTGACCAAATACCCCGAGGACATGCTGGAACTGGACATGGAAATGGAAGCCGATTTGGGCATCGATACGGTGAAGCAGGCGACCATTCTTTCCATCCTGGGTGAAAAATATATGCTGGAACGGGATGAGGGGATGCAACTGTCCAACTATCCCACCATCGGGCACATTGTTGATTTGATTTACGATAGGTCGGGTACGGCACAAATTCCTGTCGGGCAAATTGACAATTTGCCCGCCGAACCTGTAGGACAGGTTGGCAACCTGTCCCCCGAACCAGTAGGACAGGTTGCCAACCTGTCCCACAAGCATGGACAGGTTACCAACCTGTCCCACAAGGATGGGCAGGTTGGCAACCTGCCCCACAAGTCGGACAAAGAAACCGTCAAAACCGACGTGCTGCAAGTGTTCTCTGAAGTGACCAAATATCCCGAGGACATGCTGGAACTGGAAATGGAGATGGAAGCTGATCTGGGCATCGATACCGTGAAGCAGGCGACCATTCTATCCATTCTGGGTGAAAAATACATGCTGGAACGGGATGAGGGGATGCAGCTTTCCAACTACCCCACAATCGGACTCATTGTTGATTTGATTTACGAAAAGGCAGGTACCGCCAGTATGCCGCCCGAGGAAGCCGAACTAATTGAGGTCACAACCGAACCGCAACCAGAAATGAAATCGCCCGAATTGATTTCACTTGAGGGATCGAATCTCACAAGACAGGTGGTCGTTCTGGCCGAAGAAAAATTGGGCAAAAAAGATTTTGATCTGAAAAATAAACACGTCTGGCTGCTGGGCGAAAACGAAACAGAGATGAACAAGATCGCTGCGGCGCTGGAAGCGAAAAAGGCAAGTGTCAGCATGTTCAACTTTCCCGAGGCTGCATCTCAAAAGGAGATCGAAACGGCTGTGGCAAATTTTCTAGAAGGAAATTCCGCCGATGTGATTATTGACAGCTCGCATATTGGCACGACGATCCATTTTGATGAGCTTCCGCCCGATCAGGCGCAGCAATTATTGTTCATGAATAGCGAGGCCCGATTCATTTTCTATAAAGATGTGAGCGATAAAATCAAACATCCTGCAAAAATTATTTGTCTGACTTCCATCGATGGCGGCATGGGATACAATGGCGCTGATTCGAATGTGTCAGATCCCAGCTTAGGCGCACTGATCGGCTTCTATAAGGCATTGCGCAAAGAGTGGGTCGATTCTGAGGTCAAAATTATCGACTTCTCTCCCAAAGTAATTTCAGACGAATTCGACACGGTCATGCAGAATGTGATTGCTGAAATCGTGCATTCGGGATTGGGCGTTGAAATTGGCTATATGAACGGCAAGCGCATGATCGTCAAAATTGATGAAAAAGAAATTCGATCAGATGAAAAACTGAACTTTACAAATGAGGATACGTTTTTGATCACTGGGGGCGGATCAGGCATTGCCGCTCAGATCACGCTGTCGCTGGCGCAACGGTATCCTGCCAATTTCATCATCGTCGATCTGGTGCCATTGCCAGAAAATATCACATCGCTGGCTGTATTGGACGAAACAGGATTGGAACAGGTGAGAAAGGATATTCACGAGCGGCTAAAAGGAGAGCACCAAAAAGTGACGCCCGTGATGATCAATCGGGAATTCGACGCCATTACCAAAGCGATTGAAATTCATCGAAACATCGAACAGGTGAAAAGTTTTGGCAGAAAAATCGAATACATCGCCTGTGATGTTCGGGACTATGAAAATCTGAAATCTTCTTTAAATGAAGCTCGCAAAAATGTGGGACAGGTGATGGCGATTGTTCATGCTGCGGGCATCGATAAAAGCCATTTTCTCGATCAAAAGAGCGTGGAGGAATTTCACAACGTGTTCAGCGTCAAGGCGCAGGGGGCTTACAATTTGATGCATCTCTGCCAAAGCGATCCACTGAAATTGGTTATTACATTTTCCTCGATTTCTGGCAGATTCGGCAATGCAGCCCAACTCGATTATTCCGCTGCCAACAGCTTTTTAAATTATTGGGTGAAAATGATGCACCACCGCCGAAAAGATGTCCACGCTGTTAGCCTGATCTGGTCGGGCTGGAAGGATGTGGGAATTGCCTGGCGAAATGAATTTGTCAGGCAGAAATCCGAAGAGATGGGACTCAATTTCATCGAAGTGATCGAGGGCATCGCTGCTTTTATGCAGGAGATCGAAAATAAAAGTTCGGATCAGGAAGTGATTCTCCATAAAGGACTGGATGGCTTTGTCGAGCCAGGGCTGGCGATAACGGGCTTGCAAGACTATCCTCTGATCGATCGGGTCATTAAAAAGGAAGATAAGATTGTCAGGGCGAACCGTATGTTTTCCGTGAAGCGGGATGCGCTGATCGATCAGCATCGGTTGGGAAAAACGCCGATTCTGCCTGCGGTGGCGTATTCGGAATTAGCAGTGGAATATTATGCGTTGCAAGTTGGGAAAAAAGATCACTATGCCCTCCGAGACCTGACGTTTGCCAATGCGTTCAAACTGTTTCACGAACAGCCTCGGGAGCTTTTCATTGAAGGCAAACAGGGTGAGAATGAAAATAGTTGGGAAATAGAAATCAAATCGAATTTCCGCCCGCTGAAATCGGATGTGGTGCAGACGGTGCTGCATTCTCGCTCCATCGTGTCGGAGCTGTTATCGGATTACAGCGACATGAATCCCGAAAAATGGGAGTTCGATACGACAGGGCAGATTGAGTTGTCACCCGAGGAATCGCTGCTGCTGATACAGGATTCGGGTCCTGAACAGCGAATTATTCTGGGACCGCTGTACAACGATGTGGTGCGGGATTCCGCATCCAAAGCGCCCGTGCAGATTTATCCCAACAACACGATTTACCCAACCTATTTTCCGCAGGAGCAATTGACCAATGAAAAGTACCCGCTGGATCGGTTGCTGGTCAATCCCTGTTTCCTGGACTCGATCTATCAAGCCTGCGCCGCCCATCTGCTGGTTAACAAGAAGCGAGTTTATTTGCCTTGGGAAGTGAAAGAGTTGGGCATCGTCAATGTCCCGAAACAGCCAGGCTTGTTCAAAAGCTACACCAAAGTGGTCGAGGATTCCGATGATCTGGTGGCGTTTGATGTGGTGATGGTGGATGGAGATGGAGAGATTTGTTATTATGCGAAGGGATGTTATTTTAGAAGGATAAATCTGTAGTGGGATTTTAGGAACGATGAAAAAAAAGATTTCTCCAACGGATAGAAACAACCCAACGGATGATATCGATTTTAGATTTACGAATTTTGATTTTAGAATTTGTTTGAAGAAAATTCCCACGGATGATATGACTTCCGCTGATATTTTATTGAGAATTTATCCGTGGCTGTTTTATCATCAGCGGGAATAATAAAATTCGTTGGATAAAAATCCCCACGGATGATATGACCTCCGCTGATATTTTTTGAGAATTTATCCGTGGCTGTTTTATCATCGGTGGGAATATTAAATCCGTTGTAAAAAAATTCCCACGGATGATAAAACTTCCGCTGATATTTTTTTGAAGAATTTATCCGTGGCTGTTTTATCATCAGCGGGAATATTAAATCCGTTGGAAAAAAATAAAGAACATTAATATCCCTATGCAAAAGTTCCTTGAAACCAACGCTCAAAAATTCGGCTTTTTCTTTGGCATCCAGCGTATGGAGGATATTATTTCATCGCTTGATGAAAAAGGCGATGACTACGTATCATCAGCACTCAAAGATGATGAATTTGAGATTTTCAAAAAATTCAAAATAAAAAAACGAAAAGTGGAATGGCTATCGGGACGAATCGCTGGAAAAAATGCTTTTACAAGCTATATTTCATCTTTGCACTGCACCAATCGAGTCTCAAATATATCAATTCTAAACAACCAGGCACGTGCGCCTTATATTGTCAATTATCCTGAATTGTATCTATCCATTAGCCATTCGAATGAATACGCCGTAGCAGTCATCGCTCCATTCAAAATCGGAATCGATATCGAAAAGATCGAGTCACGACCCGATGCGCTGGCACATTATTTTTGCAGCCAGGAAGAACAGGCATTACTTGAAAAAGAACCGATGCGAAAAGATGGGTTGTTGACATTTTTCTGGTCGAGAAAGGAAGCGGTATCGAAATTTTTGCAATTAGGTGGGAAGTTGAATTTTAAACAGATCTGTACCGTAAATGATGAAGTTGAAGTTTCGCAAGAAAGAATTCGGTTGATGTCTGGGATGTCTGGAGGATATTGGATTTCGATTGCGATTTAAAAATATTTTTCACCGCAAAGACGCAGAGACGCAAGGATTAGCATTGAATTTCAATATCTTTTGACTGCGCCTTAGCGTCTTTGCGGTTTAAAAGAGGAAATAAATATATGTCCAAAATAGCGCTCATATCATGCAATATCACAGAGGATCCGTATCCTGTTTATCCACTGGGCATGTCCATGGTGGCGGAAGCCGCCCGTTCTTGTGGGCATGATGTTTCGGAATTTGACACGACTGCCCAGGGCAAGGATGCGGCAAAAATACAGAAATTTATCAGGGAAGCGGAACCGCAATATGTCGGACTGTCATTGCGAAATGTGGACAGCGCCAATTACAATAAGCAGGATGCCTATATCGCAGATTACAAAAATGTCGTCAATGCAATTCGTGAAGTATCAGCGACGCCTATTATTTTGGGCGGATCGGCGTACACGATTTTCCCTGATCTCATTCTGAACGAGCTGGGAGCGGATTACGGCATCGCAGGTGAGGGGGAAGGCGCATTCTGTCATCTGCTGGAGCAATTGGAAAATGACCCTGATTCAGCATATCGGATTTATTACAATTTCCCGCCGCTCGAGGAATTTTCAGCATTGAATCGCAATGATTCTTTTGCGGAATTTTACATGAAACACGGGGGTATGTTGAGCGTGCAGACCAAGCGAGGCTGTCCCCATCGCTGCGCCTATTGCTCCTATCCCGTGCTGGAGGGCAGGCATTACCGCTTTCGCTTGCCCGAAAATGTAGTCGATGAAATCGAAATGCTGATTCAAAAATATAAAGCAGATTATTATGCCATCACAGATTCGGTGTTCAACGATGCGGCGGGCAAATATTTAGAGATCGCCGAGGAGCTCGTGCGCCGTGGCATCAAGGTCCCCTGGATGTGCTTTCTCCGACCTGATGATTTCACCGAGGAGGAAGTGACACTGCTGAAGCGCTCTGGATTGAATGCTATCGAATGGGGAACGGACTGCGCCACTGATATCACGCTGAAAGCCATGCGCAAGGATTTCACCTGGGATCAGGTGGTGCACTCGAACAATCTGTTTGCAAAGCATGGCATTTCCAATGCCCACTTCATCATTCTGGGCGGACCCAGGGAAACATACAAGACGCTGGACCAGGGACTGAAAAATCTGCTCCAATTAGAGAAATGCGTGATCTTTGCAGGCATCGGGGTGCGGATTTTTCCCGATACTGCCGTTTATGAATGGGCGCTGAAGGAAGGAAAAATTACGGCTGACCAGAATTTGCTGCCGCCGACATACTATTTTTCCGATGAACTAGACGTTCAGGTCATGCACGAAAAAATCCTGGCGGCGTTCAAGGGCAGGCTCGACCGCATCTATCCCGATGGTCAGTACACCGAAGTCACCAGAGCGTATCACCTGGCAGGCAATCGGGGACCTGCGTGGGATATGTTGTTGAGGAAGATAACAAGATAAATCATTTAATAAAATTCCAAAAATCAAAAAACAAAATTCAAATAAATTTCAATTACAAAAATTAAAAATTCCAAACGTATAGTAGAACATGAGTGTTTGATGCTTTGAAATTCGTATTTGTGATTTATTTGCTATTTGAAGTTTGGGGATTGAGATTTTATTCGGTTGCAACAGATTTTACAGGATGCCACCGCTTTTTTTAACTGGATAAAAATAAAAGAGAAGAAAAAATTTGGATGAAGCCAGCTCAAAATATGTCGATCAGATCGCCACACAGCGCTTGATCAATGATAAACTGAAAAAGGTACATCACTCGCCTGACAATTCTATGGCAGCGATTGACACCAGTTTCGGTGATTTCAAACATCTTTCTTTGAAGCCTGTTGATGTCATCGAAACTCCGAGAGAGAAATATACAGAAATTTCCTTTCGTTCCTCAATCGAAACCAGGTACCAAGAAAATAATTGGGTCAAAGGCAGGTGCTTTTGTGCGAAAGAGTCGGTCGGGGAGATTGTGTTCGTTCATGGACTGTATGAAGACAATATGGAAATCTATAAATTTTTCATCTCCATGCTCAACGAGCAGGGGATGAGTGTCCATCTGATGGTGCTGCCGTTTCATTACGATCGGACGCCGAAGGAGAGCGCATTCAGCGGCGAATATTTCTGGAGCGCTGATGTGTATCGCAGTGCCCTGGCGTTCAAGCAGGCGGTGTATGATCTGGCGCAATTCTATACCTACGTCAAAACCAAAATTGGCCGACCTGCCTGGATCGTGGGATTCAGCATGGGCGGCGGGATTGGCTTGAGCCTGGTTTCGCTCATCCCTATCGATGGCATTTTTGTGATCAATCCTGTCTGTAACATCACCGAATTGATGTGGCACAGCGCCCTGTTTTCCACCATCAAAGCTGATCTCGAAGCCAATAGATTGTCGTTCGAATATATTAAAAATATGTACAGTCTCTACGAGCCGTTGAATATCAAAGATATTAAAATTTCGAAAGATAAAGTCGTCATGGCAAAAGGGCTGTACGATCAAATCAACGATCCCCGAAATTACGACCTGTTCAATCAAAAATGGGGATTGAAAAATGAGCTGAGCTACAAGGCAGGGCATCTGAATATTTTGCGGGTGCCTAAATTAGCGGCGGATATAACTAATTTTTATTTTGATAGATTACCAACGGATTGAAACAAACCCAACGGATAAAAGATTTATTTTTTTAACCTTATTTTTATCTTTTTGACCTTAGTAGCATGATGAAAAGCCAGAAATTTTAACCTTATTATCCTCATAAAATAAGTATCCACTCAATAATTAATGGTAGCCGAATCATTTAATCTATGCCAAGGCAAG
>CAZSBG010000142.1:0-14677 GCA_964605145.1 uncultured Cytophagia bacterium | reverse complement strand
TTGTTAAATTTCATATATCTGATTAATTTTATTCATAACATTAAGTTAAACATCTTTTGTTTGAAATTTGTGAATAATTCAGGTTAACATCTTGTACCATAAATCACCCATTATTTGTTGAAATTGAAAGGAAAAACCTATGCGAAAAATAGTATTATTCACAATGATTGTACTTTTATTAAGCGTAGTTTTTGTGTTTGCTCAGAAAACCAAAACCGACTTTTCCGGCGAATGGACATTAAACGCCGATAAAAGCGAAATGGGCGACGTCGGAAGACGAGGCGGCGGCATGGGCGTGTCTAAAATGACCGTCGAACAAAAAGGCGACAAACTCATCGTTGAATCGTTCCGCAAAAATCGGGATGGTGACGAAGTCTCTTCCAAAAACACCTACACGCTGGATGGGAAAAAATGCAAAAACGAAGGAAATTTTGGAACAACCGAATCAATCGTGAAATGGGGCAAAGATGGCAAAATGCTGACCATTGAGTCCACCATGAAATTTTCACGCGGCGACCGCGAAATGACCATGGAATCGACTGAAAAATGGAGTCTGGACAATGGCGTGCTCACCGTTGAAACCACCCGCTCCACCCCGCGCGGCGAACGCACCAGCAAAGCAGTGTACGACAAAGTGAAAAAGGATAAATAAAGAGCTTGTTTTCATTTCGATGAATTGACAATCGCGCTACTCCAATAGTGATAATTGGAGTAGCGTTTTTTTTGTTGCAAAGATTCCCCCTTTTTGGGTCATTTCTATTCGAAAAATTTCTTGACATTTACTTGATTTTGACCTATTTTATTTTTAGATGATTATAGCTATTACAAAACAACAGACTGAGATATATTCACTTTGCTTCGGTAGTAGACTCTTGGAATCGAAAATTCGTAAGATGAAGGCGATTAATGATTGCCAAAAAAGACCTTCCGATGAATGGTTCTTGTCTGATATATGAATTTGATGAAAGACAAAGAAAGCAGGATGTCAGGACAGAAAGCGAATCGCTCTGGCAGACACAGCTAATAGTTGCAATTTTTTTTCAAACCAGCATTCTGAACAATAATACATACTTGCAATATTTTTATAAAAAAGGGGAGCTTATACCTGATGCAACTGCAAAGAAATACTTAACTGTTCGTCAGATGGGTTCGTGTCAGGTGCAGCACGAATTGGATTACTACAATCCCGACAAGATCATTTCGGTTGAAAACCAAACGAAAGGCCTTTCACATGAAAAATTTTTCTTCGAAATTTTCAAACCACGTCCTCTCATCTACAGGAATATTATTCCTGCTCATTTTTATCACATTGAGTACACTAACCTGTTCAGGAGATGCTCCTTCAGCAAATCCGGGCATTCTGCCGCATCCCCGGGTTGAAAGTTACGGCTCAGGAGAAATTGTGCTCTCGGAAAAAAATCAGCCCATTTCCGTAACAGCTAAAAATGTGGAAAACGCTGCGCAGGTAGAACACGGAATTGATTTGCTATCAAAACGTATTGAGTTTTTGGGAGGTTCAGGAGCCGAGTTAAGCAAAACCGCCGAGGAAAGCCGCATTGTGATTGAAAAATGCTCACCCCGAGAATTTGAGGAAATGTTGAATGCCAACGGCGTCGAAGAAAATGTGGATGGGAAACGGCTCGAACAGGCGTACTACCTGCACATTGTTAAGCCGACCGAGAATGACGCGCCGGCAGTATCGATTACTGCCGCCAGCGAGCGCGGGCTTTATTATGGACTGGTGTCGCTGTGTCAGTTAGTGGATTCCGGAAAAGGCGACAAAATAATTGCCAGGCAAGCCAGCATTCTGGATTGGCCTGAAATCGGGCTGCGCCTGGCCAAAGCGAGCGCAACGCTAAATTCACTGGACAGGCTGCAATTGTTCACCGAATGGCTGCCGGTTTACAAAATGAGTGTCGTCGGTTTGCAGTATCACGGGGGTAATTCAAAAAATCCGGAGGAGCCATTTCCAACAAATATCGAGGTGATTTGTAAGAAAAATAACACATCAGGAATTTTGGAATCGGTGGCGTATTTTTGCCCATTTCGTGGCGGGGGCAAAATCATAACCTGGGTGGATCATGATGCATATAAAAAGCCCGGCGCGTATGATTTCACCAAAGATTCTGATCGAAAAAAATATGCGCGGTACCTGCAATGGATCATTGACCAGGGCGCTCATGGGATTGAAGTCGACTACAACGACTGGCCCGGACTGAAAACACCCATCGAAGATGTTCTCAATCTGGCCTGCGATGCCATCGACGAAAAATCGCCGGACGCGTATGTGTTGTATTGCGCGCCCAATGAAGGCACCAGCACCTACATGGGTCGGGCAAGCTCGGAGATGCGGCGGATTCTCTCCGATGTCCCTGAAAAAGTGTGGCCCATCTGGACAGGTTTGCACTACCTTTTGACATATTCGCCAGTGACAACTCGGTTAGCCGAGGAATGGATTCGGGAAGGGGGACGCCGTCCATACCTCTGGATCAATCGGGCGCAAATTAATGTGGCCGAATCCCTGTCTCACGCTTTTATCATTGACGGCGACAGCACGTGGGTTTTCCAGGGCGAAACAATTCCCACTGAATTGAATCGCCTTTTCGAAGGCACGCATTTCAATAGCGACACCCACCTGATCAACAATAAAAATGAACTGATCTATTTTGCCACTGCGGCGGATTATGTGTGGAATCCGCATGACTGGGTTGCTGAGGAATCCGGCAGGCGGGCGAGACGATTTATCGAAATTATGCTGCCGCTGTTGGGGACGTTTGAGCAGTAGTTACAAACCATTCAATTGTGCACCTCGCTTATATTTTCATCATTGAATCGATAATTGTTCGAACATTTTTTACACTAATCCTGGATGGGGTACATGAAATTTCTAAGAACTGCTGGATTGATAAATATTTTAGTATTGCTCGCTGTGCATCTGCCCTTATTTTCCCAAACGAATAATTCAGGCACCATCTGCGTCCACATAAAAGTTCGTCACACCGGCGAACCAATTTACTACTGATTATTTATTGAATATTGTCCACATGAAAAATGGCCGCAAGGACTCTTGGGTGAAGCTTTTGGAAAGCAGGGTACTCGTCGACACGCTGGGGAATTGTTACACATCATTGCCAATTCGAAGATGGGGCTATTGGAGTGAAGCTCGAATGGCGGATTTGCTGCCGTTTGATTATGTACCACAAGATTTCCGAATTACAGTTTCCCAATGAAATACTTCATTCCATGTGTCATTTCCTTTTTGATCGGATTCTTTGAAATCAAAAATATTAAAAATTGTGTTGACTAATTCATAAATACGGATTATATTTGGTATATAATAAACAGATATACCTGGAGGATTACCATGAAAACACTCTCATTAAAATTAGATGATGCAATTTTTAAAGACACTGAGGACATACTTAAAAATCTTAAAAAGCCAAGAAATCGATACATCAATGAGGCCATCGATTATTATAACAATCTTCAAAGAAGACGAATGATGTACCAAAAAATAAAGGAAGAGTCCAACATGGTAAGAGATGAATCCATGTCTGTATTAAAAGAATTTGAAAGTATCGATTATGAAAATTAAACAGTTCGAAATATGGATTGCGAATCTCGATCCCAGAGTTGGAACAGAAGCAGGAAAAACAAGACCTGTTCTTATACTACAAACCGACCTTTTAAACAGTGTCCAGCACCCATCAACGATCATTTGCCCAATCACATCAAACATCCAAGATAATGTAGAAATATTAAGAGTTCACATTGAAAAAGGCATTGCAAATATTGAAGAAAGCAGCGACGTTATGATTGATCAAATTAGAGCAATCGATAATAAGCGATTTATAAGAAAAGTTGGCACATTGCCCGAAAATTTGATTGAAAAAGTCAAACAGAATATTCAAATTATTTTTGATATGTATTCCTTTTAATTCCGAGATTGAAATTATCCAATTCAATCGAGGATAGAAATTGAAACTACTGATAGAGCCTTAGACTGATGCTTTCCGATTAGACTGCTGATAATCAATGAAATATCAAGCGATCTTGCAGATGAATTCATTATTTTATAGCTTCAATAATTGCGCTCCATGAACAATGCGCAAAACAAAAACCGAATTTTCAGATATTCTGTAGATTATTCTGTATTTTTTATAAATGAGGTGTCTGTAGCTGGTGTCAAAGAATTCATTCTCAGGGATGAGTGGATTTCGATTGGGATGATTTTCAAGTGAGAATACTTTCTGCTCAAAATCAGAAATGAAGCTTGCTGCATTGGTGAGACTGTCATCTGAAATATAGTCAAAAATTTTCTCAATATCAACTTGGGCGGATTTTGTCAAGTAGACATCATATTTTTTTGTCACTTTTAAATTCCTTGAAAAAGTCCCTCGCTTCTGCATAACGCTCATTTTTCACATCATCTTCAGCCGTAAGAATAAGCTTAAGCAGATTAAATGCATTCGTAATTTTTTCGAACTCTTTAGCGTCCAAAAGCACGGCCTCGGCTTTTCCGTTCACTGTCAGTATGACAGGCCGCTTTGTTTTATGAAGCTGTTCGAGAACTGAATTTGTCTTTCTTTTCAAATCAGTGATTGATCGAATATCTTCGGTAATACTTAGCGTCATATTCGCACCTTTTAATTGTTCAATTAAGCACTCTATTTGATGCTTTTATTATACAAAATTATTCAACGCAAAACAAGAAAAATATTGGAACTTGGAAAATTTATTTTTACATTCTGAAAAGCAAATGTCTGCTTCCCATAACTCTACCGAGGTGCCAATTGAAACTACCCCAACTGGCCGATACTTTCCGGGTAGATCGCTTACAACCGCGTTCCGGTAAAATCGATATGGTGCTGGATACGGACACTTACAACGAAATCGATGACCAGTTTGCCGTGGTGTACAGCCTGCTTTCGCCGGAGCGACTCCGTGTTCAAGCTATTTACGCGGCGCCGTTTTTCAATAAGCGTTCCAGCGGCCCGGCCGATGGCATGGGGCGCAGTTACGAGGAAATTCTGCGATTGCTGAAACGGCTGGATATTTCGCCGGAAAACTTCGTCTTCCGCGGCGCTACCAGCTATCTGCCTGCCGCCGATTCGCCGGTGGAAAGCAGCGCAGCCGTTGATTTGATTCAAAAAGCAATGGCCCGAAAAGACGAGCCGCTCTATGTAGTTGCCATCGGTGCGATTACCAACGTGGCTTCCGCGATTTTGATGGAACCGAAAATTATCGAGAAAATTGTGGTGGTTTGGTTAGGCGGGCATGCGTTCTTCAGGCCGCATACTGCAGAATTCAATTTAAAACAGGACATTCACGCGTCGCGGCTGATTTTCGATTGCGGCGTGCCGCTGGTGCACATTCCCTGCCACGGTGTGACGACTCATTTGCTCACCACGCTCTCGGAGATAGAAATGTTCGTGCGCGGTCGCGGCAGTATCGGCGATTACTTGGCGGACATATACAAAGATTTTCACGAGGACCATTTTGCGGTGTCCAAAGTGATCTGGGATATTGCGACAGTTGCCTGGCTCATCAATCCGGAATGGGTTCCCACGGATATCGTTCACAGCCCCATTGTGACAGACCAGTTGACGTGGAGTTTCGACCGGTCGCGGCACCTCATTCGTTCCGCCAACATGGTTCACCGGGATCTCATATTCAGAGATTTATTTTCAAAATTGGAGAACTTCTCAGCAAAATAATGTTCGCAGTTACCCCATTCTAATTGCAGCGCCGGAGTATACACCCTAAAATAAAAAAAGACATAGTATATCAGTAAGCCTGTTGCAGACTTTCTTTCACGGATTCGCTCTATTTTATGGATCATAAATTCAAAAGTGAATATATAAATTGCGGAAAGGATTTGATTAATTTAGCAGTGCTAAACCAAAATTTTACCATGGAGAAAATCAGAGCAGCTTCAGCAGTTTTTCGGCCACCTCATCCGCGCGGTAATTGTTGAGCACTTTCATTCGACCATTGAACGCTATGGCTGCGGCAAATTCATGGTTTTTGTAGATTCGCTCGATGGCATCAGCAAGCAGAGAAGGTTTTTCCGGGGAAACAAGCAGACCGTTGATTTCGTGGTCAATCAATTCAGGAATGCCGGAAATATACGTTGAAATGACCGGGCATTCTGCAGCCATGGCTTCGATGAGCACATTGGGAATGCCATCCATGTCACCATCGTCCGTCCGAATCGAGGGCAGGACGAATACATCCGCCAGATTGTACAATTCATTCAAATTTTCGTGAACCTGCGATCCGCGCAATTTCACATAACGCTTCAGGTTGGTCAGGTCAATTTGTTTTTCAAGCGATTCCTGCATCGGACCGGAACCGAAAATCCAGCACTCAAAATCGATGTTATCCTTTTTCAATATTTGGCACGCTTCGATGAGCGCCGGGAATCCTTTTTTGGGCACTAAATTTCCAACAGACAAAATAAGGAATTTCGCATGGCGCTCTTTTTCAATGGGAAAAAATTTATTTTCATCCACAGCATAGGATATAATTTTAATCTTGTCCGTGGGAATGGACGAGTCGATGGACAGTAAAAAATTTTTGTGGAATTTGGAAACGGTTCGGACGAATATCGCGTTGCGTATTTTTCGGCGCAAATCTTCCTGATTCACGTCGGACTTGAAAATATCGTAGGCATGGGCGCAGAAGCTGTACGGAATTTTTTCCAGGCGGGAAATGGTCTCAGCCATGAGCGTGGCGGTCGAGGCAAAATGCGCGTGGATCGAATTGATGTTTGATTTTCGAATGATCGATGCGAAAAAAAACAATCGAAAGAACAACTGCCAGCCAATCTTACGGGGAATGCGCAAGGCGGCCAACAGGTAGGAAAACCGGTAACGAAGGAGGGCCATCGCATTCGTCCGGATAAGCGTCATCGGAGTTGGGCATTCATTCCAAAACGAGTCCGGCAACCGCACCTTCGGATTGGTCACACAAACCAGCACCTCAGTTTCCTTTTTCATGATGGCTTCAATTTCGGATAAAATCCACGGCGATGCGTCATGGATGATGTAAGCAATCCGTTTCATTTTTTATCTGTCAACTCCGAATATAATTTTTCGTGCTGCTCCACCATTGTTTTTACGTTGAAAATTTTCTCCACACGAGTCCTGCCTTTTATTCCCATGGTTTTCCGAAGCTCAGGATGTTCGATCAAATGGGCAATTTTTTGGATGAATGGTTCAGCCGGCAATTCGCCTGTTTCCATTTTCCAGTTCTTTGGAGCCGGCAAATATCCGTTTTCGCCATCAGTAACCAGTTCTCTGTTCGAACCGATATTGGATGCTACAATCGGTTTTCCGCACGCCATAGCTTCGCACACGGACAGCGGAAGCCCTTCGCCCCAATAGGTTGGGAACAGAAAAACATCCATCGCGGCAATGAATTTTTCCACGTCCGGGCGCGGCTCAGTGAAGATCAGTTTTTGCCCCAATCCTAACTCTTCCGCCATGCTCACCAGTTCATCTTTTTGCGGCCCGTGGCCGCAGGCGATAAACCGAACATTGGGAAATTTCGGCGCCAGCCCGGCCGCGACCCGTACGAACACATCGTAGCCTTTGCGCGGCTCGTAGCGACTGATATTTCCAATGACAATTTCATCGCTACCAATGCCCAATTCTTTTCGCACTTCTTCCCCTGAAATTTTTGGGTTGAACCGAACAGAATCCACGCCATTGTAAATCAACCGGACTTTTTTTGTAGATGCGAATGTTTTTCCTTCGGCATAATTTTTAATTGCTTGTGAAATGACAATGATTTTATCCGCTGCATATCTGTTCAGCACCAACAATTGAGCTTTTGAAGACTGCCCGTTTATCGGATACGAATTGTGCCGAGTGTAAACCGTTTTGGTTCGCGTGGAAAGCTTCGCAGCCAGGCATGCCCAGAAATCCGCCGGAATCATGTGTCCATGGACAATGTCGATTTGCCAGTCTTTCACTAATCGGCGCAATTGTCCAAACGTCCGAAAATCGCACCAGCTTTTCAATTGCAGACGCGCCAAGGGAATTTTTACTTTCTTCAATTCAATTGCAAACGGTTCATTTTCTATTTTTTCGAAGCTGAAAAGCGTGCACACGAACGGCTGAAACCGAGTGGCACTCAGGTTTTGGGCAATATCCAGCACCAGCTTTTGGGCGCCGCCGATGGTGAGATTATCCAGCACAAAAAGGATATGAATTTTTCCGTTCGCGTCCGCCATATTGAATAATCTCACTTCACATATTTTTGATAAATTTGAACGAGCCTGTCCGCGTAGCCTGCCCAGGTATGGTTATCCTGCAATTTTGCTTTCGCGGTTTCGCCGAGGCTCCGTCGTAATTTAGGATTTTGAACCAAACGCAGAATTGCCTCTGCCAGAGCGTTGCCATCCCCCGGCGGGACCAGCAGCCCGCTTTTCTCATGCTCCACAATTTCGGAAACCTGCCCGATATCCGAAGCCACAATCGCGGAACCGCCTGCCATGTAATCGAATACTTTCATGGACGAGCCATAAAATTTGACCGGCAACTTCTTGTAAGGCGCCACGCCAATATCCAAAATCGCTAACAGTTCCTGAAGTTTCTCGTGGGACAGCGCATCGATAAATTTAATTTTATGGCGCACGCCCAATTGCTGTGACAGCACGTCGCACTTTTTTTTGGCTTCCCCATCGCCAATAAATAAAAAAATCACTTTCTTTTCGAAGGAAATAATTCTGGGCAACGCCTTCACCAAATTCTCAATGCCGAACCAGGGCTGAAACGTGCCCACGTAACCGACCGTGACTTCCGAGTTCAGCCCGAACCGTTCCCGAATTTCCAGTTTTTGCTGCTCGTTCAGCGTGATCGCGTCCGATGCGTTCGGAAGCACAGAAATTTTTGATGGGGATACAACAGCCCTCTCCGCGAGATATGATTGCAGAATTTTCGACACCGCGAAAATGTGATCTGCAAAACTGTAATTCATTCGGCTGATAAGCTCAGCAATCCAGCGCGGAACACCTTTCATTGGCGATGTGAATAATTGCTTCTCTTCGATGAGCGGCGCGTTGACCTCTAAAAAATAAGGAATGTTCAGAAATCGGGCAGCGACTGCGCCACCCAAAGAATACAATCCATACCGTTCATGAATCAGGTCAAAGTGATACGTTTCATTGAGCTTCATAATTTTTCTGAAGATTCGCAGACTGTTTAGCGCGCCGGTGTACGGCATGAACTTATGCACCCCGCGACAATAAACGTGCGGGATGCTCGCGTAATTTTCGAATCCCGGCAATTGCCATTGACTGTTGATGGTCAGCAAAAATGGCCGGTGGTTTTTCCTTCTCAAATTTTCCAGTATTTTCTGCACATGAACCGTATAGCCCTGAATCCGGGTCAAGTCGTGGCCGCGGTCGGCTAACAGATATAAAATTTTGAGACTGTTTTTTTTCATTTTTAAGTTATACGTTTTTTCGCCGCGAAGGCGCCAGGACACTAAGAAACTCAATACAAAAACAGCATTTAATTTTTTTTCGAGCCTTTGAGACTTCGAGGCATTCAAGTTTTTACGGCAAGAAAATTTTCATATTTATCCTCTAACTGGTTTACCAATCCTCCGATTTCATGATTTTTTTCGATAAAGGCTCTGCCCTCACTGGTTAGCTTCCTGCGAAGATTTTCGTCCACTAAAAACTTTCGTACATTTTCAGCAAGACATTCAACATCTTTTTCCGACGCGAGATATGGAAAATAATCGGGCGCCAAGACATTGGGGATGTCCGCGTGTTTCGTCGAAACGATGGGCAGTCCCATTGCCTGGGCTTCCAGCAGCACGGTGGGAGCTCCGCCCTCGCTGTCCCCATCGGCAGCCACCTGGCTTGGCTGAAGCAATACGTGCGCCTTCTCCATTTCTCTGCGATAGGCCTGATGGGACACATAGCCCAGCAATTTTACGCGCCCCGCTAATTTGTGCTGATTGATAAACGCTTCAACTTCAGACCGCTGTTCCCCATCGCCGATGATTCGGAATTCGCTGTTCGGAAATTGTCCCACAATTTTTGCGAATGCCTGCAACGCCACCAAAAGTCCCTTTTTCTCTGTGAACCGTCCGCAGAAAAGCAGCACAATTTTTTCGGATCCCACATTCCGCAATTCGGTTCGAAACTGAAATTTTGAAAGATCGATGCCGATTCGCTGAATGGAAATTTTCTCCGAAGGACAGCCCAATTGCTCCAGCGATTTTTTCATGAACGGGCCTTCCACCAAAAGCAGGTCGCCCTGTTCGAATAATTTCAGATAATCCTTTTGCCATCTCGGTTCGTGCGGCAGCCGGGACATATCGAATCCGTAAAACGTGGTGACCAGGGGGATGCCCAGCTTTTTTTTCAACGCCAGCATTTTCACGCCCTGGTGCCCGAAATGAGCATGGATGAGAGACGCGTTGCGCTGCTTTGCCCGATGGGCCAAATAAAGCCAGTTTTCAAAAAATCCGCTGGGGTGGAACCGATAAGCCAGTCCATTGACCAGCCACCACCATGAAAATCGTTTTACATCTTCTGCCGACTCGATTGGCTGGAACGGGAACAGGTCATTGTACTGGACGCGATTCGTCAACACCAGCGACGAAAATTTTTCCGCATGAGTCAGGTATTCGTAAACAAACGTTTCCGATAATCCCAAATATGTTTCGATGGCATGAGCAACGGTTCTCTGCATTTCATCACGTCCACAATTTGACTGTTTTCAATTTGTCTTCGAAGCCTCTGATATGATTTACATGACAATTCCTGCACAGCGCCAACCCGGACAAATCACCTTTTAAATGTTTGTGGCGCACATCGGTGAATTTTTCCCCTGTCCAGATATCTTCGATGGATTGCTTTTTGACATTGCCCAAAATGTACGCGCCGTCAAAATCCATGCAGCAAATGGAGACATCGCCGTTCCACAAGATGAACATGGATTTCCAGAGCATGTAACACGGCACAGGGGAGATGGTCTGTGAGCGCTTCGTGCCATTGTTGCTCTGCCCGGCAAAATCGTGCAGCGCTGAAATCCGAACAGAATCCACCGTGCTTTCCCACTTTTTTCGGAATAGCTGAATATCGGTTTCGTCGTCGTCCACCGGCAGCAGCACGATTTCGACGGCAGGTTTTTGGCTCTTCATCCGGGTTCGCATTTTCATGAATTGCTCGATGTTTTCACTGACCTCATCAAAATTCAATTTCACCCGAACTTTCTCATAACTTTGTTTCGAGCCCCCATCAAAGCTGATGTACAGCCTGTCCAGCCCAAACTCGATCAATTTTTTGGAAATCCCCCGGTTCAGCAGCGACCCATTGGAATACATCACCGTTGAAGCGATGCCCCGTTTTTTTGCGTAATTCACTTTTTCGGCCAACAACCGGTCGATCATGGGTTCGCCAAAATTATGGAAGCGCATTTCTTTCACCCCAAGCGAAGCGCACTGCCCGGCAACATCTTTGAACAGCGCGTAATCCATCACCCCGACCTTGCGGGTCATTTTTTTGCGATTACACATGATGCAGTCCGCGTTGCAGGCGTTGGTGCTTTCGGTGTATACCTTTTCCGGCGACCAGTCTTTTGATCTGGCTCGTGCAAGCCGGCGAATTAAATGTTTGAACAGCCAATTTCTTTTTACGCTCAATCGGAGTCCAATGGCTAATATGGATTTTCTCGAATCCGTTTGAATTGCATATCGAACCGTTCCGCACGAGAAGCCGTAAATCAAAACGGAAGAAATAAAATCTGTGATGTTTTTTTGTAATCGTGCCAGCACCTGGTTTCCTTCAAAATTAATTTCGATCGTTAATTGGAGCGCAATATTTTTGAACGACTAAAGTCGTTACTACGAATTCTATGAATTTGGCCCATTGAGTAGTGCATCGAGTTTCATGCCCAGGGATCGGGCGATATTCCTGCGATTGTATTTATTTATTTCAGCCATGTTCGGCCGGAATCGGCTGCCCCCATTTTTCCAGTCCGAATACAAATTCAAAATGGCCGATGAAATTCCTGCCCGATCATCAGCGGCCAGGTTCACCCCGGTATTCGTCCGCTCGATAATATCGCCGCCATCCGTTCCTTTCGAGCCAATGCCCAGAATCGGTTTTCCCAGCGCGAGGTATTCGAACAGCTTGCCGGTGGTCACTTGTTTTGCGCCGTTCTCGCGAACAATCAGCAGCAGAGCAGACGAATCGGCCAGGTAGCGCAATGCGTCTTCATGCGGCACAAAACCGATGGAATTATTCACGCAATTTTGCAAATTCAAATCCGCCACCAGTTCCGCATTTGCCGGACTGCCGATGAAACAAACTTCCACTTTTTTTCGATCCAGCTTTCTTTGGTCCAAAAGTTCCGCCAGCGCCTTCAAAAAAACATCCGGCTTGCGCGATGCGTAAAAACTGCCCACATGCGTGAAAACAAACGTGCCGTTAGGTTCCGTTCGCCCGGCAATTGCTCGCTGAATATCTTCCTCATCGAATCCATTGGGAAAGGTAATAAATTTCGATTTTTCAGAAGCAGGTCTTTTATTGGAAAGCAGCCGCGTAATTTCATGGTTCACAGAAATCACACAATCGGCGTTTTTCAAAACCTGATTTTCAAGAAACAGGTTGACCGACTTTGAAAATGCACTATATTCAAAATAGGGCGTGTCGGTCCACTCGTCCCGGAAATCCGCCACCCAGTGCAGGCCGGTTCTTTTCTTCAACAGGAACCCGATGAGATGGCTGGTGAACGGCGCGGACGTGGAAAAGATAACGTCAGGCTTTTCGCGCTGTATGATTTTTAATCCCTCGAAATAGGCTTTTGGCAGCCAGCCAATCCGCCGGTCCGGCAGGTCGAATTTCACTTCCCAATTCCGCAGCCTGTGCGCCAGGGCGTTGAGCCGAAATTTGTACAGCCATTCGTAAGTTTGTTTCAGTTCGAAAATGCCGGTTCGAATAAGTTCAAACGAAACGCCCTTCATTTCATCCATCAAACTATGGTCGATATTGTGATAATCCACGCTGTTCGACGTGAGCACCTCGGCCCGCCAGCCAAACTCCGGCAGGTATTTTACAAATTTCATGGGCCGCTGGCAGCCGGCGCCGCCCAATGGCGGGAAGAAAAAAGTGATGAATAAAATTTTTTTGTCCTTTTTATACATGCGCCATTAAGTTTTATTTCGATGAAAACGCAATGTTCAATTCTCGCTGAACGAAAATGGAACGCGCACAAGGGCCGAATCACCGACCGGCAATTTTGAGGAAGCTTCACCGGTGCGCTCGCCGTTGAGAATCGTGAATCGGGTGGCGTCCGGCAGCGTGTCGTAATCCACGCGCCTGTCCAGGCTGCAAATATTTGCCATCACCGAATATGCCCGCGGCAACAGAGGGACATCTCGGATTTCGCAGACAACCCGTCCTTCGCCTTCCACCCAATCCGGGATAAATCCGCTCTGGGCCGAACTCGTCACAAAAACCTGCACGCCTCCCGGCGCCGATACAATCACCTGAAAATTGGGCTGCGTGATTCGCTTCTTTGCATCGTATTCAATAATCACCCGCATGGAATCGCCGCTGTAAAATTCGGACGCGTCCCCTCCGCTTCCATTTTGCAGCGTCACCTCTGTAATTTGAATATCCCCGGTGCCCCAGCGATGGGCCGACGCTCCGGTCCGCTGGTTCAGCATGTCTTTATTGGTATCGTTGATATACTGCCGAACGACGTGTTTCGTCTCCCCGATTGCCTGAATTCCCCCCCCCTTCACATAGAGCGTGCGCTGGCACAAGGCCTGGATCGCGTAGATATTGTGGGACACGAACACAAGGGTCTTCCCGGCTTTTTGGAATTGGCTCATTTTGTCCTGGCATTTCTCTCGGAACGCCATGTCCCCGACCGCCAGCACTTCATCCACCAGCAGCACATCGAAGTCGATATGCGCCACCACGGAAAATGCCAACCGCACCTGCATGCCGGATGAATAGCGCTTCAGTTGCGTATCGATGAATTTCTCCAATTCCGCGAACGCGACGATTTTGTCGAACCTGGCTTCGATCTCCCTGCGCCGAAGTCCCATGATGGCGCCGTAGAGAAAAATATTCTCGCGGCCGGTGAGGTCCGGGTGAAACCCGGCGCCTAACTCGATGAGCGCTGCCACCCTGCCGGCCACTGTCACATTCCCGTTCGTCGGTTTGGTGATGCCGGACAGGAGCTTGAGCGTCGTCGTTTTCCCGGCGCCGTTGGGCCCGATGATGCCGAACGCTTCGCCTTTTTCGATGTGGAAATTCACATCATCCAGCGCGCGAAAAAATGTGCATTCGGACTCATGGCCCAAAACTCCCCGGCTCATTCGGTGCATCAAATTCGGCAGCGCATCGCGCAGATTCCCCACGGCCGATCCGAGGCGATACTGTTTTGTGACATGTTCAAAATTGACTGCGATCATTATTTTGTTTTGAGTCCTTCGTCGTTCCTCTTTTTTAATTCACTACCGGACACTTTTCAAATTATGTTCAGTAGAGCTGTCATTCCCGTACCACAGGCATTCCCTTCGGTCACATGTTTTTGGCGGGAATCTCATAAAATTTTGTCAAATGGATGCCCGATAGAAGCCCAGTCTGTCTTCTTTTAGAAATATAATGGAAACTGGACATGACATTCGGGCATGACAA
>CAZSBG010000141.1:0-15236 GCA_964605145.1 uncultured Cytophagia bacterium | reverse complement strand
ACGCCACCGTAGCTCAGTTGGTAGAGGCAATCCGCCTCAGGCGGATAGGTCAGCAAAAATTTGATATAGCTTAATTTGAAACACGCCACCGTAGCTCAGTTGGTAGAGCAACTGATTCGTAATCAGTAGGTCAGCGGTTCGACTCCGCTTGGTGGCTCCAGTAAAAACAATAAATTAAGCCCATTGAAAAATGGGCTTTTTTTGTTATTGGACCAGATGTTACCATTATGTTACCACATGCACATACGTGCAAAATATAATTATATTTTTATAAATTCATTTTATATCTCATATTATTAGGAAATAAAGCTAAATATCAATTTTTCCATCCGGCGCGCTTCGCGCGCGACAGAGTCCAGAGAACAGAGATTCCAGAGACCAGAGTATTAAAAATCGGGAGACAAAACCACTCGAAATCCAATATTCCAGTCCCCGTAGTTCGGATTGTCCCTGTCACGGTCGGCACAACGCACATACCTTGATTCATTGATGAAGGCGCCACCGCGCAAAATGCGGAGAACATTTCTATCTGCATCTAAATTTTCAAGACCATCCTCAGCTTTGTAAGGATATTGAAAATCCGCTTTTCCCACTTTATTGCCCCACAAGCTTCGTGTCCATTCTAACACATTTCCACTCATATCCAAAGCACCAAACGGAGTTTCCCCTGCAGGAAAACAGCCAACCGTACTGGTGGTGCCAATCCCTGAGTCTGCGTAGTTTGCACAGTCAGGATCGGCTTCATCGCCCCAGGGAAACGTGCGCCCATCATTGCCTCTGGCGGCTTTCTCCCATTGTGCTTCACTGGGTAGTGTAATTTTCCAGTGTTTCTCTCTTAATAAGTGTGCAATTGTGGCCGGTGTTTCTTTCCATTCCAATAGAATTTTTGTCAACCAGCGGCAATAGGCCAGTGCATCGTACCAGGTTACATGAACCACGGGATGATTGCTTATGCCTTGAAGACAATTTGGATTATCTGGCTTATGCCCGCTTTGTTCCACGAATGTTCTAAACTGGCCGACTGTTACCGGGTAGCGATTAATGAAAAATTCGGAAAGGGAAAGCCTGTGTCTTTCATCTCCTTCTCCCATCAGGAAATTTCCTTTCGGTATTTTAATAAAGCCTGATAAAGGCTCATCGGGCAGATACCAGGCATCTTGCCGAAACCGGGGATCACCCAGTTTGGCCAGTATGTTCCCGGTTTCGACACGATCGACAATGGAAAGGGTTCCGTCTTCGAGAATTCGGACAAACCATTTTTTTATCCTATCGACTTTAGCTTTATTTCGGTCACTCAGGAATCGTAACGCATCGTTCTCAATTAATAATTGACCTGCAAGAAGCGCTGCGATTTGCTTTTCCCGAGTCAATGTCGTTGGGGGAGTTTCATAGCACAAGGCTTCTGATAAAGACCAAAGATTTGATGCAGCTCCCCGGGTAGATTTGGCACCGGCCAATAGTGTTGCTTCGCGCCAGCGTTCTGGTTCATTCAGTAAATGATTTACAATATCATCCGGAAAATCAGCGTCTGTTAAATGACACGCTGCTAAATACTCCTGAAAAGTTCTGTGAGGAAACGTGTAAACGCCTTCCCCCCTTGGCATTAAGAGTCCGGCACGATCTCTGATGTATTCAATAATCCGCTTTGGCTTTACATCCGGATTTTGGGAAAGATTCACCAGTCCATCCACCAATTTTGTTTGAGAAATATCGGCTGTGCCTAATAGTTCGGGTTGATGGCGATGGGCTTCAAAAGCCAGACAGTTCAGCAGCGAACGAACCGCGGAGCGATTCACCTTTAACCACTCAGCTAAACTTTTTTGTTGTAACAATGCATTCCCGCAGGAATCACAAACCATTTTTGGTCGTTCCCAGTGATCCAACAACAAATCGACAGCATCGGCATAAAGTTGCTCCCGTTTTTCAGGTAAACTTCCGCCCCGCCAGGCATGCAGACTTGCCATCAATGTCAGCAGCAGAGGTCGGGACGCTAACTCTCTCAGCCGGGAATTATTATTCAGAACTGTTTTCAATTGGTTAGCGCGGCCCCTGGCATCATCCGGATTCATTTTTCGAATTACCGAGATATGACGATACCATCGATCGACAAAGCGATTCATTTGATTTCTGCCAAAAGGACTCAATATGGCTTCTGCAAAATCATCAAGTTTCCAATCCTGCTTTTGGTAGGCATAAGTGCGACTCGTTACCAGAAAACGACATTGATGAAAATTTGTAACAAAATCGTTAACCGCAATTTTTACCTGCTCCCGACGTTTCTCTGCCTCAGGAACTTCATCCAGTCCGTCCAGCATTATCAGTCCGCCGTGTGTTGTTAGATATTCATGCAGATGTTCCGCAAAAGGTTTTAACAATGTGCCCAATTCATCTACAATGAAATTCCACAAATGGCTTCCATCCGCTTTTTGACCATCCGCTGGTAATCCCCTGGCGGCAAAATCACGCAAAATGACTTTTACCGGCAACAAAGCATTGTGGTTCCAGGCCTGAGGTTTGGATTTTTTATCATTGTCTTCCTCGTCATCAGGTAAAGGCGCAGTCAACACTTTCAGATTCACCTCGGTCATGTTTAATCGCTCGCCGGCCAGGCACAACGCTAAAAAATTTACAAAAGTCGATTTTCCGGCGCCCGGATCTCCCATGAGTACAAGACGAGATTCATTATTTAACACTTCAAGCGATGACATAAAACGTGCCTGACGCTCCAATGGGATGTTTTCTTTTAATGCCATTCGTTCGTCTTTCTGGTCTGTTCGCTGAGTCATCAGAGCGGTATACACAGCAGCAAGCTCTAACTTTGCAGCCTCTTCATCAGTAATCGATCGGGGATCAATACCAGAAAGTGGAACATCTCGTATTTGGTGAACCAGTTTTTTCAGATAGGCCTGTTCCATTGACTGCGAATCAGCAGTACGCTCGGATTTTCCCACGAATTGTTTGGCGATGAAATTCCCTTTTCCAATTCGTATTGTCCTGTCCCCGGTAGAAATTTTAGATTGTTCAATTTTATCTGCTGCAACAGCGCCAGTTGTAGCTGCTTTGCCCTGCTTGCCTGATGCTATTGCACCGGAACCGATGAGAACATTCTGAAAACGGTTCAAGTTGCCCAATCGCTCCAGTTCCGATGTCAGCGTATCAGAAAACCATTGCTGCTGAGGTGGAGGCAGCTCCGATTTCGCCCGGGCAATGACATCTAATTTTTCCAGCATAGTATCTAACGCGTTTCGAAGTACATCATCGGAAAATACCGTGGTTGCTAATTCCTGTGCAGTTTGTCTTTCATCTTTGCTTTTTTGAATGATATTAGCCAACAGATTTCCACCAACTCCGGCAGCAACCTGACCCAGCGCCACAAAGGCTCCGGCCAGCTCTCCTCTTTGGCTGGCTTCTATAACCGGCAATAATGCTGACGCACATAAAAAACTGTACAAAGAAGTCACACCCGCATGTTTAGCCTTCTCCCAGCGGTCGTGCCATCTATGAAGATTTTTCTTTATCGATTTTTCCCATCCTTCCAGGTTGAACATATTAAATTCCTCCAAAAGGTAAGTTATTTGTATTATAATCACTATGAAAACATTAGCCAGTTTATTTAATTGGGATGCCCCAGGCAGTCGCCAGGGGGCACCCCTTTTTTATATTTGCCTGATCCTGATTCAATCAGGATTCAGCCGGGATCAGGCTGCGCCGATTTTTTTCCTCGGCTACAGAGAATTTTTTGAGTAATGGTTCCTTACTCTTTAATAGAGTCCCTGTAACATTTCTGGTTAAAAAAAATCGTGAGACAAAACCACTCGAAATCCAATATTCCTGTTCCTGTTGTTTGGATTGTTCCTGTTACGGTTGGCACAACGCACATTCCTTGATTCATTGTTGAAGGCGCCACCGCGCAAAATGCGATCTGTCTTTCAGCCTGACCCTTTTAACCTGAATTATTCACAAATTTCAATCAAAATCTGTTTAAATCAATGAATAATTTAGGTTAAAAAATCTTTGAGGTCCCATGATATTAAAATTATTTTCCATTTTTAATTTGAAGTTTGTTTTATCCAGCCACCTAATAGCTTTCCTATTTCAGATACAAAGTTCACGGCATGATTATTCTGCCCCGGAGACAGCCATCCCCAATTGTGACTTAATCGCAAATAATGCCTGACCTTGTCAAGATTTATATCTGCCTGATATAAAATTATCATCCGCTGTTTACCGCGAGAACCATTGGCTTCAATGATGAGTTCATAAAAATTTAAAGCTGAATCTTGTAATCGTTTGGTTATAACAAAACGCTGGCTACGAGGAAAATTAATAGTCTGGGGAATAAGCCAGCGAACAAAATCATATGTCCGGGTAAAGATTACCATGTCCTGCTTCATTTCTTCTCCCTGCGTTTGAGATTTTAATTGGCCTTAAAATAGCTCTTCTTAAACCCCAGGTATCGCCATAACGGACATGATTGATCCATCCCTGTATGGAGGCGTTTAGTTGCTCAAACGAAATAATTCCATCATGGTAACTGGCAAGCAATTTTTTCAACGTACGGCGATAATATATTCCCTTGCGACGTTTTAACCGACGATGGGTTGGATAAATGACAAATCCCAGAAATGAAATACCCTCAGCCGCGGGCTTTACCTGGGCGCTACGCTCGTGAATGATAAGTCTAAATTTTTGTAATCGTTCAATGATCTTGGACCGCCATTCCCATAGCTTTCGTTTATCATCAGCAAATATTAATGTATCATCAACATAGCGCAGATAAGCCTTGCAACCAAGTTCTCTTTTCACAAAATGATCAAAGGGATTCAGATAGACATTTGCCCAGAACTGACTGGTCTGGTTACCTATTGGCAATCCCCTGGGTCTTAATTTGGCAAACAGATCATCATCAGGGAAATAATGCATATCATACGATTCAGAGAGCACACCATCACCACTGGCTAAAATTTGATCGATCAGCCATAAAATATCCGGATCAATTATTTTTCTGGCTAAAATTTTTCGTAAGATTGCATGATCAATGGCCGGGAAAAACTGTTTGACATCGCATTGGAGTACATATTTATATTTCCTTGCAAACTGCTGTGCCCGATCCAATGCCCGGTGTGTTCCCTTACCAATCCGGTTGGCATACGAATCGAAAATAAAACTACGCTCAAACTGAGGCCCGACGATCTGGCATAGCGCATGATGAACAACTCTATCACGAAATGGCGCTGCTGAAATTAACCGCCGCTTTGGTTCATGAATGTAAAACGAGCAATACTCTCCCGGCGTGTATTGCTTTTGAATCAGATCGTGCCGGAGATCAAAAAGATTGTCTTCCAGACGATATTCAAAATCTGCTGCTGCATGTTTACCTCGTTTTCCTTGGGCAGCTTTTTTCCAGGCGAACCAGAGATTCTCCCAACTGCATAGTTGTTTGTAAGTTTGTTGCAAATGGCATATCCTTCTTCAATTTCAGGTTTGAAGTAAAAACTGAATACTTTGAAAGAGATATGTATTAAAAAATTAATGTCGCATGAAAAAATCGCCGGCGCGCTTCGCGCGCCACAGAGTCCAGAGAACAGAGATTCCAGAGACCAGAGTATTAAAAATCGGGAGACAAAACCACTCGAAATCCAATATTCCAGTCCCCGTAGTTCGGATTGTCCCTGTCACGGTCGGCACAACGCACATACCTTGATTCATTGATGAAGGCGCCACCGCGCAAAATGCGGAGAACATTTCTATCTGCATCTAAATTTTCAAGACCATCCTCAGCTTTGTAAGGATATTGAAAATCCGCTTTTCCCACTTTATTGCCCCACAAGCTTCGTGTCCATTCTAACACATTTCCACTCATATCCAAAGCACCAAACGGAGTTTCCCCTGCAGGAAAACAGCCAACCGTACTGGTAGTGCCAATCCCTGAGTCTGCATAGTTTGCACAATTTGGATCGGCTTCATCGCCCCAGGGAAACGTGCGCCCATCATTGCCTCTGGCTGCTTTCTCCCATTGCGCTTCGCTGGGCAAAATGAGCCTGTATGATTTAGTGGCTAACTGCTGTTGGATAATAGAATCCTGTTGCCACATTGGTACCTCAAAATGGTTCTCTTGCTGAAATAGCTGTTCTTCCAGCCAGCGACAAAATGCCAATGCTTCATACCATGTCACGCCAACCACCGGGTGGTTAGGCAATTGGAACACCCCGCCAAAGCCAGCGGGTTGTGAACGGGCTTCAGAATCGAAAGGCCCTTGCACTTTCCCATCCACCCAGACTTCGGCTTGCTCTGCTTCATGCCAGTAACGCTGCTCCCCATAGCCACCATTCTTCACAAATGCCATAAATTGGGCTTGCGTAACCGGATAACGACTGATGTAGAATTCGGGTAATGTGAGTTCATGTCGAGGTGATTCATCATCATTAGCATCTTTATCTGCCTGTTTATCACTGCCCATCCAGAACTTTCCCGCGGGAATGTGGCACCATAAAATATCAGGTAGCTCCGTTTTTTCTCTTAAATAAACACCCACGCCGGGCCTGGGATCACCCAGTTTGGCCAGCGTGCGCCCGGCCGCGGCTCGTTCCACCGGGTGTAATTTTCCTTGTGATACCAGTTGGGCAAGACGCTCTCTCACGCATGGCAATCGATCTCGTCCCAGGTTTGTATCGTTCACACGTTCCAGGCCCATTTCCAGCAGGGCATCCCCGGCGAGCCAGACTTTTCGCCAGCCAAGTTCATCCTCTTCAATGTTATCCGGGCATAATTCATAGACCAGCGCCAGGGGTTTGTCTGTATCTCCACTGAGATAGACCAGTCTGCCGACTGCCAGCAATATCACCTCGCGCCAGAGTGCTCCTTGTTCCACCAACATGGATGCGTTCTCGGCGAACTTTGCCCGGGAGGAAAGATATGCACCCGCTAAATACTCCTGAAAGGTACGATGAGGAAACGTAAAAATACCGGGCGATCGTTCCAATAGCAATCCTGCCCGCAGTTTCATTGTTTCAATGACGTGGAGCGCCCAGTTGCGGTCATTGTCTTTTAAATTCGCGATGGCTTTTTCAAGCCTCAGTTCATCGATATCTGCGAGAACGTTTTCATCATCCCCGGCGCTGCCCTTGCCATGAGCTTCAAAAGCTAATTCCCACAATATTTTTTTCAGGTCGACTTCGGATCGCCCTGCTTCCAGCAAGAGTTGGCGTAATTCCGGCGCCTCATCTTCACCGCTGATTTTTATTTGCTCCCAGCGCCACAACAGAATATCGATGGTTTCTTCGTATAACAAAGCCCGGGCTTCCGGCAGTCGACCTTTGTGAGTATGGACCAGCGCCATGACGGTCAGCAGTAACGGATTCGATGCTAAACGCCACATATCCTGTTTTCGAACGGCCTGCTGCAGCTTTGAGGTCAAGACTGTCGAATCGGTTTCACTTTTCACGCTGCCCAACCGAACCAATTCATCGTACCAGGCATGAATGAATTGATCGATCTGCTTTTCATTGAAAGGCGCCAGCTCGAACACCGGAAAATTGTCCAATTGCCAGTCACTATCTTCATAGGAGAGAGTGCGGCAGGTGACCACGAAACGACACCGGGCATATCGTTTCGCAAACGCTTTGACAGCATCCTTGACAAATGTGCGCTGCGCTTTATCCGGGACTTCATCCAATCCATCCAGCATAACGATCGCCTGGCCGGTTTCCAGAGCGCTGGTGAGTGGCTCTTCGACCTGTTTAAGATTATTGGCTTCGAGTCGTTTCTGAATAAAATGCAAAAGATGTCGTGGTTCATCGCCATTTTCTTTTAAAGGCGCCTGTCGTGCAAAATCACGCAGCAACACCTGAACAGGAAGAAGCGTGTTTTCATTTCGTTTCCAGCCGGGCAGAAAGTCGGCATGTTGTTTTTTGTCCCCCAGACCACTGGCCGCCAGGCAGAATGCCAGATGCGCCAGAAAAGTGGATTTGCCGGAGCCCGGATCTCCCAGAAGCACGAGCTTGCGGTTGTTCACCGTTGCTTCCAAAGCAGGCAGGGGACGCGATTCTTTTTCTTCACGCTCAGGTTCCAATTCTTTTGATTTACTTTTTCTTCTTTTGTCTTTCGATACCTGGGTTTTGGTATTCAATTCGACATAAATCTGCGCGAGCCCCATTTGTTTGCGTCCGCTTTTTGGATCGGCAAGCCCAATATCAATGCCCCGGAGCGGCAAGTGCTGGCAGGAGCTTAATATCTGGCGCCGATAAATCTGGAGCGCTTCCGCTTCATCCTCTGGGGGTGGTCCCTGGTATGTAGTCCCATAAAAATTTTCGATGATAACATCGGCGGCTTTTGGTTGCGTTCCAATAGCTATCGGCCCGGAAAATGTAAACTGATAGGAATCACCTGCCTGTTCACGAACCTGTTTAGCCAGCTCGATTATCTCTTTATCCCGATCGATTGCCAGTTCAGTAAGATATTCCATCAAAGGTTTTTCCCAAATTTCCGGATTCTTCTCATATTTTGTTAAGATGAACTCGCCGGATTCTTTCTTGGCAAGACGTTTTTTAATCGATTCCTTGATTTTGTTGTAGGCATCTGAACCAGCCTCTCCCAGCGAACCACTGGCCACCATGGACGCGCCGGCTGCCAATGCCGATAAAATGATTGTGATCGGTTCCATTAATCACCTCGTACTTTAAATGAATTGCATTCTCAGACCTCATCCGTTTGAACAGCTTTTTGTAAGATTCATCATCAAATTTATACTATAATATACGAGATATTACTAAAATGTCAATGATTAAAGTTGAAATTTGTGTTGGGATAAAATCGATGAATCGTGGATGAGCTTGATTGAAAAATCTGGTTATACGATTCATAGCTTCACAAGAATTTTAACCTGAATTATTCAAAAATTTCATAAAAAAGATGTTTAACTTTATGTTATTAATGATATTAATCAGATATATGAAATTTAACAAAGTTAGATATAATGAATTCGGAATGAAGCACCATTCAGGCTGTCTGGATTCCTTAATGCATTACAATGAATAATTTAGGTTCGATGAAAGCAGACTTTGTTTTTTATCGTAGATCCGCCATCTTTTTGGAGGACGGGAATCTCCAGATATTTTATCAAATGGATGCCCGATACAAGCACGGTCTGTATTTCCTTAAAATACAATGTAGCTGTACAGGCATTCGGGCGTGACAATTTGATCTAAAATGTAATTTTGGAAAAAGTGTCCGGTAGTGAGCATTATATCTATTTTTTTTGAAGTCAAGCTGAATAGTGTCAGAGATTCGGTGACGCATCGAATCTAATTTTATAAGAGAAACGCCTAATTCGTCAGTTGTTGATTTTTCGATATGCATTTCAACATTTATAAAATTAATGGATTCCCGATTAAGACATTCGGGAAAAACATCGTGACAAGATTCAAGTTTCTTGAAAGTGTCAGAGATTCTGTGGATTATAGAATTTAATTTATTTTGAAAAACTTATGTTGGTAGAGCAATCCGCCTCAGGCGGATAGGTCAGCGGTTCGACTCCGCTTGAAGGCTCCAGTAAATGCCAAAAAAAGCCCGTTTAAAAACGGGCTTTTTTGATGGTAAGTTGCGAGTCAATATATACTTCAGTAAACGGCTGTTACCTTTTTTCAAATTATTTCTTTAATGACAATCCCCTGGCAGTGCGATCTTCCAGTGGCGGAGCCGGCGTCATTTTCGGGGGATTCTTCTTCAACAGCTTCAACACTTCTTCGACGCCTTTCTCAATTTGGGGATCCCGACCTTTTACGAGCATGTTAGGATCATCCCATACTTCGTAATCCGGGGCAACGCCCTCGCCTTCCCAAAACCAGTGACCATCATTATCATAGAGACGCGCTCCCGGAACGGTGATGCCACCCCCATCAATTAACTGATGACCTGTAGCCGGACCGACAAGAATACCCAGCGTGCGTTCACCAATGATGGGACCGGCTTCCAATTCCTGAAATGCCCAGGGCAGGCCATCGCCGCCGGAACCAGCCCACCCATTAATCAGCATGGCCATGGGACCGGTGTTCGTCTTGGTTGGATGGGTGTGATCTTTTCCGTGACGCCAGTGCAAGTTGTAAACAACCGGTCGTTGCAATAATTCCAGGAACCGATCTGCCAACTGTCCACCGCCATTAAAACGCTCATCGATGATGAATCCCTTTTTCGCTAATTGGCCATAGTACATTTTCACAAGCTCCAACTGGCCACGGCCGGCTGTGTTGGACATATAAATATATCCAAGCTGACCATCGGAAAGTTTATCCACCATTTTGCGGTTGTTCTCAATCCACTCCAGGTAGCGCAATTCGCTTTCCTCTCCCTGGGACAGACATTTGACGATGACCTGTTTGCTATCATCTTTCTTGCCGGAACGGCTGATAGTCAGCGCAACAGTTTTTCCGGCCAATCCTTCAAAAGCTGCATACGGGTCTTTCCCGGTATCCAGCTTCACTCCATTGACAGCCAGAATATAATCGCCGGCCTTAACATCTGTTCCTGGCTGATCGAATGGCGAACGGACTTCCGTGTCCCAGGCTGCCGGCTTCACAATGCGTTTAATCCGAAACATGTTGTTATTCAATTCCCAATCAATTCCTAAAAATCCTGTGATTCGACGCGATACGCGTTCCGCATCTCCGCCAAAGGTATAGGTGTGGCCGGCACTGAGCTCGGCTGAAAGGTTTGACTGTAAATTGCTAATATCCCAGCGGGTTCGGGCATATTTTATCAGCGATCCGTACCTGTCCCGGAGTTCTTCCCATTCAACCTGGTGCATATTTGGATCGTAGAAAAAATCGCGGTAGCGTCGCCAGGTATCCATAAATATTTGCCGCCATTCCTGCCGCGGGATGAGGTCCATTACCAGCCCATCCGTAGGAATCGGTTTTTCGATTTTCTGGTTGGGCGCAGGTTTGATGATTCCATATTTTCCCTTGCTTGCAATTAACAGGGATTTGCCATCGGCCGTTGGGACGACATCATTGACATTTGAACTGACCGTCTTTTCCTCACGCTCTTCCAGATCATACAAAATCAGTGATGGTGATTCCCCTGCAGCGCCTGTATTTGGAAATCTGTAATAGACAAGTTTATTTTCAAAAGGAAACAAGCCCCATATATTCCCTGCCTTGGGCGGTAGCATGGTAATGCGAGATTCGAGGTTTTCAAAGTTCACTTTTACATCGAGTTCTTTTTTATCCTTTTCCTTTTCCTTTTCTTCGCCTTCTTTTTTATCTTCTTTTTTATCCGGTTTTTCTTCTTCTTTTTTCAATTCATCATTTTTCGGTTTGAGGAGTGAAGGCGTTTCGTTCGTCAGACTCACTGACGCAATTTGTGTGGTATTTGGGTACACCCAGGTACCATCGCCCATGTCCGAATATGCAGCAGAAAAGCTTCGATTGGTGAGGTAAAACAGGTGTTTCCCATCAGTGCTGAACACAGGATAAAAATCTTCAAAATACCCGCTCGTTGCCTGATGGGCTTTTCCGTCTTCAACGTTATAAAGAAAGACGGCACTATTTGCATTTTCCATGCCAATGGTAAAGGCGATCCACTTTGAATCCGGGGACCATGAAATGGGATAATCGAACCGGCCGCCATGCCCAATATTCCATTTTGTGTTTCCGGCAACGGTGATCTTTTTGCTTTCCACATCCAGCACCGAGATATCATTTTTCTCGTCGATGAAAGCGATCATTTCACTGTTGGGCGACCAAAAGAGTGAGTACCCGAATCCTTTCTTTCGATTTGTCAATTTTTCCGCAGGAGAAGCGCCGTCGCTGGCTTGCAGATATATTTCGTATTCTCCGGAGCGGTCACTCCAGAAGGCAACATGTTTACCATCCGGTGACCAGGCAGGATTATGATCAAACGCGCCACTGCTCTTCGTCATATTCATGCTATATCCTTCGAGCACCGGCACATTGAACAGTTCGCCGCGCGCTTCGAATACAATGCGTTTTCCCTCCGGGGATGCCGTCATGCTGCGAATATTTTTTCTGACGTCTTTCGACATTGGCAATTCGGCTGAAAGATCGCTGACAACATCTACATTCACAGGCTTGTACTGCCTGGTGCTCAAATCCATTAAATACAAAGAGCCGCCTACTTCAAAAACAAGGTCATGATTCCCTGCTGACATATAGGAAATATCGAAATCCTCAAATTTCGTGAGTTGCGCTTTCTTTTTCGTTTCAACGTTGTAAACCCAGAGATTGAGGCGCATATTTCTTCCCTGATCCGAGAGAAAATAGATATTATCACCAACCCAGGCTGGCTTGCCATCGATCGCTTTATTATTGGTGATATTTTCAGCGGAATTTTCACGCAAATTAAAAATAATGATATCCGATGTTAAGCCGCCACGATAGCGCTTGAAGGGATAATTCTCAGTAATTTTGGTAATATAGGCAAGGTGGTTGCCGTCCGGTGAATAGCTCGCCAATTCGCCATAGGGCACCTGTAGTTTTTCAGGAAAACCGCCATCTTTGCTCACCCGATAGAACTGATGAAGCCGTTGAATGCCGCTTTCGCGGGAGGAGGCAAACAAAAGATGTTTACCGTCCGGATGCCAATCGACCATTCGGTCCGAAAATGACTGGTACGTTATTCGGGTTGGAACACCGCCGTTCGTTGGGATGACATAGACATCATTGTTGCCATGATAGCTGGCCGTATAGGCGATGAATTTTCCATCCGGCGAAAACCGTGGCCACGATTCTTCACCAGGCGAATGAGTAACCTGAATTGCAGTCCCCCCTGTTTTTGACACGATCCAAACATCGCCTCCGTAAACAAATGTAATTTGGGTATCGGAAACATCCATATACCGCATGAGTTTTGCGCTTATTTGACCGAACGAATTGCTGAATAAAAATAAAACGCCGAATAAAAGAAATATTCTTTTCATTTTACCTCCGTAAATAAAAATTAACAATGAGGATTAATATATAAATCCCTGCAGGTGCGGTGAAACGACATAGCGTTTTCGCAGAAAACACCAGAGAGCTCCATGCATCAATCATGGAATTGAAATGTGATTCGAAATAATTTGTGAATCACCGATCGATATATCGTTTGGTAAAGGTTGATTTTTCTCCGGCCATTTTTAGAAACAAATCAAGAGGAACCAGTTCGTAATCTTCCGGGAGTTTGCTCAGAATGGATTCCACCCGTGAAACATCGCTGGTTTCTCTGATGTGCATCAATAAAAAGTAGGGCCGAACCTCATTCAAATTCCCCAGCTCGATTAAATCTGCGACTGCTTCTTTTTCCGACACTGTGGGCGACAGATAATATTCAAAGGAAATCATTGGTCGGCCATCCTCATGATAATAGGTGTTGGCCGGCGCATAGCCGTTTACGAATCCGATCGCATCCGGCATGTTTTCGTAATATGCTTTGATCACTGAATGCGTCAAATCTGCGAACTCGTGCCGTGGGCCGTGCACTGAATAATCCATAATATCGAATACATGGAGATCAAGGCGTTTCATCAGCGAATCTGCCCGTCGAATGAGTCCCGGCAGTTTATCTTCCGGAACGGCTTTTGGATACATGTAGCCAGGGCCGGATAATGCCCCAATGAAGTAATCGTTGGGCGTTGCTGTGCTGTAAAAGAATTCGAGCAGGCTTGGAACCAGCCAGCTATAATTCATGAGCGTTTCCCAGGCATAGGGAATTCTCCCCCGCCCCGGTTTTAACCAGGCACCGATGCCGATTCCGTCCGTCTGGATACAGGCAATGTACACCTTTTTTTCAGGAGTGTATGTTTTCCCCGGTTCGATATTGTGATTGTTTTTGAATTCGAACCCTTCTGAAAATCCAATTTGATGCTCGAAGCTGATATTGGGATTGCTGTGAAGTCCCAGCACCGGCAGGCCAAAACTGGAACATAACGTGACATGCTGGCTCTCCAAATCTTTGCCGTACGAATGCCAGCCCATCACTAACGCATCAGAGCGCATATCGGCCAGCAATTCTTTTGCCAGATTGTATTCAAGCGTGTCTTTTGGATCGGTGGACAGATCCTGAAAAAAGACGCGATTCACAACGCCCCAGTCCGCAACACCCGGCAGCATCACCCTGCCGGCATGTCCGCCAAGCCAGATGATAAATTTTCGACTGCACTGATCCCAATATCGATCCTTGGCCCACTTGTAAATTTCCGCATCGGATTTCCCTGTGAATTTTCCCTGTAAATCCTCAACCCGGGTGAAACCCAAAGAGTCGAGCATGGCCGCCTGATCTTCGGTTGCCACGACCGCATTTTCAAGTCCTGCCACCGTATATGCCACAATCAGCGAGGTGCGAACATTTTTATCCCAAACAACATAGCCTTTCACGTGGTCGCGAAAAATCGACAGCGCCTCTGCCGGTGTATTGAGCTTCTGGAAATCATAACCGCGATCATCCCGATACCATTCGTACAACCGTCTGGAATAAGTAAATTGCCAGGTCTCAGGATAGATGAAATAGAGGTTCGCTTTGTTACGATTGACAAGTCCCTGTAAACTGATGAGCAACGCCTGTCGTTGTAAATCGCCTTTGACTTCCCATTTATCTTCCAGCTCCATCACATAGGATTTTAAACTGCCTTTCACTTTGAATACAAATTTGGCTGTTGGTTTTTCAGGGCGCGACGATCGATCGATTGTATATGTGAGAAATGTTTTATTTTTGGAGATGGTAAATGTATGAATTTCTTCTACGGTTGCTTTTCCCTGGGCTATTTCGACATCATATTTTTGTATTATGAAGAGTGTACGCCCATTTTCCTTCCAGGTTGCAGTGATTTTTCGCTCGCCGCCGACAATCTCAAGAATTGCAGAATATGTCGTAGTCAGATTAGACCGTCGTTTGACCGGGATACTGTTCATTCTATTATCTGTCGTAACGGTCAATGTATCGACACGTCCGCGCCGCCGGCCCCAGGACTGAATGATAATCACATTTTTTTCATTGACAGAAATTTGCAATTCCAGGTTATTGGTGTAACGGTTAACGTTCGGACTCATCGATGGAATGACTTCCCAGGTATTATTGAATCCTGAATCGTTGCCAGCAAAAAGTAGTTGTGAACCGGCAATTAACATAAAAAATAAAAGTAAACGTTTCATTACAACCTCCAGTTTGGTTTTATCGATTGATTTCTATAATATATTTTACATTCCGCACCCTTCAAAAAAGAAGGAGATATTTTTCAGTCGTCA
>CAZSBG010000140.1:0-15472 GCA_964605145.1 uncultured Cytophagia bacterium | reverse complement strand
CCCCGGGTAAAGTCCAGAGGAAATGACAGAAAAAGGGTAATCTGACGAAGTAGTATTAAATCAATTTAACTTTCGAGAACTAAATTGCATAATAATTCCTTGATTCTTTGATCTCAATTACTTATATTAACAAGCCATTATTGTAAAATTGAGAATGTTTATGAATAATGACACTCAAAAAGATAAGCAAGAAATAGATATTGAAAAAGTTGTATCGCATTGGATTAAATCCTCAGATAATGATTTTAAAACAATGAACAACTTGTTTAAATCAAAAGATTATCACTGGTCTTTGTTTATGGGCCATTTGGTCATTGAAAAATTACTAAAAGCTTATTATGTAAAAAATCTAAAGGAACACCCTCCATTTATACATGATTTGCGAAGATTAGCCGAAAAAACCAATTTAACTTTAAACGAAGATCAAATAATATTTTTCGATTCAGTGACCCGATTTAATATCAAAGCCAGGTATGAAGATTATAAATTAGAATTTTATGAAAAGTGCACAAAAGACTTTGCTAATAATTGGATTGAAAAAATCAAAGAACATCGAAAATGGATAAAAAAGACGCTATTAAAACCGCAAAACGTTACTTAGCCCATTTAACAAAAAATGATTTTGATATTAAAACTGCCTATATTTTTGGGTCATTCGCAAAAGAAAATTTTCATAAAGATAGCGATGTAGATTTGGCGATTGTCCTGCATAACTTTTCAAATTCTTTTGACATGGAAGTAAAATCCATGATATTACGAAGAAAAAATGAAACTATAATTGAACCTCATCTTTTTGATCAAACTGAGTTTAATAGTTCAAATCCTTTTGCGAACGAGATTATAAAAACTGGTTTAGAAATTAAATTAAACTGACCACAATCTGCTGCATACCATTTCCCTTTTTTCGCTTTTTTAAGATTATCTATGAAATCTATTAAATAGTATTTTTCGGCATAGCGCATGGCGTTCTCCATGAAATGTGAAACGGTAGACGAAATATTTAACGTTTCACTTTTTTATTCGTATTTTAGGCTATCCACCGGATTACTCAACGCGGCCTTTATCGATTGATAGCTCACGGTAATCAACGCAACCAGCAGCGTCAGGATTCCGGCAAAAACGAAATGCCACCATTTCATCGAGATTCGAAAGGCAAAATTCTGGAGCCAAATATTCATAGCATAATAGGCGATTGGCATGGCAATGAAATGTGCGGCCAGAATCCATTTTATAAATTCAATATTCATTAATTGAATGATGCCGAACGTGGACGCTCCCAGCACTTTTCGGATACCGATTTCTTTGGTGCGTTGTTCGGCAGTAAACGAAGCCAGGCCGAACAATCCCAGGCACGAAATGAGAATTGCCAGGGAAGAAAAGAATCGGAATATGGTGCTTGCCTGTTTTTCGGCTTTGTATTTTGCGGCAATGGTTTCATCCAGAAACTGGTATTCGAATGGAGAGATCGGATTCATTTCTTCCCAAATACTTTTGATTGCTGAGATGTTTTGTGGCAGACCTTCCCCTGCAACTTTGATGAATATGCCGCCGTATCCCCGGGCTTGGTTCATATCTGTCAACACATGGTACACCTGGGGATTGATCTTGTGGTGCAGCGATGTAAAATAGGCGTTCTCCATTACGCCAATGATTTTGCCCTTGTTGTCGTACAGTGAAAATTGTTTTCCCACCGGCGAAGTCAATCCCATCGCCTTGACAGCTTCCTGGTTAACGATGAACGCCTCGTTTGCATCGGTCGGAAAATCTTTCGAAAAAGCCCTGCCTTCGCTTAGTTTCAGATTCATTGTTTTGAAATAGTCATAATCAACCCGAATGTGCGAAATGTATTTCACTTCAGCGGACGGACTTTGACCTTCCCACCAGTAGCCGCTTGTGTTATGCTGACTCCGAACCTGGAGCCAGTCTTTCGCGGAAACGCTTTTCACTCCCGGCAGGGCTAACAGTCGATTTTTCATGGATTCATATTCAGAGGCAAATCCTTCTCTGACCGGCAGGATGAGAATATTTTCTTTGTCGAATCCCAGTTTTTTGGTTCGTAATAATTCCAATTGTTTGTAGATGACAATTGTGCCGATAATCAATCCAATGGAGAGCGTGAATTGCAGAACAACAAGCGTTTTCCGGAAGTTTGAACTTTTCGAATTATCGATATTTTTTTTCTTTAAATTCAGTGACAAGAATTTTTGTCCCTTCAGCGTGGCGACCGGGTGAAACGAAGACAGGTACAAGGCAGGGTAACTGCCAGCGAATAGGCCGGTCACGAGTGTGAAACCAAGAATCGCCAGTATCGCCCCCGCGTTGAAATAGTCGATGGACAGGTTTTTTCCCGCAAAATTATTGAATGCCGGCAAAAATATTTCCACTAAAACAATGCCGATTAAAATTGAAAAAACGGCTGTGAGAACGGATTCACTGAAAAACTGAAGGATAAGTTGGCTGCGATTGGCGCCAATCGTTTTCCGCATGCCAATTTCCCTGATTCGGTTTGTTGACCTGGCGGTGGAGAGATTCATAAAATTGATGCAGGCCAAAGCTAAAATAAACGCTGCGACGATAGAAAAAATATACACTTCGGTTTTATTACCTAACGGGGCGGTGATTTCCACGCCGGCCGGTTGCGTGCCTGCATCCAGGTGTTGGTCGGCGAGTGGCTGGAGGAAGAACTTTCTGTGATCCCATTTTATCTGGGGGCAATTATGCGCGATGGCGACCTGCGTTGCCTTTTCACTGATGTGCCGATGGTCTGTGCCGGGAACCAATTGCACATAGGTGTTAAAATTGAAATCACCCCATCGAACGCCGAACATTCGCCCATGATAAACAATTTGAAACGATAGTAAAAAATTGAACTGGATGTGTGAATTGTAAGGAATGTCTTTCACGACACCGCTGACTTTGGCCTGGTAATCGCCGCCTTCGAGCAGCAGAATTTTGCCGACAGGATCTTCTTCGCCAAAATATTTGTACGCGCTGGCTTCGGTGAGCACAATATCTCCCGGGTTGGCAAACGCGGTTTTTGCATCGCCACGCACAAACGGAAAGGTGAACATATCAAAAATTGCCGGATCGGCCAGCACGATTTTATTCTCGTAAAATGACTGCCTTTCGTAATTGACGACCAGCTTCGGCAGCGTGACAAAGCGTGCGAAATTGACAACCTCGGGAATTTCGTCCTCCAACGCCGGACCGAGAGGCGCCGGGCTTCCGGCGCCGCGACTCTGGAAATTATCTTTACAGTGGATAATTCGGAAAATATCATCCGCGTTTTTGTGAAACCGGTCAAAGCTCAATTCATCCTGCACCCAGAGAAGAATGAGAATGCAACTGGCCATTCCAACGGCAAGTCCGAGGATGTTGATGAATGAAAAGCCCTTGTATTTTCGGAAATTTCGAAAAGCGATTTTTAGATAATTCCTGAGCATAATTTCTCCTAAATTAAATTCTTATCTAATGCAATAAATGTTTAAAATTGATCGACTTCCGTTTGACGTTTCACATTTTTATTCATATTTTAGGCTATCCACCGGATTCGCCAGCGCCGCTCGAATTGCAATAGTACTCACCGTTGCCAATGCAATAAAAAGGGCAAGTGCACCCGCAAGTGCAAATATCCACCAACTAATGTCAATGCGATAAGCAAAATTTTGCAGCCATTTAATCATAGCAAAATAGGCAAAGGGCAAACTAATAAGATTAGCAATTAGTACCAGCTTAATAAAATCTTTTGACTGTAGCATTACTATGTTTGCGGCGGAAGCTCCCAACACTTTTCTGACACCAATTTCCTTTACTCTTCTCTGTGCGCTGAAAGCAACCAAACCAAATAATCCTAAACTGCCAATAACTACTGTCAAAACTGCCACGGATCCAATTATTTTCATCATCAATTTTTCTTTCATATAACTATATTCAATATCATCGCTATACAACCTGTACGTAAATGGCTCCTCTGTTGCAATCGACTCCCATATCTTTTTAATTTGTTCAATTGTATTATCCATATTATGGGGTTGAATATGGACAGCTATTGAGCCACGCATCTCATTCAGATTGTTAAAAATGTAGGGTCTAATCGGTTGACGCAGGGATTCCATGTGAAAGTCTTTTACGATTCCAACAACCGCAAATTCTCTATCCTTGCCAATTCTAATCCTTTTTCCGATAGGATTTTCCCAGCCAAAGCTGCGAACCGCAGTTTCATTTATTATAACCGCATTTTGTTTATCAGACGGATATTCAGGAGAAAAATTTCTTCCTTCAATTAATTGAATATCAAATACCTTAAAATAGTCCTCGTCAACATCAATAAAAGGCACCTTTTCCTTAATTTCAACCTCACTGTCCAACGGTTGAACGTACTTGCCCCATGACATATCAATTCCTGGACTAATGAAATTAAGACTGGCATTGTTCACTGCTGCCAGTTCCTGGATTTTATATTTGAATATTTCAGCTCTCTGACTCAGCGATTTATCCCCAGCATAATCCAATATTAATATATTGGCAACTCTTATTCCCAAATCTTTGTTCACCATAAAATGAATCTGGTACATAAATACTATTACAGCAATAAGAAAAAATGCCGAAATTGCAAACTGAAATATTACTAATACCTTTCGGAAAAAACCAGCTCGAGTTTTTGGTGAAAATTGGTTTTTCATAATATTTACAGGATGATACGATGCTGCTAAAAGCGCTGGATAACTGCCAGTAAAAAAACCGACAATAACTACTATTGAAAATATAATTATATAAACGGCAAAATTTTCTATGAAATCCATCGTTAAGTTAAATGCATCCGTCGATAGAATAGCTAATTGATTTAAGACTATTTGAGATAGCAATAACGCGAAAATCGCAGCAATGAAGGATAATAAAAGTGATTCGGAAATGAATAGTTTAATTAGTTCAATTCGCCGAGCTCCGCTCACTTTTCGAATCCCCACTTCTTTCAACCTGCTTAATGCACGGGCGCTTGACAGGTTGATAAAATTAATGCAAGAAATTGCCAATATCATCAATGATAACAGCGAAAGAAAAATTGAGTATTTAATATCACTGTGTCGATCCGTGTCTAATCCCATCTTTGGAGCTAAATAAATTGATGTTAATGGCTGAAGAAAATAAAGTTTTGTTTTTTTCTCATCGCTCATTCCTTCAAGAATTTTGTTTATTTTCTTTTCAATTTCAGCCTTCTCTATTTCCGAATTAAACAATAAATACACATAACAGATAGACATGAAAGATTCAGGTGCGCTCTCGAACGATATTATACACTCACTTTTTAAATGTGTATTTTGCGGCATGTTTTTCATTATTCCCGTTACTTTCAATACCTGTTTTGTTTTTTCTAATTGAATTGTCTTCCCAATAGGATCCTCACGACCAAAAAAACTTTCTGCAAGTTCTGGAGTAATAACCACCGAATTTGGATCTTTTAGCACAATTTTCTGGTCTCCCGTTAAAAGTGGAAACGAAAACACTCTGAAAAAATCAGGATCAGCATAATGAACATCAATCCTGAATATCTTATCCCCAACTTTGATCGGCTGCTTATAATGCCATAGTAAACGAACAATTGTATCAACTTCTGGTAATTCTGCAGCAATTAATTGTGGAGCACGACTACCTGAGATCGCTAAGTCTGCTTCATATTGTTGTTTTTTCAAACTATAACAGAGTCTATAAATTTGTTGTCCATTCTTGTGAAAACGGTCGAAGCTCAATTCACGGTTCACAAAAAGTGCTACAATTATGCAACCTGTCATGCCAATAGTGAGCCCAGTAATACTTATAATAGAATAGATTTTATTGCGTCTCATGTTACGCCAGGCGATTTTTAAGTAATTTTTTAGCATAAGTTTTTCTCCGTTTTTTTTTGCATAGCGCAGAGCGCCTGGCTGAGCAATTCTGCGATTGATACAAAGCACAAGACGTGAAATCTGAAATGAAAAAATCTTAGCGCCTTACATATTTCTTTTCACATTTCACTTTTCACGCTCTGCACCAGGCGTTTCTTCCCGCACAATCCTTCCATCCAGCAGATGAATAATCCGACCCGCATATCGTGCCTTTTCTTCCGAATGAGTCACCTGGATGATGGTTGTTTCGTCCTGATTGAGTTTTCTGAACAATTCCATGATTTCCCTGCCCTGTTCCGAGTTGAGGTTGCCCGTCGGCTCGTCAGCGAGAATGAGACGCGGTCGTGCCACGATGGCTTGGGCAATCCCTACCACCTGCTGCTGTCCGCCAGCCAGTTGATTCGGAATCAGTTCCTTTTTAGCCACGATATTGAATTGATCCAGCATTTCAGTCACCCGACCTTTCCGCTCCGATCCCTTCACTTTTTGATAGAGCAAGTGCGTTTCGATATTTTCGTACGTGGTCAATTCATCGATCAGATGATATTGCTGAAACACAAAACCGATTTCGGTGCGATGCAATTCTGTGCGCTTCTTTTCATTCATTTTCTGCACATGCTGATCCCTGTAATAATATTCGCCCTCATTCGGCTCATCCAACATGCCAATAATGTAAAGCAACGTCGATTTTCCTGCGCCTGAAGTACCCATAATCGAAACAAACTCGCCCTGGTTAATTTCTAAACTCAAATCCTGCAGGACAAAAGTTTTCGTGAAACGAGTGGAGTGACATTTGAAAACGTTTTGTAGTTTTATCATAACAGGCTTATCTTTATTTAGTCATTCTAAAATTGTAACTCAAAAATCGTAAATCAGACATGGAATCTCTCCTTAATATTTTCTGTCACAATATGTCCATCGAATAAATGAACAACACGACGGCTGTATTCGGCGTAGGCTGGTGAATGCGTCACCATTACGATGGTGGTCCCATCCTCGTGCAATTCAGATAGTAATTTCATGACTTCATCGCCGTGCGCAGAATCGAGGTTTCCTGTGGGTTCGTCGGCCAAAATAAGCTTTGGTCGTGCAACCACCGCGCGTCCCACAGCAACCCGCTGCTGCTGTCCGCCGGAAAGCTGCTGTGGGAAATGATTCTTCCGATGCATAATCTGCATTTGTTCCATGACTTCATTCACGCGGGTTTTGCGCTCGGCATTCGAATAGCCCAGGTACAGCAGCGGCAGTTCGATGTTTTCGAACACCGTCAATTCATCGATTAAGTTAAAACTCTGAAAAACAAAACCGATATTGGACTTGCGCAAATTGGCTCGCTGCCGTTCCGAGTATTTCGATACTTCCTGATCCAGAAAATGATATTCGCCGTCGTTAGGATTATCCAACAGTCCGAGCAGGTTGAGCAGCGTGGATTTCCCGCACCCGGACGGCCCCATAATCGCCACAAACTCCCCCTGCGCAATTTCGATATTCACATTGTTCAGAGCCGTCGTCTCCACTTCTTCGGTGGTGTAGATTTTTTTGAGGTTTTTGGTTTTTATCATTGGGGTGGTCTCCTTGTTTATCTCATTGATATTGTTGAATATTTCAATGCCTATTGGATTTTTGTTCAAGGTGAAACGTGAAACGAAAAAAGATTATTATTTACAATTTTTCACATTGCATCGCTACTCAAATTTTTAAATCTGACTTTCGTTTTTTTTCGCTACCTTGTCTTGTTGATAAGATTTGACAGCATGGCGAAAATATGGTTCATTTCGTCACCGATATGATTTAATTCCACCTGCTTGCAATAATTCAATCTCGGGGAAATTTCTATTTGGGAATCAATTTCTACAAGTGAAGAGCGTGCTATTTCATAAAAACGTTTTCTTTCAATGCCTGACTTTCTTGCCGCTCCTTCAGCGATATTCGATGGGATTGAAACAGCAGCCCTGCGTATCTGTGAAGTAATCCCATACAGTTCGTCCTTTGGAAAAGTCGCTGTGAGTTTATAAATATGAGTCACAAAATCAACGCTCAATTTCCAGACATCGAGATTTTTATGATTCAGGTTCAAAAAATATTCTCCTTTCGCTTCAATGTGATTATGACAAGACCTAAAATCTATAATGGTCAATCAGCTTTAGCTTTTCACTTTTTACATCTTCAATCTTTCGTTTCACATTTGCCGTTTCACGTTTCACTTCAAAATCAGCTTATCCTTATTCCCAAAATTATCGTAGCTGGAGGTGATGACTTTTTCGCCGGGTTCGAGGCCGCTGATGATCTCGTAGGCCTGGGTGTTGTTGCGATTGATTCGGATTTTGCGTTTTGTGGCGAAGCCGCCGGATTCATCCAGGACGTAGGCCCACTGACCGCCGGTGCTCTGGTAAAAGCCGCCGGTCGGCAGCAGGATGGCTTCGGTTAAATCGCCCAGATCGAGGCGGATGTGCAGCGTTTGGCCGCGACGAATATCCGGCGGGGAGACGCCGATAAAATCCATGTCGATCTCGAAACGGCCGTCCCGAACCTCCGGGTAAATTCGTTCCACTTTGAGCTTGTAGGTGGCGCCGGATAAATCGAAGCGGCCGCGCCTGCCAATTTCAACGCGGGCAATGTAATGCTCGTCGATGGCGGCGCGGACGTTGAAGCTGTCAAGGACGTCGATCTGGCCCAATCGTTCGCCGGCAGATTTGGATTCACCAATTTCAGCATTCAACGAGGTCAGCAAACCGGCAATTGGCGCTTTAATGGTTAAATTTTCAACTTTTTGTTTGGCGATTTCCAGATTAGACCGCATTCTTTTCAGCGATGCATTCATCTCTTCAATTTGAGCCCTACGGAAAAGTGAGTCCTGTTTGAAGCTCTCAATGGCCAATTTTCTGCGTTTTGTGACATATTCAAATTCATCATTGATTTCATCGAATTCCTGATCAGAGATAAGATTCTTTTCAGCCAGCACTTTGTTTCGTTTGTACAATCGATTGAGTCTTTTCAACCGATAATCCAGTTCATTCAGGTCTGAAAGCAAGTTAAGACGGTATTGTTCCATTTGCAGCCGGGTTGCTCGGAGATTGTCACTCTGTCGAAACAGTTCCGCTTCCCGCTGCATGATATTCAAAATAAGATTTGTATTGGTGAGCTTGAGAATGGTGTCGCCAACGGTAACATACGCGCCGGCTTCTACATATTTTTTTTCGACTCGCCCGCCTTCGTCAGCATCGAGATAAAACGTCATGATGGGACGGACGTTTCCGATGATCGGGATAAATTCCTGAAACGGCCCTCTTGTCACTGTAGAAATTGTAATTCTGTCTCTGTTTACATTTAATTTTGAAGTTTTGTCTCCAAAAAAGAAGGTATAAAAAATGAATATAATAAAAATTAGACTGAATGCGATTCCTAAGATTTTTTTGGGCGGCCATTTTTTCTTTTTAATCGGGCGATCCATTCGTTACTCCTGAACTTTGATCCTCAATAGCTTGTCCGTAAATTTAAATCCATTTCCAGAGTGTGTCGTGAAATATTACTCCATCCTTTAAGACTCAAGAATTGTGCCAACATTGATATTTAGAGAGTTAGGTCATTTTTAGTGTTGTGAATGTTTTTTCGATTATCCGGTTTTATGACAGTGGGTGTTCGATAACGAACACTTTTTTCCTCTGAAAAGACAATCTTCTTGCATTTTAAAATTAAAAATTGTATATACTTAAATGGGTGTTCGATAGTAGATGTTCGCCTTTGCATTTTCGGATTCGATGGCTTATTTGTGAACTTGATAATCCAACAGGTTTTTCTGTTTTAATCTGAAAGAAGGCTGTTGAATGCTGATAGATGTCAGCGCCTGAAACCTTCATCCACACTTTCCGTTAATGAACCGTACCAAAATAATTCACGTTGTGTATTCCCGAAAAAGGTGCCCTTATGAGTCAGAAAGTTGGCAATGTACTTGTGATTGATGACGATGAAGATGTGCTCCAGGCAGCGCGTCTTTTTTTGAAGCAATATGTTAAGCTCGTTCACACCGAAAAAAATCCCGACAATATTATTAATCTCCTGAACAACGAAAATTACGATGTTATCCTTCTGGACATGAATTTCACAAAAAATGCAACCAGCGGGGTCGAAGGATTTTACTGGTTGAACAAAATTCTCGAAATTGATCCTTCAGCCGTGGTGGTGCTCATCACGGCCTACGGTGACGTGGAAATGGCGGTTCGCGCCATTAAGGAAGGGGCCAGCGAGTTTGTGCTCAAACCGTGGCAAAATGAAAAACTGCTGGCCACTATTGGCGCGGCCATGAATTTGCGTCGCTCCCGAAGCGAAGTGGCTGATTTGCGCGATCGCCAGAAACAGCTCAGCGCAGATCTGGATCAGCCGTTTCAGGAATTTATCGGTTCCAGCCCGGCCATGCAGACCGTGTTCGACACCATCGAGAAAGTAGCCAACACAGAAGCCAATGTGCTCATTCTTGGTGAAAACGGGACAGGGAAGGAGCTTGTCGCGAGGGAAGTCCACCGGCAGTCCGCGCGGGCCCATGAGGTTTTCATCAGCGTGGATATGGGCGCATTAACCAACACGCTATTTGAAAGTGAATTGTTTGGCCACGTGAAAGGCGCATTTACGGATGCTAAAGAAGACCGCGCCGGCCGGTTTGAGGTGGCTTCCGGGGGAACACTTTTTTTGGATGAAATCGGAAATATCCCGCTTCCGTTTCAGGCTAAACTATTGACCGTGCTGCAGAACCGGGAGGTGACAAGAATCGGCTCAAACCGCGCGCGGCCCATTGACATTCGTCTTATCTGCGCCACCAACAGAAATATTTTCGACATGGTGGCCGACAATGAATTCCGCGAAGACTTGCTCTACCGAATCAATACAGTCGAAATTCATTTGCCGCCGTTACGGGAGAGAGTGGAAGATATTCCGCTGTTGGTTGATCACTTCCTGGGGATTTACTGCAAAAAATATAACATGCCGCGAAAACGTGTCAATAAGGCCACTATCAAAAAGCTGGAAAAATACCAGTGGCCCGGCAATGTACGCGAATTACAGCATGCCATTGAACGGGCCGTAATTATGACCGATTCTACTGTGCTCAATCCATCGGACATCTTTTTCCCAACCCGAGAAGTGAGGGAAGACGGGCTTATTTTCGAAAGTTACAATCTCCAGCAAGCAGAAAAAATGATTATCCGAAAAGCACTGGACAAACATAGCGGGAATATTACAAAAGCAGCGCAGGAACTCGGGGTCACGAGAACATCACTTTATCGAAGGCTGGAAAAGTATGGTTTATAGACATTTCAGATTGATCGCAACACTGCGGATCATTTTCATTGGGATAACGTTGTTTCTCTTTGTTTATTTAATTTTGAGAACATCCCTTTATGCCGTGACCTTGATTACCGGCCTGCTGGTGATGTTTCAGATTATTTCGTTGATTCGCTACGTGGAAAAAACAAACAAAGATTTAAGCCGATTCCTCGACGCGATTCGATATGAAGATTTTTCACAATCATTCAGCGGGCCATCTTTGGGAGCGTCATTCGATGAAGTGAAGAAAGCGTTCAATGAAGTGCTGGAAAAATTCAAACAGACGCGTTCCGAAAAAGAAGAACATTTTCGATATTTACAGACCGTGGTGCAGCACGTGGGAATTGGCTTGCTCACTTTTCAAGCAAATGGTGATATTGAATTGATCAACACAGCGGCAAAACGTTTGCTCAAAGTGATTCGACTTAAAAATATTGATCAGCTTGCGGCATTGAACCCGGAACTGGTGAATCGTTTGAAAAACATGAAAGCCGGAGAAAAGGCGCTCATTAAAGTCCAGTACAATAGCGAATTACTTCAGTTGGTCATTTACGCGACAGAGTTTCGAATGCGCGGCCAGAAATTTACGCTTGTTTCAATTCAAAATATTCAGAGTGAATTGGAAGAAAAAGAGATGGAGGCCTGGCAGAACCTGATTCGCGTGCTCACCCATGAAATTATGAACTCGGTAACGCCGATCTCTTCACTTGCCTCCACAGCGCACAGCTTACTGGAGTTGGAGTTTGATGCCGAGAAAAAAGTATCCGACGAAACGATTAAAGATGTTCGAGATGCAGTTCAAACCATTGAAAAACGCAGCAAAGGTCTGCTTCATTTTGTGGAATCCTACCGTAAGCTCACCCGAATTCCTCGCCCCAATTTTCAGAAATTTGAAGTGGCCGCGCTATTCGACCGCGTGACGCAACTAATGAATATGCATATCGCAGATGCTAAAATTACATTTAAATCCGGCATCGAGCCGGAAAATCTGGAGTTAACCGCTGATGCTGAACTCATCGAACAGGTGCTCATCAATTTATTGCTGAATGCTATTGATGCCGTGAAGCACCTAACCCATCCGGAGATTGAATTGGTTTCACGAATTGATGAACGCGGCCGGGCGATCATTCAGGTTATCGACAACGGACCGGCAATGACGAAAGAAGTGCAGGAGAATATTTTCATCCCGTTTTTCACTACGAAAAAAGAAGGCTCTGGCATCGGCCTCAGCCTGTCGCGACAGATTTTGCGGTTGCACCGCGGCACGATTTCAGTGCAATCCAGCCCCGGAAGCCGAACTGCCTTCACATTGAGATTTTAGCGAGTGATTCAACATTGAAGTGCAGTCCATAAATGTGTATGTATGTTGTTACAAAAAGATTTCCCGGAATATCGCTTGAAGCATCCGCGGAAGAGAGACGTTAATAATACAAAAAAATCTCGATATCAGATACGAATCTGGGGATGAATTCTCAAAACAAGGAGGAAAAGACTCATGGGAAATACAATCAGGAAATCCGTTAAACTCCCCTTATTTGTCGTGTCTGGCGCGTCCGGGGCGAGCGGTGAACAGTTGGCCCATACCGTGCTGGCGCAATTTCCGGAAATTTCAGTACCGGTAAAAATGGTCACCCATGTACGCCAGGTGGAACAGGTGGAAAAAGTTGTGGCCGATGCAAAATCAGTCAACGGCATTATACTTCATACCATGGTTGATGAAACGCTGCGCGAAAAATTGATTTCTCTGGGGAAAAAGCAGGGAGTTGTGACTATCGATTTGGTGGGTGATTTAATATACTGGTTAACAAATATTTCAAATCAGAAACCGGCAGGAATCCCCGGGTTGTATCGACAGTTGCACAAGGTATATTTCGAAAGGGTGGATGCAATTGAATTTTCCATGTCTCATGACGACGGCCAAAATCCACAGGATTTAGAAAAGGCAGAAATTGTCCTGACCGGGGTTTCACGGGTTGGCAAGACACCGCTTTCCATGTACCTGGCTGTGCTTGGCTGGAAGGTAGCCAATGTCCCGCTGGTGAAAGGAATCGATCCGCCGCAGGAGTTTTTTCAGGTGGACCGCCGGCGCGTTATCGGATTGACCGTTGATGCCGAACGTTTGCTAAAATACAGAAAAGCAAGGCTGAGTCGTTTGGCAGACAGGGGAGTGACCGATTACAACAATCCGCGAACCATTTACGAGGAAGTCGAAGCCGCGGAACAGCTTTGCCGCAAACACCGATTTTCGATTATCGGCGTTTCCAACAAGCCCATCGAGGCCAGCGCCAATGAAATTATCGAATTAATCACTACGCGGTTCAAGGACGACATGCATGATGGGATGAAGAAGTGAGGTGGGGCGGATGTCAGATTCCGGATTTCTGATAGCAGATGCCGGATAAAAAGTCGATAATATTTTTCACTGATGTGTTGGTTTAAAATAAAGAAATTTTTAGCCACCCTGAGTTGCAAATCCGCCTCTGGAGGGCGAATTCTAAGGGTGATAAGTTGTAAATTTTTAATCACTCCTCGACTCTGCACGAAGTGACAGTCCGTGTTTCAGAACAGCCAATAAATAGCAACACAATTTATGCTTTTAAATTTATTATCTGGTATCCGTAATCTGTTATCTGGCATCCGCTATCAGTAATCCGTCATCGGGTATCTGAAATCTGGCATCGGGGATCCGCCATCTGACTCGTTTACCTTAAAATCACAAACTTCCCGGTCGTTGCCTTGCCATCCGGCGTTTCCACCACATACACATACAAACCATAACTCGCCTTCAAATTGCTGAAATTGAGCAAATCCCAGAATTCGTAGTCCGTGTTGGGATTGTTGTGATGAAGCGTTCGCACTTTGTCCCCGGCCAGGGTGTAAATGTGAATCGTGCATTCCGAGGGCAAATGAATGAACTGGATTCGGGAGTCGTTTCGGCCAAGCTCCCAATCGGCGCCGACCACGTAGGGATTGGGCACAACGTTGATGTTGTTCAAATCAGCCTGCCCGATCTGCTTTTTCTTCAAGGCGCTGGTTCGGATGCGAAACTGATCGCCTGTGATGAACGGCCGTTTCAGCGCGATGTGCGCGGCATCGCCAGGTTGGGGCGGATTATTCACCAGACCCTGGTACGTGTAAATCGACCGCTCGGTGATGGTGATCCGCAGCGTGAATTTATTCTCTTCGTTGAATTCATCCCAGATATAAATCATATCCCCGCTGGACCAGGTGTTTTTCAGCGAATCTGTGGTATCCGTGCCCGCGTAGTTCCAGTAAATATCCCACAAGGCTTTTTGATTCAAAATGGTGTTCCAGATTTCGAACGGCGCTTTGCGTTTCATAAACGCACTTGTGTCCATTTTATCAGTGAAACGTATATCGTATTCGAATGGATACGGATCCCATGTTAATTTGCCGCCAAAAATTGTCCAGGTACAGTTCGATAATTCGCCTGTTTCATATTTGAACCAAAATGTTTTTTCGTTCAAAACATCCATATCATCATATCGCTGAATGGAGAGTTGAATTCCATCGAAAATCAGCCCTTCTTCGCCATTGGTGTTGGTGATTTTTACGAACAGCATCTTCCCGTCGGTCTCATCGTAGAGATCGTAGATTGCGTAGCCGTACGTGGTGTCTTCGAACATGATGAGATAATCGTGGCCTGTGACTTGATAGGGATCGATGATATAGGGCGTAATTAGTCCGTTGCCCGATGTTTCCTCCAATTGCTCGACTTCAGCGGTGGGCAGTTCAATATCCGAGGCGTGAACGCCAGACACCACTTTCACCAGATTGATATCCTGCTCAGGATCGGTTCCTTTGGGGCATTCTTTCATGGGCGAAGCAGGCAGTCCGCCGGGATTCAGCGCTGGGATGTCCACAATGCCGTGATCGTAGGAGCACACACTGTACCAGTAGGTCACGCCGTTGGTCACGGTGGTATCGGTCCACGAATGGAACAGGCCTGTGTCGTCGCCATATTTTTGATAGGGGTACACCTGCTCGTAACCGTTAATGCCGTTATCGAGATCGCACCTGGCAATGGGTAGAAAATTGATAAAATTGCCGTCGTCATCGTAATTGGGTTCGCCCCATTGGTTGTATTCCGGATCGACGGTGGTTCGGTAAATTTTGTAGCCTTCGAAATTATAATACCCTGTGAGATAATGCCCGACGCTTTCGGCTGAATTATCCCAGTACAGCGTTACCTTTCCATCAGTGAACTGATTAATAATCAGCGTTAATATGTGAACGGCTTCACCAATTCTTTG
>CAZSBG010000139.1:0-15526 GCA_964605145.1 uncultured Cytophagia bacterium | reverse complement strand
TACAACCGCGCCCTTTCTTTTCGATGGTTGCGATTTTATCGAACCGAATCGAAACATCGCCGTCCTCGCTGTCCCCGTCTAATTCGTCATCGCCAACGCGTTCGTCGTGATCCCACTGAATGAAGCCGGTAAAATCGCCGTAAAATGTTTTCACCGTGCCAAAAAGCGGTTCGCCGAATTTTTCCTTCAGCCTGTTCGGCGTTGGCATGAACTCAACTTTGTCGATTCGCTCCCACTCCAATTCAACCAGGCCCACTTCTTCATCCAAAATTTTGACGGTCGCCCCGATATCATTGGAACCTCCTTTGAGCTTGAATGATTCGCCATTTTTCAGATGCAGCTTCACCCGACTTCCGCGATTGATTTCGATGGATTCAATTTCACCAAATTGACAGGCAAACGTATGGTCGTGACTCCCCCTCGCATTTCGCGTGACAACCTTCAATCCAAATATTTCAATGTTCCCGGAGCCACGGTCCAGCTCCCGGCGTTCGCTTCGGGATAAATAATCCAGATATTCATTTTCCGTTTTTGTGGAATTGAACATGTCCGACCAGTAGACTTCTTCCGTGCCCCAGCGAATCGCGCCTTTGTATATTTTGTCGCTGGTCGTCGTAATTTTTCCGTACATGAAAACTTCGTCATTCGCCTCGGTGACGGCTCCAACGGCGCTTAAAACTGATCCAACTGCGAACAAACAAATCATTAGCATAATTTGAAACGTTTTCATTTTCCGCACTCCCATTTATTTCGTCCGAACTTTTATTACGATTTTTTTTTCAACTTTGTTATTTTGTATCCGGGCATAAGCAAACTCGTTCAGAAATAAAATCAATTACAATATTTGTACCATCCGACCTGATCGCGCCAACACCCGAATTCATCGAGAATAAAAGCCATGCGGACAAAAAGGAATTCTTTTTTTGTGGCAAATTAACACAGCAGAAAAAATCTCAAGTGTTGCAAAAGTACACATTTATTAAAGGACAGTTTGTCCTATTTCTCTTCATTGCTCTCGTTCCCACGGTTTCCGTGGGAGCGACCCGACAACTGCTTTCACCCAAAAATCACTCAATCAACCACGACAACCAGCGCATAATATTCAGCAATAGCTGTGGGTTTTGTCCCGCTTCCGGCGATCGCATTCCCACAGTAATGTCATTGCCGGCTACCTGGGATGTGAACATGGCCGCCTCTCCAAAAATTACCACGCGTCCTTTCCCGAATTGTTTGGCTGCTCCCTGGCACCAGCCTGTCACTGAAATTTTGGGCGTCTTCTCCGAGAATTCCCAGGCCACTTCCGGCATAAATGAAACTACGCCCAATCCGAAAACTAACAGTTTGCAGTCGTCAGGACATGGCTGAAACGCTTGCCCCGTGAACGTGGCCACCGAGTCAATTCTCTCTGCGGAAGAGCGCCCCCGAGTAATGGCATGGTCTTTAATCGAGCCATCGCTGCGTCGGAAAATCATGGGTCGTCGCCGCTGGTTAGGGTCTTCGGCCAACGCAAAACCATTGTTGAATTCCACGCCGAACGCCCGGGCCAAATCGACGGCCACGCCGGGAAACGGCATGTGATCGGCAATCAGAAAAAGCGAGCCGCCATTTTTCACCCAATCAGTCACTGCGGCGACTTCCTCTTTCGTGAACGCCGGGTACATGGGATTGGCCCACTCTTCTTCATTCTCTTTGGACAGCGCGTTGGCAATAACTAAAATATCGCCTTTTTCAAGACTCTCTTTGGTAAACAATTTATCCGATTTTCGAACCACATAGCCATCGCTTTCCAGAAATTGAGCGAATGGTTTGTAGCGACCGTCCAGGGTATGAAAATTGTAATGCGCTTCGTCGATTAAAACAACCGGCCCCATGCCGTGGGGATATGCAGGATCGGCAGCCTTCAAATTGAAATCTTTATCCCCCACCTGCTGGCTGAATAATGTGCCAACAAATAATAAAACAACAGCGATCACAAATGATGTTTGTTTCATGGCTTCTCCAAACACTTGTTTAATCAATGTAAATTAGTTAAGAAATATTTACAGATTTGTCATTCTGAACGAAACGGAGTGGAGTGAAGAATCTCTTTTTGGGAAGTAAGCTTCGAGGTCAAAGATTCTTCTCCGCCAAAAAGCGGCGGATCAGAATGACAATATTAGATTAACTAGATGGCATTGCTTATTCACTCATTACATTTAATGAAATGAGAAGCAACTTTACTTATTCAGGTATCTCAATAACATTGCCGGTTCCCATTTCAACAAAATTTTCACCAAAGGCTGACCTGAACAAATCAATGGCTTTATCGCCGGTGCAATGTGTGGCCCCGCAACGGACAACACCCAGGCCACGAAGTTCCTTGATTATTGTGCCGACATCTTCATCCGAATGCCGCATCAAATGAAAGCCGCCGAAAGTCAGGATAATTTCTTTTTTGAGAATTGCCCTGGATTTTTCAACGATTTTCACAATGCCCGGGTGCGAGCAGCCGGTGATGACAACGCCGCCCTTGCCGGTATTCAAAATTAAAGATTGCTCATTCACAGGGCCGGCGATCTCTCCTGTCAAAAGGACATCTTTGCACAGTTCCATCGGTTCAGTCACGCGTTGTATTTCTGCGCCAGCCTGTTTTACAGTATTCAAAAATTCATCGGGAAATGATTGGGGCGCGAATACCGTGACATCGTGATTTGCCCTGAGCACTTCGGCCAGGCCGCCGGTGTGATCCCAGTGATTGTGGGAGAGAACGATCACATCGACCTTTTTCAAATCAATTCCCAGCTCGGCGATGTTTCCCATGAAAATATCTGCTTTGGCGCCGGTATCAAAAAGTATTGTTTTTTCGAATCCCTCCACCAGGCATGAAAACCCCCAGTCCGATTTCGTTCCCTCAGCGAAAACATAATTGTCATAAAGAATAGTTACTTTTTTCGAATTCATCGTTTTTTCACTTTCGATTTTCTGACTTGTTAAATTCATCACTTTTGAGCGTGCAGCGCTTTCGTTTTTATCTCCGATTGAAGCAAATGCTTTTCCAAATAAAATAAACCAAAAAAAACAACCGAAATTTGTTTTTTAAACATTGCCATAATTCCTCCAATATTTTTTGAATATTGAATGGTTCCGGTCTTTCAACGAAGCAGAACTCACTTCGACAGAATGACTTTTTTAGTTTTCAATTCATTTCCAAATTTCACATGCACAAAATACACGCTGCTGGCGGCACCTTCGGCAAACCAGCTTACATGGTGTTCCCCTTTGGTCTGATTCCCGCTGAAAACTGTCTCGATCTCTTTGCCAAGCACATCGAACACTTTTACAACAACCTCGCCGGAATCCGGAATTTTGTATTCGATCACCGTGGAAGCATTGAATGGATTGGGATAAATGGAGAGAATCTCGAATCCTGTGGGACGAACCACCGGGGCAGGTTTTGGAACTTCGGTAATCTGCGCCGGATCGATGATGGCCGTATAAATGCTCAATTCCGTGTTATCCAGCCGGGCCCAGACCGGACGAATGACATCGTTATGCGCCGAGATATTGGTGTAATCGCCAAAGAACACGTTTTGATTTGGAACGAACGGACTTTCGCTCACTTTGAAATTGACGAAAGATTCTCCCCCATCGCGGGAGACCGCGCAGTAAACATCGGTTCTGGTGTCCGAATAATTTCGTCGATCATAAAAGACGAAATAGAGATAACCATTTGTTTGATCGATGGCCGTCCACGTGAAAAATTGATGTTTCCCCGGGCCATCGTCATTCACGCGAATGGACTCGCTCCATGTTTCGCCGGCGTCAACCGATTTGCTCAGCCAGACATCCGTGTCCGAAGCGCCATTGCGCTGATCCGACCAGTTGATGTAAATCGTTCCCCGGTGCGGGCCGTCGCTGATATCACAGGCTGTTACCGGCATGCCATTGCAGCGATAAATGCCGGGAACGGTCAATGCCCAGCCGCCGGGAAAGTCGGATACAAATATATCTTCGTCCATCCAGGTTTCGCCCTGGTCATAGGATTTGTCAAACACAATCCCGGCCGGGCCGGCCCAGGATACGTAAATTTCGCCATTCGGCCCAATCCCCGGCACCGCGCCTTCCACGGTATTGTCATCATCCAGGCAGTCGCCGCTAATCTTGTTGATTTGTGACGCGCGACTCCAGGTTGCGCCTCCATCAATCGAACTGGAAAACATAATATTACTGAAATATTTGGGATCATCGCTGCCATATTTATCGAACTGAGTCCAGGTGACATAAATATTGTTGGTTAGTTTGTCCACAGCAGCCCATTCCTTATCCTGGAACTTTGATCCGTTCAGCCCCATGTAAGTTCCATCCGACCATTTCCCACCAAGCCGTTGCGTTTTCTGACACATAATTCTATCAATCCATGCCGGCCCGGGAGGATTTGACAGATGAAAAAAATAATAATTCCCGGTCGTGTCCACCACCACGCACGGATCCCCCCACACGCCCAGCGTCGAAGTAAGCTGGCCATGTGTCCAGGTCAGTCCACCGTTTGTTGAATAGTAGTAATTGTCCTTGTTCGCGCCGACCAGCATGTGATCCGTATTTTTATAATTCACGATGATGGAAGGCTCCTGTGGATCGCCGTTGCCAACCGAACCGCCGACTTTCACATTATTGTGTTGTGCGAAAACAACTGTGGCAATTAGCAGAAAACATGAAACAAGATTTTTTCTAACAACAAAATTATAAAACATGGTTGCTTTGCTCCTGAAAAATGATTGAATATTTAACCCTGCGGAAGCATTATAATTTGAGTTATCCCAGCGCGGCAAAGCCGCACATAATAATACTTGATGACCGACACATATATAATTCTTTTGCACAAATTTGCAAAAGTTGCTGGGTAATAACATAAGAGGCTTTTCAACAAAAGACAGAAATGACAGGTGTTTAGTTTACGAATTGAAATTATGTAAAGTTTCACATCTCGATCTTCATAAGATGACTTGAAAGCAGACCTTGCGCTTTATCCTTCTCATTTTTGGACAATATATCAACCCGGTGTTCGCGGGCTATTTTTTTTGGTTAAGCGGTTTCTTGCGGGAATGAGTGGTGATTCATTTTTTCTGCTTGACATTTTGACCAAGGTTTTTTATATTACTACTCAGCAATATTTAGCGATTATGTGTTTTTTATTCAGGGGGCAGTATTTTTTATATACAGCTTGTAGTTGTATGACAAGCAATTTGCTCCTCGCCCAAATTACTTCACATTTTTTCATTATCATAATTTTCGCGATATATCATCTTTCAAATTAGATTCTATTGAAATCTATTGATTTCAAAATACCGATTGGACATGCCAATGGTTACCAAACGAATCAAAATACTATCCCGGTTTTTCCTGTTTGCTGCTGTATTATTCACCTTCACTTCCAGGCTGTTCTCCCTCGATCCCAACAAGCGGATGACCCAATACGATATCACAGTGTATACGGCCAAAGACGGCCTGCCCATGAATTCCCTGAAAAAGGTATTCCAGGATTCCCGAGGTTACATCTGGATTGGCACCCAGGAGGGCCTGGTCCGCTTCGATGGGGTTGAATTCAAAACGTATGACAAAAGCCGATACCCGGGTTTGAGCAACAATTTTATCTGGGATATTGATGAGGACAACTATGGAAACTTATGGCTTGGCACGGCCGGGGGCGGAATCAGTTGTTTTGACGGATTCAAATTCACGTCCTATGATACCAGCGATGGTCTGGTAAATAACTATGCAAATATAATTCTGGCTGCCAAAGACGGAACAATCTGGATTGGCACGCATGGTGGGCTAAGCAGGTTAAAAGATGGAGAATTTTATACTTTTACAGAACGTGAGAGCATACCAAAAGTGAAAATTTATTCACTATTTGAAGATCGCGAAGGATTTATTTATTTGGGAATGGAAAGGGCAGGCTTAACTGTAATTAGGGACGATATAACTTCTGTTATTAAATTGGGTAAATATCGTGTTTATTCTATAACTCAAAAAAAATCAGGAGAAATGATAATTGCAACTAATTACAGTACAATATATAAATTGAGTAAAAGAACATTAAATAAACTACACGACAAAACTGATGATGAAGCTGTAAAACTATGGTTCCGAATCAATTCTATTATAGTTGATCGACAGCGTAATATTTGGTATTGTTCAGAAAATGCAGGGATAGTCCGGTTATATGAAAATGAAATTCATTCACTGAATTCTCAAAATGGTCTACCTGCCACAACCAACTACGCATTATCAGCCATAGAAGATAGGGAAGGTAATTTGTGGTTCGCCGGGGATTTTGGGCTCATTCAGCTAAAGGATAATAAGTTTACCTCTTTGGGAAAATCGGAAGGAGCACGATCTGATTTTGCTCATACAGTCTGTGAAGACTCACATAGAAATATTTGTGTTGGATTTCGTGACTCAGGGCTTTCTCTTTTTGACCATCAAAACACGTATAATTTAGGATCAGAAGCAGGTTTTCCCGGTACAGAATTATTATCTCTACACCCAGATTCAAAAGGTGGATTGTGGCTTGGATATAATCACTCTGATTTAATTAATTTTTCAAAAGGAAGAATAAAACGATTTACACTCAGACCAGAAGAGCCAAATAGTTGTGTTTTTTCATTATTCATAAGTAATAAACAGGAACTTTGGCTTGGTACGAACAATTTCATTAGCAAGTTTAAAGATAATCATTTTACTACTTATGTATTTGATTATCCTCGCCCTAAAGATGAAATCATCTCCATCACTCAAACAAGAGATGAATGCGTCTGGTTTGGCACCTTCGGCCAGGGCCTCTACAAAATCATCGATGAAAAAATTTCCCAACAGGGAATCCCCGCTGAGTTGCGCTCAGGCGGCGTAAACGCGTTATTCACAGACGCCGACGATGTACTCTGGATTGGCACCGACAATCTCGGGCTTTACCGATACGCAAACGGCAGCTATTCCTCCTATTCCGAACGGGACGGGCTGTTCTGCGACCGCCTCTTTTCCATCCTCGAAGATGACAGCTCCAAATTGTGGTTCAGCACGAACAAAGGCGTTTTCAGCGTCAGAAAACAACAATTGGCAGACTTCACAGCCGGGAAAATCCCTAAAATCACCTGCGACGTCTACAATCACCTCGATGGCATGCGGGAAGCGGAATGCAACGGCCGGCGCCAGCCCTCTGCATGGCGCAGCCGCGATGGCAAGCTGTGGTTCACATCCATTGCCGGCGTGGTGAGCATCGATCCCAACAACTATCCGGTCAATCGCGTGGAACCCCCGGTGTACATCGAATATTTTACAAGCGGGGACAGCATCTATCTTCCCGAGGAAAATGGCATTCATCTGAATGCGCGCGAGCGGGATATTGAATTCAAATACACAGCCCTCAGTTTCACGATTCCGGAACGCGTAAAATTTAAATACAGGCTGATTGGCTACGATGAGGAATGGAAACCGATAACGATCAACCGCTCCGTCAATTATACCAACATCCCGAAAGGCGATTACACGTTCCAGGTCACTGCCTGCAATAACGACAGGTTCTGGAATAAGCAGGGCGCTTCGGTGCAATTCGTCATTCCTCCATTCTGGTACGAAAGACCGATCGCCATCATCGCTTATTTTATGACCGGCATTTTGCTGCTGTACTGGCTTGTGCGGCGCCGATACAAACGCAAATACGTGGAAGCTCAATTAAAGATGGAGACCGAACACCGGGCCAGGCTGGAAGATCTGGACAAAACCAAATCGCGCTTCTTTGCCGGCATTTCCCATGAGTTTCGCACGCCGCTCACGTTGATCGAAGGGCCCTTGAATGACTTGTTGGCTTCAACAAAAAAGAAAAAACAGCGAGCCATTATCGATATGATGCTGCGCAATACAGGTCGATTGAAGCGGCTGGTCGACCAGCTTCTGGACCTGTCCTATTTACAGAGCCACGAAATGAAAATGCAGGTGCATCCGGTTCAGCTTATTCCTTTTCTGAAGAACATCATTGCAGCGTTTGAATCATACGCCCTTCGCGAAGAAATATCCCTGAAATTTCAGGCGCCGGAAAGTCTCGAAGACACTGAAATTTTCATGGACATCGATAAAATGGAAAAAGTATTCAGCAACCTGCTTTCCAATGCCATCAAATTTACGCCGGCCGGCGGCACGGTTACATTAAGCGTGAAATCGCTCAATAGCCAGAAAGACAAAAAACAACCGGGTATAATTAACATCAGCGTAAAAGACACGGGCAGAGGAATTCCGCAACATGTGTTACCACGTATTTTTGATTATTTTTATAACTACAGAGATGAAAACAAAGCTAAAGAAACAGGCTCAGGAATCGGTCTGGCTTTTGCGCGTGAATTAGTTCATCTTCATCATGGGAAAATTGCTGTTATCAGCACAGAAGGCCTTGGAACTGAAATTATCGTCAGCCTGAACACTGGAAAAGAGCATTTCAAAACAGATGAAATTATCACCGAAAAAACGGATCACCATCCTTTCAGCCCCGAAAACATCGAAGTTTTTCAAGATGAGGATGACGCCCCCACAACTCAAAAAGAAACAATCAATTCAAACAATACCATGTCGTCCGCTTTAAACCTGCCTACCATTCTGCTGGTGGAAGATAATCCTGACATGCGTTCTTATATCAGTTTTTTTCTACGAAATGAATATCTCATGCTGGAAGCAATTAACGGTGAAGAAGGATTACAAATCGCGCTCACTGAAATTCCTGATTTAATTATCAGCGATGTGATGATGCCTAAAATGGATGGATTCGAGCTTTGCGAGCAGTTGAAAGCCAATGAATTGACAAGCCACATCCCGCTCATCATGCTCACTGCCAAAGGCGCCTGTGAAGACAGGCTGACCGGGCTGGAATTGGGCGCTGTAGAATATCTCACCAAACCGTTTGACAAACAGGAATTGAAAGTGCGCATTGCTAACCTGATGAAATTAAAGCGTCAGTCCCAGGAGCAGGTGCGCAAGGATTTAGCTTCGGCGGATGGGCCCATATCCAGCCTACCGGTGACTTCGGCGGATAACCGGTTTTTGCAACGCGCCATCGAGATTCTTGAGCAGCATATTTCCGACCCGGACTTCACTGCTCGCGAATTGGCAAAAAATCTCGGCATGAGCCGCGCCCATTTGAACCGCAAATTGAAAGGCCTGACCGGCCAGAAGACCACCGAATTCATCCGCTTCGTCCGCCTGAAACGCGCCGCCGAACTCCTCCACCAAAAATATGGCACCGTCTCCGAAATTGCCTACGAATCCGGATTCAATCATCTTTCCTATTTCGCACGATGTTTCAAAGAGCAGTATGGTGTTGCGCCTTCGGAGTATGGGGAATAGTCCAATACCTTTAACTTGAGAAAATAAAATCGATTCGATACTAACAATTGTGAATTGTGAACGATCAATTGCTGATTGTCAATGAAAATATTGTGTAGAATAATTGTGGAAATTTTCAAATGAGGCGACAAAATCCCGCAAGGGACGAATGATATTTTCGAACGACAACAATTACGTGGGCCATATTCTCAATCGTCCCTGACGGGACTCGAATTCCGCGCTGTAATTATTTACCCCGAATTGAAAGGCGGGGCTATTCTCTTTCTGTCCCTTCGGGACAAGTCAAGTTCTGGAAGGACGTTCGAAAAGATTACGCGCATTTAAAACCGATGCAATCCAATATTGTGGAAATCTTTTTTCACTGTTCCCACATGATAAACAACATTAAAACTCATCTGATTATACGTCTGCAGAAACAGGCTATAACTGCGCATCATGAAAGTACCAACATTGTACTTTACTTCAAATGCATACTTTTCATCGACAATAAAATCGACTTCATTTTTATTTTGTGTCCGCCAAAATTTAACCTGATCGAGAGAGGCAAACTCCAGAAGCTCTCTAAACACGAAATTCTCAAATAGCTCTCCCTTATCCTGCCGTAAATCCACAATGTCAAAATTTCTCACCAGGTGGTTTCTCAAACCTAAATCGAAGAAAAATACTTTTTGCTGCTTGGTTAACTCTTTTCTCATGTTGCCATAATACGGGGGAATCAATGCAATATGGAAGGATTTCAACATCGTAGCAAGATAATTATCGATAGCGCTGGTGGAAATTCCTAATGTATTTGCCAGTTCGTTTTTATTTACCAGTCTTCCAACCTGCGAAGCCAAAATGCGAAGCAGTTGAAAAAACTTGTCAGGGTAATTAATCTGCGCTTCCAGAATATCTTTTTTGATAAATGACTCAACCTGATCGCGTAAAATCTCATTTTTTTCCTGGATATCATTATCCAATGCCACACGTGGAAAGCCTCCGAAACGGAGATATTCATCGATCAAAATATTTAACTGCCGCTGTTCAATTATATTAAAAGAATCAAGGCCAAAATTATCCAAATTCACATCGCGCTTGAATTTGTCCCACAATTCCATTTCATCTTTAAATATCAGGAATTCGCTAAAGCTAAGGGGATAAACCTGAAATATTCGTTTCCTGCCTGCAAGAGAATCTTTAAATTTTGAATCAAGGTAAAAAGCAGATGATCCTGAAACAATCAATTTTATTTTTTCTTTATATTCATCATAAAAATATTTCAGAAAATTGGTGGGATTATTCAAATATTGGATTTCATCGATAAATACTGTAATCCTCTCTTGTAAATCCCGCCCGATAATGCTGAATAAATTCTTTGGGGATTCATTCAATAACGCCAGGTAATCAATATCTTCAAGATTGATAAAATAGGCTTTTTTATTCTCATTTTTCAACTTATCGAATAAGTACCTCAGAATCGTAGTTTTTCCAACCTGCCTGGCACCGATAAGTATTAAAATATATTCCGACTCCAGATATTGGATAATCCGGCTCATTATATCTCTTTTTTTATACATGAAATAAATATAATCAGATATTTTTTATTTGTCAAGTAAAAATTATCTAAAATTGAGGAGACCTTTTCAATCTGATCCATAAGTATTAAAATTGCTTCATTAACTCCGCTTTTCGGCATCCGTGTTTCCCCCTTAATTCATCATCCTTGCCTCAAAAACCATATTTCTGTTAATAATTATCACTTTTGTGTTAAATATGGTTCCTTAAGTGTTAGACATTGAGGATGAATATATTTATTTTATGGTGCCCGATGAACTGGTTTAGCCTCTTATAACGCCGATTTTCATCCCAAAATTAAAAATTGAGGGACGCACATGTGCGTCCCCTACGGAACAGCAATATTCCAAAATCAGATCATTCATATAAATGTTAAATAAAAAGATGAATTCACAACCATCAAAAAAGGAGCGCATCATGAAAAAATTTACCGCCATCCTCAGCGTTGTTCTGTTCGTGTTTTTGCTTGTATCCGGCTGCCAGAAACAGTCACCGATTGAACCGGATCAGAGTTCCGAACTCCAGGCTGTTTCTCTGGATAAATCAGAGTCCCTCGCTCTTGAGCTGATTGAAAAAGGCGAGTGGGAAATCGATCCGGATGTGAAACGCGCAGACGGATCCGAGCTGTCGCTGGAAAAAGCGACCTGCCGCCGTTTGAGAAGATTTGACCGCGTCACCATCAAAGGCAACATTATTCATTACAAGGCGATTGTCCAGGTGGGACCGGGCCCGCATGATATCATCGGGATTCACCGCGTGGTTAAGGAAAGAAGAATGTTCCGTCCCATTCGCACGGACAAGACCATTTTTCTCCAACACGGCGATTGTAAAAATTTCGAGGGCATGTTCCTGCCGGGAACGCTCTCTCCCAATATGCCGGATGATTTCGGACTGGCGGTTTTCCTTGCTGAAAACGATGTGGATGTCTGGGGCATTGACCAGGGTTGGACACTCGTTCCGGAAGCAACATCGGATTTTTCGTTCATGGCTGACTGGGGACTCCAGCGCCAAATCGATGATCTGCACTTGGCCATGGGCGTTGCCTATTTCGCCCGCATGTTCACCCGAAACGGATCGAAAAAGCTCAATCTTCTGGGCTACAGCAGCGGCGTATGGACAGGATATGCTCTATTAAACATGGAGACTCAAATGCCACGGCACGCCCGGTTTGCCGGTGGTTTTGTTGCCGCGGACGGCACGTATAAAACCGATGATCAGGCCTTGAAAGACTCTTTTTTCCAGGGCGAATTCGATCGCACCCAGCCCATGTTGGATCAGGGTGAGTATGGCGATTTCATCGTCTTTGCCATGGTCGCCAACCTGGCGCGCACTGATCCAGATGGGGACTCTCCAATCATCCCGGGTTTCACCAACATGCAGGCAGCGCTGTTTCTGGCAGCCGGGCCTGTTTTCGGTGACATCACGTTCCATTATTTTGCAGGTATCTGGGAAAATGATTTTCCCGTGGACCTGCAGTATGTCACAGTTGATGAATACCTGGATTTTATGGCTGCCGGCGTTCCCTGGGAAGCGACAAAATTCATCAATGATTACTGCCGTGTTACATTGGAAATTGGCGATGTCCCGTTTGACGATCATCTTGGGGAAATCACTGCACCCATCTTGAATCTTGCTCCGATAGGCGGTTTTGGTGAAGCATCAAGATATACGACCACGCTGCTGGGGAGTTCGGACATAACGCATCTCATTCCCAGTTTGAATCCACCTGAAGAAATATTACTGGATTACGGACATATTGATATTTTTCTTGCAGGCAACGCGCAATCGTTGGTCTGGCAACCGATGTTGGGATGGATTGAGATGCATTAGGCGGAGAAAGTCATCATTTTTTTTGATATCGAATTTTAGTCGAATCAATGACGATCGATGCCTTTTCCCATGTTTCGACAGGATGAGTTAAGAGCAGGCGAGATAATGCTTCTGTTGTATGCTCATATCCAGTTGGATACACATTGATACGGATAACACCAAATCCTGGAACATTTGGGATTACAAGTGGATTTTGGAAATCCTCATCATACGTGATAATAACCATTTGTTGCGCTGGCAATAATAAAAAATATCTTCGTCTGACATTCGCTGGAGTCCCAGTGTGCGAGTGGATACTACTTTTGCCGACGATAAGACTTGATCCTGGAGCGAGGATTCAATTAAAGCGGGAATATTTTGATCGAGAAGAATCTTAATCACGCGGGAACCTTGATGCTTATTTGAGTATCATCAACACATTCGATTGCGTACGAAATTGCAGCTTTAATATCATCCGTAGTTAATTCCGGGTAACTCATGGATATCTCTTCAAAAGATTCACCAGCAGCCAGCGCACCCAGAATATTACGCACCATGATTCTGGTGCCACGAATAACGGGTTTTCCGTGACACACATTCGGATTGACTTCGATTCGATTGTACATTGGAGCCTCTATATTTCGTTGATATAATTTCTAATAATAAATTACCAAAAATCAAGTTAAAAATCAAGAATTATTTAAGTCAGGATTGAATCAACATATAACTCTTACTTTTAATAATTCGACCGTTCGACGCACACAAATAAATCACTCTTTCTTCTCCGGCTGGTCATGGATGACCGGCACCTTCCGAATCCCGCTCTTGGGCAGAGCGGGATCTTATTTTATCAGCAGCATTTTTTTCAATTGTAAACTTACTTTCAATCCATTCACATCCGGTAAATCAAAATCGCACAACACGATATCCAGATGTTCGTTTGCCATAACTGCCAGAGCATCATTACCATTTATTACGCCCTGAACCTGATACCCTTCATCGCTCAACAGTTCCACCATACCATCAAGCGTATTCGGATCGTCCTCCACAACCAATAGACGTTGCATGGTAATTCCTTTGTTTTTGCTGCAGAATAAAATTAAAAACCAGAATTAAAGAATGACGGAAGAAAAAATATCTGCCGGGATATTAACCATCAAAAAAATATATATTTAAAATGTACTAACTTTCAACAAAATAACAATAACTAAAAGGGTGATTTTTGTGGCAGGGTATGCAGAAAATATCATTTGAAAAACAGGAGTGTGTATCGGATGTCTATTTTGGACCGGGTTTCTTTGGTAAACTATGTCTGAACAAGTCGTTCTTTGAATGCTTTTGCCGCGGCTTCAGATTTTGATCTGACTTCGAGTTTTTATAAATGTTTGTAACAACTCAGGTATTAGTCTTAGTAGCCGCTTCAGCGGCTTTAGGATGACCTGCGCTGAGTCGTTACCGAAAAATTTAAATACAATGTAATAATTCTTTCCCTCATCCCCGGCCCTTCTCCCAGTGGGAGAAGGAAGTTCAAGATAAGCTGAAGAAAGGTAAAGTGAGTTAACGAATTTGCAAAGCCTGAAGATAGAATCATCGTAAATTTAAATTTCGAGTTTTTGAGTCTTGAAGGCTGAATAGTGTCAGAGATTCTGTGGATCATAGAATCTAATTTATTTTGAAAAACTTAATTTCGGCATAATAGTACTACTTCGTCAGATTACCCTTTTTCTGTCATTTCCTCTGGACTTTACCCGGGGTACTTCCGTTGGTCGCCTTCGGTCGCCTGTATGTTTTTTACAGGAATCTCATTCTAAATCCAGATGACGGCGCTACTCCATACTCAGTTTCAAAGGCTCCAATTCTTTCGAAATTCCATCTACGCGGAAATCAATGCCGGTTTTATCGAACAGTTCATCGCCAAAGTCTTTGAGGTGAATGACAACATCGTACAGGGAATCCTAAGTCGGATTGACCGACCAGATGAAATCGCGTGTGCTTCGGGACAATTCTTTTACCGCGTTGTTAATTTTTTCGATGTATTCGAAATTTTCAGGAGCGGTTTCACTCAGTTTTCTTTTAATAATCTCGCTGAACAAAGAAATCTTAGTGAGTTTTTGCCCCATTTCATCATGGAAATCAGCGGCAATGTTTTTCGCATCTCGGGCAAAGCGGCGTTGGCCTGCTGTTCCAAAACACGCAGATAGCGGTAGGCCGTCGACAGATCGACGGGAATGTCCGGGGCGCCCTGCCAGTCATCGGGCCGATTGATATAGCTGTTCACCAAATCGTTGACAACAGTGACTGCGTGTTGTTTGTAGGCTAATAAAAACGATGGCAACACATTGGTGGTGCGGTGGCAGGCTTTGCACCGGACGCGCTGAATCCGAATAAAATTAGAAAACGGCAGACCATGTCTGGTATAATAGCCCCAGCGGATCATGTGGTCATGTCCACAAAACGGGCAGCGCTTTGCATACAAATCATACCGCGTCACTAAAAGCGATAAATAATGCTTGATATTTTCCGAAGATATAAGTATAATAGATAGAATGTTTTTTTGTGTGATAAAGTCTTCGGAAATTGGCTACCAAACCCTTCCGGAGACTTTTTTATTTAGCGGGAATTTTAGCCTGAATTATTCACAAATTTCAAAAAATAGATATTTAACTTAATGTTATTAATGAAATTAATCAGATATTTGAAATTTAACAAAGTTAGATATAATGAATTCGGAATGAAGCACCATTCAGGCTATCTGGATTCCTTAATGCATTACAATGAATAATCCAGGTTAGAA
>CAZSBG010000138.1:0-15609 GCA_964605145.1 uncultured Cytophagia bacterium | reverse complement strand
CACCATTCAGGCTACCTGGATTCCTTAATGCATTACAATGAATAATCCAGGTTAGGCAACTGTAGATGGAATTGTAACAGTGGTATAATTATTGTTCGACTGAGATAAAAAAACAAATGGTACGTTTGATTCAACGTATGTTTGGTGGATAAATCAGTGACAAAAAAATATTATACGACTTGTGTAATGAGACATCCATTTGAATTAATAGGAAAATAAAATAATTGTAATATCTGTTTATTAGTCCGTTGATAAATATAAATATTACAAGATAGAAGGCGCATTTTTACTCATCTTTATAGAAATAAATATTTGGCAGGGTTCAATAAATTATTGTTGATTTTTGAGAAAATTATCGATATATTTAATTTTGTTATTGTAAAATAAAGTGCTTGGATTGATGTGTGTTTATTTGTTTGAAATAAATAACGATGTTATGTTGCGGAGAGAAAATGAGAACGTGATATTTGAGTATTTGTATGTGCGGTAAGTGAAAATAAATTGTGTAAATTCAATAAAGATAATTAAAGTCCAATGTGATGGAGGTAGACGTGTCAAAGCTTATGATTAGCATCTCAGGAGTGAGAGGAATTGTGGGAGAAGGACTCAGTCCACAGATTGTTATGGATTTTGCCCAGGCGTTTGGGAGTTATCTGGGGAACGGGAAGATTGTTGTGGGCAAGGATTCCCGGGTGACCGGCCCGATGATGAAACATGCCGTTTATGCAGGTTTGATGGCTGCCGGGTGCGATATTATCGACATTGGTACTGTCCCCACACCAACCGTGCAAATGGCCGTGGAGGAGTTAAAAGCGCGGGGCGGCATCGCAATTACAGCGAGCCATAATCCCATTGAATGGAACGCGCTGAAATTGATCGACTCGTCCGGATGGTTTCTCGATGAAGTCCAGGGAAATAAGGTCATTAAAATTGTGGATGAACGCAAATTTCAGAATGTAAACTGGGATCAAATCGGCAAGATTGAGCATTTTGATGGCGCAGTGGAACATCATATCAAATCGATACTAAAACTTGATTTGATTGATCCTGACCTCATTGCCGATAAGAAATTCAAGGTTGTGGTGGACTGCGTGAACGGTGCAGGCGGAACAATTCTTCCTGATTTGTTAGATCGGCTGGGATGTGAAGTTGTATTTATCAATAAAGAACCCACCGGGCTTTTTCCACGCTCACCGGAACCCTTGCCGGAAAATCTAAAAGAATTATGTGAAAAAGTGAGGTCCGAAAAAGCGGACATTGGATTTGCCATTGATCCGGATGTTGATCGCCTGGCGATTGTTTCTGAGAAAGGAAAACCACTGGGCGAAGAGTACACTTTGGTGCTGGCTGCAAATTACGTTATGCAGAAACGACAGGGTCCCATTGTGGTCAATGCCTCGGTGAGCCAGGCCATTGACGAGATCGCTAAAAAATTTGGCACAGAAGTCATTCGAACGAAAGTTGGAGAAATTCATGTCGCCAAAAAAATGAATGAAGTGAAAGCCGCAGTCGGCGGAGAAGGAAACGGAGGGGTCATTTTGCCGGAACTTCACCTTGGACGCGATGCACCCCTGGGGATTGCACTGGTGTTGCAGCACTTGGCCCAATTCGGGGGAAAAATATCTGAGCTGCATAAATCACTGCCGCAATTTTTTCAATCAAAAAACAGAATTGAATTAAAAGAAATTAATGTCGCGTCTGTCATCGATTCGCTCATAAGAAATCATCAAAATGAAAAACTTGACCTGACCGATGGATTGAAAATATTATGGCCGGAAAAGTGGGTGCATATCAGACCTTCAAACACAGAGCCCATCATTCGGATTTATTCCGAAGCGAGAACTGCTGAAGAAGCAGACGCATTGGGATATAAGTTCATTAAAGAAATAGGAAAGATCGTTGCAACAGCGTGAACTTTGTTTAAATAATCAAATTGTATGCCTTGATACATTTCAAAAATGTACCAGGGCATTTCTTTTAAAGGGCAATATTACGAAAATTGTTGCAATAGGGAATAAGGAAAAGAGTTGAGCAGTTATCATGAACGTTGAACACATCATCATGAAAAAACGGGATGGAGAGGCGCTGGATGAGCAGGAAATTCGGTATCTGGTCAAAGGCTATACAGACGGAGATATTCCCGATTACCAGGTCTCTGCTTTCCTCATGGCTGTTTATTTCCAGGGAATGAATTTAGAGGAGACTTTCATTCTGACAAAAATGATGATTGAATCCGGCGAAACAATTCGTTTTTCAAATTTGGATAAAAAAATAGTGGATAAACACAGCACCGGCGGTGTGGGCGATAAAATCTCACTCGTTCTGGCGCCGCTTGTCGCTGCTGCCGGCGTGGCAGTTCCCATGATCTCCGGAAGAGGACTCGGTCACACTGGCGGAACATTGGACAAGTTGGAAGCCATTCCCGGATTTCGAACAGATTTGTCCAGAAATGAATTTATTGCTCAGGTTGAGTCACTTGGATTGGCGATGATCGGGCAAAGCGAACGCATTGTGCCGGCGGATCAGAAAATTTACGCCCTTCGGGATCGAACTGCAACAGTGGCGTCGATTCCTCTGGTTGTGGCCAGTATTTTGAGCAAAAAAATTGCCGAAGGCATTGAATCTCTGGTGCTGGATGTGAAAACCGGGCGTGGTGCATTTTTCAAAAATAAAGAGAGCGCAAAAAAATTGGCGCGGAAACTCATCAAAATCGGAAAAAAATTTAATTTATCCGTAACAGCGTTGATGACAAATATGGAACAGCCGTTGGGCCATGCTGTGGGAAATTGGCTGGAAACCCGTGAGGCTATTGACACCTTACGCGGAAAAGGACCATCTGATATTGAACAATTGACGTTGGCGCTGGGCTCAGCAATGCTCAAACAAGCGCGAGTTGTAAATAATAGAGATGAAGGGCAGGAAAAGCTCTCCCGGCTTATAGCTTCCGGAGCCGCGTTTGAAAAATTTATTGAAATGGTCAGGGCTCAGGGAGGTGATGTCTCTGTAATAGAAAATCCCCGGCGATATCCGATGAAAATAAAGAGTATTACAATTCGATGTTCCATTTCCGGGTACATTCAAAATCTGGATGCGTTTAAAATTGGACAGCTTGCCATGGAAACCGGCGCGGGAAGGAAAAAAATATCGGATGAAATTGATCCCTCTGCCGGAATATTGCTTCACAAAAAGAACGGAGATTATGTGGAAAAGCATGAAACATTGGCAGAACTTTTTTCTTCGAAGAATATTTCTGCACAATATTGGCAGGAGAATTTTTTGCAGGCTGTGACGATCTCTCAATCTCGCCGTGAAATTTATCCTTTAATCCATTCTGTTATAAATGAAAAAGGCCAGAATCCCTGGCCTTTTGAAAGATGATTGATTTTTTCGAAATTATCGGTAATTTTTAAAATCGAATTCGCTTTTGTTTATTATTCGATTTGTTCGTAAAACCAGTGTGCTTGTCGCATTTTTCAGTTGGAACATTGGTGATTTCAAAGACCTCGGAGATGATTTCCGGGCACGATTCTGTCGCGAGCTTTTTGGTATCTTTGCAAATATCCACACGAACGACACCTGGCGGCATTTTAAATTGCTTAACCGGCAAATTCAGTGTGTCGTGAGCTGTTTTCATGAATGGCGCCCAAATGGGTAACGCGACAGTTGCGCCGGCCATTCTGTTGCCCAGCGTTGTGGCCGGGTCATCAAAGCCAACCCATACCCCGGCGACTATTTGCGGGGTGAAGCCGATGAACCAGGCGTCCGTGAAATTATTGGTGGTGCCGGTCTTGCCGCCAGCCGGGCGAGTAAATTTATGAATGGTTCGGGCATAAACGCCAGTCCCGCGATTGATAACAGTGCCCAGCATGTCAGAAATGATGTACGCTGTTTCCTTTCTTAGCACTTCTTTTACCTGTGGTTGATAATCCTCGATGATATTGCCATACTTATCTTCGACGCGTAAAATGAAAAGTGGTTTGGCCAGTACTCCCTGATTGGCGAAAACACCAAACGCAGACGTCATTTCAATGGGATAGACTGCCGATGAACCTAACGCAATTGCATCAACAGCGTCGATGGGAGTTGTCAGGCCAAGTTTCCTGGCGTAATCAACGACCTGACGTGGCGGAACCACTTCCTGAACGAGTCGCGCGGTGACAAGATTCAGTGAACGGCGCAAGGCTTCACGCAGCATGGTAGGTCCACCCTGGGAATGATCGTAGTTGTGTGGCGCCCAGCGATCTCCGTTGGGCAAATACAGCACTACCGGTTGGTTCAGCAGTTCAAAGCAGGGCGAATAACCATTGTCAATGGCAGCAGTGTAAACAATGGGTTTAAATGTGGAGCCTGGTTGACGACGCGCCTGGGTTGCGCGATTCCATTTATACTTCGAGAAATCCTTGCCCCCTACCAGGGATAGTACATAACCGGTTCTGGGATCAATCGCCACCAGAGCAGATTGAATCGGAAATTTTTCTGTTGCAAGAGAATCAAGGAAATCGGCTTCCTTTTTCAATTCTTCCCAGGGCGTCTGTCTCAATATTTCCGGGTCGATCAGTTCTTTTATTTTATTCTGCGAGATTAGTTTTTTATTGTATTGGTCTTGTAATTTGGCAAGCTGATTTTTCACGGCTTTATCTGCAGCGGCTTGCACGCGACTATCAAGCGTCGTATAAACGGAGAACCCGCCCTTATACAAGTCCATATGATACCGTTCCTGCAATTCCTGCCGAATCTGTTCTGTGAAGTAGGGAGCAATTCCGTTTACAGAACCGGGATCATTATCTTTCAATTTGATGGGATGGGCTTTGGTCTGCTCGTACGTTTGTTCATCAATGAAGCCTCTGCGAAGCATATTATGAAGAACAATATTCCTTCGGTGCTGAGCTCTCTCCGGGTACCTGTACGGATAATATGACGTGGGACGTTGAAGAAGTCCTGCTAACAAGGCGCATTCTTCTAATTGCATCTCACTTGCATCTTTCCCAAAAAATGCCAGCGCAGCAGCTTGCACCCCGTAATTCCCATGCCCAAAATTCATCTGGTTGAGATACATTTCCAGAATTTCGTTTTTGGTGTATGTGCGCTCAATTTGAATGGCTGTAATCCATTCCTTGATTTTGCGGGAAATCTTTTTCTCAAGACCCAGGTAAAGCTGACGGGCTAACTGCTGCGTCAATGTACTGGCACCCTGCTCGTAGCTCATGTGAGCCAGGTTTATCAGCATCGCATACATGAACCGCTCTACATTGACGCCCCAGTGTTCATAAAAAGTATGGTCTTCCGTTGCTAAAACAGCTTGTGACATGTATTCCGGTATTTCATTGAGCGGTGTGTATATTCTCTTTTTTGTGAAAAGCTCTTTAATGACGACCCCATCCTGAGAATAGATTTTGGTCGCCAATTCAGGCTCATAATGTTCAAGTTGAGTTAAAGAAGGGAGATCGCGGCTCAGGAATAGAATGTAAACAACAACGATCAGGATGAAAAATATAATTCCCAGCGGAATCCATATTTTCCAGTTGAAACTTTTTTCCTCTTTTTTTTCAGGAATTGAATTTTCACTGATACTATTTCGGATATGTCTTTTCATGAAATTTACCTGCAGTTTGTATCTGAAAATAAGCTATATTTTTAACGAACTATAGAATCATCCGTTCCAGAATTTCAATGTTAATTCACCGTCTTCCAACCTGCCGTAACTAAAGTTATTAATCCAGTCACCCAAATTGAGAAATGCACGATGATCGACATTTTCCAAAACCGGCCAGTGCGAGTGCCCCACGATTACAAAATCGAAACCCTTGTTGAATTTATCTCTGGCAAAATCGAGATAATCATCTTCGTCATCGAGCACGAGATCGGCAGTATGTTTTCTGCTGGTCGATGACATCAATCTGGCCAACGGTATTCCCAGGTCGGGATGAAGCAATCCGTAAAGAAATATATTGATTCGATTTCGAAAAATTTTTTTTAAGATGCGATAGCCAACATCTTTTTTCGAAATCCCATCACCATGGAACATGTATATTTTTTTAGAGTGGATTTCGGTAGTGTAAACTTCGGGATGAACGTTTATACCCACCTGGTCACGAAAAAAGTTTTTTATCCAGCTATCGTGATTTCCCGGTAAAAAATGAACTTCGACATTGTTATCAATGAGTTTGGATAGCTCAAAAAGTATCCGGTAATTTTGATTTGGCACTGCGTATTTATATTCAAACCAAAAATCAAATAAATCGCCTATAATATATAATCGGTTATTCGGCTTATTAAGATAATCGAAAAATGATGTAAGTTTTTGAATTTTTTCTTGTTCTTCGGATCTGTCGCCGCTTCCGATATGAATGTCAGAAATAAAAAATGCTTTTCCCATAGAGTAAATCCGCCATATTTGTTTTACGATGAATGATAAAACATTTAAGATACAAAATCAAAATTAATCATGCAATAAAAATGTAAAAGCTTGAAAAAAATCTATTGACAATCTCAAAAATAATTTGTATCATTACCGGATTAATTATTGATGAATTGGATGTTTATAATTGTTTGCCGTTCTTTATTTAAACTGGATTGTTCTGTTTTCAATGAATTGAGAATTGACTTCATCAAAATAGGAGTTAATTGTTTGGTCTGAAAAAAAAGTTATTTCTGAAATTACAAACAAAATTAAGAATAAAGGATAGCAAACTCCATAAGTATTATGGAGTTTTGTTTTTTTAGATGTCAAAAATAAAAATAAAGTCATTCGCCAAAATTAATCTTGGTTTACGAATTGTTTCGAAAAGAAATGATGGATTTCATAATATCGAAACCGTATTTCAGCAAATAGATTTGTGTGATGATATCAGAATCCGGTTGACGCGGAAGCCTGAAGTTACAATTCAGGGCGTCGCGAACTGCATTCCGCAGGATAAAAAAAATATTTGTTTTCAATCTGTAAAGTATTTGCAGGAAGTGAGCGGAATACGCTCTGGCGTGGATATTCTCATTGATAAAAGAATTCCGGTCGGGGCAGGACTCGGAGGGGGAAGCAGCAATGCGGCTGCCGTTTTAAAGGGATTAATTCAACTTTGGGAATTGAACCTGACTGAAGAAGAACTGTTTTCCATTGCCCGGCAAATTGGCGCGGATGTGCCATTCTTTTTGAAAGGAGGTTCGGCACTCGCAACAGGCATTGGAGATGAGCTGACATCACTGGAGTTGCCAGCAGATTATTATTGTTTGTTAGTATACCCAAATATTGAAATTTCTTCAAGATGGGCTTATAAAAATTTTAATTTTAGCTTGACAAAAAGAAAAAAAAGTATTAAATTACCACACATTTTTTCTAACGTTTTGGACATCGCGAAATTTAGGGGTGTTGTTCGCAACGATTTCGAGGAGGTGGTATTTCAAAAATTTCCGGAGTTGGGTACAATTAAAAAAATATTTTATCGAAATGAAGCACATTTCGCCTGTATGTCAGGTAGTGGTTCTACTATTTTTGGTCTCTTCAAAAGTGAGAAAAAAGCAAGGGAAATATTGAAGTCCAATTTTCAACCCTACCAAGTTTTTTTAACAAAGCCAATGACAATACGAAATCGTCTGTAACGAGTTTAGCATGGGATTTATCAGCAAAGGAGGTGCAGACAAAGGGGCGTTTGGTGTATTTTCTGTTATCTTTATGTTACAGGGATTTTCAAAAAATGGTGTTTCTGGTTTAGTAAAAGCATCTGGCTAAATCGAACAACCATGAAAAGATCATTTTTATCGTTAAGCTTTTATCCAACAATAATTAACAGGAGAGAGGAATGGAAATAACAGAAATTACCGTAACCCTTCGCAATGAGGAAAAACTTAAAGCTTTTGTCAACGTAACTTTTGAAAATAAATTTGTTGTTCGCGGAATGAAGGTAATCAAGGGGTCTACCGGTTTTTTTGTAAGTATGCCCAGCCGTAAGATGCCAGACGGTTCATTCAGAGACATTGCGCATCCCATCAATAATGAATTTCGGCAGTTTATTGAAAAAGTTATTTTGGAGGAATATAACAAAACTTTAGAATTAGAAAAAACAGAAGAATCACGCACCAGAAAAAGTGAAACCGTTTTCGTAGACGAAGAATATTAACATATATAGCAAATGAGTTGTATATGGGGCGTCGCCAAGTGGCAAGGCACAGGGTTTTGGTCCCTGCATTCGAAGGTTCGAATCCTTCCGCCCCAGCTATTCAAAAAATGTAAGAATGCGTCATTTATTTTTCGAATGACGAAACTCAATTTTCGAGCAATAAAAAGGTGATTGTGTTTCAGATTTTAAGTCTGCCGGGATGGAGGTCAGAGAGTTTTTCATGTGCCGGTGTTGCTCTGTTGAGTTTTCGTCATTTTTATGTATCAGGGGTTTCTTGGCATGGCTAACACACTGAAAATTTTTTCTGGAAACGCCAGCAAAAAATTATCAGAAAAAATTGTTGCCTATTTAGGGCTTCCATTGGGCGACTCGATTACGCAATTTTTCAGCGATGGCGAGATCTGGGTGAAATACGATGAGAATATTCGGGGATGCGATGTTTTTATCATTCAATCCACTTATTCACCCGGAAATAATCTGTTAGAGCTTTTAATCATGATCGATACTGCGCGCCGAGCTTCAGCCCGGCGAATTACTGCGGTTGTGCCCTATTTTGGATATGCACGACAGGACAGAAAGGATCAGCCTCGCGTTGCCATTACTGCCAAACTTGTCGCCAATTTGATCACGACGGCCGGAGCCGACCGAGTGTTAACGATGGATTTACATGCACCCCAGATTCAGGGGTTCTTCGATATTCCGGTGGACCATTTATATTCGTCGGCGATAATGACAGATTATTTCAGGAAAAAAGGGCTGGAAAATCCAATTGTTTTGTCGCCGGATATTGGGGGTGTAAAGTTAGCCCGGGCGTATGCAAAAAGATTGCAAGTGCCTCTGGCAATTGTAGATAAGAGAAGACCTGAACCCAATAAATCTGAGGTGATGAATTTAATCGGCTCTGTTGAGAATAAGGATGTAATCATTATCGATGACATCGTCGATACGGGCGGAACAATGGTGAAAGCAGCGGAGCGGGCAATTGAAGAGGGAGCAAATAGCGTCTATGCGGCGTGTACGCACCCGATTCTTTCCGGTGAAGCGATAAATACTATCAAAACATCGAAATTCTCGGAAATTGTGGTGACGGATTCAATTCCATTACCTGCAGAAAAAAAACTCGATAATATTACGATTTTATCTGTTGCCAGTCTTTTTGGAAATGGTATCAAACGTATTCATAATGAGGAATCTATAAGTATTTTATTTGATTAATATTGTCATTTTATTGGAGTATAGGAATGTCTGAAAATTTATTACACGCAGAACTAAGAGATTCAAAAGGAAAGGGAGCCTCCAAAAAATTGAGACGGGAGGGAAAAGTACCTGGAGTGTTTTATGCTCATAATGAAAAAACCGTGCCTATTGCTTTAGATGAACGCGAATTGATGAAGTTGTTAGCTACGGAGAGCGGACTGTTGGATATTCAAATTGATAAGAAAAAAAAGCGCAAAGCCATTATAAAGGAAGTGCAGTCTGATCCTGTAAAGCAAACCCTGGTCCATGTGGATGTAATGGGTGTGAGATTGAAAGAAAAAATAACACTTTCCGTTCCATTTAATTTTGTTGGTGAAGCTATTGGAGTGAAAGACCAGGGAGGTATTCTGCATCAGTTAATGCGGGAAGTCGAGGTGTCCTGCTTACCTCTGGATATACCGGAACATATTGAGGTTGATGTTAGTGAATTAGCTATCGGAGATACAATCACTCTCGATTCTATTCGTATAGAGAATGTGGAGATATTAGGGGAACCGGATCAGGCCATTGTGCATATCATTTCACCATCAATTGCTGTGGAAGAAGAACCTGAAGAAATCGAAGAAGAAATTGAAGGTGAAGAGCCGGAAGAAGAAGCTGACGAAGATGAAGATTAATGAAATATTTTAGTCATGATTTTTTTTCATGAAATTAAATTATTTAATAGTAGGGCTTGGCAATCCTGGGAAAAAATATTCATTAACAAGGCACAATGCCGGATTTATGGTATTAGATTTGATGGCTCAGAAGTATAACAGCAAATACCGCAAAGTAAATCGGAATTATTGGTACGCATCGTTCAGCAATGGAAGAGAAAATATATTTTTAGTTAAGCCAGCCACATACATGAATCTGAGCGGAATTGCAGTTGCAGAGTGTATGCGTGTGTTTGAAATTGAACTATCGAATTTAATAGTTGTTTGTGATGACATCAATTTACCGTTCGGAACGATTCGAATTCGGCAAAAAGGAAGTGATGGCGGGCAAAAAGGCTTACGATCAATTATTAATCATTTGGAAAGTGATTCATTTCCCAGGTTGAGAATTGGGATTGGAAATGACTTCGATGATGCATCTGACTATGTATTATCAAAATTCAAAATTTCGGAGGCAGATGACTTAAAAATCATTCTTAACTACGCAATTGAAGCAATTGATACTTTTATAGAACACGGTATTGAAAATGCAATGAGTCGATATAATAAAACTTATTTGGAATAAGAGTCTAAAGAGGAGGAGTATTCGTGGGGACTGACTTGGTTTGGATAGGAACGGTGTCAGGGATTTTGGCGTTAATTTATGCCTTTTATAAATCCAGGTGGATACAAAGACAGGATCCAGGAAATGAAAAAATGGTGGAAATAGGCCGGGCAGTCAGGGAAGGTGCCATGGCTTTTTTGTCACGAGAGTATAAGATATTGTCTGTCTTTGTTGTTGCGGTTGCAGTCCTGCTGGCATTGGGAAACGCATCGCGAGGGACAAGTCTTGTGGCAGTTTCATTTATCGTTGGCGCATTGTGCAGTGGCTTGGCTGGATTTTTTGGCATGCATGTGGCTACTGCTGCCAATCATAGAACAACACAGGCTGCACGGAATAGCTTGAATGCTGCATTGAATGTTGCTTTCAACGGTGGTTCTGTAATGGGAATGAGTGTTGTTGGTCTGGGAATTATCGGAATCACTGTTTTGTTTTTTGCGTATGGCGGATTAAAAGAGGATGTTAACCTGCCGCATGTCATGACAATATTGTCCGGCTTTGCAATGGGCGCTTCTTCAATTGCACTTTTTGCCAGGGTCGGTGGAGGAATATATACCAAAGCCGCAGATGTGGGCGCCGACCTTGTTGGTAAAGTGGAGGCAGGCATCCCGGAAGATGATCCGCGCAATCCGGCAACTATTGCTGACAATGTTGGAGACAATGTCGGAGATGTCGCAGGAATGGGTGCTGATTTGTTTGAATCCTATGTCGGTTCAATTATCGGGGCCATGGTATTAGCAGCAGCCGCCGGTTTTGGGAATTTTGTAATTCTTCCGCTTGTGTTGGCTGGTGCAGGAATTATTGTTTCAATTGTTGGTACATTTTTTGTGAAAACAAAGGAAGGCGGGAATCCTCAGGTAGCGCTCAATATTGGTACGGCTGTTGCCGGGATTTTAATGCTTATAATCGGCTTTATCATAATAAAATATCTGGTGCCCGAATCAGTTTCCTGGAGTGGAAAAGATGTTAGCGCATACGATGTGTACTGGGCCATTATCGCCGGATTGATAGCCGGTGTCGTTGTGGGATTATTTACTGAATATTATACTTCAGATGCACGCAAACCTGCGCGTGAAATTGCTAAAGCCAGTGAAACTGGACCAGCAACCAATATAATTGCCGGCCTGGCGAATGGAATGTTTTCGACAGCTTACCCGGTCATCACCATCGCCGTGGCAATAGTAATTTCTTATTATTTCGCTGGATTATATGGAATCGCAGTTGCTGCACTGGGCATGCTCTCCATCACAGGTATTCAGTTAGCCATTGATGCCTATGGTCCCATTGCTGATAACGCGGGCGGTTGTGCAGAAATGTCTGAACTTCCGCACGAAGTACGCGAAAGAACGGATAAGCTGGATGCGGTTGGAAACACGACAGCCGCCATTGGTAAGGGTTTTGCCATTGGTTCTGCTGCACTCACTGCACTGGCGCTCTTTGCAGCATATCGTGAAACAGCAGCCGCAGCGATGGGAATATCCCAGTTATCCCTGGATATCAATAATCCACAAATTATGGCCGGGCTTCTCATCGGAGCTGTTTTGCCGTTTGTTTTTTCTTCATTTGCAATGAAAGCTGTCGGAAGTGCAGCTTTTGATATGATTGCAGAAGTAAGACGTCAATTCAAAGAAATAGACGGATTGCTGGAAGGCAAGGCAAAAGCTGATTACGCCCGCTGTGTTGATATTGCAACTGCAGCAGCCCTGAAAAAAATGATTATGCCGGGGCTTTTAGCGGTACTCACCCCTGTGTTTTTTGGATTGATTCTGAAAAGTCCGGAAATGTTGGGAGGCGTTTTGGCAGGGGTCACAGTTTCAGGAGTGCTGCTGGCAATTTTCATGGCAAATTCAGGTGGAGCCTGGGATAACGCAAAAAAATATATAGAAAGTGGCGCCCATGGTGGTAAAGGATCGGATTCACATAAAGCAGCAGTTGTCGGTGATACTGTTGGCGATCCGTTTAAGGATACAGCAGGGCCTTCCCTGAATATTCTGATAAAATTAATGAGTGTTATCTCGCTTGTCATAGCACCGATGTTTTAATTAAATGAAAAAATAACGTGGAGGTAGAAAACGGTTTGAGAACGTATGAAGCAGTAGTGGTGATTGATTCTCTCTTAAAGAGTGAAGAAATTGATGCAGTCATTGAAAAAGTAACAAGAATAATTAATAACAATGGCGGTACAATTAAAAACGTTGAACATTGGGGTAAAAAACGTTTAGCGTATGAAATTAAAAAGCGTCAATACGGTTATTATGTCGAAATGATTTTTGAAGGTCCGGGCAATATTATCAAAACACTGGAACGAGAATTCAGATTAGACGAAAATATCTTGCGCTATCTGTCATTATTACTTGATAGAAAAGCCTTAAAATTCCTTGAAGACCAGAAAGATCGTCAGTTGAAAAATAAAGAAAATGAAAAAGAAGATAACGACAAAAAAACTGATGAAAAAGACGATGGTAAAGAAGTTGTTGCGGCGGTAGAACAAAATGATCAGACAGAAGACACGTCCTCTGAGAAGAAAGCGGATGCTGAATAATTAAACCTTGCGGGATTTGTCAGGGTTACGAGGCCGTATGTATATGATGTTAATGATATTTTGGGAGGTTTTTGTTGATGGCAAATTTGAAAATGCCGGATATTAATAATGTATTAATAGCAGGCAACTTGACATGTGACCCTTCTTTTAGAAAAACAACAAACGGAACGCCGGTAGCAAATTTTTTCATTGCTTCGAACCGTAAATTTAAAGATAACAATGGACAATGGCGTGAAAATGTTTGTTATGTGGGTGTTGTTGCATGGTATAAATTAGCCGAAAGTTGTTACGAAAATCTCAAAAAAGGGAATGCAATCATTGTTGACGGTGAACTGCAAAGTCGTAGTTGGCGAAACGACGATGGAACAAGCAGAAATGTGGTTGAAATCAAGGCCAGAAGGATTCAATTTCTGAACCGGAAAAATGTATCAAGGAACGATGATGATTCGAGCGATGATTTTGCTGAACAAAACGATTTTGAGGATCGAGACGACTCGAATGACAGCAGAAAAATGAACGAAGAATCTGAAAGAAATCGTAGCGAAGATGATGGATCCGAGTATGATTTTGGCTACAAGGATTTTAACCTTTAAAATTATCAATATAGATAAAATTAAATTGATATAACAAAAGTCAAATAAACAGGAGATAATGGTAATTATGATGAGAAAAAAACGTATCTGTCGTTTTTGTGAAGATGGAACTGATTACATCGATTTCAGGGATGAAAAGAAACTAATGCGTTTCACAACAGAACAAGGCAAAATTATTCCCCGAAGGACTTCCGGGACTTGCGCAAAACATCAGCGACAATTAGTGAAAGCAATTAAACGTGCCAGACACCTGGCGCTAATTCCATACATTGCAGAAATGAGCAGATAATTCTTAACAGATTAAGGGAACTGTGTAATGAAAGTAATTTTGAAAAAAGATTTTGAAAATGTCGGCCAGACTGGTGAAATTGTTGAAGTAAAAGACGGTTATGCCCGGAATTATCTCATACCAAATGGAATTGCATTAAAAGCTGATAAGGGTAATATTAAATTGCTCGAGTCAGAACAAAGACAAATGCAATTAAAACTAAATAAAGACAAAAAAAGCGCCGAAAAAATGGCCGAGGAATTAGAAAAAATATCATGTACGGCTACTGTAACAGTCGGCGAAGAGGACAAGGTTTTTGGTTCTGTTACCAGCCAGACTATTGCAGATCTTTTGAAAGATAAAGGTGTTGAAATCGATAGAAAGAAGATTTTACTCGATGAACCAATTAAAGCTTTGGGTATTTATACAATTCCAATAAAATTACACACGGAAGTTGAGGCAAAAATTAAACTTTGGGTGGTGAAGGAGTAGTGAATTTGAAAGGAGGAGGGAGGTAAAGAAAGGAGATAATTGCTTTTCAAATTTGACGAATTTGCCTGTTTTCAAGACTAATCTTTGGCTAGACTTCATGAATTTTTTTCCAGGACTATCAATCAATGAATGTATTCTGGCTTTTGATATTAGCACATCTTATTGCTGATTTTCCCCTCCAGTCAGATAAGATATATGCAATACGTTTAAAATATAAATGGGGCTCTCTGCTCCATATTGGCATATATTTCGTCACCAACCTGATTGTTGCCTTCCCATTACTACAATATAAGGTATTCTGGTTCGCTGTTATTTTTCTTACCGCGACCCACCTGTTAGAAGACTGGTTAAAAATTGCGCTGACTCAAAATAAAATTAAAGATTCACTTTTAATATTTCTGATGGACCAATTAATACACATATTTTTTATCTGGTTTACTTTTTTCATTCTTTTTGATATTCCTGAACCTGAGATTACAAATCGGTTTTTAACAAACTACTTTTATAACCAGGATATTTTATTGATTCTCATCGGAATGGTGTTTTCGGCTTTTGGTGGTGGCGTGTTAATTTATTATATAAGGAAATGCGTTCATTTCATAAAAACAAACGATCTAAATAGTTCCGTCCAATTTCCAAAAATTAAAAAGAGGCGGATCGGTTACATCGAAAGATTTATTGCAACAGGTGGCTTTATCCTCGGTGGATGGTACCTCATTTTTGTTCCAATTGCCTTTTTACCGAGATTAGTAATCTACAGAAAATATGATCTACAAGAATTTCTATTGGTCAATTTATTGTCTGGTCTTCTTATTTCAATTTTGAGCGGTATTTTTGTTCATTGGGCAAACTCCTATTTTGCTTGAAATGCTGGTGTCAGTGCTACATTATCGTCATTTCAGTGAAAATTTTTTGATGTCTTAAAAAAGTGTTGACTTTATCTTGTATATATATTAAATTTTCACTACAGGACACTTTTAAAATTATGTTCGATAGAGCTGTCATTCCCGTACCACAGGCATTCCCTTCGGTCACATGTTTTTTGCGGGAATCTCCCAAAATTTTGTCAAATGGATGCCCGATAGAAGC
>CAZSBG010000137.1:0-16151 GCA_964605145.1 uncultured Cytophagia bacterium | reverse complement strand
CTTGGTTAAATTTCATATATCTGATTAATTTTATTGATAACATTAAGTTAAATATTTATTGTTTGAAATTTGTGAATAAGTCAGGCTAAAATTTTCTGGACGCACCTTTTTGGGTCTCGTTCATGTAAGATTGAAAGCAAAATTTCATTCATAAAAATTAACAAAAAGTAATTTTATTCTTGACTCTTTAAAAAAAAATTATTATACTAAAAGTTATTTTATCGTGATCCTGTTTTTTTCGGCAGGGTTCAATTCCGAATGGTGAATTTATATCATTTTTTACATTGTATGCATTAAGCAACCCGATAGCCTGCTCTTTTGAAATTACTCAGAATTTTAATTTACACCGGAATAAGAATCAGAATTACAAAGAAAAGCTGATATACAAGCATACACCTATTCTCTGTCAAATTCACTTGTCTTATTCAGGAGGGAGATAAGATGCGAATCTACGTTGGAAATTTGCCCAAAGACACAGACGAAGATGACCTTCTCGAAATGTTCGAGGAATATGGTAGCGTAAGAAACATCAAAATAATCAGGGACAGATATTCAAAGTGTTGCCGCGGTTATGGTTTCCTTGAATTACCTGACGAGAGCGCTGCCAAACAAGCAATTGAGGATTGGGATCAGGGTTCCATTGATGATCACATTATCAGAGTGGACGTTGCCAAAGCTTCGGCTAAAGAACGGCGAGCTTCATTATCTGAACCATGCGTTTAACCTAAATTATTCATTGTAATGCATTAAGGAATCCAGATAGCCTGAATGGTGCTTCATTCCGAATTCAGTATATCTAACTTGGTTAAATTTCATATATCTGATTAATTTTATTCATAACATTAAGTTAAATATCTATTGTTTGAAATTTGTGAATAATTCAGGTTAAAATTGAAAGTACATTCTTAATTGCCGAAGAAAATTTCAGGGATTATTTATTCAAAACTTTTTTCTCAATCGTATGATAATCTCACTGTACTTTTTACACCTTACTGATGTATAAAATGGTTACATTTTATTCCCTTGATTCGTACGCCTTAATTTGATTTTTTTAAAACACCTGCTTAATATCCTGTTTTATTTATTTGTTAGCTTCACTGAAACAAAATATTTTCTAACATATTTATCCTGGATTATTCATTGTAATTCATTAAGGAATCCAGATAGCCTGAATGGTGCTTAATTCAGAATTCGTTATATCAAACTCTGTTAAATTTTACACACCTCGTTAATCTCAATAATAACATAAATTTAAATATATTTAGGTTGAAATCTGTGAATAATTCAGGTTATAAATCTTTTCCTTCCATTTTTTTATTTCAATCTAACTTGAGCTTTCCGCATACAGCCTTCAGCGATCAGGTACTGAAAAACAAAAAGTCTTAAATAGACAACCTTTATCTAATCAGTGAAATAACGCTCTCCATTTAAATTTACTTACTCATTCAGGCCGAAAGCTGAACACTGAAAACTAATCGCTCAATTCAGATTCCAATTTAGAAATTGAAAAAGCTATTTGCGGCTAAAATAATTTTTTAATTGACTATTTAAAAAAAAATAATTATAATAGACCTTTATAATCTTAAACAAAATTTAACATTGGTTTAAGTGCAAATTGAGGTACGCAGATACATCCTCAAAATATTGATCATTCATTGCCTCTTGAAAAAGGGAGAAAACATGCACTTTTGGGACTATGCGATTGTCGTTGTTTACCTCACCGCCATGGTGATTATTGGCCTCCTGCTTCAAAGACGTGCATCTGCCGGAATTAATTCTTATTTTTTGGGAAATCGAAAACTGCCGTGGTGGGTATTGGGCGCTTCAGGGATGGCATCCAACCTCGATGTCAGCGGCACGATGATCAATACTGCCTGGATTTTTGCACTGGGCGCTACTGGTTTTTTCATTGAAATCCGCGGTGGCGTCACGTTGATCATGGCTTTTTTGATGATTTTTATGGGAAAGTGGAATCGACGATCTGAGGTGATGACGCTGGCCGAATGGATGAGATTCCGATTTGGCACGGATCATGAAGGCAACACGGCGCGCATCATCGCAGCGGTCGCATCCATCATCGTTACCATTGCGATGATAACCTATTTTGCAGTAGGTTCAGGTAAATTTATCGGAGAATTGCTTGGTATTCCTTCGTTCTGGGCTGCATCGATCATGATCGGTCTCGCCATGATCTACACCGTTGCCAGCGGCCTCTACGGTGTGGTCTGGACCGATGTTTTCCAGGGTGTTTTAATTTTCGGCACAATAGTGTATGTATGTGTCATGGCCATTACACAGTATCCGCTTCCGGATGTGTTTTCCATTTCCGTGCCCATGCGCGATGGCACGTTCCAGGCCATTGAAACCACACGACAGGCATGGACCAATATTATACCCCAATGGAAATTAAATTTCGACCCGAACTGCTCATACTCCATATACAATCTATTCGGCATTGCCATTATCTTCTACCTAATTAAGGTGACCATCGAGGGCGCCGGCGGTACCGGCGGTTACATGCTTCAGCGTTTCTTCGCCGCCCGAAGCGACCGAGAATCAGGTTTGCTCTCACTTTTCTGGACTTTTCTGTTAGCTTTTCGATGGCCGTTTATCGCCGCCATTGCCATGATGGGAATTTCGTACGGCGCTGCAAATGGTGTTATAGATGATCCGGAAACCGTGCTCCCCATTGTGCTCAGCAATATGATTCACACCGGCATGAAAGGTCTACTCGTGGCCGGGCTTATGGCAGCCGCCATGTCCACATTCGATTCCACGGTGAACGCCGGGGCAGCCTACTGGGTGAAAGATATTTACCAGGCCTACCTCAATCCCAAAGCATCAGAAAAGCGGCTCATGGCACAAAGCCGGGTTGCTTCCATTTTGATTGTCATCATTGGACTACTGTTCAGTCTGCTCATTAAAAATATCAATGAAATCTGGGGCTGGATAACCATGAGCATTGGGGCAGGTATGATTATCCCGCAGTTAGCGCGATGGTATTGGTGGCGGCTGAATGGTTATGGATTTGCCATTGGGACGTTCGGCGGAATGACTGCCGCCATCATTCAGCGGGCAGCCTTCCCGGAAGTACCCGAATATGTTGCGTTCAGTTTTGCCAGCGGCGTTTCTTTGATTACCATGATTTTTGGCACGGTGCTCACCAAACCGACCAATGTGAATGTTTTGAAAGAATTTTATCGCAGAACTCGTCCATTCGGTTTCTGGGCTCATATCAAGAATTCGATTCCCGCACACATAATGGAAAAAGTGAACAAGGAAAACCGGCGTGACATAATCGCCACCTTTTTCGCTGTACCATGGCAGGTGGTGCTCTTTTTAACCATGATGATGATTGTCATGCAGCGCTGGGATTCGTTTTCGTTGCTGCTGGTCATTCTCATCGGGCTCTCGGTTGGACTCTATCATTTCTGGTACAAAAACCTGTCCACCGAAGTCCGCCTGGATGAACCTGCGCAATCGGAATAACGGAAATATTTTGCCCTCGGAAAACACGGAAGAATGCGAAACAAATTTTTGTGAATTTCGCGCGATCCGTGGGCCAAATTTTATGAATTGAAATATTCAAACAATCAATTTTTTCAATTCTATCTATAAATATTCTTCGAGTCTTGAAGTCTTCGTGGCAAAACAAAAAGAACGTGAATGAAAAATAAAAGAATAAAATTCCTATCCTTTTTTTTCCTGTTCGCTTTATTGACCTGTTCCGGTCAGCGGGAAAATACAATTATGATCTGGCATTCCATGCGGCCGTTGGGCACGAAAATACTTCAGGAAAAACTGGATCAGTTTGCCAAGCGGTATCCCGGCTGGAAATTCAGTCAGCTTTTTTACGAGCCGGAAACCGCCCGAACAAACTACATCATTTCTGCAATGGGTGGAAGCGGCCCCGACCTGTTCTGGGGCGCCAGCGACAACATTGGCCCGTTCGTCGAACTCGAAGTGATTAAACCGCTGGAATCGCTATTCAATAAATCTTTTCTGGACAGCTTCATTACCGAGCCAATGCCGGCAAATATCCGGTTTCAGGGACATCTCTTTCAAATTGCAGATCAGGTCGGAAATCATTTGTGCCTTGTTTACAACAAAGACCTCGTTCCTGAACCGCCGGAATCCATCAGCGAATTGATTCGAATGGGAGAAAATCTGACCAGGGATTTGGATGGCGATGGCAAGCCGGACCGATACGCCCTGGCCTGGAATTATACAGAACCGTTCTTCGCGGTGCCGTTCATCAGCGGTTATGGTGGGTGGATCATGGATGAAAACAGCCGGCCCACACTGAACACCGATGCAGTGGTTAAAGCAGCGCAGCTTATTTACGATCTGGCAAATGAAGAGAAAATCATCCCGCAGGAATGCGACTACGAAATCGCCAATGCGCTTTTCCTGGATGGCTATGCCGCGATGATCATCAATGGTCCGTGGTCGTGGGGCACCTATCTGGAAAATAATATCGCCATTGGTATCGCGCGTATTCCCAAAATTAATGAAACAGGTCTCTGGCCGGCGCCCATGGTATCATCCATGGGATATTCCATCAATGTTAATTTAGAAGATGAAAAACTGTCCATCGCCACAGAGTTGGTAAAATTTCTCACATCCACAGAGGTTCAACTCACTTTTGCCCGCGCCATGGGCACGGTCCCCTCGCGAAAAAAAGCATTTAACGATACGCTCATCACCAACAATAAAATCATTCAAAGCTCCATCGACCAGATGAAAGTCGCGCGGGTGATGCCGGTGGTCACTGAATTGCGCTGGATATGGGACGCCATGCGGCCGAGTTATCAATCCATTTTCACAGGACGAACCACGCCGAAACAGGCTGCCATTGAAATGCAGGCGCTGGCTGAAAAATTAATCAAGGAGAATCGGGAGTAACATGGCATCAGGCGTTGGAAATATCGAAAATAACCGATTAGCTTACATGTACACGGTTCCGGCATTTGTCGTCATGGGATTGGTGGTGTTGTATCCATTCGTTTACAATATCATCCTGTCTTTTTCCAATATGAACCTGACTCACTTCAAGGACTGGCGCATCACCGGCTTTGAAAATTACATCGCTGTTTTCCGGGAATCCACGTTCTGGTATTTCCTGGGCAAAACCATTCTCTGGACCGGGCTGAATGTGTTTTTCCACGTGACCATCGGGATATTTTTAGCGCTTATCCTGAATAAAGATATCAAAGGCAAAACCTTTTTCCGAACCCTGCTCATTCTTCCGTGGGCAGTGCCCCAGTACATCACAGCGCTTACATGGCGGGGCATGTTCAATTCCGAATACGGCGCTGTCAGTTTATTATTGGAACAGCTAACCGGGTTGAATATCCCCTGGCTCACTACAGAATGGGGCGCGTTCACCGCGTGCGTAATTACCAATGTCTGGCTTGGCTTCCCGTTTATGATGATTATCGCGTTGGGCGGCTTGCAGAGTATTCCTGACGAACTGTACGAAGCGTCTGATATTGACGGCGCGTCGTGGTTTCACAAGTTGAAAAATATCACCCTGCCGTTGCTCAAACCGGTGATGATCCCGGCCATCACGCTCGGCATCATCTGGACGTTCAACAATTTCAATGTGGTGTGGCTGGTCAGCAACGGCGGCGAGCCGGCAGATACGACGCACATCCTGGTTTCGTGGGTCTACAAATCCGGCTTCCGATATTTCCGCATGGGCTACGCAGCCGCGTTTTCCATGATTATATTTTTAATTCTGTTGATTTTCAGTTGGAACTTTATTAAGAAGACGCGGGCTACGGAAGCGGTGTATTAGCTTTTCAAAACCTAGATAATTTGTTTTGTTCATGATTTTTGTTTCTCGGTATTTAGTGTACATCGACAGTGATGTTGGATTTTTGCTCTTCGATATGACATTCTAATTAACATATCCGCCATGTTGAAAAAAGGATGAATAAAATTTAAGAAAAAAGCTGTTAAAGAATTACAAAAGCTACCTCAAAAAGATAGTAAAAAAATTATCTAAAAAATTTCAGTACTTGCAAATGGGCTAAGGGGCGACAGTAAAAAGCTGACAGATTTTACGCCCGAGTATCGGCTTAGGGTTGGCAATTATCGCATTTTGTTTGAAATAGAAGAAGATGTTATCATTATTTATCATATAAAGCAAAGAGGAGAGGCGTACAAATGATAACAATTGAACCAGAAATTCTAAAAAGAAACAATAAGGCTGAATTTGCAATTCTTGATTATAATGAATATCAAAAATTGCTCGAATATATTCAAGACCTTGAAGACCTAGTAGATTTGCGAAAAGCAAAAGCGGATACAAAAAATGAAACAACAATTTCGCTTAATGAAGTAAAAGAAACTTTAGGCGTAGATTGAACATCAATTTCAACCGAAGGAGTCAGCAATAAAGCTTAACAAAAATTAACTACGAACATAATGGAACAGAGTAAAATTGATAAAACAGCATTCTGCATCGGCAGCCTTCACGACGGTGGGGATGAAAAACAATACTGGTTATCAAAAACACCCCAAGAGAGAATAGAAGCTCTTGAACTGATGAGGCAAATAATCTATGGTTATGATCCATCTACCGAACGAATCCAAAACGATCTTGAAATCGCTGATTTAAAGAAGAGTTGAGTTTCAAAAACTATCGAAAAAAACCTGTAAAATATTTCAGATTGAATTATGCGAAAACCACGAGACCTATCACTCACAGGGAAAATCGGCGCGTACTCGGTGCTAATCCTGTTCACACTGTTCGCTGTGTACCCGATTTTGCGCGTGTTCACTATTTCTATCCGGCCAGGGGACAGGCTGCTGAGCAAATCGCTGACGCTCATTCCTGATAACGCGACATTGGATACGTACGTTCAATTGTTCACCCAGGAACCTTTCCTTGCCTGGCTGGGTAACAGTCTCATCATCTCCGCAGCTGTGATGATTGTCGGCGTGGGCCTGGCCGCGACCGCAGGGTACGCATTCTCCCGCTATAAATTCGTTGGCAAAGAAGCCGCCATGTTCAGCCTCATCACCACCCAAATGTTTCCCATGACCATGCTGCTGCTGCCGCTGTTCATTATGCTGATCAATTTAAAACTTTACGATTCATACATTGGACTCATCGTTGCTTATTCTGCCACTGCTCTGCCATTCACGACGTGGCAAATGAAAGGTTATTACGACACCATTCCGTTCAGTCTGGAAGAAGCCGCCTCCATTGACGGCTGCTCACAATTCGCCACGTTCTGGCGGATTATCCTTCCGCTTGCCGCGCCGGCGCTGGTTATCACGGCGCTGTTTTCGTTTATGGCAGCCTGGTCGGAATATCTCGTCGCAGCAGTGCTCATTCAGGACCAAACGCTTTTCACGCTGCCGCTTGGATTGAAAACCTTCCAGTCGGCCATGGAAACGTCGTGGGGGCTGTATTCGGCAGGGGCAATTATGGTGAGTCTGCCTGTGGTTATTCTATTTCTGTTTCTCAGTCGATGGTTAATTTCCGGACTCACCCTCGGAAGCGTTAAAGGTTAGGAGGAAAACAATGAGCAAGTTATCGATATTAGCTGAACTGTGGGAATTTTTAAAGGTGAGGAAAAAATGGTGGCTCGGTCCCATCATCTTTTTTCTGCTGCTGTTGGGACTTCTCATCGTCCTCACAGAAGGCTCGGCGCTCGCGCCATTTATCTACGCCATATTTTAACAAGTAAAATTTTAGCCACGGATGCACACGGATGAAACACTGATGAAAAGAAAGAAAATTTATGTATTTTCTTTCTCATGGCTTACCAGTTGTACCATGGAAAAAAATGGTAAACCGAATTAGGTAAACATTTTATCAATTATCTGTCTTTTAAATATTTTTCTTTTCAAAATCCGTGTTCAATCCGTGAAAATCCGTGGCCCGGTTCGCTTTTGGCAGTATCAATTAATCAGAGAAATTTAATCAACAATCAAATTTATCTTTTCAATTGAATGAATGTTCGATCCAAAAAAGCCCTGTTCTTTATAATTACGCTCTCATTGCCGGTTCTCTTCTTCGTTATATTCGAGTTGGCGCTGAGAATATTTCAATACGGTGAAAATCTAAATCTCGTACTTGAAAAAGAAGAGAACGGTCGAAAATTTTATCAACTGAATGAACATGTAGCGAAACGATTTTTCACACGAACTCCTGCCCGTATCATTCCACAGCTTTATCCGCAAACATTCGAATTCGATAAATCACCGCCAACCGTCCGCATATTCTTAATGGGCGGGTCCACAATGGCCGGATTTCCCTACGAATTGAACGCCCGCATCAATAGTTTGCTTCAGGACAGGCTGGTTCACTATTATCCTGACAAAAAAATCGAAGTGATCAATGTGGGACTCTCTGCCATCAACAGTTTTACCGTGGCTGAGTTCACCGAAGAGCTGTTGAAATACCAGCCGGACCTGTTCATTTTCTATTTGGGGCACAATGAATTTTACGGCGCGTTCGGCGTTGGGTCCATGGAAAACCTGGGCAAAGTTCCGGTAATCAGCCGCGCTTACACGGCTTTGCGACAGCTAAAAATATTCGTTCTCCTGCGAGATATTTATTCGAAAATTTCAATCATTGGAAACGACGAATCCGACACACCAAACCGAACGCTGATGGCATCCATGGTTCAGAAAAAAATGATTGCATTTGGAAGCGCTGATTACAAACGTGCTCACGATTATTTTGCACAAAACATGGCACGCATTCTTGAAACGTGCAGGAGCAATAGTGTGCCTGCGCTTGTCAGCACCATCGCGAGCAATCTGCGGGGACAGCCGCCGTTTTATTCCATGCACAGTGACTCGCTCTCGGAAAAAGATAAGGCTCAATGGAATACGTTTTTTGAATACGGAGAAAAATATAGTAACGATCGTCGATATGTGCTTGCGCTTTCTTCCTATGAAGATGCAAAAAAAATTGATGCCATGCCGGCAGATTTGCATTATGCAATGGGAGAATGTTTCCTCGCATTGGGCGATAGTTTAAACGCGAAAAAATCTTTTCAGCAGGCGCGCGATCTCGACGGACTCCGATTCCGGGCATCGTCTGAGATAAACAGCATCATCAAAAGCATTTGCACGACGCATCGAGCTGCCCTAATTGATGCGAACGTATCTTTCGATCAACATTCGAAGCACGGCATCCCCGGCAACGAACTGATCACCGAGCACCTCCACCCCAATTTTGAGGGTTATTTTTTGCTGGCTAAAATATTCGCCCAGGCGATTGACGAGTTCAATTTCTTCAGTGCACGTGCGAAAAACTTGTCATACGCGGATGACTATTTTGAAAAAATTGCACATGTCACCTTGATTGACAAGTGCATTGGAAATATAAAAATCGAAAAGCTCACATCAGGCTGGCCGTATACCAACAAGGTCACTGTGGAGATTCAGGCTGAAACGAATATAAAAAAAATGGTGCACCAATTTGCCACGCAATATTACACCGGGCAAATTTCGTGGAATGAAGCTCACAATAAAATGGCTGCGTTTTATTCGGATAACAAAATGTACGATCGGGCAATCGAAGAATACCTGGCCGTCACTAAAGTTGTGCCGGACAATTATTTCCCCTATTTCAAAATCGGAAATATTTACTTCATTCAGAACAACCTCGCTGAAGCGGAACGATGGTTTGGCAAAGCACGTGAGCTCAACCACGATGCGTCGTTTATTCCTGCAAAACTGGGCATGGTTTATATGCTGAAAAAAGATTATTCGAAAGCAATTCATGAATTTGAGCAGGCGCTGAAGCTGGATGACAAAAAGACTCAGCTTTCGAACAATGAAAAAATACTGGCCCACTATTACCTGGCTGTGAGTTATGTGAGCGTGAATCAGCGAGCAAAGGCCAAAGAAGAACTGAATGAAGTGCTGAGACTGAATCCCAGTCACGCGGAAGCCAGACATCTTCGTGAGCTTTTGAACCAGAATAAAAACATTCAAATTCAATTATGATTCAGTTGAAAGAAACGGCATCACTTCATTATAAATCATCTTTCTAAAATTATGGACATCAAAAAAATAGCATTCTACCTGAGAAAATTAGCATCGGTCCTCAGCCTGATTATCATCGTCATTGTGCTGACGATTCTCTCACCGCATTTCTTCACATCGGAGAATTTTCTCTCCATTGGCCTGCAAATGGCGGTGATCGCCATCATGTCCATTGGTCAGGTATGGATCATCATTTCCGGCGGGATTGACTTATCCGTGGGGTCCATCATGGCCATTTCCGGCGTGGTGACCACCATGCTTATTGCCAGCGGCGTGGATATGATTCTTGCCTCGCTTGCTGGTATTCTGGTTGGCGCATTCTGTGGATTCATCAACGGATTTCTGACATCTGTGGGCAAATTGCCTCCGTTCATCTCTACACTGGGCATGATGGGAATTGCGCGGGGCATGGCGCTCATCATCACAAAAGGTGTGCCGGTGTTCGGACTGCCAGCAGAATTTTCAGTGATCGGAAACGGAAGGCTGGCCGGCATCTTCCCTGTTCCTGTGTTGATTACACTGGTGCTGGCAGTTATCGGCCACATCATTCTATCGAAAACACCATTTGGGCGTTACACGTACGCCATTGGCAGTAATTTCGAGGCTGCGCGATTGTCCGGCATTCGTACCACCCGAATGGTAATTTACATTTACCTGCTGGCCGGTTTTCTCTATGGACTGGGCGGCATCATTTTAGCCTCGCGATTGAGCACAGGCCAGCCAACTTCCGGCCTGGGATACGAGCTGGATGTTATCGCGGCATGCGTAATCGGCGGCGCAAGCTTGAGTGGCGGCAGCGGCACTATCTGGGGTGCGATTTTGGGCGCCCTGCTCATCGGCGTGCTGCGGAATGGCTCGAATTTGCTGGATATTTCTGCATTCTGGCAGCAGGTCGCCATCGGCACAATCATTATTATTGCCGTTTTTATCGATCAATACCAGAAATCCAGGAAAGTTTAAAGCGCGCTGCAGTAAGGTAAAATCTGGAGGAGCACAAAAACGTAATAATAATAATATTATCTGATTCATTTCAAATCTAAGACGCTTCAGACACTTTGTCCGGGAGGTTTCAATGAGTAAACGATTTATCCTTATTTCAATACTACTGTTAACAGCGCTCTTAATCGCCTGTTCCGGGGATTCTCAACAATCGGCGAGCACGAAAATTCTTGTATCACCAAAAGGACTGGTGCACTCATTCTGGGTGACTGTCAAGACCGGCGCGGATTCTGCCGGCAGAGAATTCGGAGCTGATGTGATCTGGAAGGGTCCGACCCAGGAAACCGACATCGCCAGTCAAATATCAATCGTCGAGGATTACATCAACAAAGGTATCGATGCCATTGTCCTCGCAGCATGTGACGCACAGGGACTGGTGCCCGTTATTCAGAAAGCAGCGGATAAAAATATACCGGTGATCACAATTGATTCCGGTGTGGATTCGGATATCCCGAAAAGTTTCATCGCTACCGACAACATTGCAGCAGCGCAAAAGGGGGCAAAAGTCCTGGCTGAATTGATTGACCAGAAGGGCAAAGTTGCCTGCATACCGTTTGTGCCCGGAGCAGCTACATCCAACTGGCGGGAGCAGGGATTCGTTGAAGAAATTAAAAAATATCCGGACATCGAACTCCTCCCCATTCGTTATTCTCAGAGCGAAGTGGCCGTTGGCATGGCCGTTACAGAAGATCTGCTGACCGGCCATCCGGATATCAAAGGAATATTTGCAGCAAACGAAGCCGGGACAATCGGCGTAATTCAGGCATTGAAAACCAAGAACAAACTGGGCAAAGTAAAAGTTGTGGGATTCGATGCCGCGCCCAATGAAGTGGAGGCTCTGAAATCCGGAGCGCTGGACGCACTTATTGTGCAGGACCCCTTCAAAATGGGATATGAAGGAGTCAAAGCAGCCGTTGCAGTTCTGAATGGCGAAGAAATTCCCAAAAGACTGGATACAGGAGTTTATGTCGTAACCAGGGAAAATCTGAATCAGCCGCAAATAGCGAGACTTCTTGCAAATTAGATGAAACAACAATCCGGTCGCAATTGGTTTTGCAGGAAAAAAATGTGGCTGTCATCCTGATTCCGCGCTGTTTCCGGGAGAATTGTCTGTGACCATGCTACATTATTCGATTAAAAAACATCGTATTTCAGAATGCCGAACTTAGAATGCAAAACTTTTAATGGCCTATTTTAAGACCTTCATAATTGCCATGTCAAGAAACAACCGAAAAGCCCAAAAATGACTTGACAATTATATATTTATGTAGTATATTTATAGCGATTTTTTGAGAGACGACTCTTTAATTTGGAGGGAATACTTCGTCATTAATACGAGGGCGGAAGATGAATAAAAAAGATTTAGAGTATTTTAAAAATCTCCTATTACAGAAACGCAAGGAAATTCTACATGAGTTAGGTTATATCAAAGAATCATCGAGCGATACATCGAAACAGATTTCCGGTTCGGATACAACCTACTCCACTCACATGGCAGACCATGGGACCGATGAAAGGGAGAGGGAAAAATCTTTCTATTATGCTTCGCGGGAAAATAAATATCTTCTCTATTTGAATGAAGCTCTCCAACGAATTGAAGATGGCACCTACGGAATATGCATTTCCTGCAGCAAAGAGATTCCCAAAGAACGACTGGAAGCTGTTCCGCACACTCAACTATGCGTACCGTGCAAACTTAGTGAGAAGAAAGATTAAATTTTCATTTTGCTGTTTATCATCAGAAGCATAACGAATCACCCTGATTAGAGTTCCCATTTTCAAGCCATCAGGGTTGAAGCCAGCAAAGAATCCGAGATCATATAATATTACCCCAATCTCCTTTTTTATTGAGATTGGGGTTTATACTTTTAGTGGCTTAAATAAATCCATGTTCTAAATTATTTTTTTACAATGACATAATTACATATTTTTTGGGTGAAGATGGAGCGGTCAGGTTCATGATATTATTTCACTTTATCATGCTACTCATGGGCATTGTCCTGATTTATTTTAGCGCAGATTTTTTAGTGGATAGTGCAATTCAATTAGCCAGGCGATTAAACATTCGCCCCTTCGTAATTGGATTGACGGTCGTGTCCTTTGTATCATCCTTGCCGGAATTGGGTATCAGTCTGTTTTCTGTTTATCGCAATCAACCGGAAATTATGTTTGGAAATATCGTGGGCAGTAATATTGCGAACATCGCACTTATCATTGGTATTTCGGCCATCATTCATCCGCTCCTCGTTCAAAAAACAGTTGTTCGGCGTGATTTGTACATTATGCTTTTCGCGACCGCCGCTTTTATTGGTTTCCTCTTCGACCTTACCATCGAGCGTTCAAATGGGGTAATTTTATTCATGGGAATAATACTATTTAATTACATCCTCATTCAGGCGTCCAATAAAAAACGAAATAACGGAACAAGCAATCTGAAGGAAACGCAATATCTGGTCAAAAATGCCATGGGCCAAAAATATACTTTTTTAAAATTAATTCTTGGTTCAGGCGGATTAATTTTTGGATCGCACATTCTTGTCAAAGCCGCAGCAGACCTGGCGCAAGATTTTGCTATCAGCAAAATGGTTATCAGTCTGTCCATTGTTGCCATCGGCACTGCATTGCCTGAACTGGGTATGGCCATTGTCAGCTCCCTGCGTAAACAAACTGATTTTCTTGTCGGAAATATCATCGGCAGCAACATTTACAATCTTTTTTTTGTCATTGGTTTTACAGGGATAGCACATCCTTCAAATTTAATCGGCGAAAAAGTTTTATTTCAAATTCTGGCGCTGGGTATTTTCAGTATTATCCTGACTTTATTCTTGCGAAGCAATTTTGATGTCACCCGAAGAGAAGGGATTTTCCTGATTTTTCTATACTTCGTTTATATAATTTCAATTTATATATTCTGATTGATTTCTCGTTTTATTTCAATTCAAAAAATCAGATGTTCAGAATTGAACAAAGAAGTCCGGCTTTCACTGCATATTTTTTGACACCTCCTCCCTAATTTATTTTGTTCCCATAACCCGAAAATTATTTATTTTTTTGAAATTGTATGAGTCTATTACTCTGCTAAAGTCTCTATAAATAAAGTCGATATTTTAGATAAGTTACAATAATAAAACTCAAATCGACTTTAAATTGAGGCATTCATGGAAAATTTCAATTCACCTCATGGCAATATTCTCATTATAGACGACGACCCGGATATTTCAAATATCTTTCGAATAAATTTTGAGCGTAAGGGTCATGCTGTTCATCTACTGCATCGGCCCAAAGGATTTATTGATATTATCCGCGATCGGGATATTGACACTGTATTGCTGGATATTATGATGCCTGAGTCCAGTGGCTTTGAGGTGCTGAAACAGATCAGGCAGCATTTTCCACACTTGCCTGTCATTATGATCACAGCGCTGCAATCCATCGATCCGGCGGTAGCAGCAATGAAGCTTGGCGCGTATGATTATATCACAAAGCCGGAGGGCATTTCCGATTTTGATCACCTCAACCTGATCATTCGGAATTCAATTGCTATTTGTCAATCGGTAAAAGAGTTGAATTCACTCAGGGAAAATATATCGAAGAAGTATCGGTTCGAAAACATCATTGGAACAAGCCAGGACATGAAAGACATTTTCGAACAGATCAAGAAAGTTGCTGACAGCAATATCAATGTTTTAATTTACGGAGAAAGCGGCACGGGCAAGGAATTGATAGCGCGGGCCATTCATTACAACAGCAGTCGAAAAGAAGCGCCATTCGCAGATTTAAATTGTGCAGCAGTGCCGGAAAATCTGATTGAAAGCGAACTTTTCGGCCATGAAAAAGGGGCGTACACCGGAGCGCACATGCGGAAAATTGGCAAATTCGAACAGGCCCATACCGGCACGTTGTTTCTTGATGAAATCGGCGATATGCCACTGACCACCCAGGCCAAAATTTTGCGGGTCATTCAGGAATTATCATTCGAAAGATTGGGCGGGAGAGAAAAAATTAAAGTCGATGTGAGAATTATTTCCGCAACCAATAAAAATTTGCAGGAAGAGGTAAAAAATAAGAGTTTCCGGGAAGACCTCTATTATCGTCTGTCAGCGTTTCCAATTTCATTACCGGCACTTCGCGAGCGTGTGGAAGATATCTCTGCCCTGGCATCGCACTTCATTCAAAAATTTGCAAAAGAAATGAACAAGCAGGTCGAAGAACCCTCAGCGGAAGCCTTATTTGCGCTCAAAACCTATTTCTGGCCCGGTAACATTCGCGAACTTGAAAATGTGATACAACGTGCCGTAGTCCTCGCCGACCGAAATGATAAAAAATTGCACAAAGAATATTTACCGCTGGAAATTCAGAAAACATTACAAAAAACCGATTATTATGAAACCCAGGACGGACTTTCGTCACTCACGATTCATGCAGATAAAATTTTATCCTTTGAAGAAATTGAAAAACGGGTTCTGTCGGAAGCGCTCATGCATACCAATGGTAACGTTTCCCAGGCTGCCGAAGAATTAAAAATCGGAAGAGCTACCATGTATCGAAAAATAGAAAAATATGGATTAAAGCATAAATAGTTTTGATATGAAAACATGCATAAATTTAATATTATTCGAATTAACAGAAACATAATAACCGATTTAAGTAACGGAGGAAAAATATGGACTCATTGCCTATTTGTGATTATTGTCATTTGCAAATAACAGGCAAACCTTTTATCCCTGTCAACAGCGAACATCCTTTTCACTGGAAATGTTATATTCAAAAAATAAAAAATGATAACAACGAACTTGATTATGCCGAAGAGTATGAGGTGGAAAAAGTAGAAGCAAAACAATAAATACGAATTTTCCATCAGAACACAAAACCTCCGAAAAAAGCGGAGGTTTTTTTTGGATTGCAAAAATCTGTTTAATTTATCTGTACCTGTACCGGCATATTGCTGTTTTTTTGTGGTATTATTTCCCAATTGACCGCCTTCATTCCAGCGCTGTTCCATTCTGCGTTAACGCCAGATCGTCAGCTTCGGAACAATCGATTTCTACAATGCCTGACAAGACATTTAGTTTTTTGATTTTAATCATATCCGTGTGGGTAAAAAAGATTTACCGCAAGGACGCAATGGAAAGCAA
>CAZSBG010000136.1:0-16175 GCA_964605145.1 uncultured Cytophagia bacterium | reverse complement strand
ATTCAGGCTACCTGGATTCCTTAATGCATTACAATGAATAATCCAGGTTAAATAATTATTATTGAAAAACCCTAATCCGTGAACGAATTATCAAGAGGTGACATAATTACTATGAAGTTCAAATCAAAAATTATTTTTGTACTCATATTAGCAATACCAACATGTCTCTTTGGGCAAAGCGATGAGAGCGGACAGGGGAAAGTGTCGCAGATTTCAGTCCCGATTATGAGTATCACCGACGAAGAATTGATCCCAATATTGATGGATGAGTTTTTCATCCCTGAAACTCTTGTCACTCGCATTGAAATCATCGATGTGGGATTGAATGGATTCGGTGCCAAGGATCTGGTAAAAGTTTACCCATCCGATGAAATTTATTTCATCGAATTCATCTCGAAAAAGGCACAGGAATTGATGAATGATTGGAAGTTCAGAGCAAACTTTCAGATTATATCCCAAAATGCCGATCCCAGTGTACTTTCCAATTACAGTGAAAATAAACCGGCGTACAATATTTTTCTCTCTTTGCTTCGGAGTTTGAAACGCAACTATAAAGATTATCCCATAAAAATTAAACTCGAGCGTGATTCTTCTACAGTGAAATTCGAAATGTGGGATTATGATGAAAATCAATTGAAATTTGATCCCCGAGCCATGCCTTTGGGAAATGATCGATTGACCAGGCAGGCTATATCTATCATTGACAGCACCTACTATGACTGCATTTTTATTTACAAAACCAGGGTTGATACCGTTTACCTACCTCAGCGAAGATTGGAAACCGTAGCCAAATAGGTTATATCACTGACAGAATTGACAGTCGAATAAGAAAGATAACCTGATTAAACCATGACCTCGGTAATCCGCGGATAATAATATTCCGAAGATAATAACCATTTCAAATTTTGGAAATAATTTTATTTCATGAAAATTACCAAGTACAGAACTTAATTCATTCCCGGGAGTAAAATTGATTTAGTTAATTGAAAAAATATGCAGCGATAATTGCTATCATGCAATATATCTCTCAAATGTTAAAGTATTTTAATTAATATGACGATTATTAAAATAGTCAGGTTGATTAATAATAAATTTTAACAAAAAATGAGATAAAAATGATAGTCATTGAATCGCAGTACGCTTTATTTCAGGAGATAAATCATTTGAATAAAAATTTCATTCCTGGAATGAATAAGATGAGATTGACAATTGACACGGTATCTTCAGATGAGATTTACAGACGTGCTTATCCGGCAATTGTCAAGCAATTTGTCCAACTGTTCCCAAGGCTCAAAAAACACTCCTGCTGCTATTCAAAAATTGGGCAGGGTGATATTATCAATGAAGATTTAGTGCCCATGGTTCATGCTGAAAATTGTATACTGGATATCATTCATATTGTGGAGCATGTAATTATAGACCTGCAATGCTCGTTATCCGGTTTGAAAATTTGCAGCGGGATCACCTGTAATTACAAGGAGCCGAGAAACAGATACGATATTTTTGTGGAATGTGCGGATCGAAAAGTTGGACTGAGTTCAGCATTAACTGCCATTGAGATGGTCCAGCGAGTTATTGGCCGTGATCAAATGAAGTTCGCTTCGAAGCATTTTGTTTCGATCAACGATTTGCTGAAAAAACAAACGCCCGAACAAATTCAACTGAATTCAATCGTGGAAAGCTGTGAACCGATTGGCTTTGATTTTGGTCAAGATTTGATAAAAAAAATGTTGAATTTTAAGACAGCAAAAAATTAACTGAAATTTAACATTCACATATAGACGTAAATCACAAAATAATCCGTGCTATAATCCAATAAGTTTAAGAAATAAAAGCAGAAAAAAAACCTTGACATGCTTTTAAAATTTGATTATATTGGATATATCTAAATTTCTAAAGTGTCAATGTTTCAATTGTTGCGATATTGAGAGAAGGCTGTATGAGTAATCCATTAGTTTTGGTAGCCGATGGAGACCCCAAAAACCTCCAGATTCTGAAAGAGAATCTTGAAGCATCTGGATTTCTTGTCATTACTGTTTCCAACGGAAATCGGGCATGGGAAGAAATACAGCGCACTCCACCCAAATTAATCTTGAGTGAAATTAATTTGCCTGGAATAACCGGGTATCAATTGCTCGAGCGTTTACAGGCTGATCCAAACACAACTTCAATCCCACTGATTTATTTAACCAACCAGCGCGAAATACAGCAGCGCGTCCGAAGTTTCGAGTTGGGTGCTAAGGATTATCTCGTCAAACCTCTGCATGTAAAAGAGGTGATCGCGCACATCAGGATGGTCCTGCGCCGACTTGAGCGCCGAAAAGTAGAACAACTGGAGACTTATAAGAAATTTTCAGGTCGTCTTGACCAATTGAATCTCGCTGATCTCATTGAGAGCTTTGGAGTGGAGCGAAAAACAGGTGTCTTGACACTGAGCAACGGCCGACGTACCGGTCAGGTCTATTTTCGACATGGCGCCGTGATAAATGCCAGTCTCGGAGAAGTAAAGCTGGAGCAAGCTGTATATCAGATGTTTTCCTGGAATCATGGATTTTTCAACATGGTTTTCCGGGATGTCGATGTGCCAGACGGCATTTCCATCAGCAATCTCGGATTACTCCTTCAGGGAATCAAGCGGTTGGAAACCAGGGAAAAACTGATCAACCAGTTATCCTCTCCCAAAACATCGTTTATCATTACACCAACATTCAAAACTCTTGTGGAAAGAAAAAAAGTGAGCGAGGATGTAGCTAATTTCATCAAATTGATGGATGGCAAGAGAGATGTCGAGCAAATTATTGATGATAGCGGTCTCGATGATTTGGTGACATTGAAGCGCATTGTTCGATTATATCAGCAAGGATTTATCAAGGCGACCATTCCACCGGTCAAGAAACATGTTTTGCAGGAAAAGCCGAAAATAGAACCTCCGAAAGCGGAGCCACCGGAAAAAATTGAACCTGTCGAAGAAGTATCCGATCAGGTGGAAGAACCGCCTGAGGAGATTGAACCAGTCGAAGAAGTTGCTGGTCAAGTGGAAGAACCGACACCGACTGAGGGCGCGTATGAAACAGATATTCCAGATGACAAATTGTTCGAAATTGCGCCGCGAAGAGATCGCAAAAGTTTGGAAGATGAAATTAAACCGATTGTCGAACGCATTCAGTCAGAGCGACGGGATGTCTATATTCCTGAAGACGCAAAAGATGAACCTGAAGAATTCGACATGAAACCGGAAAAACCTGCTGAATCTGAATTTGAACCTGTCGAAGAAGATGAACAGGATTTCCAATCGGTCGAAACCGAAGAGCATGAAGACTATTCACTGGCTGAAGAAGAAGATCAAATTGAAGAAACAGCCGCAGAAGAAGAATTCGTCGATGAGGAGTTGATAAAGCAACCTGAAGAAGAAGAGGCCGAGGAAGAAGATGTGGCTCCAGCGATGAAAAAAGAAAAAACCGCGGTTTCAGTTGCTGATTCGGACAGGCCTGAAAAAGAAAAAGCGCCATCAGAAAAAAGCAACATCATGCTGGTGAGCGTTGACGAGGACTGTAAGGACGAAATGATGGATATTCTCACGGATGATAACTTCAATTCAAATACAATTTCTGAATTAGATGATATGAGACTGGATGTTGGGAAAATCAAATTTGAAAAATTTGCAGCGTACAATATTATTGCATTTTCTGTGGAAAAACCATTCAATATATTTTTAGAATCGATTAAGAAGAGTATTCAGGGGAATATTTTTACACTGGATTGCACACGCCAGGATACCTGGGAATATACGAATTATTTAATTCATTCTATTTGGCATAAATTCAAAATTCCCTATGTCGTTGCCGTAATGAATTTTCATGAGCAAAATTCCATTACAATGGATGTGATTCGTTATAAACTTAACCTCGATGAGGATGTGGCGCTGGTCGCATGGGATCCGGTTGATAAATCGTCGGTGAGAAAATTGTTGACATCGGTAACAAAGGAGGATGCTCAGAAAGAGACGAGTAAAACAGCGAAAATGCTGGACTCTTTAGTTGAAAAAATGATGATGTGAGAGTGATTCTTCTAAAATGTATCAATAGGTTTTAATAGATGGAGAAGTCTGCCTTGCGAGAGAGTGTGTGATTCGCAAGGTTTTTTACGCGGATAGGTGAAGATGGAAAAGACGAAAAAAATTCTGATAGTCGATAGCGACACCAATTATATCATACCCCTGCGCAATTCGCTGTCAAAAGTCGGATATGAAGTGGTTTGTTGGGATGATGGCCAAAAAGCGCTGGAATTGGCCAAAAGTCTTCATGCTGATTTAATAATTTCTGAAGTGGATTTGCCCAAGTTGTCTGGCCATTTGTTATTCAAAGAATTGCGATCTGCGCCTGCCTGCAAAACAACACCATTCATTTTTTTGAGCAGTCAAAAACGTGTGGACGATCGGATCAAGAGCATGGAGCTGGGTGTGGACGATTATATCACCAAACCATTTTATGTGGAAGAGGTTGTCGCAAGAATTGATGCGCTGTTCAAAGAAATAAATAAATTAAGCGAGAATCAGGGGCAGGCAGAAAAAGGCTTCTCAGGAAATTTAACAGAGATGAATCTCGTTGACCTGATTCAAACATTGGAGCTGGGAAAAAAATCAGCCGTTTTGAAGCTGAAGCATAACTCAACGATTGGCATGGTCTACGTCAAAGACGGTGAAGTTATCGATGCTGCGCTTCCCAACTTATCGCCGGATAACGCATTGATGAGAATGTTCACATGGACCATTGGTAATTTTTATGTTGATATTACTTCGGTGGATCGAGACAAAACCGTGCAAACATCAAATAAGGATTTAATCAATATCGGATTGCGCCGGCTTAATGAATGGAATCAGATAAAGGAGGGGCTGCCTTCCATCAACACAGTGGTGACGAAAACACAAATCAACAGCTACGATGAGCTCAGCGAAGAAGAAGGTGAAATGATTGAATGTCTCGATGAAAAAAATTATATTTACGAATTGATAGAGAAAAGCAGACTGGATGATATTAAAGCGCTGGAAGTGATGAGGAGTCTGTATCAAAAAGGATATTTGCAGGAGACTGAAGACAATTATGTTCCATTGGTGGATGATTACGTTTCCAAGTTGAAACAAAATGCCCCTACCTCTCGCACTACAACCGAGCGCGTTCTTTCCATCGTCTCAAATGTTTTCAAGAAACCGGAAGAAGTGAAAGAAACTACGCAAGATCAGCAATACGACAGGCGGCAAGTTCCCGATCGCCGTAAGGGAGATCGCCGAAGATTCGATCGTTTAAAAGGTCAAAATCAGATTTATTTGACCAAAACTGAATTGCTGATGATTCGAGAGCGCTTGTCGTAATTGTTAAAGGAGAGGTATTAGATTGAGTTGTTATTTTTTTTTGAAGCCGGGAGGTGTTGCTGGTGAGAATTGGTGAAGTGGCAGTGATCAGCCGCAACGGATATGAAAAAGAAAGCTTTATCCAGGCTATCTGCAAGAATATTGAAATTAAAAATGAAACATTAAGCTTTGGTCGATTCGATGTCAACGACCAGTTGTCTCTTCACCTTTATGGAATCAGCGTGAAAAATGATGAAAGTTCATTATCGTGGGATCTCATTTCTCGCAAAGCATTGGGGTATGTGATTATCTTCGATTGGGATGATCCCAACATGTTGGATGAGACAAAAAATGTTATCGATCATTTTTCCGATGAAACCGATGCGCCCATTATAATCGTTGCGAATATAAAAGGCAAAAAACAACCACCAATCCCCAAAAAATTCTTTCAGCAGAAAGGTATCCAACTCTCTGCAAATTCACGATTCATCTTCGGTCATGTGGACGATCCTCACAATTCAAAAAAAATATTGAAGCTGCTTGTAAACATGTTAATTGAGAGGCTGTCCTGATTAACAACTCATCGCGGGTTACAAAATAATAATTAATCGGACCACTTTTTGTCAGACTTCATCCATAGAAATCTGTTTTGGTCATCGGACCTCGTTGTCTAAGTTTGGTCAGTAAAGTATGTGTAGTTGGAAACGAAACCAGTTTCACGAACAAAATTTCGATTGAATAGAAGGAGCTGAGTTCGAATGATGACAGAAACGAAAGCCGGATTGAAATTGGGAGACAGGGTGAGAATCCTGTATCATTTGTTCCATAATCAAAAGATCAGTGAACTAATAGATGATTTGGATAATCGGGATGTTGTTGCATTTCAAAAATATGTGTGGGAAAAAACAGTCGAATTTGGAATAATTACCCGCGGAAAAAATTTCGACCGCAAAGAGGTGACGCGTAAGATGACTCCAACACCAAACTATCAGCGTCAGCAAGGTTGTTCCGAGCGCACATATTATTGCAAGGGCACGCATTGCATCCATTCTAATCCGAATTGCGCAAGAAAAAAAATTAAAGAGCATGTGGAAGTCATGTCCAGCGCTATTCAGGAATATATACACATTGAGCGTCAAAAGGAGTTAAACTAATTTTAACATGTTCAAAAAACTATGCTCGATCACCCTTTTTATTTTGCTGCCCTTTACCACTATTTCCAATCCCCTTCAAAAAAAGGAATGGCGTGTAATCGCCGAAGCCCCGTTTTTCATCTTTCATCAGGAAAAAAGTGACTCCAATGTTGATTTTTTATTGGAAACACTGATTCAATCATATAAAAAATTGTCCGCAGAATTTCAGGTAAACCTGAATGATTCGATCACCATTTTTCTGACGCCCTCTCAGGAAGTCTTTCAGAGAATGGTTGGACAGCATATCCCAAAATGGAGCAACGGAATAGCATCGCCCTACAGAAATGTGATTGTACTGAAATCACCTTCGTGGGTGCCCCCTGAAACCGATAACCGGGCAATTATTGTTCATGAGTTGACCCACCTTTTCGTCAATGAATTGGCCAATGGGAACCGCGTGCCTCGCTGGCTGAATGAAGGGTTGGCAGTTTATCATTCCGGCGAAAAAACATTTGCCTCTGGTTCGCTCATATCCAAAGCGTTCATAACAAACTCTCTGATTGCCCTCAGCGATATCGACGATGTACTTGACTTCCACCAGGGAAAGGCGCAATTGGCGTATCAGCAGAGCTACCTGGCCGTCGTATATTTAATCGACCAGTATGAATTGCAGGCTGTCCGAGAAATTCTGTCGACGATCGCCGAAGGGAAAACGAGCAACGAGGCATTCTATCAGGTGCTTGGACTGGACCTGTGGGATTTTGAAGATGAGTGGCTGGATTACGTTCAGAAAAAATACCGCTGGAATTTTTTAATCGATTTTGATACATATTTCTGGATTTTTTTAGTTTTATTGTTTATATTAGTTTTTCTTTTCATTAAACGAAGAAACAGAAAAACAATCCAAAGCTGGGAATCAGAAGAATCGGACCTGGAATGGTAAAGGGGCTAAAATATCGGTTTGAGTATCTGCTGTCGAAATCGCTGGCGCTTTTTGGGAAATTTGTTCCCATCAAGGTGGCGTTACTAATTGGCAGTGGCATCGGCGGTCTGTTTTATTATGTCATCAAAATTCGAAAAAAAGTTGCCCTGGAAAATTTGAATCGTGCATTCCAGTCGATTAAAACTGAAAAAGCAATTCAGCGAACACTTCGGGAGCACTATCGGCATTTGGGCAAAGTATTAATGGAATTTGCTTGCATCCCGAAGCTGAACCGAGATAATATCGCTGAGACAGTCAAAATTCATAATCCTGAAATCCTGACCCAGGTGAATGAAAAGGGTCATGGAGCAATAGTGCTTTCAGCCCATTTTGGCAATTGGGAATATCTGGCAATGACGCTGGCCAATTTGCCAACGCCATTTTATGCGGTTTTCATGGAGCAGAAGAATATCGCAGTGGATACGATCATCAAAGAGTATCGCATGAAGACTGGGCTTCGGCCGTTGAAAGTGGGCGGCGCGGCCCGAGGTGTTATCATGGCGCTGAGAGAGGGAAGCAATGTGCTCACTTTGCTGGATCAGGACGGTGGCTGGGGTGGTAAATTTGTCGAATTTTTTGGGGTGTCGGCATCCACATCGACCGGGCCGATTTCCATAGCGCTTCGATATAAGGCGCCGATCGTGCTCGCCATGAGTGCCAGGGAGAAAGACAATAAAATTCATGTGTATCTCGAAAACATGATGGATGTCGGGCAGCTCGCCGATACCGAGGAAAACGTGACGCTGGTGATCAAACAATATAACGAAAAACTTGAACAATACATCAATCGATATCCTGAGCAGTGGTTTTGGATGCACCGCCGCTGGAAAACACCACCTCCTGATTCCCGTGAAATCAAGAAAAAAAGTAAGAAAGATTCTTCCACCAGTCTATGATTTATCGAATTGTCAATGAAAAAAATTTTAATTGTTCATACAGCATTCATCGGTGATGTCGTTTTAGCCACGCCGCTCATAGAGGCGGTTAAGGACCTATATCCAGAATCAAAAGTAGATTTTTTGGCCATTCCGGCGACAGCCGATGTGCTGAAAAATAATCCAAATATGCGGGATGTGATCGTTTACGATAAAAAGGGGAAAGAACGAGGGCTCAGGCAAAGTTTTCAATTGGCAAAACAGTTACGCCGCGAGAAATACGATTTAGCGATTGTGCCGCATCGATCTTTGCGGAGCGCACTGATCGTGGCCGCTGCCGGCATTGAAAAACGAATTGGATTTGATCGAAGCGCCGGCGCGTTTTTGTTCACCGAAAAAGTTGTTTATCAGGAAAAAATCCACGAAGTGGAGCGAAACCTGTCCCTGCTTCGATTGGGCAATGAAAAGATAAAGAAATATCAGCCAAAGATATACCCGGATAAAGATGACATTTCAAATATTGAAAAGTATCTTCGCCGTGTGAAAGTCAGCCCTGACGGAAAATTTGTGGCCATCACCCCAGGTTCGATCTGGGCGACAAAGCGCTGGACTGAACAGGGATTTGTCGATGTCCTTAAAACGTTAATTGAAAAATATAGTTCGTTGCACGTTTTTCTCATCGGCGGGAAACAGGATAAGCAATTGTGTGAACGCATTGCCTGCAAATTCGATGAACGTGTACACAACACGGCCGGATTGTTTTCCCTGCGTCAGTCAGCGTATCTCATTTCGCGCTGCAGTGTGTTGCTCAGTAATGATAGCGGTCCCATGCATCTCGGTGTGGCAGTCGGCACAAAGGTGATTGCAATATTTGGACCTACTGTTCCTGCGTTCGGTTTTTCGCCCTATGGTGAAGGACATGTTGTCATCGAAAGGGCTGGATTGTATTGCCGACCCTGTCATATTCACGGTCCGAAAAAATGTCCTGAAGGCCATTTCCGCTGCATGAAAGAGATTGCGGCGGATGTTGTGTTTCAAGCGGTGTGTTCAAGTTTAAAATCCGGCCAGGACGAATGAATCGCCCGAATCTTCGGAAAGCAGGGTGAGAAAGATCTTCTGGAACAGAAATATTCAATTTGGGAATATTGAATTTTTTCTCAGTATTGCTTTTTCCCGGTTGCCTAAAATGATTCTGAACGAATTATGAAAATGCTAAAAATAAATCCCAAAAATCCTGAACCTGACAAGATTGCCCGTGCAGCCGAGGCTATTTTGAAAGGCGGTGTCATTGGTTATCCAACGGAAACTGTGTATGGATTGGGCGCAAGCGTATTTAAATCAGAGGCTGTGGCGCGAATTTTTGAACTGAAAGGTCGGGAAGCCTCGCAAGCGATTTTGTTGATTGCTTCTAATTTGGAGCAGGTCGCCAGCATCGTCTCAGAAATTCCTGACGTAGCAGTGACATTGGCAGATGAATTCTGGCCGGGACCGCTGACACTGATTTTCAATGCCGGCCCGAATGTGCTTTCTGGATTAACCGGAACCGGTAGCACCATTGGTGTGCGTATACCCGGAAATAAAATCTGTCTTGATCTGTTAAATGCTGCCGGTGTCCCCATTACATCGACAAGCGCAAATATTTCCGGGGGACAAAATCCCATTTCTGCAAAAGAAGTGTTAAAGTATTTTGGGAATGAACTCGATTTAATAATAGATGGGGGGGAGACTCCATCGCGTACGCCGTCGACTGTGCTTTCAGTTGCAGATAATCAGGCTGTTTTATTTCGTGAAGGAGCTGTTAAAAAATATGAAATCGAAAAAATACTCGGGAAAAAAGTCTATGAAACCAAAAATGGGTGAACATGAAAAATATACCGTGCTTTTCGTCTGTTCCGGCAATAGTTGCCGCAGTCCTATGGCAGAGGGATTGTTGAAGAAAAAATTGTATCCAGAATATGGAAGTCAGTTGTACGTGAAATCAGCCGGCACGCTGGGAATAAATGGAAATCCCGCAACATTGCACGCCATTGCCGTGTCCAGAGAAAATGGCGTGGATATATCAAATCACGTATCCAGAGGCGTCACAGAACAATTCATGGCGGAAGCTGATCTGGTGATCGCCATGGCAGATCATCACAAGGAGTACCTCGATCGCCACTTCCCCAAATACAAGGAAAATGTTTTTCTGCTGAAACTGTTTGCACTGAAAGACGAAAAACCCAAAAAAATGAATGTAAAAGATCCCATCGGAGAAAATAAGTCATTTTATCGAAGCGTGATTGGCGAAATAGATCGTGAATTGGACAGAATCATCCCGCAACTCAAATTATTCATCGATAACAAAATCCAGAAAAATTAAGAGTACGCAAACTCACGGAAGAATCGGGCCCATTGGAACTGAAAAAAATATTGGTAATCCGCACAGACCGCATTGGCGATGTGGTATTATCCACCCCGGTCCTCTCAGCCCTGAAAGGGCGATTCCCGCAGAGTCACATAACCATGATGGTGCGCCCCTACACAAAGGAAATTGTTGAAGGTCATCCGGATTTGGATGATATTCTTGTTTATGATGAAAAGGAATGCCAGAAAAAATCGGGCAGTAAATCATTAATCCGCCAGATTCGGGATCAACGTTTCGAAGCTGCCATTATCGTTCATCCAACATTTCATCTCGCTAAGTTAATTTACTCATCTCGAATTCCTGTTCGATTGGGAACCGGCTATCGCTGGTATTCATTTCTCTTCAATAAACGCGTGTACGAGCACCGCAAAACTGCGCAGTTTCACGAACTGGAATATAACCTGCGCATGCTTCAGAAACTGGACGTCCCTTATCCGGAGAAAATCGACTACACATTTTTCATTCCAAAGAATGCCAGGAATACGGTTCTGGCGTGGCTGATTTCGAATAACATTTCTCAACCGGAGCACAAAATAGCGCTGGTTCATCCCGGAAGCGGTGGCTCGGCAATGGACTGGCCCCTGGAAAAATTTTCTCAATTGTGTGATATATTGAACCAAATGCCCGGCGTGAAAGTAATATTAACAGGTGGGCCGAACGAAAGGGAGATTGTGGACAGGGTTTACCGGGGGTCGCAATCGAAACCACTGCGTGCTGTGGGGATTTTTTCCATAAAAGAACTGGCCGCACTGATTAAAATGTCTCAATTGTTTGTGGCCAACAGCACCGGCCCGTTGCACATTGCTGTGGCTGTGGGTACCGAAGTGATTGGATTTTACTGTCCCCTCGTTCCCTGTCTGCCGCAGCGGTGGGGACCTTACGGGCGACTCCATGATTCTGTTCTGATGCCGGAGGTTGCATCATGCGATAAGTGTTCAGAGGAAAAGTGTGAGCACTTTAACTGTATGGATTCAATTTCGGTTGAGCAGGCTGCGAATATGGCAAAAACTAAGTTAAAGGTGTAGGATGATTGTGATGGAAATGTTTAAAAAAAGTTTCAGGCTCAGTTTGGATTTAGCGGTGGTTCCTGTTTCGATATTACTGTTGTTAGGTCTATTTTATACGGGCAATGCCCAGGAAATAAAAAAAACAAAACAGGATTCGCTCAGAGAAAGAAAAGCAATTTATATAAAGCCGGTTTCAAAAAAGGTGAGCCGCGATGATTCGCTTGCATTTTCACCTGAAGTATTGCCGCTGGATTCCATAAAAGAAATTTCTGACGATGAAGATATTTTGGAGAATGATAATTATATTATTCCCACACCGGAAGATACGCTGAATAAAATCAAACTACCGGTGAATCTCAAAAAAGACAAATTTGCCTGGTTCGACGCCACGCAATCCATCGAACGCGTGGTTCCCAATCATGCGTTTCAGGTTGGGGAGAAATTAACGTTCACCATTCGCTACGGAATAATCAAAGCCGGTACCGCCACCATGGGCATCCCGGAAGAGGTGAAGGTTCGCGGAAACAAAAGCTATAAGATTGTCACTGAAGCGAAATCCAGCAATTTCTTTTCTGCGTTTTACAAGGTTCGCGACCGGGTCGAGTCGTATATGGACAAAGATGGATTGTTCACATGGCAGTTCAATAAAAAACTTCGCGAGGGCAAATACCGCGCGGAACAATTGGTGGAGTACGATCAGGCCAATGGCTGGGCTGTGACCAATAAAAAAGACAGCCTGCGAATTCCGCCATGCGTTCAGGATATTCTCACTTCGTTTTACTTCATCCGCACGAAAGATTTTAAGGTGGGGGAATCACATTTCATCGATAATCATGCGGACAATAAGCTGTATCCCCTGGAAGTGAAGGTTCACAAAAAAGAACGCCTGAAAGTGGATGCCGGTGAATTCGACTGTGTGGTGGTAGAGCCGGTCATTCGCGCAAGCGGACTTTTTAAACACAAAGGCAGGCTACTGGTGTGGCTCACTGATGACGAACGAAAAATACCGGTGCAGATGAAAAGCAAGATTATAATTGGATATATCACCGCGGAACTGAGAGAAATGAAAGGAGTGAAAAAGCCGAAAAATGCCCAATTACGATGAAGTTGACCTCACCAAAATAAGAACCTACTCCATAAAAGACCGACCCAGCAAAGTTGAAATCGCTAAATTTGCCAGCCCTTATAAAAAAGGAACAACTCTTTCAGAATTTATCTCATCTCTGCCGGATATCCTTATCGGCGCTGATTTTAAAGCGCTCGTCAGGAGAATAGTAGAAGCCCATCAAACAAAAAAGCAGGTTATTGCCATGATGGGCGCGCATGTCATCAAATGCGGTCTCAGCCCGCTGATTATCCAGTTGATGGAGGAAGGCATCGTTAACGCGTTGGCGCTGAATGGCGCCGGCATCATTCACGATACAGAAATCGCCAACTGGGGCATCACTTCTGAAGATGTGGCAGAAGCCCTCAACGACGGCAGCTTTGGCATGGTGCGGGAAACCGCGGATTTTCTCAACTCCGCAATGGAAGCCGGGCGCGAGCAGAGAATTGGCCTGGGTGAATCTGTTGGTAAACGAATTTTGGAGGTGAATGGCGAAAACGTTCATTTGAGTGTGCTTGCCAGCGGCTACAAATATGAAGTGCCGGTGACCGTTCATGTGGCGATTGGCACTGATATCATTCATCAGCATCCGAGCACGAATGGCGCCACAGTAGGGGAACTCAGCCATCGCGATTTCAAGATTTTCGCCGCCCAGGTGGCAAAACTAAAGCCGGGAAGCGTGGTGCTCAATTTCGGTTCTGCTGTCATCCTGCCTGAAGTTTTCCTCAAAGCGCTCACCGTTGCCCGGAATTTAGGTCACAACGCCCACGGATTTACCACCGCAAATTTCGACATGCTCCGCCATTACCGTCCCCATGTGAATGTGGTGACACGTCCCACCCAGACCGGAGGAACGGGTTATCAATTCACCGGGCATCACGAAATTATGATTCCATTGTTGGTGGCCGGCGTGATGGAAGACGTCGCTGCGGTTTAAGATAATTCGGAAAAAAATGAACCTCGTGGGGTTGGAAGATCTTTTGAAAATTGGTCGTATTCACGCAATAACTTATTTTTATCTTGCAATTTAAAAAATTGTTCATATACCGGAAACATTTCACTTCGTTCATGAATTCACAGAATATATCTCTCTTGCGGCGCATCAGTGCCTTTCCCGCAAGCAATTGCTGAATCGAAAGAACCAGCTTGAAAATGAATTGCGGGGAAAATATCAGTTCGACTCCATCATCGGTCATCATCCCAAAATGGTGGAAATTCTGAGGCTGGTGTCCCGGATCGCGGATTCCGATGCTACCGTCCTAATCCAGGGCGAGAGCGGCACCGGCAAGGAACTCATTGCCGAAGCATTACACTACAACAGCCATCGAAGGGACAAACCGTTCATCCCTGTCAATTGCGGCGCCATTCCTGAGCAACTGCTGGAATCCGAGCTATTCGGCCACGTGCGCGGCGCATTCACCGGGGCTGTGGCGGACAAAGCCGGCTGGTTCGAACGCGCCAATGGCGGCACCATCTTTTTGGATGAAATAAGCGATATGAGTCCGGCGCTGCAAGTGCGATTGCTGCGAGTACTGCAAACCGGCGAATACGCCCGCGTCGGCAGCACGGAAATCCGCCACTGCGACGTCCGCGTTGTGGCAGCCAGCAGCCGCGATTTACGGGAGTTGATTCGGGAGGGAAATTTCAGGGAGGAAGTGTACTATCGGCTCAACGTGATCGATATTCAATTACCTCCCCTGCGCGAGCGAAAAACAGATGTGATTCTCATCGCGCATCATTACCTTCATTTATTTGGCGAAAAGCAGGGCAGCCCGAATTTGACGCTATCGCAGGCCGCAACGAATATCCTCGCTGCTTACGACTATCCCGGCAACATTCGGGAATTGGTGAACATCATTCAGCGCGCTGTGGTTTTATCCGAAGGATATTTGGTGGATGTTCACCATCTGCCGCCCAATATTTTACCGTCCGCAATTCATAAAAGCGGCAAAGCCCACCCGGCTTCGTTTCGCCTGGCCAAGCAGCGCGTGCTGGAAGATTTCGAGCGGCAATACATCATCGATTGCCTGCGCACCTCAGGCGGAAACATCACCCAGGCTGCGCAGATTGCCGGCATGCACGTGAAGAATTTTTTCGTGAAAATGAAAGCGTATGGCATTGAGCCGAATGAATTGAAAAAATGATCAATGATGTTTGAGTCATTTGAATTATGTATTGCATTCCAGTGAATTAATTTGTATATTTATTCCGAATCAAAATATTCTCTACGATATGGTTTTTAATGAATATAAATGAGCACATAAAATATTGGCTCGATAGCGCGGAACACGATTTGGACGTGGCTGAAAGTTTGTTCGAGTCCGGAAAATACGACTGGTGTTTATTCATCGGTCATTTAGTGCTGGAAAAAGTTTTAAAGGCATTGTTTGTTTATAAAACGAATAATCAGACTCCTCCGAAGATACATAACTTATTAAAATTAGCTGATCTTGTAAATTTGGAATTAACCACAGAACAAAGACTGCTTCTTGATAAAGCAAACGATTTCCACATCGATGCAAGATACCCAACTTTTAAATTTCAATTTTATAAACAATGCACGAAATCTTTTACAACTAAATATTTTGAAGAAATAAAGGTACATTACAAATGGCTAATATCCCAGATAAAGTTAAACACACCATAAAAAAATTCATTGATAATTTACAAGAAAATGGTGTGCCGGTAAAACGCGCTATCTTATTTGGTAGCTACGCCCGTGGTAATTATTCTGAGTGGAGTGATATCGATTTAGCGATTGTTTCCGACATTTTCATTGGAGATAGGATGGTGGATAGAGATAGAATAAGATTGGTCAAAGTGTCTACAAGTTCCGATCTTGAGGTTCTTCCTTATCGCACGGAAGATTTTACCGAAGACGATCCGTTTGTGAAAGAAATTTTGGCGACAGGTATTGAGATATGAAAAAATAATATTTGTTATTTTGTAATTGAATATGGATAAAAATATGATTCAAAAAGTCGTTAAAAAATTTAGATTAAATGAACATTCAAAAAGCTCAATTATAAGTGATCTGGTTTATTGGCGAAGCAAATCGTCTGAAGAAAGAATAGCGGCCGTAGAATATTTGAGAAGGCAATATTATGGAAATACAGCCCGACTTCAAAGAACTGTTAGAGTTATTGACAGAAAGGACTTAAAATGATTTGAATTAGGTCGGCTTTGGCAATTTTGCCAATACATTGGTATAAATGCCAAAATATTATCCAGTCGTTGATGAATTATTTCTAACCTGGATTATTCATAGTAATGCATTAAGGAATCCAGGTAGCCTGAATGGTGCTTAATTCCGAATTCAGTA